>CALBCJ010000041.1 GCA_937926975.1 uncultured Propionibacteriaceae bacterium | reverse complement strand
GTACAGCCAGTCGTTCCTCGTCGTTCGTTCGTCCAGACGGCGTGCTCCGCGGCCGACTGGGGTTGAGTCCCGGTGACGGGCTTCAGAGCTGTGGCTGGGTTAGGCGGACCAGTCCGGAGTCTAGGCCCGCTCCTTCGTCCAGACGGCGTGCTTCGAGGCCGCTCGGGCTAGGACGAGCTCGGGACCATCAAGCGGGGACCACGTTGACGAGGCGGGGTGCCTTCACGATGACCGTACGGACACCGGCGGTGATCTCCTGCTGGACCCGGGGCTGAGCCAGGGCCAGCTCGCGCAGCTCGTCCTCACCGATCTGGGCCGAGACCTCGAGCCGGGCCCGGACCTTCCCCTTCACCTGCACCACACAGGTGACGGTCTCGTCGACGACCAGGGCCGGGTCGGCCACCGGGAACGGCTGGTAGGCCAGCGACTCGGTGTGGCCCAGGCGCTGCCAGAGCTCCTCGGCGATGTGCGGGGCCAGCGGGGCCACCATCAGCACCAGCGCCTCGACCACGACCCGCGGCGGGGCGTCCAGCCCGGTCAGGGTGTTGTTCAGCTCGGTCAGCCGGGCGATCGCGGTGTTGAAGCTCAAGGCGTCGAAGTCGCGGCTCACCGCGTCGATGGTCTTGTGCAGGGCCCTCAGGGTCGCCTGGTCCGGCTCGGTGCCGGCCACCCGCAGCTCGCCGGTCTGCTCGTCGACCACGTTGCGCCACAGCCGCTGCAGGAAGCGCTGCGAGCCGACTACGGCCCGGGTCTCCCAGGGCTTCGACTGCTCCAGCGGGCCCATCCCCATCTCGTACAGCCGGAAGGTGTCGGCGCCGTAGTCGCGGTACATGTCGTCGGGGGCGACGATGTTCTTCAGCGACTTGCCCATCTTCCCGTACTCACGCTTCACCGGCTCCCCGTGCCAGCTGTACGTGGCCTCGCCGTCCGGGCCGACCTCCTCGACCACCTCGGCGGCCGGGACCGGCTGGTGACGGGAGTCCCGGTAGGCGTACGCCTGGATGTAGCCCTGGTTGAACAGCCGCCGGAACGGCTCCTCGCTGCTGACGTGGCCCAGGTCGAACAGCACCTTGTGCCAGAACCGGGCGTACAGCAGGTGCAGCACGGCGTGCTCCACGCCACCCACGTACAGGTCGACACCGCCGGTGTCGGTGCCGCTGCGCGGCCCCATCCAGTACGCCTCAACCTGCGGGTCGACGAAGGCCTCCTGGTTGGCCGGGTCGAGGTAGCGCACCTCGTACCAGCAGGAGCCGGCCCACTGCGGCATCACGTTCAGCTCGCGGCGGTACTCCTGCTCACCGTCGCCCAGGTCGAGCCGGACCGTGGCCCAGTCCGTGGCCCGGGCCAGCGGCGGCACCGGGTCGCTCTGGGCGTCGTACGGGTCCAGCGCCTGCGGGCGGTAGTCACTCACCTCGGGCAGCTCGACCGGCAGCATCGACTCGGGCAGCGCGTGAGCCAGGCCGTCGGCGTCGTACACGACCGGGAACGGCTCACCCCAGTACCGCTGCCGGCTGAACAGCCAGTCCCGCAGCTTGTACGTGGTCGTGCCCCGCCCGGTGCCCTTCGACTCCAGCCAGGCGATGATCGCCGCCTTCGCCTCGGCGACCCCCATCCCGTTCAGGGAGATCTCGTCGTTGGCCGAGGCGATCGCCGGGCCGTCACCCACGAAGGGCGTCGACATGTCGTGGTCGGCGGGCGGCTGCACCGTACGGATGATGTCGATGCCGTACCGGGTGGCGAAGTCCCAGTCGCGCTGGTCCTGCCCGGGCACCGCCATGATCGCGCCGGTGCCGTAGCCCATCAGCACGTAGTCAGCCAGGAAGACCGGGATCTCGCGGCCGTCGACCGGGTTCACCGCGTACGCGCCGGTGAAGACACCAGTCTTGTCCTTGTTCTCCTGCCGCTCCAGGTCGCTCTTGCGGGCCGCGGCGGCCCGGTACGAGGCGACCGCCTCCGCCGGGCTGGACGCACCACCGGTCCAGGCCTCGGGCGTGCCGTCCGGCCAGGCCGCAGCGGTCAGCTGCTCGACCAGCGGGTGCTCCGGGGCGAGCACCATGAAGGTGGCCCCGAAGAGGGTGTCGGGCCTCGTGGTGAAGACGCCGATGGTCTGCTCGCCGCTGGCGAACCAGACCAGCGCGCCCTGGCTCTTGCCGATCCAGTTGCGCTGCATCGCCTTGACCTTGTCCGGCCAGTCCAGCCGGTCCAGGTCGGCCAGCAGCCGCTCCGCGTACGCGGTGATCCGCATCATCCACTGCTGCATCGAGCGGCGGAAGACCGGGAAGCTGCCAATGTCACTCAGCCCCTCCGCGGTGACCTCCTCGTTGGCCAGCACGGTCCCCAGCCCGGGGCACCAGTTGACGGGGGCGCTGGAGCGGTACGCCAGCCGGTGCTGGTCGATGTACGCGGCGCGCTCCGCTGCGCCCATCTCGGCCCAGGACGGGCCCTCCTCGACCGTCCGGGCGCCGGACTCCAGCTCGGCGACCAGCTCGCTGACCGGGCGGGCCCTGCCGCGCCCGCCGTCGGCCTCGGGGTCGAACCAGGCGTTGTACACCTGCAGGAAGATCCACTGGGTCCAGCGGTAGAAGTCGCGGTCGGTGGTCGCGACCGAGCGGCGCGGGTCGTGCGCCAGGCCCAGCCGGCGCAGCTGGCGGCGCATGGTGGCGACGTTCTGCTCGGTGGTGACCCGCGGGTGCTGCCCGGTCCGGACCGCGTACTGCTCGGCCGGCAGCCCGAACGCGTCATAGCCCAGGGCGTGCAGCACGTTGCGCCCCCGCATCCGCTGGTACCGGCCGTACACGTCGGTGGCGATGTAGCCCAGCGGGTGCCCGACGTGCAGCCCTTCGCCGGAGGGGTACGGGAACATGTCCAGGATGAAGAGCTTCTCCCGGCCCCCCACCGCCTCCAGATCGGCCCAGGGGCCAGCCGGGTTGGGCGCCTGGAAGGTGCCCTCGGACTCCCAGCGGTCCTGCCACGAGGTCTCGATCTGGTCCGCCAGCTCGGCGGTGTAGCGGTACGGCGTGTCGTTCATCTCATCCTTCAGCGTCGACGCTGACGCCCGTAGCCGCCAGCCAGACCCAGGCTAACGAATCCGGCCCGGGCCGCTCGACTCGGTTGGGCCAGTGACGGCTGAGCGCCGGTCCCCCATAGGATCACGGGTATGCGGATTGGAGTTGACCTCGGCACGACCCGAACCGTGGTGGCGTACGTGGACCGGGGCAACTACCCGCTGGTGTCGTTCGCTGACGCCGACGGGGACCAGCACGACTTCGTCCCCTCCCTGGTGGCGCTGGACCAGGGGCGGCTCGTGTACGGGTGGGCGGCGCGGGCCGCCGCGGCCGCGGGGGCGCCCAGCCTGCGGTCCTTCAAGCGTCTGCTGGCCAGCCCCGACGTCAGCCCGCAGACCCGGGTCAGGGTCGGCGACCACGAGACTGGGCTGCTCGACCTGGTGACCGGGCACCTGGTGGCGCTGCGGGCCGAGGTGGCGGCGGTCCTCGAGGACGACCACCTGGAGGCGGTGGCCGGGGTCCCGGCCCACGCCCACACCGCGCAGCGGTTCATCACCCTGGAGGCCTTTCGGCGGGCTGGGTTCAGCGTGCTCGGGATGGTGAACGAGCCGTCGGCGGCGAGCTTCGAGTACACCCACCGGCAGCCGAAGACGGTCACCTCCAGGCGTAACCAGATCGTCGTGTACGACCTGGGCGGCGGCACCTTCGACGCCTCCCTGGTGGAGGTCGAGGACACCCGCCACCAGGTGGTCTCCTCGGTCGGGCTGAACCACCTGGGCGGGGACGACTTCGACGAGGCGCTGGCGGGTGTCGCCCAGCAGGTGTCCGGGGCCACCCGGCTGTCTGAGGCGGAGTACGAGAAGCTGCTGGACGAGGCCCGGGAGGCCAAGGAGCGGCTCACCCCGCAGGCTCGCCGGGTCTCGGTCGAGGTGGCCGGGCGGCCGGTGACCGTGCCCGTGGACCAGTTCTACGAGGCCGCCGCCGAGCTGGTGGGCCGGTCGACCGAGGCGATGGCGCCGCTGCTGTCGGGCAACGGTGACCAGGAGGACACCTCGTCGCTCGCCGGGATCTACATCGTCGGTGGGGCGAGCGCGCTGCCGCTGGTCTCGCGCAGCCTGCGGGAACGGTTCGGCCGCCGGGTCCACCGCTCCCCGTACCCGGGCGGCTCGACCGCGATCGGGCTGGCGATCGCCGCTGACCCGACTGCCGGGTACTCCCTGACTGAGCGCCTGTCGCGTGGCTTCGGGGTCTTTCGAGAGCTCGACGCCGGTGCCCGGCTGGGGTTCGACCAGCTGCTGGACCGGGACCAGGTCACCTCGACCACCGGCTCGGTGGTGGTGACCCGCCGCTACCTGGCCGCGCACAACGTCGGCCACTTCCTCTTCGTCGAGTACGACCACCTGGTCGAGGGCTCCCCCGCCGGTACGGTGACCCCCTTCGTCGAGGTGCTCTTCCCCTACGACCGCTCGCTCCGCGACGCGGCCGACCTCGGCGAGGTCGAGGTCTGCCGTACTCCCGACGGCCCCGAGGTCGAGGAGCGGTACGAGATCGACCTGCACGGCATGGTCACCGTCACCATCACCAGCCTCGCCGACGGCTACCACCAGACCTACGCCCTCACCTCCACCGAGTAGAAACCCACCACCACACAACCCACGGCCGGACCACCGTGCGGCTGGTCGCTTCGCGACGTCCCTGACCTGGGCGAGGGAGAAGTCTGGCTGGACAACACCCTCAGGAGCTACGCCTCAGGGCGCTTCGAACCCTACTGACGACTCCAGGAGGCGTCGCCGTCCTTGACCGATCCGTCCGCCATGCTCGCGGCGGTCGCCTTGTCCTCGCCGCCGCCCCGCGGCCAGACTCCGTAGCGGGCCGTGGTGCTCTTCAGCGCGGCCGCCTGCGTCTCGGCTGCCGCCGCGAACTGGTCGGACGTGAGCTTGAGCAGCGCCACCAGCCCTCCACCCGTCAGCAGGATCCCGGCCAGGGTAATCGGCGGCGTGAGAGCCGCGATCCCGATGATGAGCTCGACGAGGATACCCACGATCCCCACCAGCACGGCCAGACACTGGTTGCGGGTTGCTACGCCGATGTCCAGTACGGCCTCGGCGATCGGCTTCAGGACCCCTGCCATGCCCGCCATAGCAGTCTCGTGGTCCTGAGCCACCATTGAAGAAGGCCGCTGCGCCGTCACCTGTCCACGAGCGGTTGGCGTCCAAGGATGCCTTGTTGGTCGCGTTCTTGAGGTCATTGAGGTGATTCAGCGGGTCGATGACCAGGTACTCCCCCAGGGCGACGATCTTCGCGGGCGCCCGGAGATCCTTGAGGAAGTCGTACACCGCCTGCATCGCCCTCGGGAAGTACTTCTGCACACCTTCCCAGGCGGTCACCGTCTGACCAGCGGCGCGGCCAGCCCCCTGGTCACCTCAAGCAGATCCTGCAGGGCCTGGTACAGAGTGGGTTCGAAGTCCCGCATCGCACGGGCGAGCTCCTCGGCCTTCTCCTGGCACTTCTTGGCCCCATCAAGGATGGCCTGGCAAGCCGCATCCTCGTCCCAGGCGAGCATGGGCAGGGGGACCGGAACATCATTCATGACTTGGCTCCTTATGAAAGCTGAGTGGCGGCGTGCGTGTTGTCCTCTTCCTCCTGGATGTACGTAGCACGCACCGCCGCCAGGGTGGTTGAGGTGGTCTTGAGCTCGCGGGCGGCACTGTCGCTGTGCTCCTTCGTGGCGCCCAGAGCCGCCGTCACGGCCTCTTTGTAGGTCTCCCAGAAGCCCCAGTCGTCGACGCAGGCGTCTGCGACGCTCCCCATCACCCTGCCGAAGGTCGTGAACCGGTCACCGAGCGCCGAGAAGCGTTCGATATCCTTTTGAAGATCAGTGATGGCAACCGTGAAGTCGGTCATGACTCTGCCCTTTCCAGTGCGGCCCTCTCGGCAAGCTCATTGATCCGTGAGGTGATGGCCTTAGCGGACTTACGAGCCGCCCACTCGGACGAGATGAAGATATCGACGAGGCTGCCCACCGAATTGAACGTCACCCTGACGCTGCCTCGGTCGTCAGCGACTTCCTGCAGGCCCTGGTCGGCGCGGGTTATCCCCGTACGCTGCCGCTCATCGAGCCGCGCGAACGCCCGCTCGGCCTCGTCCGAGGTCATCTCCGGCAAGGCAAGAGCCTGCGACAGCCGCGTTGCAGCCCTGGGTCAACGACCGGCTCAGCACTGTCGACTTTGGCCTGCGCGATGATATCGGCCATCATCGTTGCGGACTGACCCGGGCTGTAGTCACGCACGACCGCCGGATCGCAGTCCAGCCCCAGCCCGCCGGCAACAGCGACCGCATTAGCCATCAGCACGGCCTGCGCCAAGGAGCCCGGGTTGATCTCCCTGCGCCAGTCATCGTCGATATCGACTCTTTCAAAGCGCCCACCGACTACCTCGACGGACACCTCACCGGTCGGATCTGCGCCAGTTCCAGACACCGCTGGACCAGCACCTGGTCGGGCAGCGCCCCACAGGTCGAGAAACTGTTGCTCGGGTAGCATGACGACCATTCTGCCCGGCCCACGGCTCATCTGACGCTCGGCGCGGGCTCTCTCCTAGCTAGACTAACCCCAGCGCGTCAGCCGCCGAAGAACGCGGTAGCCCCGTTTCACACTCCCAGAACTCGTGTGAGAGTAGGACTTGTATCATGACCCACCCTCCGTACCAGCTGACGCCCGGCCCGTCACGGCCACCCCGACCAGCAGGAAAGACGGACGTTGTCGGGATCGTCCTGGGCATGCTCAGCTGCGCCGGCAGCGGCTCATTCATCGGCGGGTCGACCACACCGTTCATGATCGTCGGTGCCATCTGCGCCCTGACTGTCCTGGGGCTGGTCTTCGTCGCCGGCCGAGACGGGCGCCCCATGGCCCCAGCCCCGGTCGCTGCAGGCATCGGACTCGTCATCGCTGTCAGCGCCCTGGTGCTAGGCATCCGGGATGGCTCCTGGTTCACCACGGTCGGCGCTGCGGTCACCGCCGTCGCCTTTGCCGCACTGACGGTCCGCACCTGGTCGTGGCTTCGCCCCTGACTCTCGGGGCAAGACTCACGTCCAGCCGCGGAGCCTCCGGACGGATGAGCGACGAGGAACGTCCCTGCGCGCCCACACCCGGCCACAACAGGGGCCTGTCCGGCTGGTTCACCGGAATGACCGCTCAACCCTGCCACAGCAGTGAAACCCGCGCTGAAGTCCCCCGGTCGGACGACGAAGAGCGAGACAGACCTAGCTAGCGCAGCACCGTCAGCGACCGCCCAGCTCGCGAAGCCGGGTCGCGCGGGCGGAGGGCCGCAGCCGGACCCCGTCTGGCCCGACGGTGAAGACCCGGACCGAGGGCGGTGCCGCCCGGGCCCGGCGCAGCTCCTCGGTGAGCTCTCGAACCTGCTCCCGGTAGGCGTCCAGCTCTGACTCGAGCTCCAGGATCCGGCGTACCCCGTTCAGGTTGATCCCCTCGTCCTGGGAGAGGTACTGCACCATCCGCAGCCGGGCGATGTCGCGTATCGAGTAGCGCCGCCCGCGGCCCTTGGCCCGGGTGGGGACGACCAGCCCGAGCCGGTCGTACGTACGCAGCGTCTGCGGGTGCATCCCGGCAAGCCCGGCCGCCGTCGAGATCGGGAAGAGCGGGGTGAGCGGGTCGATCCGGGCTGGCAGGTTGTCCATCTCACACCTTCAGCTGGGCTCGCGGGTCGGGCTCGCCGACAGCCGCCCGGTAGGCCTCGAGAGCGGCCTTGGCGTCGCTGGACAGGCGCTGCGGGACCTGGACCTCGACGGTCACCAGCATGTCGCCGCGCCCACCGTCGGGCCTGGCCACCCCCTTGTCGCGGACCCGGAAGGTGCGCCCGTTGGGGGTCCCCGCCGGGATCTTGAGCCGGACCGGGCCGCCGGTCAGGGTCGGCACCTCGACCGTGGCTCCCAGCGCCGCCTCCGGGAAGGTGATCGGCACCGTCACGGTGAGGGCGTTCCTGGCCCGGCCGAAGAGCGGGTGCGGGTTGACGTGCACCACCACGTACAGGTCGCCGGCCGCCCCGCCGTTCTCACCGGCCGAGCCCTTGCCCTTGACCCGGATCCGCTGCCCGTCGGTGACCCCGGCCGGGACCCGGACCTGCATGGTACGGGTCGAGCTGCCGTGACCGCTGCCCCGGCAGGACGGGCACGGGTGCTCGATCACCAGGCCCCGGCCCCGGCAGCTGTGGCACGGCTCGCTGAAGGCAAACCCGCCCGAGGAGGCCGACCGCATTCCCGACCCCTGACAGGTCTGGCAGACCGACGGGACCGTGCCCGCCTTGGCACCGGTCCCCCGGCAGGCCTCGCAGGCCTCCTCCGAGACCAGCTGCATGCCCACGGTGGCGCCCTCGGCGGCGTCAGTGAACGAGATCGTCACCTCACCCTCGATGTCGCTGCCCCGGCGCGGGCCGCGCCCCGAGCCGCGCCGCTGACCGGGCTGCCCGTTCTGGAACAGGCCCCCGAAGAGGTCGCCCAGCCCGCCCTCGCCGCCGGCGTTGCGGAAAAGGTCCTCCAGGTTGACCGAGCCGCCGTGGCCCCGCCCGGTCCCGGGGAACCGGAAACCGCTGCCGAAGAGCTTGCGGGCCTCGTCGTACTCCTTGCGCTTGGCCGGGTCGGAGAGCACCGAGTTGGCCTCGGAGACCTCCTTGAACCGCCGCTCCGCCTCCGGGTTGCCCGGGTTCTGGTCGGGGTGGTTCTCCCGGGCGAGCCGGCGGAAGGCCCGCTTGACGTCATCTGCCTTGGCGTCCTTGGAGACGCCCAGGATCTTGTAGTAGTCCTTCTCGAGCCAGTCCTTCGTACTCACTGACGCCTCCTCTCCGCTGTCAGCTCTCGGTGCCGGGCTCCGGCACCGTGTCGGTCTGGGCTGCTTCGTTGTCGGTCTGGGCTGCCTCGGTCTCGGAGCCCTGGGCCTCGGTCTCGGCGGCCGGCTCGCTGGGGTCGGTCACCGCGACCCGGGCCGGGCGCAGCACCCGGTCGTGCAGCTTGTAGCCGGCCTGGATGACCTGGGCACAGGTGGTGACCTGGTAGCCGGGGACGTCGACGTGCATCAGCGCGTCGTGGATCTGGGGGTCGAACGGGTCGCCCACCTCTCCGTACCCGACCAGCCCGTACCGGGTGGTGACCTTCTCGATCTCGTCGGCGATCAGCTTCGCCCCGCCATCGAGCTGGTCGTGGCTGCGGGCCGCCGCGATCCCGTCCAGGACCGGCAGCAGGTCACCCAGCACCGCCTCGATCCCGCGCTGCCGGGCGAGGTCCCGGTCCCGGTCAACCCGGCGCTTGTAGTTGACGTACTCCGCCTGCAGCCGCTGCAGGTCGTCGGTCCGCTCGGCCAGCAGCGCCGCCAGGTCGGGCTCAGCCGCCGGCTCCTCCGCGGCAGGCTCCGAGGTGGGGTCCTCGACGGGCTCGCCGGGGACGATCGGGTCGGTCATGGTTCTCCTCGTACGTGGCAGGTGCCGGGAGCCTGGCTCCCGGCACCCACCCTAGGTTGTCGGGTTGGGCGTGCGCTCAGCGCTTGGTGTCGTCGTCGTCCACGATCTCGGCGTCAACCACCGTGTCGTCACTCGCGGAGCCCGCGTCGCCCGACGGGGCCGAGCTGGCGCCGGCACCGGCCTGCCCCTGCTGCTGAGCAGCCTGCGCCGCCTGGTACACCGCCTGACCCATCGCGGCCGACTTCTCGTTGAGGTCGTTCACCGCGGCCCGCACCTCGTCGTCGTTGTCGGTCCCCTTCAGCGCCGCCTGCAGGGTGGCCAGCGCGTCAGCGACCGGCTTCTTCTGCTCGTCGGTCAGGGTCTCGGCGTGCTCGTTGAGCAGCTTCTCGGTACGGAAGGCGAGCTGGTCAGCGTCGTTGCGCATCTCGACCACCTCACGGCGCTTGCGGTCCTCCTCGGCGAACTGCTCGGCGTCCTTGACCATCCGCTCGATGTCCTCCTTGGCCAGGGCCGAGCCGCCGGTCACGGTCATCGACTGCTCCTTGCCGGTAGCAAGGTCCTTGGCGTGGACGTGAACGATCCCGTTGGCGTCGATGTCGAAGGCCACCTCGACCTGCGGCACGCCCCGCGGGGCCGGCATCAGGCCGGTCAGCTCGAAGTTGCCGAGCGACTTGTTGTCCCGGGCGAAGTCCCGCTCACCCTGGTAGACCTGGATCATCACCGAGGGCTGGTTGTCGTCGGCCGTGGTGAAGACCTCCGAGCGGCGCACCGGGATGGTGGTGTTGCGGTCGATGATCTTGGTCATCACGCCGCCCTTGGTCTCGATCCCCAGCGACAGCGGGGTGACGTCCAGCAGCAGCACGTCCTTGACCTCGCCCTTGAGCACGCCGGCCTGCAGGCTGGCGCCCAGGGCCACGACCTCGTCGGGGTTGACGCCCTTGTGAGGCTCCCGGCCCGACAGCTCCTTGACCAGGTCGACGACCGCCGGCATCCGGGTCGAGCCGCCGACCAGGATCACCTGGTCGATCTTGTCGATGCTGGTCTTGGCGTCGGAGATCACCGCGTGGAACGGCGCCTTGCAGCGGTCCAGCAGGTCCTGGGTCATCCGCTGGAACTCCGCCCGGCTGAGCCGGGTGTCGAGGTGCAGCGGGCCCTCGGCGCCGGCGGTGATGTACGGAAGGTTGATCTGGGTCTCCTGAGCGCTGGAGAGCTCGATCTTGGCCCGCTCGGCCGCCTCCTGCAGCCGCTGCCGGGCCATCTTGTCCTTGGACAGGTCGATCCCGTTGGCGTTCTTGAACTCCTTCACCAGCCAGTCGACAACCCGCTGGTCCCAGTCGTCACCGCCGAGACGGTTGTCGCCCTTGGTGGCCCGGACCTCGAAGACCCCGTCCGAGATGTCGAGCAGCGAGACGTCGAAGGTGCCGCCGCCAAGGTCGAAGACCAGCACGGTCTGCTCTTCGCCCTTGTCGAGCCCGTACGCGAGGGCGGCCGCGGTCGGCTCGTTGATGATCCGGTCGACGGTCAGCCCGGCGATCTCACCGGCCTCCTTGGTGGCCTGCCGCTCGGCGTCGGAGAAGTACGCGGGAACGGTGATCACCGCGTTGGTGACCGGCTCGCTCAGGTAGGCCTCGGCGTCGCGCTTGAGCTTCTGCAGGATGAAGGCCGAGATCTGCTGCGCCTTGTACGGCTTGTCATCGATGTCGATCGACCAGCCGGTGCCCATGTGGCGCTTCACCGAGCGCACGGTCCGGTCGACGTTGGTCACGGCCTGGCGCTTGGCGACCTCGCCGACCAGGACCTCGCTGTTCTTGGCGAAGGCCACGACCGACGGGGTCGTCCGCGACCCCTCCGCGTTGGGGATGACCGTCGGCTCGCCGCCCTCGAGAACGGCGACGACGGAGTTGGTGGTGCCGAGGTCGATGCCGACTGCACGAGCCATCTGGATACTCCTTGGTTGTCTTCAGGTGCTGCTCACTCACGAGCCGGGTTGAGTCTACCACGCTCAATCCGGAACTTGAGTCACGTACGCTCAACCCTGCGGCCGGCCGGTCTATTCCCGACCCGGCGAGCGCGCTTGTGTGCGCCGGGCCTCGTACGACTCGGCGTACGCGAGGGTCTGCCCATCATCGACCGGCTGCCGAAGGGAGACCGGCGAGCGCGGGGGCACGCTGTTGGACGGCAGAAGCAGCGCCTCGCGGTCGGGCGGCGCTGGTGAAGGACGCCCCCGGTCCCTCGACGAGGGGTCCCTCGACGAGGCCACCCCCTCACACGGCTCCACGGCCGAGCGGCACCACCGGCTCTAGCGGCTCGCGGCCAGCTCCTCGTCGTCCAGCTTGTCGACCTCGCCCTCCTGAGCCTGGGCGTCGTGCCCAGACCCCAGGCCGTTCAGCCACCGGTCAACCTGCAGCGCCACCAGCACGAAGCCGCAGGTCATCAGCCCACCACCGATGTCCGCTCCGACCCGCTCAACCACCCACGGGACCGGAACGGTCGTCTCCCCGATCATCAGCTGGTACGGGAGCAGGCCATAGCCCAGCAGCGCTCCCACCACGATCAGGACGACCGAGCCGACCCACACAACCCACGCCACGGCGGGTTTCCCCTCACGGGACCGGGCCCGGCCCGGCAGCCCCGTCCAGGCCGCGGTGATGGCGAGCGCCACCAGCACGGTCCCGACCCACCCGAGCATCTGCGCCAGCACGGTCACCACCACGGCAGCAGCGGTCATCCGTACCTCGGTCTGCGGCAGCAGCCAGCCGGGCAGGAAGGACGCACCCACCAGCCCCAGACCGACCCACAGCTCTCGTCGCCTCATGCCACCCTCCTCGTCGAGAAGACCTGGTCACCTGGCTCGAGGACCGAGCCAGTCTCTGCCGTGACGGTAAGCGCCCCTACACTCCCCGTCAAGGTGCTGACACGGGCCGCTGGTCAGACCAGCCAGAAGTAGCGGGCAGCCCAGCACAGCCAGGCCAGCACCAGCGTCGCCCCGGCGACCACCAGGCCGTACTTGGTGAACTCCCAGAACGAGATCGGGTGCCCGTTGCGGGCCGCGATCCCCAGCACCACGACGTTCGCGCTGGCGCCGACGGCGGTGGCGTTGCCGCCCAGGTCAGCACCCAGCGCCAGGGCCCACCACAGCGGCTGACCCTGCGGGCCGTGGGCCAGCTCGGAGACGATCGGGGTCATGGTTGCCACGTACGGGATGTTGTCGACCACCGCCGACAGGATCCCGGAGGCGAACAGCAGCACCGAGCCGGCCAGGAACACCCGGTCACCGACCGCACCGGCCAGCCAGCGGCCCAGGGCCTCGATCACACCCAGCTCGACCAGCGAGCCGACCAGCATGAACAGACCCATGAAGAAGGTCAGGGTGCCCCACTCGACCTCTTCCAGGAACTCGGACGCGCTGAGCCGCGACAGCGCCACCAGCACCCCCGCGCCCAGCAGCGCCACGACCGCCGGGTCCAGGTGAAGCGCCGAGTGGAAGACAAAGGCCGTCAGCACTAGGCCCAGCACCACCAGCGACTTGATCAGTAGCGGCCGGTTCTGGATCGCCTCCTTCTCGTCCAGCGCCATCACCTTCGCGGCCGCCTCGGCGTCATAGCCCAGCCGACGGCCCCACAGCAGCCAGGCCAGAGCGACGAAGGCCACCAGAAGCACCAGCACCACTGGGCCCAGGTGGATCAGGAAGGAGTTGAAGTCGAGCCCGGCACGGCTGCCGATGATGATGTTGGGCGGGTCACCGACGAGAGTGGCGGTGCCGCCGATGTTGGAGACGATGGCCTCGGCGATCAGGAAGGGCACCGGGCGCTGACCGAGCCGGTTGCAGACCAGCAGGGTGACCGGGGCGATCAGCAGCACCGTCGTCACGTTGTCCAGCAGCGCCGACGCGACCGCGGTGACCATCGTCAGCATGACCATCACCGCGAACGGCCGGCCCCGGGCCGCCTTGGTGGCCAGGATCGCCACGTACTCGAAGACCCCGGTGTGCTTGGTGACCGAGACGATCACCATCATCCCGAACAGCAGGAAGATCACGTTCCAGTCGACGCCGGTCTCCACCGCGTGAAAGCCGCTCTCGACGGTGATCACCCGCAGCGCCATCATGATCCCCACACCGCCCATCACGGCGGCGATCCGGTGGATCTTCTCGGTAGCGATCAGCGCGTAGACGACGACGAAGACCGCGATCGCGACGTACGACAGCCAGCCCATGTCAGCTCTCCGCCACGACCCGCAGCAGCCCGGACACGGTGACCGCGCCGACGTACTGGCCGTTCTCGGTGACCGCCACCAGCGGCGAGCTGGTCTCGACCATCATGGCGGCCGCCTCCATGGAGGTGTCGTCGACGGTGAGCACCGCGACCTGGCGGTGGTCGTGCGGCGGCAGCAGGTCCCGTACGGCCTTGCCGGCCAGGTGCTCGAAGACCTGGTCGGCGGCGCTGGTGTCCATCACTCGGGCCAGCGCCGGGTCCTCACGGATGTACGCCGGGATCATCGAGTCCAGGACCTGGACCCCGCGCAGCACCGCCTGCGGGTACCCGTCATCATCCAGCACGATCATCCCGGGATGGCCCGCCACTGCCATGGCGAGCACCGCCTCCGCCGCGTCTGCGTCGGCCGAGGCCGCCGGGTACTCCTCCACCAGGTCGCCAAGTCTCATGACCCGTACGGTACGCACCCCCGGTCGCGACTCGCGACGGGTGCTGACGATTGCCGCCGTCTCGGCGTGTCAGTCGAGGTGGAAGACCTCCTCCAGCTCCACGAACGAGGTGTCCCCGGCCTGCTCACCGGCAAACAGGTGGGCCACCGACTGCTGCCAGCGGGCGTTGACCTCCTCCAGCGCCATCGCCTCCCGCGCCGCGTCCAGGCCCTCGGGGGTCTCGACGTACCCGAACAAGGTCCCGTCCTCAGCCAGGAAGAGGCTGTAGTTGCCCCACCCGGCCCGGCGCAGCGCCTCCTGCATCTCGGGCCAGACCTCCCGGTGCCGCGCCCTGTACTCCTCCAGGTGCTCTGGCGCTACCCGGGTCACGAACCCCACCCGCTTCATGTCTGCTCTCCCGTCTAGGCCGACCGGTCCAGGAAGTCGGTGACCGCCCGGGCCAGCGGTCCGGCCTGCTCCCGCAGCGGGCTCGAGCCCTGCAGCTCGACGGTCTCGGCCGAGGCCAGCCGCTGACGCAGCACCTCAGCCCCCGCCACCGCGGCCCGGTCGCCCTGCGAGGCCACGACCAGCACCGGCGCGGTGACCCGCCCCAGGTCGTCGGACAGGTCCAGCCCAGACATCGCGCTCATCGCCTCGAGGGCCTTCGCCTTGGTCACCCCGGAGGCAGCGAAGGCCCGCTCCGGCATCAGCCGCATCAGGGTCCGCTGGACCCGCAGCGCGGCCGCTGACGGCACCACGGGGGTGTCCACCACGACCACCGCGCCGACCTTGGCGGGCGCCTGCGCCGCCATCCGCAGCGCCACCATCCCGCCCAGCTGGACCCCGCACAGGTCGACCCGCTCCAGGTCGTCCAGGTCGAGCCGGGTGAGCAGCTCCGAGACCGCCGCGTCCAGGTCGAAGCCGCCGGACTGGGTCGGCTTCAGGCCCCGCAGCCAGGGGGCGTGCAGGGGCCGGCCGCCCAGCTCGGTGACAACGTCCTGCCACGACGGCGGGCTCATCCCCGCCCCGTGCAGCAGCAGACAGGTCCTGGGCTCGGTGGTCACGCGTCCCGAGACTAGACCAGCGCTGCCCTCACGCGCCTGGCACCCGCCGTAGGCACCCCACGGTCAGGGCCGTCGGGCCTGGGGACGCTAGACGTCCTGCGAGTACACCTGCAGCGAGTACCCGCCGATGCTGATCTCGGCATGGGCGTCCATCTGGTCGCGACGCCCCTCGTACGCCTCGATGTCGCCGCCGCAGTGCCCGGCGCTGTCGGGGTAGGCCGGGTCGTCGCAGCTGAACCGGAGCCGCCACTGCCCGGCCCCTGGCATCCCGATCCGGTAGCCGGACCGCGGCTCAGCCGACAGGTTGGCCACCACGACCACGTCGTCACCGGCACCGTGACGGTCCCAGCGCTGCCACGCGATCAGGTTCTGGTCGTCATTCGTGTGGTGCACGAAGAGCCCGGCCCCGCGCAGGCCGCGGGTCTGGCCAAACCAGTTGCGCCGCAGCCGGGCCAGGTCCTGGTACGGGTTCCTGCCCTGCGAGGTGACCGCGTCATCCAGCCCGGCGGCGCTCACCTGGCCCTCGACGAGCATCGGGATCCCCGGCGAGGTCAGCACCACCGCGACGGCCAGCGCGGCCCGGCGCCGCTCGGCCCAGGCCGCGACCGGGTCCTCAGGGGCCGCGGCCTCCAGGGCCTCGGCGAGCTCGTCGTGGTTCGCTGCGTAGATCACACGGCACAGAGGGTCTCCGTACGAGGAGCCGATCGCGTCCCGGACCTCGACCACCGACCGGTCCCGGTCGCTGCTGGCCTCGAGCGCCCTGCGTACCGACTGCAGAAAGTGCGCGTCCCACTGGGCGTGGAAGAGTGCCCCGTCGTCGCTGGTGGCGGTGATCCGGGAGTGCCCGGGCAGGTCCTCAGCCACCAGGACCCGGTCTGGCAGCTCGGCCCGTACGGTCTGGTTCAGCCGTCGCACCAGGTCCCAGCCCTCGCTGAGCTCGAAACCGGTCCCGTCGACGCTGTACAGGTACCCGGTGTGGTCGTAGCGCAGCCCGTCCAGGTGGTAGTCACGCAGCCACATCAGCGCGTTGTCGAGCAGCATCCGCTGGACCTCCGGGCGCCCGAAGTCGGGCCGGGTCGGCCCCCACGGGGTCCGGGCCCGCTGGTCGTTGTAGTAGTAGATGCCGCCGTAGCCGTCCGCGCCCCAGCCGTCGTAGCGCCACAGGCCGGTGCCGACCGGCCCGAGATGGTGGTAGGCGACGTCCCAGATCACGGCCAGGCCGCGGCGGTGGGCCTCCCGGACCAGGGTCTTCAAGGCGTCCGGACCACCATGGGCGGGGCTGATGGCGAAGACCTGGCCGGTCTGCTCGACCCACGCCTGCCCCGTCTCGGTCACCGGCAGCAGCTGGATCGCGTTCACCCCGAGGTCGGCGATGTGGTCCAGACGACCGACCAGCCCGTCCCCGGCGGCGCCGACAGGCGCCCAGGTGGCCTCGTAGATCACCAGCTGGCTCTGGGACGGGCAGCAGCTGCGGTCCCCGCCCCAGTCGAAGCTGGCGTGGTCGTACACGACTGCGGCACCCTCGCGGGTGACCTGCTGAGCGTACGGGTCGATCCGGTCCAGCAGCTGGCCGCCGTAGCTGATCTGGAAGCGGTACTCGGCGCCTGGCCCGACTCCCGGCAGCACAACCGACCAGCAGCCGTTCCCCTCGGCCGCCAGCGGCGTCGCCTCGGACCAGCCGGTGAAGCTGCCCCGTACGGCCACCGCGTCGGCGTGCGGGGCCCAGACCCGAAACGAGGTCTCGCCGTCGCCAGGGACTGCGCCCATCGGCTGATGATGCTCTGGATCTGGCGCCGTGCCGTCCATGCGGGTCCTCTCGCTGTGCAGCCTGGGCAACGTAGCACGCCAACCGGGCTCCCGGCTGCGCCCGTCGCCCCCGCGGACCCCGAAGCGGCGTGTTGTGCCTGGTCAGGCCGGAGAAAAGACCAGCTGACGGCGCCCGTCGACGTCGACGCTGCGGACCCCGATCTGGTAGATCGGCTCCAGGGTCTCGGGGGTCAAGACCTCCTTCGGGCGGCCGGTGGCCACGATCTCGCCGTGGTCCACGATGACCACTCGCTGGCAGTAGCGGGCGGCCAGGTTCAGGTCGTGCAGCACCATCACCACGGTGCAGCCGAGCCCGGCGACCAGCGACAGCAGGGAGAACTGGTGGTGCAGGTCTAGGTGGTTGGTCGGCTCGTCGAGCAGCAGGTGGCTGGCCTGCTGGGCGATCGCCCGGGCCACCAGGATCCGCTGCCGCTCGCCACCGGAGAGCTCGGTGACCAGCCGGTCGGCCAGGTCGGCAGCCTGCACCTGGACCAGCGCGTCGTGGACCAGGCCACGGTCGGCGGCGTTGCCGTACGAGAACAGGCTGCGACTGGCCAGGCGCCCCAGCCCGACCGCGTCACGCACCCGCAGCGGCAGCGAGGCGTCAGAGTCCTGAGCGACAACGGCGACCCGGCGGGCGATCTCGCGGCGGGGCAGCCCGGCCAGGTCGTCCCCGTCAACGACGACGGTCCCCCCGCTGGCCCGCAGAGCCCGGTTCAGGGCGAGCAGCAAGGTGGTCTTGCCGGAGCCGTTGGGGCCCACCACCCCCACCACCTCGCCCTGCTCGGCGACCAGGTCGGCTCCGTGGAGCACGACCCGGCCGCCGCGGACGACACTGAGCTGCTCAACGCAGATCACTGCCGGTCGAGCTTCCGGGCCAAGGTCGTGGCGCCCTCGACCGACAGCATCGTCGGCGGGTCAGTCAGGGCGAAGGGCAGCATGACCAGGGCCAGCAGTCGTCTCATCACAGTCTTTCCTTGCGCTGTCGGTACGGGTCTCAGTGGGGAAGCCGGGCGAAGGTCACGACATCGTCGAACCAGCGGAAGACCGGAGCGGCCTCGGTAAAGCCAGCCGCCCGCAGGGCGTTGCGGTGGAAGTCCAGGCTGACCTTGACGGTGACGGACTTGGTGGCCCAGCGCTCCTGCCACAGCTGCGACTCGGCCTCCCAGCCAGGCTGGCTCCGGGCCGTACGCCACCAGTCGTCCCAGGTCATGGCCCCGGCCTTGACCGAGGCCACCCGGAACCGCTCCCGCTCCGCCTCCGACAGCCCGCTCAGGAAGGGGTGCGACATCGCGTCGTACAGCAGGTGGTCGGCGTTGAGGAAGACCGCCCCGGGGTTCAGCAGCTGCGGAAGCCTCAGGTACAGGCTGACCAGCTCGTCAGGCTGCAGCCAGTGCAGCGCGGTGGCGCTGACCGCGGCATCGAAGCGCTGGTGCCCGAGGACGCCAGCCAGGTCCGGGTCGGTCAGGTCCGCGTCCAGCAGGCTCACCCGGTCGGGGTAGCGGTTCGTCTCACGCCCGAGCCGCAGCAGGATCGGGTCCCGGTCGACGCCCACCACCTGGGCGTCGGGGAACCGCTCGGCGACCGCGGCGCCCAGGCAGCCAGGGCCACAGGCCAGGTCGAGCACCCGCAGCGGACGGTCCTCCGGCTGGCTGGCGGCCAGGACCTCCAGCATCGCCCGGACCCGCAGGTCGCGAAACTCCATGAACGCCGTCTGCTGGGCGTTCCAGGTAGCCAAAAGCTCTTCAGGAGTCATGCTCCCTCTTCTCGTGATCGATGGGTCTACTTCGGCTGCAGCTTCTGCGACAGCACGGTGGCGCCCTTGACCGAGAGCGCGTTCGGGGGGTCGGTGAGCACGAAGGGCAGCACCACCACCTGGTTCTTCTCGACCGCCTTGAGCCTGGTGGCCCCGTTGAAGGCCATGAAGGTCGCGACCGTGTCCGCCTCGGAGGCGTCCGACGACAGCAGGACGACCCAGTCCGGGTTGCGGGCCAGCAGGTCCTCCATGGAGCCGTCGAAGACTCGCTTGGCGGAGTCGCCGTACGCGTTGGTCAGGCCATTGGCCTCGAAGATCGGCTGCACCATGGACGAGACCCCGTACACCCGCAGCTTGGTGGCGCCCGCCGGCATGTACAGGGCGGCGGCCGAGCCGCGGGAGGCTCCGGCCTGGGCGGTGAGCCGACCGGTCTGGGCCCGCAGGTCGGCGACCGCCCGCTGGGCGCTGTCGGGCCGGCCGAAGATCGTGGCCAGCTTGGTGAGCTCCTCCTCGACCATCGTCCAGGAGGCCTGGCCGCCGTTGTAGCTGGGGCAGTACGCCTCCGGCGAGTAGAGCCTGATCCCGGCCTTGGCCAGCGCCTCCCGGTCGACTCCCTTGTCGTACCCGATCACCAGGTCGATCCCGGACTTCAGAGCCACCTCGGTCGACAGCGTCACCCCGCCGGTGTCGGTACGGCCGGAGTCGACCGCCGGGATCGCGTCGTGCTTGGCCTGCAGCTGCGGGTCGGCCGCGTCGAAGTGAGCGACCCCGGCCCGCAGCGCGACCTGGTCGGCCAGGCCGAGCGCCTCCAGGTTCGAGTAGCCGGTCGCGCCCAGCACCAGCACCTTCTTCGGCGGGGCGTCGAAGCGCAGCGTCTGGCCGCAGCTGACCACCTCCACCGGGTAGCCCTGGGCAGAGGCCTGGGCGGTGCTGCTCTGCGCTGCCCGCTCTGCGGCCGAGGTTCCGCAGCCAGCGAGCAGGAGCGCCGCTGCGACCAGGGGGATCAGTCGTCTCATCGGGTCTCCTTCGGGTGGTTCTAGAGGCTGGCGCCGTGGCGGCGGACCAGCAGGACCAGGA
Source organism: uncultured Propionibacteriaceae bacterium (assembly GCA_937926975.1). GTDB lineage: Bacteria > Actinomycetota > Actinomycetes > Propionibacteriales > Propionibacteriaceae > Fen-668. The sequence continues at coordinate 86,642 of CALBCJ010000041.1, read as the reverse complement.
ACGGGGCGCCGATCAGCCCCGTGACCACACCGATCGGCACCTCGGCGGGGGCGAACACGATCCGGGCGAAGGCGTCTGCCCAGACCAGGAAGAGACCGGCGGCCAGCGCCGAGCCGAGAACCAGCAGCCGGTGGGCGGGGCCGATGAAGGAGCGGACCAGGTGCGGCACGACCAGGCCGACAAAACCGATCCCGCCGGCGGTCGCCACCGCCAGGGCAATCGCCGCCGAGACCGGAACCAGCAGCAGCACCCGGGCCCGGCCTGGCTCCACCCCGACCGCCTGGGCGGTCCGGTCACCGCTGGCGAGGGCGTCGAGGACCGGCCCGCAGACCACCATCAGCGCGGTCAGCAGCACGGCGGTGACCACGATCACCCCGATCGCCTCCCAGCTGACCCGGGCCAGCGAGCCGAGGATCCAGAACATCACCGAGCGGGCGGTCTCGGGAGAGTCAGACGAGAAGACGATCAGGTTGGTGAGCGCCTGAAAGCTGAAGCCCACCCCGAGCCCACCCAGGATCAGCTGCAGCGGCGCCTGGGTCCGGCCGGCGATCGCCAGCACCAGCAGGGTGGCCCCCAGGGCCCCGCCGAAGGCGAGCAGGCCGATCACGCTGGCCATCTGGGCGCCGAGGACGATGATCGCGAAGGCCGCGCCGGTGGAGGCGCCGGCGCTGACGCCCAGCACGTACGGCTCGGCCAGGGCGTTGCGGACCAGTGCCTGCAGGACCACACCCGACACGCCCAGGATCACGGCGACCGCCACCCCGGCGATGATCCGCGGCAGCCGGGTCTCCCAGACGATGGCGTCGACCGTCCGGTCCCAGGTGATGGTGATGTCGAGCCCGGGGATGTGGCTCAGCAGCACCCCGACCACCTCGCTGACCGGGACCGACGCCGCCCCGACCGTGATCGTCAGGACCGGGGTGACGACCAGCGCCACCGCCAGCAGCACCAGCCTCAGGGCAGTCGAAGCACGCCTCTGGCGGGGGGCAGAGCCAAGCATCATCCAGCTTTCCGTCTGGGCCGTTGCGCGCGGCCAGGTCAGCACGCCTTGGCTGGTAGTCGGACTTGGAAGCAGCGCCTCCTCACCGTTGCGCGTCAGTCCCGGACTCTCACCGGAGTTCCCCACCCAAGGTCAGGCTGACCTTACCAGGCGCCCGACGGGCCCGTGCCACCCCCTCGCGGTAGCACCGGCCAGCCTCACCGATCCCTGTCAGGGCAGGGAAACGGAGCCGGGTGGCGCCTGGGGTCCCGCTACAGCCGGGCCTGCCACTTCTCGGTCCAGACCAGCTCGTTCGGGGTGCCCTTGAACTCGCTCTTGCCCTCCAGCTTGTCGAGCACCGCCGCCAGGTTCGCCTCGTTCGAGTGGTACGCGTTGATGTAGCACTTGACCATCGTCGCGTCGTGCAGGTGGGTGGTGTAGTTGTGGCTGACCATGAAGGTCGGCACCTCCCACACGTACCAGGGGCACTCGTTGCTCATCGCCGTCTTCCAGACGATCCGGTAGTTGTTCTGGGCGCCGTACCCGACCACCTCGGCGACGATCAGCGCGGCGTCCACCTGCTCCCGGTAGGCCAGGGTCGAGCCCTTGACCCGGCTGGTGCCGTCGTTGACGGTCACCTCGTAGCCGCGGGCGCTCAGCTCGGCCACGTACGCCTGGGCCAGCGTGTCGCTCGCGTCGCTGAACATCCCCTTCTCCCCGACCAGGTGGTAGAGCCGGATCCGGCGGTGGTCGCGGGGGTTCAGCGGCAGCTGGTCGAGGGTGTTCTTCACCAGGGTGATCCCCAGGTCGGCGGCCTCGGCCCGCATCGCCAGGTGCTCCTCGCAGCCGATCACGGCGAGGTCCTCCGGTGCCCGCAGCAGGCTGCCGTCGGCCCGCCGCTCATGCAGCCGCAGCTTCGCCTTCAGCCCCAGCACCCGCCGGTTCGCGTCGGCCAGCCGCTCGCGCGTGATGATCCCCTTCTCGACGCCGGCCAGCATGAAGGCGAAGTCCTCCTCCATCACGTTGAAGAAGAGGAACAGGTCGCAGCCGGCGGCGATGGCGCGCGGCACGTACTCCTCACGCCGCATCGCCGAGGTCATTCCCAGCATGTGGGAGGCGTCGGTGATGACCACCCCGTTGAATCCAAGCTGGGTCTTCAGCAGCCCGTCGATCAGCTCCGGCGCCAGGGTCGCCGGGAGAATGTCCCGGTCACTCAGCTCCGGCCTCAGCCGCTGCTGGTAGTACGGCAGGGCGATGTGCCCGGCCATCACCATCTCCACACCGTTGTCGATATGGGCCCGGTAGACCTTCCCGAAGGACGCGTCCCACTCCTCGGGGCTGAGCTCGTTGACCCCCAGCACCAGGTGCTGGTCGCGCTCCTCGGTGCCGTCACCGGGAAAGTGCTTGACGCAGGTGAGCACCCCGGACTCGCGCTGCCCGGCGACAAACGGCAGGGTGTAGCGGATCACGTCGTCGGCGGTCGTCCCGTACGCGCGGGTGTTCACGATCGTGTTGCGCCAGCTGAAGAGAATGTCGACGCACGGGTCGAAGTTGACGTTCACCCCGAGCGCGCTCATCTCGCGGCCCGACACCAGGCCGGCGTGGTACGCGACCTCGGTCGACCTGGTGGCCTCGGTCTGGGCGCCGGAGGCAATGTACGTGCCGTCCAAGCAGGCCCCGTTGCCGCCCGAGTCGCAGTTGGCGGCCACCAGCAGCGGGATCTTCGACGCCGCCTGGAGCTCGTTGATCAGCTGCTGCACCTGGTCGGACGGGCCGCCGAAGTAGCGGGCACCGCCGATGTGGAAGCGCTGGAGGATCTCGGTCGGGGTGAGGCTGTTGCCGGAGAACGAGTCCGGCCCGAAGTGGAACAGGTTCACGAAGAGCTGGCCGACCTGCTCCTCGAGGCTCATCGAGGCCAGGGTCTGCTCGACCCAGGCGATCTGCTCCTCGTCGAGGAGGTACGGGCTGGCGGTCAGGTCAACGGTGGTCGGCATCAGCTCTTCACTTTCGGCATCGTGGCGGTCGTGGCACCCGAGATGGTCGGCCAGGGCAGACGGTCGGGCAGGAAGGACTCGAACTCGGCGACCAGGGCGTCCTGGTACGCCCCGGCGTAGGTCCCGTCGAGGAAGCGCGGCAGCGCCTCGGCGGTGAACCGGGCCCAGGACTGCTGCTCGTGGCCCGGGTTGATCGGGTAGTACAGGCAGCCGGCGGCCCGGGCCGCGTCCCGGTCGCCGGGAGCGTCGCCGATCAGCAGGGTCTTGCCCGGGTCGTACTTGCCGTGCGCGGCGGCCGCGACGTGCTGGGCCTTGGAGCCCATCTCCTGACCGGCGATCGCCCTCATGTACCCGGCCAGGCCGTGCTCGCTCCACTCCCTGGCCAGCGCCTCTCCGGGGGTCGCGGAGACGGTCACGCAGTCGGCCACCGGCGCCAGCGCGGCCAGCGCCTCCCGTACGCCGGGGAACGGGCCGCAGCCGTGCACCATGTCGGCGATCGAGGCGTTGACCGCCTGGTGCCAGCGGATCATGCGCTCGGCTGTCGGGCTGGGGTGCTCGGCCGCGTACGCGGCGACGCCGGCGTCACTGAGCGGGTAGGGCGAGCCGGTGAAGTCACTCAGCTCGGGGTAGTCGGGGACGGTGACGCCCCGCTCGGCGACCTCGACCCGGTCCCGCAGCAGGTCGAGCGTCTGCCGCAGCGCCAGCCAGCGGTTGAGGCCCCGGGTGATCGAGCCCAGGTTGACCCACAGCGCCGTCTGCCGGGCCAGGGTCGACACCGGCTGCAGGTCCCAGTGCCGGATCGTGCACGGAGTGAAGCACTCGTGGTGCTTGATGTCCATCGCGTCGAAGGCGCAGCCGTCGGAGTCGATGCCCACGAAGAAGGGGTGCTCCGGCGCCAGGTCGACCAGCTCAGCTGCGGCGGGTGGCAGGGGCATCGGGCCTCTTTCTCTTCGTACGTACGGAAAGTCAACGGTGTCTGCGGCGAGACGGACCACACGGCCCCGCCCCTTTCGCACGTAGGGTGAAGTCAACCGGCTCCGGGGAGCCGGGGCTGTGGTTGCCTCGGCTTGCCAGGTTCTGGCTTGCCAGAAGCGCCCGGTCCGGGCAAGAACCGGGCCACGACTGGCGTTGGCTTCACCCCCAGGCGCCCCGGTGTGTGGGAGGCTGGGGCTATGGCTCCACGCACCGTGCACTACGTCTTCGCACACCGCGTCCTGCGCGATATCGCCCTCGACCCCAACGTCGACCTGCTGGAGGAGGCGACCGACGTCGATCTCGGGCCGAAGCTCTCCGCTATCTGGGCTGACCTCAACGAGCGGGTCCCCGACGACGGCAGGATCGCGCCCGACGGGCTCGCCGCGTACGTGGTCCAGCGGCCCGACTACGCCGGTGTGCTGGTGACCCTGCCGGAGCCGCAGGAGCCCGCCGAGGCGTACGCGGTGATGGTGGTCAGCGGCCCCGAGCCCGACCAGTCGCTCTACTACACCTGGGAGTACGGCCACGACCCGTCGACCGGGGAGGCCGTCGCCTTCCTGTGCGGCTGGGGCCAGGACCCGCACGGCGCCGGCGCCACCCACTACAACTACGGGAGCCGTCCCACCAGCTCGGTCGACACCTTCGTCAACGAGGTCGGCGAGCACCTCGTCAGCAGTTGACCTGAGCACCGACGACCGAGCCGGTGGTTGGCTGGTCAGGCTGGTGGGTCCGCTGCTCAGGCGGCGCCGGGACGGTCGGCCAGCTCGACGCTGACCTCGGCGCCGTCGGTCTCCAGGGCCGCCACCGCAGCCTCGCAGACTGCCGCCGCGGCGTACCCGTCCCAGCCGGTCGCGGCCAGCTCGTCGACCCCCCGCTGCTCGCGGACCGCGTCCACCCAGCGCTGCACCTCGGTGTCGTACGCAGCCGCGAACCGGGGCCGGAAGTCAGCGTCGATCCGCCCGCCCCAGACCGCTCCGGGCTGGTGGGTCACCACCTGACCGACCTGCAGCCCGATCGTGGCGATCCCCCGCGACCCCAGGACCTCGGTGCGAACCTCGTAGCCAGAGCCGGTTGCCACGTACAGCTCGTCGGTCACCAGCCGACCTGACTGCATCGTGAGCAGGATCAGCATCGGGTCGTGCACCCCGGCCGGGGCGTTGGCGCCGGGCCTGGGCAGGATCACCCGGACCCCGGTGACCTCCTCACCGAGCAGGAACCGGGCCACGTCAACCTCGTGGACCGCGGAGTCGAAGATGACCGCCCGGTCGGCCAGGTTGCCCTGGGCGCTGGGGTTGCGGTGCTTGCAGTTGACCAGGATCGGCTCCCCCAGCTCGCCGGCCCGCAGTGAGGCGAGCAGCGCCACGTACTCGGGGTCGTAGCGGCGCATGAAGCCCAGGGTCAGCAGCGGGTGCGGCAGCCGGGCCTCAGCCTGGACCACCTGGTACGCCTCGGCGGCGCTCCCCCCCAGCGGCTTCTCGCAGAGCACCGGCTTGCCGACGTCGAAGCAGGCCAGCGCCTGCTCGGGGTGGAAGCGACCGGGTGAGACGATCAGCACCGCGTCGACGTCGTCGGCCTGGACCGCGGCGAGGGCGTCGGGCGCCACCCGGGCCCCGACCGGGCCGGCGACCGCCTCGGCCCGGGCCTGGTCAGCGTCGTACACGACGCTCACCTGGGCGCCCTTGGTCCGCCGGCTGAGCCGCTCCACGTGGTCGGCGCCCATGGCCCCGGCCCCGATCACGGCAATGCGCAGGTCGTTCACTGGTGACTGCCCTTCTCAGTGCTGGGTCGGGCGCAGGTAGGCCCGCTGGGTCTGCTTGCTCTGCTCGTACGCGCGGCGCGCCTCGCGGGTGCTGTCGATGCTCGCCACCTCGGCCACCGGGACCTCCCACCAGGCCTCGGACGGTGGGGCGTCGATCAGCGGGTCGGTGGTGACGTGGACCACGGTGGTGCGGGTCGCGGCCCGGGCCCGGCGGACCGCCTCGGTCAGCTCTTCGCGGCTGCGGGCCTCGATCACGTCGACGCCGAAGCTGCGGGCGTTGGCGGCCAGGTCGACCGGCAGCCGGTCCCCGTCGAGGCGCCCGGAGCCGGTCCGCTGCCGGTACGCGGTCCCGAAGCGCTGCGAGCCGACCGACTCCGACAGCGCCCCGATCGAGGCGAAGCCGTGGTTCTGCACGATCACCACGACCAGCTTGACGCCTTCCTGGACGGCGGTGGCGAGCTCGCTCGACAGCATCAGGTACGAGCCGTCGCCGACCATCACGACGACCTCACGCTCCGGCTGGGCCAGCTTCACCCCGAGCCCGCCGGCGATCTCGTAGCCCATGCAGGAGTAGCCGTACTCGACGTGGTAGCCGTCCGGGTCGCGGACCTGCCACATCTTGTGCAGGTCGCCCGGCATCGACCCAGCCGCGCAGACCACCACGTCACTCGGCTCACAGGCCTCGTTGACCAGGGCGATCACCTCGTTCTGGGTCATCAGCCCGTCGGCCCCGGCCGGCTCGGCCGGGTGGGTGACCTCGGCCACGGTCTGGGCCCAGCGCTGCTTCTGCGCGGCCACCGCCTGCCGGTAGCCGGGGTCGACCTGGTAGCCGGTGAGCGCCTCGGTGAGGGCGGCCACGGTGTCGCGGGCGTCGCCGAGCACCGGCAGCGCGGCGTGCTTGACGGCGTCGAGGGCGGCGACGTTGATCCCGATGAACTGGACCTCGGGGTGGGCGAAGAGGGTCCGCGACGCGGTCGTGAAGTCGCTGAGCCGGGTCCCGACCGCGATCACCAGGTCGGCCTGGCGGGCCGCCCAGTTCGCCGCGGTGGTGCCGGTGGCGCCGATCGCGCCGAGGCAGGCCGGCTCGTCGTCGAGCAGGGCGCCCCGGCCGGCCTGGGTCTGCCCGACCGGGATCCCGGTCTGCTCCACCAGGGCCCGCAGCGCGTCGACCGCGCCGGAGTAGTGGACGCCGCCGCCGACCACCAGCAGCGGCCGCTGGGCGCCGCGGACCAGCTGGGCGGCCCGGGCCACCAGGTCGGGCTCCGGCTGGGGCCTGGCCACCCGCCAGGTCCGGTCGCAGAAGAGGTCGTCGGGCCAGTCGTACGCCTGGGCCTGGACGTCCTCGGGGAAGCAGATGGTGGCCGCGCCGGTGTCGACCGGGTCGGTGAGCACCCGCACCGCGCCCAGCAGGGCCGATGGCAGCTGCTCGGGGCGCCAGACCCGGTCGAAGTAGCGCGACACCGGGCGGAAGCAGTCGTTGACGGTGACGTCACCGGCCTGCGGGTGCTCCAGCTCCTGCAGCAGCGGCGAGGCGCTGCGGGTGGCGAAGGAGTCTGAGGGCATCAGCAGCACCGGCAGCCGGTTGACCGTGGCCAGGGCCGCGCCGGTGACCATGTTGGTGGCGCCGGGGCCGACCGAGGAGGTGCAGGCCCAGACCTGGAGCCGGTGCCGGGCCCGGGCGTACGCGACGGCGGTGTGCACCATGGCCTGCTCGTTGCGCCCCAGCAGGTACGGCAGGGCGGCCGGGTCCTCCAGCTCTGCCTCCAGCAGTGCCTGACCTAGCCCGGCCACGTTTCCGTGCCCGAAGATGCCCAGCACCCCGGCTAGGAGGCGGTGGCGCTCCTGGTCGCGCTCGACGTACTGGTGGGTAAGGAAGCGGATTGCCGCCTGGGCGACGGTCAGCCTGGTCATCGCAGCTTCTCCTCGATCCGGGGGTCTAGCGCCAGCCCGGGCCACAGGTCGCGGACCCAGGTCTGCTCGGGGTGGTCGGTGATCAGCCACTGCCTGTCGGTGGCGGGCCCGGCCATCACGTTGAGGTAGTACATGTCGTGGCCCGGCGCCGCCGTGCACGGGCCGTGCCAGCCGTACGGGACCAGCACCGTGTCGCCGGAGCGGACCTCGGTCAGGATGTCGACCGGGCGGGCGGGGTCGGTGGAGGTGGTCTGGTGGTAGCCGAAGCCCGGCTGCCCGCCCGGCCCGTCGCTGAGCTCGTAGTAGTAGATCTCCTCCAGCTCCCGCTCGGTCTCGGTGTGCTGGTCGTGCTTGTGGGCCGGGTAGCTCGACCAGTTGCCGCCCGGGGTGACGACCTCGCAGACCAGCACCCGGGCGAAGCCGGTGAAGCCCGAGCCCAGGGTGATGCCGCGGACCAGTCGGCTCATCGTCCCCGCGCCCCGGGCCGCGACCGCGACCTGCTCGGGGCGGATCACGGCGACCGGGTACTGCTCCTCGGTCGGGGCGGAGGCGATCGCGAGCCGGCCCGGCCCGGTGACCTCGACCTGCTGGCCGGCGCCGATGTACGCGCAGTCGCCGAGCGGCTCGAAGACGCTCGCCCGCCCGGTCAGCCGCTGCTCGCCGGCCGCGGTCCGCAGCGTCCAGCCGGGTGCGGCGAGCGGGACCACGACGTGCTCGCGGCCCTGGCTGCCGACCGGGTACGGCTGGTCGTCCAGCTCCACCACGGTCAGCCCGGTCCAGCTCCAGCCGGTACGGCTGCGCGGGTCGATGTCGGTGAGGACGGTGCCTGTCCCCCTGCGGATCACGAGCTCGCTCATCGGTCTCCTGCGCCTGGCACTATGTCAGCACAAATCCTATGGCTTGTCTGTCCACGGCGCCAGGGGGCGCCCAGGAAGCCCCGGCTCGGCTTGCCCATGCCGCCCCCAACCAGAAGCCGCCAACTCCAACACCGCGGACAGAGCCCCAGCCCCAGATCAGTATCACTCCGGCTGGCGATACCCACCGCGGACTGCCAGCAGCCCCTCGAGGGGAGCCCTCAAACTGCCGTGGCAAGGATCGATAGTCTTCTTGACAGACACAGGCCCAGCCGGCGGGCAGCGAACGCGACCACACGTCCACCCAGCGGAGACCGCAGCGTGGCCAGTGGATAACTCTTTTTCCCTTGAAGACCTTGACAGAGCTCGAGGCGCTCCTGATAACCCTCGCTGGAGGGGGACGTAGACAAGCGAAGGAAGAATCGATGAAGAGAATCACCTCCGTGTTGGTCGCCCTGCTGCTCGCGGCGCTGACAGTCTGCACGAGACCAGTCCCCGCCCTAGCAGACCCAGGGAACCTGAGCCAGGAGCAGATCTCAGCAATGACGGCCACCTGGAATAGGTGGGGTGTCACTCAGGAAACTCAAGACCACCTTCTGGCCAAGCTGCGCCGGGGCGAGCCCTGGGACTCCCTCACGGGAGTGCCCCCCGCAGCAAAGCAGGAGTTCGTTCGCAATGGTCGAGCGACCACTGTTTCTACCTACCCCGACGGGTCTATCTCGATCCTGGAAGTTGATCTGCCGCGCGAAACTGGAGACAACGAAGGACCATAACCCCAGTCGATCCACCGCTGCACAGTCACAGGCGGCAGCTACTGGTACCAGTACTCGGACTGCGCAGCCACCTGGCACCTCGTGGCTTACGGTTTTGAGTTCTACTTCAGCTACAACGGGGGCGGCCGCCATTCGACCATCCTCAACTATCATGGAATCGCCGGGTGGATCCTTGTGGGCAGCTTGGGCTCCGGCTCACTAACGAAGGTGAACTCGACGACCGTCCGCGCGATCCAGGCTTTCAACTTTTCTGTCGGCGTCGCCATAACCGCTTGTCGTGAGGTTCGAGTCCATGGTCGCTCAGCATCTGAGTTCTACTGCTGATCCATTCGTGAGTGGGGTCGGGCCGCCTGACCCGGCCCCACCTGGTGAAAGGTGGGTCTCATGATCACTGGGTTCGCTATCCTGATCGGAGTCATTATCGACGCCCTGCTGCTGGGGCTCGTGGTCTTCACCCTTGTGATGCTGGTGCGCTACCTCCACCGGCAGCTGAAGGCTCCGAGCCGGCGCCGCCCGGTCGAGCCCTCAGACCCGGTCCGCGAATCCGTCTCCTCAGACCCGCAGGACCAGCCGGGCCTGACCTGGCGAGCGGAGCCCGAGGTACAGCCGGGTGCCGCCGACAGCGTCGGTTCCGTTGAGGAAGGTGTAGGCCTCCCCCGGGTCGTACCACCCGGCCGGCTCAAGGCGCCCCTCGACACCGACCTGCGCTGACCGGCCACCGATCAGCACCTCTCCCGGGTCAGCCAGGGCGTAGCGCTGGTCTCCCAGGTCCTGCAGCGGGTCCCCGGCGACCTCGACCGCGCCGAGCCCGATCTCTAGGCACATCGCGACGCTGGCCCCGGTAACGCTCAGCAGCAGCTCCAGCCGGCCCGGCGTGACGTGGACGTCGGCGCTGGTCGCGAGCCGTATCGGCTGGCGCTCGCGGTGGCTGAAGCCCATCTCGGCGGCGAACCGGCCCTCGTGCTCGAAGCCGTACGGGGGCTCGGTCGGCTGCCAGTAGCAGGCCTCCAGCCGCTCTGTGAGGCGGGCCGCCCCGCCCGACACGGCCAGCTCGGTGGCCCGCAGCGGTCCCAGACCGAAGAAGGCCCGCGACAGCCGGAACGACTCCAGCCGGACCTGCCCGAGCCGGGCCCGCAGAAAGGTCGGGTTCGCGGCCGTACCGGAGGCGACCCGGCCAAGCCGGGGCACGTCACGGGCGGCCCGGACCACGACCCGGTCGCCGCCGCCGCGCCAGATGGCCAGGCCACTGGGCTCCAGCACCGTCCAGCCGTCGGCCGGGGCCGGACCGCCGCGAGGCAGGTCCCGCGCCAGGCCCGGGTCGAGGAGCAGCTCTCCGAGCGCCGGCACCGGGTCCCCACCGCCGGCTGCCTCGGCCTGCGCGGCAGCGTCCCCGCAGCGGGCGCAGCCGGTCGCCAGGGCGACCACCCGGTACAGCCAGGCGAAGTGGCGCAGCCCGAAACCGGTCAGCTGGTCCTGCCGGCGGGACTGGATGGTCTCCAGCTGGTCCCCGTCGAGCAGCTCCAGGTGGGCGTGGAGGCTGGTGTGCACCATGCCCGCCAGCTCGGGGCGCTCCCGCAGCTCCGCCAGCCGCAGCAGGCAGGGGCCGCTGACGTAGCAGGCGTAGCTGGGGCTGCGCTCGCTGAACAGGCCGTCGGCCTGCAGGTCGACCCCCTCCGCCAGCCACCGGTCGCAGCGGGCGGTGGCCCGGGGCAGCCGGTACAGGTCCCCCAGCTCGGCCAGCGCGGCCGCGATCTCCCAGCGGTGGTTAGGAGTGTGCACCCCGCCGGGCAGCAGGCCCGCCAGCAGCGCACGCAGCACCGTCTCGGCCGCCTGCTCCAGCCGGCGCAGCCGGGCCGCCAGCGGCGAGCTGCCCGACCCGTACCGGCGGCAGACCCGCACCAGCCGGGCCAGCCCGTTCGCCGTGAACGACGAGTCGGGCGGGGAGCAGACGTTGTCCCCGGTGAGGAACAGCCCGTTCGCCCCCTGCTGGTTGGCCAGGGCCTGCAGGCAGGCCAGGGCCCGGTCCAGCGGCTCGCTCTGGCCGGTCACCACGGCCCGGTACGTGACCGCCTCGGCCTGCTCCTGCAGCCGCCGGTGCTCGGTGGGCAGCGGTCCCTCCGGATCACTGATCCGCCCCGCGAGCAGCTCGCGCATCAGTCCTTCAGCCCCGAGCTCATGTCGGCGTTCATGATGTGGCGCTGGAACACCAGGAACAGCAGCACCATCGGGACCATCGACAGGATCGAGGCCGACAGCAGCACCGACCAGTCGATGTTCTCGGCCCCGACAATCGAGCGCAGCGCCACCTGCAGGGTGTACTTCTTCTGGTCGTTCAGCACCAGCAGCGGCCAGATGTAGTCGTTCCAGCGCCAGTGGAAGCTGAAGATCGCCAGCGTGAACGCGATCGGACGAGCCAGCGGCAGCATCAGCGAGAAGAAGATCCGCCACTCCGAGGCGCCGTCGATCCGGGCCGCCTCAAGCAGCTCGTCGGGGACGGTCCGGAAGTACTGCCGGAACATGAAGATCCCGGTCGCGGTGATGACCGAGGGGACGATGATGCCGGCCAGCTGGTTGTACAGGCCCAGGCTCTTGATCACCGTGAACGTCGACGGCATGATCACCTCAGTCGGCAGCATCGTGGTCGCCAGGATCCCCATGAAGAAGACCTTCAGCCACATCGGCTTGTACTTGGCGAAGGCGTACCCGGTGGCGGCCGACACCACCACCGTCAGCACCGTCGTGGTGACCGCCACGATGGCCGTGTTCGCGAAGTAGCGGGCGAAGTCGAAACGACCCCAGGCCGTGGTGTAGCCGGAGACGGTCCAGTCCTCGGGAAAGAGCGTCAGCGGGTAGCGGAAGAGCTCGCTGCCGGGCTTGAACGAGCTGAGCACGAACCACAGGATCGGGAACAGGTACGCGCCCGCCAGGACCCACACCACGGCCGTGGAGGTCCAGGTCACCCCGCGCCTCATGCCAGGTCTCCCCGGTCGAGGCGCATCTGGAGCAGGGCGATCACCATCAGGATCACCATCAGCACCATCGAGGCGGCCGAGGCGTACCCGATCCGGGCGTACTCGAAACCGGTCTGGTAGATGTACTGGACCATCAGCACGTTCTGGCTGCCGGGGCCACCGCCGTTGAGCGACTGGATCAGGGCGAACTCCTTCATCGCCCCGATCGTCGCCAGCAGAGTGACCATGAACAGGGTGGGCCGCAGCAGCGGCAGCGTGATCCGCCAGAACTGCTGCCAGCCGCCGGCACCGTCGATCGCCGCCGCCTCGTAGTAGGAGCGGGGGATGTTCTTCAGCGCCGCGATGAACAGCAGCATCGTGAACGCGGTCCCGCCCCAGGTGCTCGCGAACAGCACCACCGCCAGCGACAGGTTCCCGTCCGACTGCCAGCGCTGAGCCGGCAGGTGCGCCAGCTGCAGCACGTAGTTGACGAAGCCGAAGCTCTCACCGAACAGCCAGCGCCAGATGATGCCGACGATGATCGGGCTGATCAGCCAGGGGAAGAAGAACAGCACCCGGGCCGTCATGGCGCCCCGGGTGTAGCGGCTCACCACGAGGACCGCGATCACCAGCGGGACCGTCACGTGCAGCGGCACCGCCAAGACGGTGTACAGCCCGGTCCGCCCCAGCGCCCGGTAGAAGTCGGCGTCGGCGAACAGCTCGGCATAGTTGTCGAAGCCGACCAGCTTCGCCTTGCCGAAGCCGCGGTAGCTGGTGAACGAGTAGTACAGCCCGAGCGCCCCCGGCCACAGGAAGAACAGCGCGTACAGCACCGTCGTGACGATGGTGAAGCTGAGCGGCGCCAGGTGCTGCTGGACGAGGGCCGTGCCGCGGCGACGCCGTACCTGCGCGGTGGTCATCGCATCCTCTCTGGGCCCGGCGCCGCACCGGCACCGGGCCGGCGAAGCGTTACTTGTAGGCCTTGGTGAGGGCAGCCGAGATGTTGCTGATGGTCTGGTCGACCGTCTGCTCGCCGTTGAGGTACTTCACTGTCTCGTCGCGAGTCGGGTCACCGTCGACACCCTTGCCCGCCACCTCGTTCTTCAGGGCCAGCTGCTTCTGCTCGGCCACGACCGGCGGGGCGGCCTGGATCTCGGCGTTGTACAGCTCGAAGGCCTCCTGGTGAGAGGTGTACTTGGGGGTCACCCCGTCGACTGCCGGCAGCATTCCGGAGTACTCGCACAGCTGGGTGTAGTTCTCAGCCTTGTACAGCCAGGCCAGGAAGTCCTTGGCCGGCTTGGCCTGCGGGGTGTCGAAGACCACCATCTCGGCGGCCATGCCGTAGTTCGTGGCCCGGACCGGCTGCTTCGGCAGGTACACCGAGGCCCACTGGAAGTCCTTGATGTTGGCGGCGAAGTCCGCGATCTGCCAGGAGCCGGAGTAGTACGCGGCGACCTGCCCGGACTTGAACAGGGCGTTCGGGTCGTCCTTGGCCAGCCACACCGACTTCGGCATGAACGTGTCGTCGTTGAGGCTCTTGAAGTACTCCAGGCCGGTCCTGGTGGCGGCGTTCGTCGCGTACGCGCCGGAGCCGTCCGGCTTCCACAGCTCGGAGCCGAACTCGAACAGCATCGAGTTCAGCCGGTGCGACGACTTGTCCATCACCAGGCCGTACTTGGCGCCGGTCGCGGCCTGGACCTGCTTGGCCCGGGCGACGAACTCGTCCCAGGTCCAGATCTCGGTCTCCGACTTCGGGTACGCGACGCCGGCCTGGTCCCACAGCGAGGTGTTGAGGAAGAGCCCCACCGCGGTGACGTCGGACGGGATCGACAGCACCTTGCCCTGGTCGTCCACGGCCGCCAGGCTCATCTTGACCTTGCTGGCGGTGGCGATGTCCTTGAGGTCGACCACGGAGTCCTTCCAGATCGGGTCGATCGCCCCGATCCGGGCCATGGCTGGCAGGTCGTCGGCCTGGGCGGCGTTCTTGACCTTGGTCTTGATGTCAGAGTTCGGGATGTCGACGATCTCGACCGTGACCCCGGTCTGCTCCTTGTACTTGGCCGCCATCTTGGCGTACCCGCCGCCCTGGTTGGCGTCGCCGGAGAGGTACAGCTGGAGCGGCTTGGAGTCGGCACCGCCCGAGGACGTGCCGTTGGAGCAGCCGGCCATCGTGAGGCCGAGCGCGAGGACCAGGGCCGAGGTGGCCAGCGTGCGGAACATGAGGGCTCCTGTCGCCAGGGACGAGACGGCAACCGCTTGCCGCTGATGCCTACCTCAGCACGCAGTCCGGCGCTATGTCAAGACATTCTCGGGCCTCATGTCACCCCCGGAGCGACGACCTGCCGATGTCGCTAGCCGCGCCGACGAGCGAGGGCTGAACCGGTCGAGCACAGCAGAGCCGGGTCCAGGCCGGGCCCGACGCCCCACGGGCGCTGACGCTGGGCCTGGAGACCAACGCCGGCCGGGCGGACCGAGCCCGGCCGGGCTAGCCGGTGATCGCCATGTCGAAGGTGTAGAGGCTCGCCCGGTACACGTGCGAGCCGTGCTCGACCACCCGGCCCGCGTCGTCGTGCGCCACCCGCTCCAGGGTCAGCAGCGGGCTTCCCGTACGCTCGCGCAGCTGGTTGGCCTCGGTCGAGCGGGCCAGCCGGGCCCCGATCCGCTGGGTCGCCCCGGCGATGGTGACGCCCTGGCGGCGCAGCGCCGCGTACAGGCCGGACTCCACCAGCGCCCGGTAGTCGGGGGCCAGGTCGGCCGGGAGGTGGTTGGTCATCAGGGCCAGCGGCTCGCCGTCAGCCAGCCGGAGCCGGCGGATCGTGAGCACCCCACTGTCCGGTGGCAGCCGCAGCAGCTCGAGCACCTGGGGCTCACCGGGGGCGATCGAGAACTCGAGGACCGTTGTGGAGGGGCTGCGCCCGTCGCGCTCCAGGTCGTCGAAGAGGGAGGTCAGCCGCAGCTGGCGGTGCACCTGGGTCGGGGCGACGACCGTACCGCTGCCGCGGCGCCGGGTCACCAGCCCGCTGCGGACGAGGTCCTCCATCGCCCGGCGGACCGTGGGCCGCGACAGCCCGAGCCGCTCGGCCAGCTCAACCTCGTTCTCCACCCGGTCGCCCGGCTTGAGCCGCCCGTCCGCGATCGCGGACCGCAGCGCCTGGCTCAGCTGCTGGTGCAGCGGCGACGGTGACGACCGGTCGATCTCAATCGGCAGTGAGGACATGCTTGTCATCATGTCAGACTAACCCTGTGAGAACAGGCGAGCAGTGGTCGTGGCGGCGACGTCTCTCCCAGAAGAGTAGACGTGGGATATGTCCTGACATAATCTAGGCCGGGTGCGAGAAGGAGTAGCCATGACGCCGTCGGTGATCACCATGGGGCGCAGCGGGGTGGACCTGTACCCGCTCCAGCTCGGGGTCGGCCTGGAGGAGGTCACCAGCTTCGGCAAGTTCCTCGGCGGCAGCTCCACCAACGTCGCCATCGCCTGCGCCCGGATCGGCAACGACGACGTGGCCACGATCACCGGGGTCGGCGACGACCCGTTCGGGCGCTGGGTGCGCACCGAGCTGCGCCGGCTCGGGGTCGACGACCGCTTCGTCGTCGTGAGCGACGAGTACCTGACCCCCATCACCTTCTGCGAGATCTTCCCGCCCGACCACTTCCCGCTGTACTTCTACCGCCGGCCCTCGGCACCCGACCTCCAGATCCGGCCCGCCGACATGCCTGAGGCGGCGCTCCGGGACGCCTCGGTGCTCTGGTTCACCGGGACCGGCCTGTGCCAGGAGCCCAGCTGGTCGGCCCACCAGACCGCCCTCGGCTACCGCGAGCGCCGTACCCACACCGTCTTCGACCTCGACTGGCGTCCGGTGTTCTGGGACGGCACCGAGCTGGCCCGCGAGCGGTACGCCTGGTGCCTGGACCGCGCCACGGTGGCGGTCGGGAACCGGGAGGAGTGCGAGATCGCGGTCGGCGAGAGCGAGCCGGAGCGGGCCGCCGACGCCCTGCTGGAGCGCGGGGTAGAGATCGCGGTCGTCAAGCAGGGCCCGCTCGGCACTCTGGTCAAGACCCGCAGCGAGCGGTACGTGGTCCCGCCGACCCCGTGCACCCCGTACAACGGGCTCGGGGCGGGCGACGCCTTCGGCGGCTCCCTGGCCGACGGGCTGAAGCGGGGGCTGGACCTCAAGACCACCATCGAGCGGGCCAGCGCGGCCGGGGCGATCGTCGCCTCCCGGCTGGAGTGCTCGACCGCGATGCCGACCGCCGACGAGATCGACCGGGTGCTGGCGGCCAACCACACCGACGTGCTGGGCGAGCGCCCGTACACCGAGGAGCGGTGATGGACCCCCGCCGGATCAACGAGATCCGCTGGACCGCGCCCGAGCGGGTACGGCAGGCGGTCCGCAGCCGGCGCCGGCCCGACTTCCCCACCGGCACGCTGCTGGTGATCGCCTGCGACCACCCGGCCCGCGGCGCGCTGGCGGTCGGCGGGCGCCCGTACGCGATGGCGGACCGCTGGGACCTGCTGGCGCGGATTCAGACCGCCTTGTCACGGCCCGGAGTGCACGGCTTCCTGGGCACCAGTGACCTGGTCGAGGACCTGTCGCTGATGGGCGCCCTCAACGACCGGCTGGTCTTCGGCTCGATGAACCGGTCGGGGCTCGCCGGGGCCGGCTTCGAGATGGACGACCGGCTGACCGGGTACAGCGTCGCCGGGGTCAGCGAGGCCGGGCTGGACGGCGGCAAGGTGCTGCTGCGGATCGACCCGGACGACCCGGGCAGCAACGCCACCCTGGAGCGCTGCGCCCAGGTGGTGAGTGCGCTCGCCGCCCGGGACCTGGTGGCCATGGTGGAGCCGTTCATCAGCCACCGGGTCGACGGCCGCTCCCGCAACGACCTGACCACCGAGGCGGTGGTCCGCTCGATCGCGATCGCCTCCGGGCTGGGCACCGACACCTCCCGGACCTGGCTCAAGGTCCCGGTCGCGGCCGACATGCGCCGGGTGGCCCAGGCCACCACCATGCCGCTGCTGATCCTGGGCGGCGAGAGCACGCCCGGCAACGAGGAGCGCTGGGCCGAGGCCCTGCGGCAGCCGACCGTACGGGGCCTGGTGATCGGGCGCTCGCTGCTCTACCCCCCTGACGACGACGTGGCCGGCGCAGTCGACCGGGTCGTCGCCCTCACCCGAGCTGGAAGGCAGGCATGAACACCGTCAGTCACTGGATCAACGGCCGCGAGGCGCAGTCGCCAGGCGCCAGCCAGCCGGTCTGGAACCCGGCCACCGGGCAGCAGGTCGGCGAGGTGGCCCTCGGCGGGGCCGAGGTCGTCGACGAGGCCGTACGGGGCGCCGCGGCGGCCCAGGCCGCGTGGGCCGCGACCTCGCTGGCGAAGCGGACCGAGGTGATGTTCGCCTTCCGGCAGCTGCTGGTCGAGCACACCGACGAGCTGGCCCAGGTCATCAGCCGCGAGCACGGCAAGACCGTCCCCGACGCGGCCGGCGAGATCGACCGGGGCCGGGAGTCGGTGGACTTCGCCTGCGGGATCGCCTCGGCGCTCAAGGGCGACTTCTCCCAGAACGTCTCCAGCGGGGTCGACGTCTGCTCCGTACGCCAGCCGCTCGGCGTGGTGGCCGGGATCACCCCGTTCAACTTCCCCGCGATGGTGCCGATGTGGATGCACCCGATCGCGATCGCCTGCGGCAACGCCTTTGTGCTGAAGCCGAGCGAGCGCGACCCGTCGGCGTCGCTGCTGGTGGCCCGGCTGTACCAGGAGGCGGGCCTGCCGGACGGGGTCTTCCAGGTGGTCCAGGGCGGCAAGGAGGCGGTGGACGCGCTGCTGGCGCACCCCCAGGTGCAGGCGGTGTCGTTCGTCGGCTCGACCCCGGTCGCCCGGGCCGTGCAGCAGGGCGCGATCGCCGGTGGCAAGCGGGTTCAGGCCCTGGGCGGGGCCAACAACCACGCCGTGGTGCTGCCGGACGCTGACATCCGCTTCGCCGCCGGCCAGATCGCTGCCGGGGCCTTCGGCTCGGCCGGGGAGCGGTGCATGGCGGTGCCGGTCGCGGTGGCGGTGGGTGAGGCCGCGGAGCCGCTGGTGGCGGCGCTGGCCGAGGAGGCCCGGGCGATCCGGGTCGGGCCTGGTGACCAGGCCGGTACCACGATGGGGCCGGTGATCACCGCCGCCGCCCGGGACCGGGTGGTCTCCTTCATCGACGAGGCGGTGCAGGGCGGCGCCACCGCGGTGGTCGACGGGCGCGGCGTGGTCGTCCCCGGCCACGAGGAGGGCTTCTTCGTCGGCCCGACGGTGCTGACCGGGGTGCAGCCGCAGATGAAGGCGTACTGCGAGGAGGTCTTCGGGCCGCTGCTCGTGGTGATGCAGGTCGACACTCTGGAGCAGGCGATCGACCTGGTCAACGCCGGCCCGTACGGCAACGGGACCGCGGTCTTCACCTCCTCGGGTGAGTCGGCCCGCCAGCTCGCCGAGCAGGTCCAGGTCGGGATGGTCGGGGTGAACGTCCCGATCCCAGTCCCGGTCGGCTACTACTCGTTCGGCGGCTGGAAGGACTCGCTGCTCGGTGACCACCACGCCCACGGCCCGGAGGCGGTCCGCTTCTACACCCGCCAGAAGGTGGTCACCACCCGCTGGCCCCGCACCGAGCAGCGCGCCGCGCAGGCCAGCCTCAGCTTCCCTGGGCACAGCTGAGCCCGTACGGGTCGTCAGGGCTCACCGAGCTGTCAGACCCGGCGGCTAGAGTTCCCGCTGGAGGTGGAGCATGACTGCGACGACAACGGGCGAGGTCTTCACCCGGCGCTGGGTCGTGGACCTGATGCTGGACCTGGCGGGGTACACCGGCGATGTCTCGCGCCAGCGGGTCGTCGAGCCCAGCATCGGCAACGGTGCCTTCATCGGCCCCATCGTGGAGCGTCTGGCCGCCTCGGGCGCACCGTGGGAGTCGTTGCACCCGGCGCTGCGGGGATATGACCTGCGCCCAGAGCACGTCCGGGCCTCCAAGGCGCTGGCCCGCTCGGTCCTGGTCAGCGCAGGGTGCCCGATCGCGGACCAGCTCGTGGACTCGTGGCTCCACACGGGGGACTTTCTCCTGGTCGATGTGCCTGAGGCCGACCTGGTGGTCGGGAACCCGCCGTACATCAGGGCCGACAACCTGGACCCGGCCCTGCTCGCCACGTACCGGCACCTGTGCCCCACCATGAGCCGCCGGGCCGACATCTTCGTTGGCTTCTTTGAGCGCGGCCTCGACCTGCTCCGCCCGGAGGGTCGGCTGGTCTACATCTGCGCCGACCGCTGGATGCGCAACGGGTACGGGCGCGACCTGCGTGCCAAGGTGGTTCGCGGCTTCGCTGTCGACGATGTGCTCGTGATGCACGACGTGGACGCCTTCGCGGACAAGGTCGCCGCCTACCCTGCGGTCATCAGCCTCCGCCGGGGCCAGCAGGGCCCGGTCACGGTGGGGAGCGCGTCACCCGGCTTCTCCGGCGCCGCAGCCCGCGACTACCTGGACTGGCGGGCCACCTCCACCCAGGGGTACAGCAACGACGACATCGCCTGCGCCCGGATGGACCACTGGCACACGACCAGCTCGGTGTGGCCCGACGGCACGCCTAGCGAGCTGGCGTGGCTGGCGCGGCTCGACCGGCTTCCCCTGGTCGAGCAGGCCGGAGTCACCATCGGCATCGGCATCGCCACCGGAGCCGACCGGGTGTACATCCGCCGGCAGGCTGACGTGGAGCCCGACCGTCTCGTACCGATGGTGACTCCTGGTGCCGTCAAGGGGTCGGCGTTCCACTGGACGGGCGAGCACCTGATCAGCCCGTGGCAGGGCCGCTCCCTGGTGAACATCACGCAGTACCCGCGGCTGCTGTCCTACTACCGGGCGCACGGCGAGCAGCTGCGCGGCCGCAGTGTTGCTCAGCGCAGCCCGCAGTGGTGGCGGACCATCGACTCGTTCAACCCCGCCCTGCTGGAGCGGGACCTCCTCGTCATGCCAGACATGTTGCTGCACGCGCACCCGGTGCGGGTTCCGGCCGGGTACTACCCGCACCACGGGCTGACCTGGTTCGCCAGCGACGAGTGGGACCTCGATGTTCTCGGCGGCCTGCTGCTGTCGGAGCCGGTAGAGCGGCAGGTCGCGGCCCACTGCGTACGAATGCGGGGCGGCACCCTGCGCTTCCAGCCGACCGTGCTCCGCATGGTCCGTCTCCCCAGACCCGGCGACGTCCCTCCATCGCTGGCGGCGAGGCTGGCCCAGGCCTTCTGCGACCACGACCGGGGCTCAGCCAGCCGAGCCGCGTGGGAGCTCTACCCCTCACTAGACGCCTGACAAGCATGGACACCTGACTGGCTCGGTCAGGGAGAGCTCAGTCGGTGAGCACTCCGGGGCGCTGGGCGAGCACCTCCAGCCGGACGCAGACCACCAGGGTGTCGTCACTGATGACCGGGGGCTCGGCCCCGGACGCCCGAAAGCCCTCCTGGTACGGCCGGCTGGTCCAGAACCGGCGGTGAGCGGCACGCCACTGCTCAGGCGTGGCGAAGCCCTCGCCCTCGCCGCGTACGTGCTCCTCGGTGACGTCGGCCAGCCGGACCACCTCGACGCCTGCGTCCCGGGTGATGCAGACCGGGGCCCCGCTGGAGTCGACCACCACCTCTGTGCCGCCGGGCTCCGGTGGCCGCTCGTGCTCGGCCAGCAGGGAGGAGGTGGTGCGCTTGGCGCCGCTCAGCAGCGCCGTCACCAGCCGGTCGCGCTGCGGGCCAGCGAAGCCGTACGTGCCCTCAGCCAGCAGCTCCCAGCGCTCCGGCAGCCACCGGGTCGGCTCGGGGCGCTCTCGGCGGGAGCGGAAGAGGACCACCTCGGTGTCGTAGAAGTCCCGGCTGAGGCCGACCCGCTCCATCCCGATCCGCTCAGCCACCCTCTGAGACGCCGTGTTGTCGGGGTGGGTGACGGCCACCAGCTCGGCGACCCCGCGGGTGTGCACCGCATCCAGCACCGCCCGGGCGGCCTCGGTGCTGTAGCCGTGACCGCAGTGCTCGGCCACCTGGCGCCAGCCGATCTCCAGGACCTGGGGCTCGCCACCGCCTGAGGGCGGGACCGGCTTCACCAGGACCATCCCGACCGGCTCCTCCGTCTGGCGCAACTCCACCACACTGAACCCCTGGACCGGGTGCTCGGCCAGCGTGGTGAACCGGCGCAGGCGCTCCCGAGCGGCCTCGTCGTCGGGGGTCAGGACCGACGGGATGAACCGGGCCAGGTCAGGGTGAGCGTGGAGGCGCCGGATGAAGCCCACGTCATCGCCGTGGAACGGCCGCAGCCGCAGCCGCTGCGTGCTCAGGGGGATCATGAGGCGATTCTGTCACTGCGGCCTGGCCGGATGAGAATCCCCGTCACCTGCGGCGCGACAACGGGTTCTGCACCTCTATCCTGGTCAGGTGCCAGCAGCCGACAAGCCCGGAGAGCTGATCGGCGCTGTCGCCGAGCGGACCGGGCTCACCGTGGAGACGATCCGGTTCTACGAGACCGAGGGGCTGATCACCCCCAGCCGCGACGCGGGTGGGCGGCGCCGCTACTCCCCGGTCGACATCACCGGGCTGGAGGTAGTGCAGGCGCTGCGCAACACCGGGATGGGCATCAAGGAGATCCGGCAGTTCGCCACCAGCGTGGCGCCGCCTACCGGGGGCGACGGGGCGGAGCGGCTGACCGCGCTGCGGGCCAGCATGCAGGACCTCCTGGAGGTCCTCGACCAGCGCGAGGCGGAGCTGGTGCGGGCCCGGTCGCTGGTGGTCCGCTGGACCGCCGAGCTCGACCAGAGCCACTCGGCCGGCTCTTGACATTACTTCAGTACCTACCGATATGATCGGTGCATGCCGATTGTTCATGAGCTGTTGCCGACCGACGTACCCGACGATGCCGCCGCAGTCCACGCCGCGGCCGACCTGGCCGCTCTGCTGTCGGCCCTGGGAGACCCGACCCGGCTAGCGATCTTGCTTCACCTGCGAGGCGGAGAGCACAAGGTCGGCGAGCTGGCCGAGCACCTCGGGCTGGCGCAGTCGACGATCTCCCAGCACCTGGCGCTGCTGCGCAGCACCGGACTGATCTCCACCCACACCCACGGCCGGGCCCGAGTCAGCGCCCTGGAGCACGCCGACGAGCTGGCGGCGGTTCTCGCCGCCGCCCAGTCCCTGGCTGATCAGATCACGGCCCACACCGACGAGGGGGACGCGCTGTGAGTACTCACCAGCACGAGCGCGACCACGAGCACCACGACCACGCTCACGGCCACCACGACCACGACCACACCGCCGGCGCCTCCCGGACCAGCCTGGCGATCGCCCTAGCCCTGACCGGGACAGTGCTGGTCGGCGAGATCGTGACCGGGCTGCTCACCGGCTCCCTGGCGCTGCTCGCCGACGCCGGGCACATGGCGACCGACTCGGTCGGGCTGGTGATCGCCCTGCTCGCCGCGCACCTGTCCACCCGGCCACCGACCGACCGCTCCACCTGGGGGCTGCGCCGGGCCGAGGTGATCGGGGCCGCTCTGCAAGCCGGAATGCTGCTGGTCGTGGCGGTCATGGTGGCGATCCGGGCAGCCCTCGCCCTAGTCTCCCCGACACCGGTCGAGGCCCACGGGATGCTGCTGATGGGCGTGGTCGGGCTGCTCGCCAACATCGCGGCCCTGCTGGTCCTGGCCCGCGGACGAAAGGACAGCCTCAACACCCGCGCCGCCTTTCTCGAGGTCGCCGCTGACGCCCTGGGCTCGGTCGGGGTCCTGGTGGCGGCCGGCGTGGTCGCGCTCACCGGCTGGTGGCAGGCCGACTCCGTCGCCTCGCTGGTGATCGTGGCCATGATTGTGCCCCGAGCCGTGGCCCTGCTGCGCTCCGCCGGCAAGGTCCTGATGGACTTCACCCCCGACCGGCTCGACCTGGCCGAGGTCCGCCGCCACATCCTCGGGCTCGACCACGTCGAGGACGTCCACGACCTGCACGCCTGGACTGTCGCCTCGGGGATGCCGTCCCTGACCGCCCATGTCGTGATCCGCGACGAGTGCCTGCGCGACGGCCACACCGCCGAGATCCTGGACGCCCTGCAGGCCTGCGCTGCCCAGCACTTCCCCGTCGAGGTCCACCACACCACGTTCCAGCTCGAGCCGGCCGGGCACCGCGACCACGAGCAGACCTGCCCAGCACCTGCTCAACGGTCCGCCTAGAGGACTGCCCGAAAGCTGCCGCCTCAGGTGGGGGCCTGCCGAGCCAGCCTCGACCGGGTGGACAGCGGACGCCTGCTGGGCCGTGGGCTCAGTGGCCGGTGCTGATCAGCACCACGACCGACCAGGCCGCGACGCCGTAGTGGCTGTCGACCACCGGGCCGGTCCCGGTCTCCCAGACGTTGCAGTGCGGCTCGGCGTAGGTGGCGGTGTCGATCAGGGTCCGCCACGGGCGCCGGTCGACCTGCGGCAGCTGGAAGTCCACCGGCTGGTCGGCCATGTTGACCAGCAGGCACAGGTCCCCAGCCCCCGGGGCGGCGCTGGAGTCGATCAGCACCACCAGGCTGCGGTCACCACCCGCCGGGTGGCTCTGCCCGTCAGGGCGGAAGAAGAGGTACGACACGTCGTCATCGCCCAGCTCGACGTCCCCGTACGCGCGCTGCCGCAGCGCCGGGTGCCGCTGGCGCAGCCCCGCCACGAAGCGGGTGAACTGCAGCAGCGGGTTCACCCCGTCCGGGGTCAGCGCCTGGCCCAGGTTGTCGTGGTAGCGCCACTGCGGGTGCTCCGGGTCGACCAGGACCCGCTGCGGAGCGCTGCTGCCCGCCATCGCCCAGTTGTTCCAGATCCCGACCGAGTCGATGCTCCACGGGTTGTTGTTGCCGTTCTGGGTGCGCCCGTACTCGTCGCCGGAGACGATCATCGGCACCCCGCGCGACAGGTACAGCAGGGTCAGGAAGTTCCGCACCCGCTGCCGGCGGAACCCCTGGTCACCGCCGGAGTCCCAGGACAGGTTCGAGTCCGAGCCGCCGTCGGAGGGGCCGAACGGGTACGGCTGGTCGTTGACCTTGCCGTTGTAGCTGACCAGGTCGGCCAGGGTGAAGCCGTCGTGAGCGGTGAGGAAGTTGATCGAGCGCTGCGGGCCACCCTGGTCGTTGAAGTGCAGGTAGTCACCGTTGAGCTGGTCGATGGTCTCGTACGTGTTGGCGTCGCCCTTGCAGAAGGCCCGTACGGCGTCCCGGTAGCGGCCGTTCCACTCCCCCCAGCCGGACGGGAAGCTGCCCACCTCGTAGCCCCACAGGTCCCAGGCCTCGGCAATCACCTCGATCTGCCGGTCGGCGGCCAGGTCCCGGATCTGCAGCAGCAGCGGGTGCTGCTGGAAGAAGCGGCGCTGCTGGTCCCAGTTGGTCCGCTCGAAGGCGTTCGGGGTCCGGCCCAGCACCGGCGCCAGGTCGAAGCGGAAGCCGTCGACCCCCATCACGTCCGTCCAGTAGGTCAGCGAGTCGACGACCAGCTGCTGGGTGGCCAGCACCGAGAAGTTGAGCTGGTTGGAGCAGCCGGTCGCCCCGTCGACCAGCATCTGCTGGTCTGACAGCACGTAGTAGTCGCTGGTGGCGAAGCCGCCGAGGCTGACGAAGCCGGTGGTGTCGGCCCGACCGGCCCAGTTGCCGCCCTCGGCGGAGTGGTTGTAGACGACGTCGAGGTAGACCTCCAGCCCGGCGTCGTGGAAGGCCTGCACCATCTGCTTGAACTCCCGCGTCGGCCCGCCCGGCGACCGGTCGTGGGCGTAGTGCCGGTTCGGCGCGAAGTAGGCCAGGGTCTGGTAGCCCCAGAAGTTCGCCAGCTGCGGGCGGCTAGCGTCGGTCGAGCTGTTGGTCTCGTGCACCGGCAGCAGCTCGATGGTGGTGACCCCCAGCGCCTTCAGGTACGGCGCCAGGTAGCCGGCTCCCGCGTACGTGCCGCGCAGCTCGTCGGGAACGTCGACCACCTGCGCGAATCCGGGCTGGCGCGACAGCAGCTCGCGCAGCCGGGCCGAGCTCGGGTGCTGGGTCAGGGAGCGGACGTGGGCCTCGTACACCGCCGAGTTCTCCGGCGCCAGCCGCGGGCGCGGCGCGGTCCAGGGCTGGTCGGCGATCACGATCCCCTTCGGCACGAACCGGGCGGTGTCGTGCTCGCGGCGGGTCCGCCCGGCGTACTCCTCGGCGCCGGTCCCGAAGAACCCTGGGTCGCCGCCGACCTGACCGATCAGCTCGGAGAACATGGTGTGCGTCAGCTCGCGGGCGTACGGGTCGAAGAGCACCTTGTTGGGGTTGAACCGGTTCCCGGCGGCGTCGACGTCGCTGAGGAAGCCGGCTGACGAGCCGCCCCGGGTCCAGGCCGGGTCGTACGGCCAGTTCGGCCCCCAGCAGCGGTAGCCGTACAGGGTGCCCTCGCCGATCCCGGCCAGAGCCCCGCGCCAGACCCCGTCGCTGCCCTGGGCGAGCTCGAACGAGGCGTACGCGTCGGCCCCGGTCGGCTGCTGGTACAGCTCCAGCTCGACGCGGGTCGCGGCCGGCGCGTACACCGCGAAGGCGACCTGGTCGGGACCGGCCTGGGCGCCGAGGCTGAAGCCGGCGCCGGCCCAGGTCTCGGGACGGACGGGGACTGGGGTGAGGTCGTTCACCGGGCAAGGTTCGCACCTGGCCTGCCGTTCTGGCCAGCCGGGTCCGGGCCCTGGACGACGGGCGCCGGGTCGTGACGCGCGGCGCAGCAGCGGGCTGATGGGCGGCTGAGACGGCGAGGAAGATCCTCGCCGGAGCCAGAAGCAAGATTGTCAAGGCGATCCGCGAGATCGTCGTCTTGTGCGGTGGCAAGCCGGCACGGAGGATCGGTGACGACTGTCATAGTCGTGTGATGGCAGAGTGTATGCCGCGCACCCGGAGCGGCGGTCACAACGACGCGAGACGTGGGGGTCAGCCGTGACATCGATGGTGGAGCACGCCGAGAGGTTCCTGGGCCCGGTCCAGAGGGGGTGGTCGACCGACCCTGACGGTGGCTCGATGCCGTTCCAGATCGTGGAGTACGAGCACGGCTCAGACCCAGAGTCGGTGGCGTACTCAACGCTCGGGCTGAGTCGGGCTGGGCTGGTGTCACCGACCTCGGGGCGTGAGATCCGCCAGGAGCTCCTGATGGTTCTGCGCAGGTCGGTTCCGGCTGATGTGGCCTTGTCACTGCTGTGGCAGGTGGGGCTGACGGTGCTGGAGTCGGGCGAGGCGCTGCTGCGGGGGCATGTGGTGGGTCCTGCGGGCCGGCTGGCGCCGGAGACGGACCTGACGGCTCTGTACGTCACGACTCCGGTGTACTTCCCAGACGAGCTGGCCTGGTTCGCCGGCGCCGACGGGGACGTGGCGGTGGCCTGGCTGGTGCCGATCGGGACGGAGGAGGCGCAGCTCGTGCTGGAGCGCGGGTGGGACCGGTTCGAGGATCTCGTGGAGGAGCAGGACCCAGACCTGGTCGACCTGCAGCGCCCCTCCATGCGCCTCGCTCCTTGAGCAGCGGTCTCCCGTGCAGCGATCGGCACCCGCCAGGTCGGGGGCCAAAGCAGTTTGAACGCTACAAGCTGAGTCAGTGCCACACGGGGCATCATCCCGAAGACGCTGTCGACTGGTGGAACCGAGTGGGCTGCATGCATGGCCCTCGAAGCGACACCGCGCGGCGGTAGATGCTGAGCTCAAGGAACTACGAGCCGCAGCCCGGACGATACAGTATGTCCATGGGTGGGCGAGCGAAAAGTCGTTGTGTCGATCCTGGATCGGCATTTCTATAGGCTAAGCAGGGGCTATGCACATCAGCTTCGGTGTGAATGATCTTCCTGCCCGCGAGGCTGAGAGGCTGAGCGATGATGCCGATCGGGTCGCCGACCTGTTTGACGCTGGAGACGTCGATGGCGCGCTACGGCTCGCGGAGCGGGTCTGGGACGAGATCCCAGGTGACGACCTGGAGACGAAGGTCCTGACGGCCAGTGTCCCGCAGCATGTCTCGTCGAATGCGATGCAGGGAGCAGCCGAGGCAGGGCTGCGGGAGGAGACTCTTCACTGGCTGGAGCGCTTCCGGGCCTCCTACGGGTACGAGGACAACCCGAGTGTGCTGGAGGAGTGGGGCGAGAGCATGTACGCGCTGGGTGACATGGCTGCCGCGGCTGACGTGTTCAAGCGGATGCTCACGACCTTCGGGAAGCGGGCGTTCCGGGAGCTGGACCCGAACTTTCTGCGGCTGGCGGAGGGGGAGCCGCTGGTGGAGGGCTCGGCTGCTCCGGCCGAGCTGGACGAGGACGAGGTAGACCGGCTGGCGGAGGTGGGCAACGAGGCCCTGGAGGCTGGCGACTGGCAGACAGCCGTCAAGGCCTGGACCGAGGGCCTGGCGCTGGTACCAGAGCCGAAGAGCCTGTACGAGGCGACGATGTGGTTCTGCGCATCGCTGGCGGATGCGTACTGGACAGCCGGCCAGTACGACCTCGTCGTCGACTTCGCCCAGCAGGCCATGGACGCCTCCGACGGCGGGAACGGGTTCATCTGGCTGCGGCTGGGCCAGCTGGAGCTGGGTCAGCGGGACGCTGCTGCGGACTCGCTGATGAGTGCGTTCATGCTGGAGGGTCACGAGATCTTCGAGGGTGAGGACCCGAAGTACCTCCAGCTCCTCCGCGACACCGGAGCAAAGA
Source organism: uncultured Propionibacteriaceae bacterium (assembly GCA_937926975.1). Lineage (GTDB taxonomy): Bacteria > Actinomycetota > Actinomycetes > Propionibacteriales > Propionibacteriaceae > Fen-668. The sequence goes on along the minus strand of CALBCJ010000041.1, from coordinate 58,771 downwards.
ACATCTGACCAGGCAGAGCACAGACTCAGTTCCGGTACGCCAGGCGCCGGCCGTCTTGCAGAAACCCGCCTGGTCGGGCGAGTAGGCGGTGTCTGGCAGGCTGGTCCGGTGCGGAGCACTGCGAGACAGATGGCCCTGGTGCTGGGGGTGATGCCAGTCCTGCCGGCGAGCGGGCTGGCCGTCTTGTACATCTTCCCGGGGCTGCAGGCGCGCCGAGTCCTGCCGGCGCTGCTGGCGTCATTCATCCCGTACGCGGTGCCGATGTGGCTGGTCGCCCTCGCCGCCCTGCTCGGGCTCGGGCGGGGCCGGACCCGCTGGTGGGCGGTCCCGGTCGGAGTGGCACTAGCGGCCCAGACGCTCTGGGCGCTGCCCCACCTGCCGCACGCCCAGCCCTCGGCCGAGGGTAGCCCGGTGCGGCTGATGGCGCTCAACGTGCAGTTCGGCCAGGCAGACCACGACCAGTTCAAGGCGGCTGTGTCCGCTGCCCAGCCCGACCTGCTGGTGCTGACCGAGGTCACCGACGACTTCCTCGAGCGGGCCCAGCCGACCCTGAGCCACTACCCGTACCGGGTCGGGACGTCCGACCCGACCGGCCGCTACGCCGGCGGGACCATGGTCTACAGCACCAGCCCGCTGACCGAGCTGGAGCGCCTCGACACCACCTTCACCACCATGGCGGTCCGGGTCGAGCGCCCCGACGGCCCGCTGGTGCTGGTCGCCGCCCACCCGGTGAACCCGCTGCTCGGGACCCAGGCCTGGACCGAGGAGCCGGAGCGAATCCGCGAGGCGGTGCTGCGCCACCAGGAGCAGCCGGTGGTGGTGGCCGGCGACCTCAACGCGACCGTCGAGCACCTCACCGTACGGCGGCTGCTGCGCGCCGGGCTCACCGACGCCGTCGACCAGTCCGGGGTCGGCTGGCAGCCGACGTTCAGCACCGAGACCCCGTTCCCGCCCATGATCGCGATCGACCACGTCCTGGTGAACCACCGGGTCACGGCCACCGGAGTCCGTGCCTTCGAGGTCGCCGGCAGCGACCACCGCGGGATCGTGGCCGAGCTGGTCGTCCGGTAGCCCACCGCTCTCGCAGCGCTCCCCGACCGGGGTTCTGCCCGGTCAGGAGCCGCCCGCGGGTCGGCCGGCCAGCAGGTGCTCACAGAAGCCCAGGACCGCAGCCCTCAGACCTGGCTGTGCGAGCGGGTGCGGCTCACTGGCCCTGACGAAGTCGCGTACCCGCTCGCAGGTCTCGCCGACCACTGCTCTCGCCTCCCCTGTGCCAAGCCCCCAGGAGGCGGCCTCGTCGACGAGGTGCTGGACAGTGACCGCGGCCTGCCGGTACTCACCGGCCACAGCCAGCGCCAGCTCGCCGTCGCTCGGGCGGTGAGCCATCGGGACCACGTCATACGCAGGGGCGGGGACCGGGTCGGAGTCGAGGGGGTGCAGGACCGCCAGGTTCTTGGTGTGCAGATCCAGGTTCCCGACTGCAGTGGCGAGGGTGACCAGGCGCAGTAGCCACAGCCAGGGCTCGCCACTCAGGTCCCTGATCGCGGCGGCGACCCTGGCCAGGCTCGCCCGCCCACCGATCCGCTGGTACTTCTGGTCGCCGACCAGGCCGAGCACCTGGCTCAGGTCCTCCTGGTGGATGCGCTCGGGATCGCGGTCGAAGCGCTCAATGACGAGGGCGTCAACATCGTCGAACGCCTCGATCCAGGTCTCGTGGCGGGCGAGGCCCAGGTGCCGGGCGATCCGAGCCCCGTACTCCTCGTCGCCGATCGTGGCGGACCGGGACTTGAGGATGTGGGTCGACGGGTACCCATCGAGGGCCCGGTGCCAGCGGCCGTCGACGCGGGCCAGGACGATCTTCTCCTGCACCCCGCCGAGCGAGGTCTTCCCGGCGGCATCGACGTTGGCCAGGGGGGAGTCCCTGACCTGGCGCAGCAGGTCGGCGACCCCACCGCCGGTCAGAGCAAGGAGCCGAGGGGTGCGAGGCTCACCGGGAACATCGGGGTCCCAGATCTGCAGGGCTCCAGCGATGTCTCGCCCGTACCGTCGCAGCATGGCGACCGTGTCGTGCGCCGGGACCCCGGCCTCCGCGGCCAGACGCTGCAGCATCGGTCCTTCCGGGAGCAGCCCGGCGAACCAGGCCTGGCGCCGCTCCCGTCCCGAGCGCCGGGCTCTCAGGGTCAGCGGAACCGCGAGCGACAAGGCCGGCGAGTCCAGGCCGAATCTCGCTACCCCGGCCGGGTCGGGGTCGAAGTCGAACGTTCGCCAGGGGCCGCGCAGGTGCCCGATGCAGGTGCCGTACAGGTCAACCACCAGACCGGCCATGCATCAGCTCCTCGTCGACCTCGATGGTGGCGGTCAGCCGCATCCCGGTGGCCCGCATGTACGCGAACAGCCGGTCGGTGTACAGCGACGGCTTGCCGGCCTCGATCTCCCACACGTACCGCTGCGAGATCCCCAGCCGCTGGGCCAGCTCACGCTGTGTCAGCCCGGCGACCAGCCGTGACTGCTGCAGGATCCGCCCCAGCGACTGAGGCGAGGTGACCTTGCCGCTCACCTCCACCATCACCCCTCCTTACGACGATATCGTCGTCACCCTAGTCGACTACCACAAGGTAGTCAAGGGTGTGGGTCAGGCCCGGTCCAGAGCGCAGCGAAGGTCGGCCAGGAGGTCCTCGGTCTGCTCGATCCCGACCGAGACCCGCAGCAGGCCAGGGGTGATGCCGGCAGCCTGCTGAACCTCGGGCGGCATCGCGGCGTGGGTCATGGTGGCCGGGTGGCAGATCAGGCTCTCCACGCCACCGAGGGACTCGGCCAGCGAGAAGCAGCGCAGCCCGTCCAGGGCCCGGTCGACCGCCTCCCGGTCGGCCAGCTCGAAGGAGAGCATCCCGCCGAATCCGGCCTGCTGACGGCGGGCGAGGTCGTGGCCCGGGTGGTCGGGCAGGCCCGGGTAGTGGGTCCGGCGCACTGCGGGGTGCTGGGCGAGCAGCTCCGCCACCGCCTGGGCGTTCTCGCTGTGGGCCCGGGTCCGCGCCCCCAGGGTCCGCAGCCCGCGCAGGGTCTGGTACGCGTCAAACGGCGAGCCCGAGGTACCCAGGCAGTTGGCCCACCAGACGAGGCCCTCGGCCATGTGAGAGCTGGCGGCGACTGCTGCCCCACCCAGCACGTCGGAGTGCCCGTTGAGGTACTTGGTGCTGGAGTGGACGACGATGTCGGCCCCGAGGCCGATCGGGCGCTGCAGCGCCGGGGAGAGGAAGGTGTTGTCGACAGCGACCAGGGCCCCAGCCCGGTGGGCGGCATCGCTGACCGCAGCCAGGTCGGTGATCCGCAGCAGCGGGTTGGACGGGGACTCCAGCCAGACCAGGCTCGGCTCGTCCTGCCACAGCTCCTCCAGGCCGGCGAGGTCGGTGAAGTCCACCAGCCGCAGGCGCAGCCGGCTCGTGCGGGCGAGGGCGTCGAAGAGGCGCCAGCTGCCGCCGTACGGGTCGTGCGGGATCGCGACCAGGGAGCCTGGTGGGACGACCGCGTGGACCACGGTGGTGACGGCCGCCATCCCCGAGGCGGTGACAACAGCCCCGGCGCCGCCCTCCAGCTCGGCCAGGGTGTCGGCGAGCAGGCTGCGGGTCGGGTTGCTGGTGCGGCCGTACTCGTGACCGGGTGACTCACCCAGGCGAGGGAAGCGGTAGGTCGTGGACAGGTAGATCGGGGGCACCACGGCATGGTGCTGGCTGTCCCAGTCGAGGCCGGCCCGGGTAGCCCGGGTGAGCGGCGACAGACCGTCAGGCATGGGGTCCTCTCTGCTCGGGTACGCGGCTGAGGCTAGCCTCCGCGGCAGGCCCGTCACCCCTCGTCCAGGAGGTGGATCGCTGCACCCGTACGGGTTCACGCTGCCGCCCGCTCCCCGGCGACCTCTGCGGCCGACCGGCGAGGGCCTGCCCTGCGCCCCCAGCGCCCTACCCCTTGACCGCTCCCGAGGTCATCCCGGCCACCATCTGCCGGTTGAAGATGATGAACATGATCAGCGGTGGGATGGTGATCAGCAGCACGTTCATGAAGAGCAGGTTGTACTCGGTCAGGAACTCCGACATGAACGAGTACAGGGTGAGCTGCACGGTCGGGTAGCCCGGCAGGAAGTACAGCGGTGAGGTGAAGTCATTGAAGACGTGCACCGACTGGACCACCACGACCGTGATGATCACCGGGCGCAGCAGCGGAAAGATCACCGAGAAGAAGAGCCGCAGCGGACCCGCCCCGTCGACGATGGCGGCCTCGTCGATCTCCCGCGGGATCGCCGCGATGAAGGCCCGAAACAGCATCGTCGAGAACGACATGCCGAAGGTGATCTCGATGAAGATCAGGCCGGGCAGGGTCTTGAACAGCCCGAGGCTCTGCAGCACCCACACTGTCGGGACGACGGCCGGCGGGATCACCAGCCCGGCCAGCACCATCAGCTGGATGAGAAAGCCGACCCGCCCTTTGCGACGCTGCCAGATGAAGGCCGCCATCGCCGCGAAGAGCACCATGAAGGTGACCGAGACCACGGTCAGCACCGAGGAGTTGATGAAGGCCAGCACCAGGTCGTACTGACGGGCCGAGATGACCTCGCGAAAGTTCTCCACGACCCGGGTCTCACTCGGCCAGGACAGGCTCAGCTCCGACGACTCGGCCGAGCTCTTGACGGCCTGCAGCACGATGAACGCGAAGGGGACGACGAAGACCACCGTCACCACCGCGAACGTGATGATGGTCAGCGGCAGCCGGCGCCAGACGCTGGGAGCACGGCCGCTGGGCGACTCGCTCACAGGTCCACCTCCCGTCGGGTCAGCAGGTACTGCAGCGGCATCACGACCAGCGCCACCAGCAGGAACAGCACCACGTTGCCGGCGGTCGAGAGCCCGTAGAAGCCAGCCTGGTACTGCTTGTAGATCACCGACGCGATGACGTCGGAGGCGAACCCCGGCCCGCCCTTGGTCATGGCCCAGATCAGGTCAAAGGAGCGCAGCCCGCCGATCAGCGACAGGGTGATCACGGTGGCGGTGGCCGGCCAGGCCAGCGGCAAGGTGATGTGGAAGAACTGCCTGAGCTTTCCGGTCCCGTCGACCTCGGCCGCCTCGTAGTACTCCTTGGGGATGGCGAGAATGCCGGCCATGTAGATCAGGGTGGCCAGCCCGACCCCTTTCCAGATGTCGACGATGGCGACCGAGAACAGGGCCAGGTCAGGGTTGATGAGCCAGCCTGGCCCGTCGATCCCGACCACCGCCAGGGCCCGGTTGATGAGGCCGAGGTTGGGGTCCATCAGGGCCTTGAAGGCAATACCCACACCGACCGTGGAGACCAGCACCGGAAAGAAGATGATCGACCGCACCAGCCCCCGGCCCAGGACGCTGCTGGTCAGCAGCACCGCCAGCGGCAGCCCGATCACCACCTTGCTGCCGCTGGTGACCACGGCGTAGATGATCGTGTTGGTCAGCCCCTGGACCAGCTGCGGCTCGGCGAAGAACTGCCGAAAGTTGGCCAGCCCGATCCAGGTCGCCTCCTGCAGGTCCCAGCGGGTGAAGGCGTAGTAGAACGACGCCACGGTCGGCACCAGGAAGAACGTGAGAAAGAGGATCGCGGCCGGGGCCAGGAACCACACCGGGTACGCAGACCGGGTGTAGACCTGGGACACGGCCCGACCGAAAGGCGCGCGCCGGGCTGGAGCAGCGGCCATAGGACCTGCCTCTCGGGTCCGGGCAGCGTCGCGGGAACGCTCGGCGACGCTGCCGTGAAACGATTCACGATTCGTCGGAGAGTACGCCGTAGCGCTGCCGCCGTCAAGGGGCTCACCCCGCTCGGTGGACCGCCGCGCGCTCGCCGCCTCCTGCAACCCGCAGGTGTGGGCTCACCCCCCGCTCGGTGGGCCGCCGCTCGACGGGCGCTCGGCCCGGCCGCCGGCTCGCCCCGCTGGTGCCGCAGGGACGCGGGCTCAGCCCGGCCCTTGACACGTTTCAATCGTCGTGCTGGGCTATCCCCGTCCACCGACCGCCGCGCGAAGGAGCGCCGCCCGTGACCACGTCCACCCGTTCCCTGCTGTCGTCCGCCCGCCTGATCGAGTCCGAGGCCGAGCACGCCCAAGCCCCCCTGGTGCGCACCGTCGCCGAGCGCGACCCAGGCCACGGTGAGGTCGTGGCCGCCACCCTGGAGGCCAGCGGGCTCGGGCTCTTCGAGCCGTACCTGAACGGGCAGCGGGTCGGCGCCGACCTCCTCTGCCCCGGGTGGTCCAGCTACGAGTGGCGGGTCCGGGTCTACACGTACGACGTGACCGCCCACCTCACCGGCGACGGGCCGGTCGTGCTCGGCTTCCAGCTCGGCCGCGGCTGGGCCGTCGGGCGGCTCGGCTTCCAGGGCGGCCAGGGCTTCTACGCCCAGCAGCCGGCGGTGATCGCCGAGCTGCGGCTGCGGTACGCCGACGGCCACGAGCAGCTCGTCGCCACCGGCCCCGGCTGGCAGTCCGGCCCGTCGCCGGTGCTGGCGAACGACCTGTACGACGGCGAGACCATCGACGCCCGGGTCGACGTCACCGGCTGGTGCACCGACCCGAGCCCCCGGCCCGGCTGGGGCGGGGTACGGGAGGTCGACTTCGACCACGCCCGGCTGGTCGCGTACACCGGGCCCCGGGTGGTCCGCCACGAGCAGGTCTCGCCGGTCAGGACCTGGCAGTCGCCCTCCGGCAAGACGCTGGTCGACTTCGGGCAGAACCTCGTCGGCTGGGTCCAGGCCCGCATCTGCGCCCCGGCCGGGACCGAGATCACCCTGCGGCACGCCGAGGTGCTGGAGCACGACGAGATCGGCACCCGGCCGCTGCGGAGCGCGAAGGCCACCGACCGGTTCATCTGCTCCGGCGGTGACGACGTCTTCGAGCCGACCCTGACCTTCCACGGCTTCCGGTACGTCGAGGTGACCGGCTGGCCCGGCACCCCCACCGAGCAGGACCTGACCGCGGTCGTGATCCACTCCGACCTGCGCCGGACCGGGCACTTCGAGTGCTCCAACGAGCTGGTCAGCCAGCTGCACCGCAACGTGGTGTGGGGCCAGAAGGGAAACTTCGTCGACCTCCCCACCGACTGCCCGCAGCGCGACGAGCGGCTCGGCTGGACCGGCGACATCTCTGCCTTCGCCCCCACAGCAGCCTTCCTGTTCGACGTCTCGGCCTTCCTCGGGGAGTGGCTGGAGAACGTCGCGGTCGAGCAGGCTCACCACGGCGGGATCATCCCGTACGTGGTCCCCGACGTCCTCAAGCTGGACCGGCAGCGCCCGGGCCGGCCGCCGGAGTCGACCTGCCTGTGGAGCGACGCCGGCTGCTGGGTGCCCTGGGCCCTGTGGCAGGCGTACGGGGACCTCGACGCGCTGCGGCGGGCCTTCCCGGTCATGACCTCACACCTCGACCACGTCGAGACCCTGCTCACCGGCGACGGGCTGTGGGAAGGCTGCTTCCAGTTCGCTGACTGGCTCGACCCGAGCGCGCCGCCCGAGGACCCGGCCGCGGCCAAGGCCGACAAGGGCGTGGTGGCGACCGCGTGCCTCTACCGCTCGGCGGTGATCACCACCGAGACCGCCACCCTGCTCGGCGAGACCGAGGCGGCCGAGCGCTACCGCAGGTACGCCGACCGGCTGCGGCAGGCCTTCGGCCAGCACTACGTCTGCGCTGAGGGCACGGTCCGCTCCGACTGCCCGACGGTGTACGCGCTGGCAATCTGCTTCGGGCTGCTGACCCCCGAGCAGGAGCAGCTCGCCGGGCGGCGGCTGGCCGAGCTGGTCGCCGAGAACCAGTACCGGATCGCGACCGGCTTCGCCGGCACCCCGTTCGTGCTGCCGGCGCTGACCCGGACCGGGCACCTGGACGAGGCCTACCGGCTGCTGCTGGAGCGGGAGAACCCGTCCTGGCTGTACCCGGTGACGATGGGCGCCACCACGGTCTGGGAGCGCTGGGACTCGATGCTGCCCGACGGCAGCATCAACCCTGGCGAGATGACGTCCTTCAACCACTACGCCCTGGGCGCGGTGGCCGACTGGCTGCACCAGGTGGTGGGCGGGCTGGCCCCGCTGGAGCCGGGCTACCGCCGGGTGCTCGTAGCCCCCCGGCCTGGTGGTGGCCTGACCTGGGCCACGACCAGCCTCGACACCCCCTCCGGCACCGTCAGCGTGCACTGGCGCACGGATGCCGGTCGGACCACGGTCGACGTGGTCCTCCCCGACGGGGTGACCGGTGAGCTGCGTCACCCCGACGGCTCAGTACAGGAGCTGGCCGGCAGCTGCCAGGTCAGCCTGAACGCCTAAGGAGGGCACCATGACAGTCACCCGCAAGACCTTCCTCACCGGCCTCGGCGCCGGCGCTCTGCTGGCGGCCTCCGGCTGCCAGTCCGGCAGCCTGGGCTCCAGCGGCGGCGGCAACCGGGTCCCGCTGAAGCTGCTGTACTCGACCGGCAACACCAACACCGCGTACGCCGAGGGCCTGATGAAGGCCTTCAACGAGTCGCAGGACAGGTACCAGGTCAGCATTGAGGTCCGCCCCGGCGGCGGCGAGGGCGACAACATCGTCAAGACCCGGCTGGCCACCGGGGAGATGCCGGAGATCTTCCAGTACAACTCCGGCTCGCTGATGCGCAACATCAACCCGGAGCGCAACCTGGTCGACCTGTCCGGCGAGTCCTGGGCCAGCAACCTGACCGACGCCTTCCGTACCGCGGTCACCATGGACGGCAGGGTGTACGGCGGGCCGTGGGGCTCGGGCTCCGGCGGCGGAATCATGTACAACACGAAGCTGTACGCCGAGCTGGGCCTGTCGGTCCCGAAGAACTGGGACGAGTTCATGGCGAACAACGCGAAGGTCAAGGCGGCCGGCAAGATCCCCGTCCTCCAGTCGTACGGCACCACCTGGACCTCGCAGCTGTTCATCCTCGGCGACTACGCCAATGTCGCCAAGGCCGACCCGCAGTGGGCCGACAAGTACACCAAGAACCAGGCCACGTTCTCCCAGGAGCCCGCCCTGGCCGGCTTCCAGTACACCGAGGAGCTGTTCAAGGCCGGCTACTTCAACCCGGACGCGGCCGCGGCCACCCAGGAGCAGGTGATCGTGAAGCTCGCCAACGGCGAGGCCGCCCACTTCCCGATCCTGTCGAGCTCGATCGACATCATCTCCAAGAACCAGCCCGACAAGGTGGCTGACCTCGGCTTCTTCGGGATCCCGGGCAAGAGGGCCACCCAGAACATCCTCACCACCTGGGTCTGCAACGGCCTGTACATCCCGAAGACGGTGACCGGCGAGAAGCTGGAGGGAGCCAAGGAGTTCGTGAAGTTTGCGGCCTCCGACGCCGGCTGCCAGGTCCAGAACGCGGGCGCCCAGCCGAACGGCCCGTACGGGACGAAGACCTGCAAGCCGACCGGCGATGTCCCCCGGGTCGTGAAGGACATCGTCGCGTACGCCGACGCCGGCACCTCGGTCTCGGCGCTGGAGTTCGTCTCCCCGATCAAGGGCCCGAACCTGGAGCACATCGTGATCCTGGTCGGCACCGGGCAGAAGACGGCCGTCGAGGCCGCCGCCCTGTACGACGAGGACCTGAAGAAGCAGGCCCAGCAGCTCGGCCTGCCTGGCTGGTGAGCCGGGTCGGGCCGGCCCAGTCCTGCGGCGCCTGGTCGCCGACCGGGCGCTGACCTCCCGGGGCCGGGTCTGGCTCACCCAGGCCTGGCCCCGGCGACGGTCCTAGGGCCGTCACTGCCCCGCCGGGAGCAGCCCGCTGGCGAGGGACTAGACAGCTAGGGATTCGACAGGGTTGCCAGCACCGTGCAGCCCTGCTGCTCCAGCTCGGCCTCGATCTGCTCCGCGTTGTGGGTGTTGACCCCGAGCACCACGATCGACTGCTCTCCGCCCCGGTACACGGCGACGTGCTGCACGTTGGCGTGGTGCTTCGCGGTCACCTCCCCGAGCCGCTGCAGCATCCCGGGCCGGTCGGGGGCTGAGATCGTGAGCCGGGTCCCGGGGTCACGGAAGCCGAGCAGCTCGATGAACGCGTCGAGGATCGCGCTCTCGGTGATCACCCCGACCAGTTCACCGTCCTCCACCACCGGCAGCATCTCGATCTTGTTGTCCCGCATCAGGACCGCGGCCTCTTCCAGCAGCGCGTCCGGGGCGATCAGGATCGGGTCGCGGGTCATGATCTTCGAGACCTTGAGCTTGTTCAGCAGGTACGTGATCTCACCGGCCGACAGGCTCGTCGCCCGTGACGGGCCAGCCGCGTCGACATCACCCTTCGACAGCACCCCCACGACCCGGCCCCGGCTGACCACCGGCAGGTGCCGGACGCCTTTCTTCGTCATCAGCGCCACCGCCGTGGGCACGGTCTCGTCGGGCCCCACCGTGAACGGGTTCGCGGTCATCCGGTTCTTCACGAACATCTTTCAGCCTCCCAGGTACGCCTTGCGGATCTCCTCCGTGCCAGCCAGGTCAGCCGCATCGCCTGAGAGCACAATCCGGCCGGTCTCCATCACATACCCCCGGTGGGCGATCTGCAGCGCCATGTGGGCATTCTGCTCCACCAGCAGGATCGTGGTCTGGGCCTCCTGGTTGATCTGGGTGATGATGTCGAAGATCTCCTGCACCAGCAGCGGCGCCAGCCCCATCGACGGCTCGTCCAGCAGCAGCACCCTCGGCTTCGCCATCAGTGCCCGGCCCATGGCCAGCATCTGCTGCTCGCCGCCGGAGAGGGTCCCGGCCAGCTGCCTGCGCCGCTCGGCCAGCACCGGGAACCGCTCGTACACGTGGTCCCGCTCGGCCGGCAGCGCGGCCTTGTCCTTGCGCAGGTACGCGCCCAGGTCGAGGTTCTCGGCCACGGTCATGCTGGCGAAGACCCGCCGCCCCTCGGGGACCTGGCTCAGCCCGAGCCGTACCCGCCGCTGCGCCGAGGCCTTAGTGATGTCCTGCCCGTCGAGCAGCACCGAGCCCTCGCTGGGCCGGTTCAGTCCCGAGACGGTCCGCAGGGTCGTCGTCTTGCCGGCGCCGTTGGAGCCGATCAGGGTGACGATCTCGCCCTCCTCCACCCGCAGCGAGATCCCTTTGAGGGCGTGGATCCCGCCGAAGTGGACGTGGAGGTCCCGAACCTCAAGCACGGGGCGCCTCCTCACCCAGGTAGGCCTCGACCACCTTGCGGTCGGAGCGGACCTGGTCGGGGCTTCCAGAGCTGATCAGCTGGCCGTGGTCCAGCACGTACAGCCGCTCGCAGAGCGTCATGACCAGCGACATGTCGTGCTCGATCAGCAGCACCGACAGCGAGAAGTCGTCACGCAGCTCGCGGATCAAAGTGGTCAGGGCGGCGGTCTCGGCCGGGTTCATGCCGGCTGCCGGCTCGTCCAGCAGCAGCAGCGTGGGCCGGGTCGCCAGGGCCCGGGCGATCTCCAGGTGCCGCTGCTCCCCGTACGAGAGGTTGCGGGCCTGCTCGTCCGGCTTGCCGGCCAGCCCCAGCCGCTCCAGCAGCTCCATGCTCTGCTCGTGGATCCGCCGCTCCCCCGCACCGTACCCGAGGACGTGCAGGAACGAGGCCAGCATCGGGTAGCGCACGGTCTGCTGCATCGCCACCTTCACGTTCTCCAGCACGGTGAGGTTGCGGAACAGCCGGATGTTCTGGAAGGTCCGCCCGATCCCGGCCCGGCAGATCGCGTACGGGGCCTTGCCCCCGATCTGGAGCGGGCGGCCGTCGCGGTGAAAGGTGATGCTGCCCGAGCTGGGCGGGTAGACCCCGGTAAGCAGGTTGAACACGGTCGTCTTGCCGGCGCCGTTGGGACCGATCAGGCCGACCAGCTCACCCTCGCCGACCTCCAGGTCGACCGCCGAGACCGCGGTCAGGCCACCGAAGCTGCGGGTCAGGCCCGCCACCTCCAGGACCGGGCTCATGGCTGGGCCTCCGTGCGCCGTGACCCGACCAGCCGCCTCAGCATCCTCCAGCTGAGCTCGGAGTCACCGAGCAGCCCCTGCGGCCGGAAGACCATGATCACCACCAGCACCAGCCCGTACACGATCATCCGGACCTCCGGCACGCCCTGGGTGGCGGTCGACAGCAACCCCAGCAGGATCGCCCCGATCACCGAGCCCGACAGTGACCCCATCCCGCCCAGGACCACGATCACGAGGATGTCGACCGACTTCAGGAAGCCGAACTGGTCAGGCTTGAGGAAGAAGAAGTACGAGGCGTACATCCCGCCGGCCAGGCCACCGAAGAAGGCCCCGACCACGAAGGCGGAGACCTTGGCGAAGGTGGTGTTCACCCCGACCGCGTCGGCGGCGGTCTCGTCCTCGCGGACCGCGATGCAGTCGCGCCCGTGCCGCGAGCGCAGGTAGTTGCCGATCAGGACCACCGTGACCAGCGTCAGCGCGAACGCTGTGGGCCAGTCCATGAACGGCGGGATCCCGTTCAGCCCGGCAGCGCCGTTGGTGATGTCGAGGGTGAGCAGGGTGACCCGGATGATCTCGGCCATGCCCAGGGTCGCGATCGCCAGGTAGTCGCCGCGCAGCCGCAGCGTCGGCAGCCCGACCAGCAGCCCGACCAGGGCTGCCGCGAGCGAGCCCAGCAGCAGCCCGACAGCGAACCCGCCCAGGGTCGGGTACTGGATCGTGAACAGCCCGGTCACGTACGCGCCGAGCGCCATGAAGCCGGCGTGCCCCAGCGAGAACTGCCCGGTGAACCCGGTGATCAGGTTGAGGCTGGTCGCCAGGACGATGTTGATGCAGATCGTGATGATCGTGATCAGGGCGAAGTCGTCGACCACCCCGGCCGTGATCAGCCCCTGGACGACGCCGAACACAGCCAGCGCCGCAACCAGCTTCAGCAGCGGGCCCCGCCAGGCCATGTCACACCTTCTCCCGTACGTTCTTGCCGAGCAGCCCGGACGGCTTGCCGATCAGGATCCCGATCAGCACCGCGAAGACCACCGCGTCGCGGGCGACCGAGTAGCCGACCGCCGAGACCGTGGTCTCGACGAAGCCGATCGCGTACGCGCCGAGCAGGGCGCCGGGAATCAGGCCGATCCCACCCAGCACCGCAGCCACGAAGGCCTTGAGGCCAGGCATGATCCCCATCAGCGGGTCGATCGAGTTGTAGTAGACGCCGACCAGCACCCCGGCGGCACCGGCCAGGGCCGACCCGATCGCGAAGGTGAACGAGATCGTGCTGTCGACGTCGATCCCCATCAGCCGGGCCGCGTCCGGGTCCAGGGACACCGCCCGCATCGCCTTGCCGACCTTGGTCTTCTTCACCACCAGCTGCAGCGCCACCATCAGCACCACGGAGGTGGCGATGATCAGCAGCTTCTTGTTGTCGATGGTGACCCCGCCGAGGCTGACCGAGCCGGCCAGCCAGCTCGGCGGCTCAGGGTAGCTGCGGGCCCCGGCGCCGACGAAGTACATCATCGTGTACTCCAGCAGCAGCGAGACCCCGATCGCGGTGATCAGGACCGCGATCCGGGTGGAGCCGCGCAGGGGCTTGTACGCGACCCTCTCGATGACCACCCCGAGCAGGGCGCAGACGAGCATCGCCAGCACCAGTGACTCGAAGAAGCCGAGCCGGGCGGTGGTCATGCAGAAGTACCCCACGTAGGCGCCCACCATGTACACGTCGCCGTGAGCGAAGTTAATCAGCTGGATGATCCCGTACACCATCGTGTAGCCCAGCGCGATCAGGGCGTAGATGCTCCCGATCGACAGCCCGTTGACCACCTGCTGCCACAGCTCGACCATAGGTCCCCTTTGCCAGCCCCACCCACGGCCGGTACTGCCCGTGGAAACGCCTGCTCTCTTAGACCTGGACCTTCTCGCTGCTGCTCTCGGCGCCGTTGGCCAGCTTGATCACGACGATGTCCTTGACCGGGTTGTGGTTGGCGTCGATCGACAGCTTGCCGGTCACTGCCGGAAAGTCCTTCGTCTCAGCGAGGGCGTTCTTCACCGCCTCGCCCTTCAGCTCCGAGGCCCGCGACAGGGCGTCGGCGACCACCTTCGCGGTGTCGTAGCCGAGAGCCTGGAAGGCGCCCGGGTCGGCGTTGTACTTCTTCTGGAAGGCCGCCACGAACTCGGTCACCTTGGGGTCCTGGTCCAGGGCCGAGTAGTGGTTGGTGTAGTAGACGTCGGTGAGCGACGCGGCCCCGGCCAGCTTGACCAGGTCAGGCGAGTCGTAGCCGTCGCCGCCGAGGACCGGGGCGGTGATCCCCAGCGCCCGGGCCGCCTTCACGATCAGGCCTACCTCCTGGTAGTAGCCCGGCAGGTAGACGACGTCGAACGCCTGGCCCTTGATCCGGGTCAGAACCGCGTTGAAGTCCTTGTCCCCCTTGGAGTAGGCCTCCTCGGCGACGATCGTGCCGCCCTTGCTGGTGAAGGTGGTCCTGAAGTTCTCGGCCAGGCCCTTGGCGTAGTCGGAGGAGCTGTCCTTGAAGATCACGGCCGTCCGGGCGGCGAGCTTGCTGGCCGCGTACACAGCCATCGCGGTGCCCTGGAAGGAGTCGGCGAAGCAGGTCCGGAAGGCGTACTCCTTCACCCCGGAGGCGTCCTTGGTGACGTCCTCGGCGGTCGCCGAGCCGGAGACCACCGGCACCTTGCTGCGGATCGCGATCGGGACCGTGGCCTTGACCGCTCCGGAGGTGGCCGGGCCGATCACGGCGAGCACCTTGTCCTGGCTCATCAGCTTGGTGGCCAGGGTGGTGGCCTCGGCCGGGTCGGACTTGTTGTCGTACTTCACCAGCTCGATCTTCTTGCCCTTGACCCCGCCGGCAGCGTTGACCTCCTCGATGGCCATCTCGATGCCCTGCACCGAGGCCTGCCCGTACGTGGCGACATCGCCGGAGAGCTCGTAGTTCACGCCCACCTTGATGGTGCTCCCGCTGTCACCCGAGCCCGACGAGCCGCAGGCCGCCAGCGGCGCGAGGCCCACAGCGGCAGCCCCCGCAACCAGGACCGTTCTGCGCTGGATCATTTCTCGACATCCTTCCCGGATGGCCTCGCTACCATCTCTGGACGAACCCTAGGGCATGGCACTGACCGCGCCGTACGCCGATCAGTGGCTGAACGCTGCCCTCAGAGCCTCTGGAAGCGCGCCACCCGGCCCAGGGCCGGCGACCACCTCGGTCAGGGACGGCCTCAGGTCGGGCTGCGCCGCTGGCGCTCCTCGCGCTCCTGGAGCCACATCAGCCCGGTCAGGGAGATCTCGGCGCTGACCTGGCCGTCCTCGTGCTTGAGGTGGATCTGGACGTGGTGCGGCGGGATCCAGGTCCGCGACAGGGACGGCGACCTCGGGTGCTCGAAGCGCTCCTCGGGCCCTAGCCGTCCGCGCAGCGCCCCCAGGTAGGTCATGGTCTGGCCCCGGTTCTCCTCGTGGCTGCGGGTCTCGTCGTCGGCGAGGCGCACCCTCAGCCAGGTCAGGGACGAGCCGTCGCGGGCCCGGGCCTCGACCGCCAGCCCGTCCTCGGTGGTGAAGCTCGCCTGGCGCGTGGTCACCCTCCCCACCGACCAGCCCAGAGCGGGAGCCTGCTCGGCCAGGTCGGCGAGCGTCATCGGCCAGTCCAGGGCCACCACCTGGTCCACCCAGGCCACCACCCGCCCCGGCGCCGGCGGTGCCGGGCTCGGCTCCAGGCCCGGCGGGGCGGGCTCGGCCGGGCCAGTCCCTTCCGGGCCCGGCGCTGGCGCGGCCACG
Organism: uncultured Propionibacteriaceae bacterium; assembly: GCA_937926975.1. Taxonomy (GTDB): domain Bacteria; phylum Actinomycetota; class Actinomycetes; order Propionibacteriales; family Propionibacteriaceae; genus Fen-668. Next base: position 43,067 of record CALBCJ010000041.1, on the reverse strand, counting down.
GCTGGGGCCTCTGCGGGCCCGGGCTCGGCCGGGTGCGGGGCGGGAGGGTCAGGCCTGGCGGGCTGCGGCTCGGGAAGAGTGAAGTCGGCCGGCAGCAGGGCCCAGAGCCAGTCCGGGACCGCGGTCCGCTGCCGCGGGAAGGCCACCAGGTCGCGGGCGTAGTCGTCGCCGGTGACCTCCCGGGTCCAGCGAGGCTCCTCGTCGTACGAGAACTGGGAGTCGGCGTAGCCGCGTCGGGTGACCGTGATCGAGCCGGACAGCCAGGCCCCGGTCTGCGGGGTGTACATCGCCTGCCGCAGCTGCTTGAGCGCCTCGATGGTCTCGTCGCCGAAGCCGGAGAAGACCAGGGTGGTCCCGTCGCCGCAGCTCGCGATCCCCTCGATCTGCCCCAGCCCGGTCAGGACCCGAAACCGCGCGGTGGCGGCGTCGAAGCCGTCCGGGAGCAGCAGGTGCAGCTCCTGGGCGATTCGGTTGACGAGGTCCTGCTGGTAGGGCTGCAGGTCGGGCATCGGCGGAGTCCTCTCAGAGCGGCCGACACCGGACCCTACCTCGCCCTGGTCTCCCTCGGCACCCGGCACGGTCAGGGCTGCCGGTCGCCGAGGTACCACTCGGGCGGCGGCTGCGGGCGGCAGTCGGCGATGATCTGGTCCCGGTCGGCCCGGTCGGTCAGCTCTGGGTACGCCCAGGCGGTGCCGCCGCCGGCGGTCCAGTCCTGCTTGGCGGGCGGGTCGGGAGCCGTCACCTGGCGGCTGCGCAGGCAGGGCACCAGGAAGCGGGCCAGGTAGTCCCAGGCCAGGTCCAGCTGGGCCCCGGTCGGGGCCAGGTCGAGCCGCGGGTCGGTGAAGTACCGGGCCCGGCAGGTGTACAGCACCCCGGCCCCCTCGGTTCCCGGTGCGGTCGCCGCAGCGTCCGGCTCGAGCTGCCCGTCAGGCCCCACGGTGGCGGTGATCCCGCTCGCCGCGAGGCACTTCTGCTGCAGCGGGACGACCTGGTCGGGGTAGTCGATCTGCTCCACTGCCACCTCGGGCGCCGGGTTCAGACCCAGGAACTGGGCGTACGAGGCCAGGTACCGCTCGCGGGCCTGCGCCATGTCCTCCGGCGACATCTGGACCTGGGGTACGCCCACCAGCGGCCGCCACTGGTCTCGGCTGACCGTGACCGGGCCGGGGACGGGCTCGGGCGCCGCGCCGGAGCAGCCAGCGATGAGCAGAACGAGGGCCAGCAGCACCCGGTGCATGACTCCTCCTCGCCGCCAGCTCTCAGATCCGGTCGGCCGTGCCGACCCGGCTCTACGCTACGGGCAGCGGCTCACTGGTCACAAGACCAGTCCAGGCAGCCCTTGTAACACCGCTGCTTCCAGCGGGACCCCCGGTCCATGCCGCCAGAGAGGGCCAGGCTAGTGTGAGCCGTGAGCCTGGACTGGAGAAGTCAGTGAGAGTCTGACGCTGTCCCGCAACCGTGACACCACCTGGTGAAGCCGGATCGCCGGTCCCCGCTCGGCGTACGTACCCGTCGCGGACTGCGGGTGGCCGAAACTGGTTGGTCGCGGTCCAGGAAGGACCTGCGATGGACCGGTCGAGTTCATCATCCTTCATCTCGCGCCTCTTTCGAGGCGGCTGTGACCTGCCCGGGCACTGGCGCCGACGGGCCACCTAGCCTCACTTCACTGAGAACCGTTATCATCTAGCCGCAAGCAGCCCCCTTCTCCGGGCGCCACCGCACGGCGTCTGGCCACGAGGAGACCCATGACACCCACCTTCACCCGGCGTCGCCTGATCGGAGCCGGCGCGGCAGCGTCGGCGCTCGCCCTGGCCCCGGCCTGCACGGCGAACCGGCCCGCCGCGGCACCGTCCCTGCCCGACCGGCTGCGCCAGCGCCACGAGGTGGTCATCGCCATGGACCCCTCCACCCTGAAGCCACCGTTCGACCCGGTCCTCGGCTTCGCAGAGACCGGGGTCGCGCTGATCCACTCCACCCTCACCACCGCCAACGAGCGCAACGAGATCGTCAACGACCTCGCCACCGGCTACCAGGTCAGCCCCGACGGGCTGACCTGGACCTTCACCATCCGCCCCGACGCCACCTTCTCCGACGGCTCGACGCTGACCGCCAGCGACGTCGCCTTCACGTACAACAAGGCCAAGGAGTCAGCCAAGGTCTCACTGCCCGGCTTCAGCACCGCCGTCGCCCGGGACGCCACCACCGTCGAGCTGCGCATGGAGAAGCCGTCGTCGACCCTGCTGTACACGACGGCCGTGCTGGGGATTGTCCCCCAGGGCGGGTACCACGACGGGTACGGCACCCGGCCGGTCGGGTCCGGGCCCTGGAAGCTAGTCGACTACCTCCAGGGCCAGCAGCTGATCCTGGAGCGCAACGACTCCTACTACGGCCCCAAGCCGGTCTTCGCCAAGGCGACCCTGCTGCTGATGGAGTCCGACGCCGCCCTCGCCGCGGCCCAGTCCGGCAAGGTCGACCTGGCCTGCGTCTACCCGGCGCTGTCGAGGCAGCAGGTCCCCGGCTTCAGCCTGACCAGCCTGCCCACGTTCGGCTACCGCTGCATCTCCCTGCCCTGCCAGGCTCCGGGGGCCTGGCAGGTCGACGGCCAGCAGGTCGGCAACGCCTTCACCAGCGACCCTGTGGTCCGCCGGGCCATGGCACTCGGTGTCAACCGCCAGCAGGTCATCGAGCAGTGCCTGCTCGGGTACGGCGAGGTCGCCTACGACATCTGTGACGCCTTCGATTGGGGGATCAAGGAGAAGACCGCCCAGCTGAAGGACGGCGACGTCGAGCAGGCCAGGCAGCTGCTGGAGCAGGGCGGCTGGCTCGTCGGCCAGGGCGGGGTCCGCGCCAAGGGCGGTACCCCGGCCCGCTTCACCGTGCTCTACCCGCCCAACGACTCCGGCCGGCAGGCGATCGCCGAGGCCTTCAAGGCCCAGATGCTGCCCCTCGGGATCGACGTCCAGCTCACCGGCACAGACTTCACCTCGATGGTCAGCCGCAACCGCAAGGACGCGGTGGTGCTGGGCGGGGGCCGGCTCAGCCCGTACCACGAGTTCACGATGCTCTCCCAGACCACGGCCCGGACCAAGGGCTGGCTCAACATCGCCTGCCACACCGACCCCGTCGTCGAGGCCCACCTGGAGCAGGCCCTGGCCGCCCCGGACCAGAAGACCGCCCAGGAGGAGTGGCGTCGTGCCTTGTGGGACGGGAAGACCGGAGGCTCGCTGCTGGGCAGCGCCCCGTACCTGACCATGGCCTACATCCGGCACAACTACTTCGTCCGCGACGGCCTCGACATCGGCGCCCAGCACACCCACCCCCACGACCACTTCCTGCACGTGATCCACAACCTGAACCGCTGGACCGTACGGGGCTGAGCCCCGTCCTCCACTCCAACCGAAGGGTCTGCACATGAGCCACACCCACACACTGAGCCGGCGCCGGCTCCTGGGGAGTGCCGGCCTGGTGTCCGCTGGACTGCTCGCCGGCTGCGGCCGCGCCGGCTCAGCCGGGTCCAGTCCCGGCGCCAGCGCCGCGCTGCCGGAGCGCCTGGGCAAGCGTCACGAGCTGGTCGTCGCCCTCGACGGCTCCCTGATGGAGGCCCCCTTCGACCCGGTCGAGGGCTGGGGCGACCGCGGAGTCAGCCCCTTCCACTCCACCCTGCTGGTCGCGAACGAGCGCAACGAGATCGTCAACGACCTGGCCACCGACTACCGCATCAGCAACGACCGGCTGACCTGGACCTTCACGATCCGCGACGACGCCACCTTCAGCAACGGCACGAAGGTTACCGCCCACGACGTGGCCTTCACGTACAACAAGGGCAAGGAGGCCGGCAAGCTGACCCTGCCGAACTTCGCCGAGGCGGTCGCCACCAGCGACCGTACGGTCGAGCTGCGGCTGTCGGCGCCCTCCTCGGTGATGCTGTACACCGCGACCCAGGTCGGGATCGTGGCGAAGGAAGGGTACGGGCCGCAGGTGGCCACCCAGCCGGTCGGCTCAGGCCCGTGGAAGCTCGCCTCGTACACCCAGGGCCAGCAGGTGGTCCTGGAGCGCAACGAGAGCTACTACGGCCCGAAGGCGACGTTCGCCAGGGCCACCATCCTGGCCATGACGGTCGACGCCGGCCTCGCCGCGGCCCAGGCCGGCAAGGTCGACGTCACCTGCGTGTACCCCAACCTGTCCCAGCACCGGGTGCCCGGCTTCAGCCTGGTCAGCCTGCCGACCTTCGACTACCGGGTGATCTCGATGCCCTGCCAGCAGCCTGGCGCCTGGGAGGTCGACGGCTCCCCGGTCGGCAACGCGGTCACCAGCGACCGGGACCTGCGCCGGGCGATGGCCACCGCCCTCAACCGCCAGCAGATCGTCGAGCAGTGCCTGCTCGGGTACGGCGAGGCCAGCTTCGACACCTTCAGCGCCTTCCCGTGGGGCATCAAGAACGACACCGCCAGCCTCACCGACGGGGACGTGGCCAAGGCAGCGCAGATGCTGGACCAGGCCGGCTGGGTGATGGGGGCCGACAAGGTCCGGGCCAAGGGCGCCCTGAGGGCCGAGCTCACCCTGCACTACCCGCCGTCAGACTCCGGCCGCCAGGCCATCGCCGAGGGCTTCAAGGCCCAGATGGCCGAGATCGGGGTCCGGGTCAACCTCGACGCCAAGGACTTCGCCTCGATGGCCAAGACCCACCGGGCGAACCCGGTCGTGCTGGGCGGCGGCGAGCTCACCCCGTACACGGTGTACGAGCAGCTCTCCAGCAGCCTGGTCCGCAAGAAGGGCTGGTCCAACATCGCCTGCTACACCAGCGACCGGGTCGACCAGCACCTCAAGGCCGCCCTGGAGTCCAGCGACGTCACGACAGCCACCCAGCACTGGCACGACGCCTTGTGGGACGGGCAGACCGGCGGCAGCATCCTGGGCGACAGCCCGTACCTGATGTGCTGCTACACCCGCAACAACTACCTCGTGCGGGACGGGCTGAGCATCGGCGAGCAGCACGTCCACCCCCACGACCACTTTCAGCAGGTCATCTACAACCTCCACCGGTGGGACGTGCGCGGCGCATGACCACCACCATGACGTCCGGGAGCGGGACCGCAGCCATGTCCCGCTCCCGGATCCCCTCCGGGATCCTCCGGTACGCAGCCGGCCAGCTCGCCAAGTGCCTGTCGCTGATCGCGGCGGTCAGCGTGCTGACGTTCGTCCTGGCCAAGATCTCCCCCATCGACCCGGTCCAGGCGTACTTCGGCAGCGAGTCCCCGGCCACCCCGGAGCAGCAGGCGGCGCTGGCGGCCAAGTGGGGGCTGGACCAGCCCGCGGTCGTCCAGCTCGGGCTCTGGGCCAAGAACCTGCTCCGCGGTGACCTGGGGACCTCACTGATGCTGGAGCGCCCCGTCCTGGACGTGATCCTCGACGGGCTGGCCAACTCGGCGATCCTGATGCTCAGCGCCTGGCTGCTGTCGGGGGTGCTGGGTGCGGTGCTGGGCGTGGTCGCGGGCAAGAACGAGGGACGTCTGCTGGACCGGGTGATCAGCGGGGTCTGCTACCTGTTCGCGGCGGTCCCGACCTTCTGGTTCGGGATGGTGATGCTGCTGGTGTTCGCGGTCTGGCTCGGCTGGTTCCCGATCGGGCTGTCGGTGCCGATCGGGTCCACCATGCACGACGCCAGCCTGGGCGAGCGGGTCTACCACGCCGCGCTGCCGGCTCTCACCCTGAGCCTGATCGGGATCTCGACGATCACGATGCAGACCCGGGCCCGTCTGATCACCGAGCGGCACAGCGACTACGCCCTGTTCGCCACCTCCCGCGGCGAGACCAGCTGGCAGTTCGTCTGGCGCCACGGTCTGCGCAACTCACTGATGCCGTTCGTGACCCTGCAGCTCGGCTCGATCAGCGAGATCATCGGCGGCTCGGTGCTGGCCGAGTCGGTGTTCAGCTACGCCGGGCTGGGAGGGCTGACCGCGGCGGCCGGGATCAAGGGAGACCTGCCGCTGCTGATCGGGATCACCATCCTCTCCGCGGCGGTCGTCTTCCTCGGCAACCTGACCGCCAACCTGCTGTACCCCGTGATCGACCCGCGGATCAAGGAGGGCTGGGCATGAGCGCGCTGCTGCTCGACTCTGAGCCGGTCACCGAGCGCTGGAACGGCCGCAAGACCGCGACCGTGGTGCTCGTGGCGACCGTGTCGCTGCTGCTCGCAGCCGGGATCGGCGGGACCCTGCTGCCAGAGACCGCGTACGCGGTGCACTTCGACCAGACCAACCTCCCGCCCAGCGCCGCGCACCCGTTCGGGACCGACTGGCTCGGGCGAGACATGCTGTTCCGGACCCTGAAGGGGCTGTCGATCAGCCTGAGGATCGGCCTGTTCGCCTCGGTCGTCAGCTCCCTGGTGGCGCTGGCGCTGGGGATCGGGGCCGCGGTCTTCGGCGGCTGGTACGACCGGGTGGTGCTGTGGCTGGTGGACCTGATGCAGGGGATGCCGCACCTGATCTTCATGATCTTCATCGCGATCCTGGTCGGACGCGGGATTCCCGGCGTCATGATCGGGGTCGCCGCCACTCACTGGGTGAGCCTGTGCCGGATCGTGCGGGCCGAGACGATCCACCTGCGCACCAGCCCGTACGTGCTGGCCTCGCGCCAGATGGGGCGCTCGGGCTGGTTCATCGCCCGGCGGCACTACCTGCCGTACATCATCCCGCAGACAGTGGTGGGCACAGTGCTGCTGTTCCCGCACGCCATCCTGCACGAGTCCGGGCTGACCTTCCTGGGCTTCGGGATCCCGATCCAGATGCCCGCGGTCGGGGTGATCCTGTCGGAGTCGATGCGCTACCTCGCCACCGGCTACTGGTGGCTGGCGGTCTGCCCCGGGCTGGTGCTGCTGGGCCTGGTGCTGGTCATCGACCGGTGCGGCAGTGCCCTGTCAGCCCTGATCAGCCCCGCAACGGCTCACAGCTAGGAGTGACATGGCCCTGCTTGAGGTCCGCCACCTCAGTGTCGGTTTCCGGATGTACCGCAGCTTCTACCAGCGGGTGCTGGGCTTCGCCGTCGACGACCTCAGCCTGACCGCCGAGCCGGGCCAGGTCCTCGGCATCGTCGGGGCCTCAGGGTCGGGCAAGAGCCTGCTCGCCCACGCGATCATGGGGCTGCTGCCGTACAACGCGGTCGAGCGCGGCGAGATCTGGTTCGACGGTGAGCTCGTGACCCGCCAGCGGGTGAAGCAGCTGCGCCGCAGCGAGCTGGCCCTGATCCCGCAGTCGATCAGCTTCCTCGACCCGCTGAAGAAGGTCGGCGACCAGCTGTACGAGAACCGGTCGCTGTCGGCGACCGAGCGGGTCGAGGTCGCAGACCGGCTCGGGCTGGTGCCCACCGACCTCGACAAGTACCCGTTCCAGCTCTCCGGCGGCATGGCCCGCAGGATCCTGCTGGCCACCGCGCTGCTCAGCCAGGCCCGGCTGATCATCGCCGACGAGCCCACTCCCGGGCTGCCCGTGACGCTCGCCGAGCAGATGCTGGCCGACTTCCGGACCCTCGCCAACGAAGGGCGCTGCGTGCTGATCATCTCCCACGATGTCGACCTGGTCAGTGCGGTCGCCGACCAGGTGGCGATCGTGAACCGGGGCCGGCTGGTGGCCCAGCTCAGCGTCCACGACTTCACCCACCCCGACGACTGCGACTCCCACCCGTACGCGAAGGCCTTGTGGCGGGCGCTGCCCCAGAACGACTTCGGCACTGACCTGACGGCCCTGGACGAGGAGCAGGCATGCTGACCGCCGAGCACATCAGCTTCAGCTACCGCCGGGGCCACCCGGTCCTGCGGGACGTCTCGCTGAGCGTGGCCCCGGGGCAGGTGCTCGGCCTGCACGCCCCCTCCGGGTACGGCAAGAGCACCCTGGGCAAGGTCATGGCGGGCTGGGTGCACGGCTTCACCGGTACGGTCACCGTGGACGGGGAGCCGCTGTCTGGGCGCCGGCCCTGCGCGGTGCAGTACATCAACCAGAGCCCCGAGCTCAGCGTCAACCCGCGCTGGCGGATGAGGGACGTGCTCACGGAGTGCTGGCCGGTCGACGCCAGCACCCGCGAGCAGCTGGGGATTGAGGAGGCCTGGCTGGGCCGCTTCCCCGGCGAGCTCAGCGGCGGCGAGCTGCAGCGGTTCTGCATCGCCCGGGTGCTGCACCCCGGGCTGCGGTACCTGATCGCTGACGAGATGACCACGATGCTGGACCCGCTCACCCAGGCCCACATCTGCACCCGGCTCACGGCCCTCACCCGGGAGCGCGGCATCGGGCTGCTGCTGATCAGCCACAACCCGGCCCTGGTGGACCGGTTGTGCGATGAGGCGGTGCACCTCGACCAGATCAACGCCGAGCTCTGACCGCGAGACCGTCCACTACCTGGAGGGTCGCGGCCGACCGGTGGTGACCTCGAGCCGCGGCACTGGTGGAGAGGTCGGAGCACCTGGTCGACCACACTCCGGCCCACAACGCACCAGGCCGCCCCGGAGGGCGGCCTGGTGTGGGCTTGAGTCTTCAGACTGTCTGGCGCTGGACTAGTCCTGGCAGGTCTCCGGCCAGGGCGGTGATCACCTTCTGGGAGGCTTCCACCGCAGACAGGTCCCCGCTCGCGACCTCGCGCTCCAGGCTGGCCCGCAGCGCCCGTACGGACGGGGACTGGTGCAGCGCGTCAGTCAGCTCGCCCTCGACCAGGGCCCACAGCCACGACACCTGCTGCTCGGCCCGCCGGGACGCCAGGCTGCCGTTCTTCTCCAGCCAGGCCCGGTGCTCCAGAACCGCCGACCAGACGTCGTCCAGGCCGTCACCGGTGAGCGCCGAGCAGGTCAGGACCGGTGGCTGCCGGGCCTGCGGGTCGGACCGCATCAGCTTCATCGCCAGCCGCAGCTCCCGGGCCGCGACCCGGGCCTCGCCGAGGCCGTCGCCGTCAGCCTTGTTCACGCTGAGGACGTCGACCATCTCGAGGATCCCGCGCTTGATGCCCTGCAGCTGGTCACCGGCCCGTGCCAGCGTGAGCATCAGGAAGGTGTCCACCATTCCGGCCACCGCGACCTCAGACTGCCCGACGCCGACCGTCTCCACGATCACCACGTCATAGCCGGCGGCCTCCACCACCAGCATGGTCTCGCGAGTGGCCCTGGCGACCCCGCCCAGGTGGCAGCCCGACGGTGATGGTCGGATGAAGGACTGGTCGCTCTCGGCGAGCCGGCCCATCCGGGTCCGGTCGCCCAGGATCGAGCCTCCCGTCCGCGAGGAGGACGGGTCGATCGCCAGCACCGCCACCTGGTGGCCCTGCTCGATCAGCCGCATCCCCATGGCGTCGATGAAGGTCGACTTCCCGGCTCCCGGAACCCCGCTGATCCCGACTCGCACCGCGCCCGAGCCGTCGGTCCGCAGCAGCCGGAGCAGCTCGCGGGCCTGGGCCCGGTGGTCCGGGCGGGACGACTCCACCAGCGTGATCGCCCGCGCGATCTGCCGGCGCTGTCCCGCCCGGACCCCGTCTGCCAGCGTCTCGACCAGGGTCACGACGCCACAGTCGCCTTCAGCTTCTCCAGCAGCCCGACCGCAGCCTCCGGGATGACGGTCCCCGGCGGGTAGATCGCGTCAGCGCCAGAGGCGTACAGCTGATCGAAGTCCTGCTTCGGGATCACCCCGCCGACCACGATCAGGATGTCCTTGGCCCCGAGCTTGTCCAGCTCGGACCGCAGCGCCGGAACCAGAGTCAGGTGGCCTGCGGCCAGCGAGGAGACTCCGACCACGTGCACGTCGGCGTCGATCGCCTGCCGGGCGACCTCCTCCGGGGTCTGGAACAGCGGGCCCACGTCGACGTCCATGCCGAGGTCGGCGTAGGCGGTGGAGACCACCTTCTGACCACGGTCGTGACCGTCCTGGCCCATCTTGGCGACCAGGATGCGAGGACGGCGGCCGGCGAGCTCGGTGAACTCGTCGACCAGGTGGCGGGCCTTCTCGGTGGCTGCGGTCTTGCCGGACTCTGCTGAGTACACACCGGAGATGGTACGGATCTGAGCGGTGTAGCGCCCGAAGACCTTCTCCAGCGCGGACGAGATCTCGCCCACCGAGGCCTTCGCCCGAGCCGCGTCGATGGCGACCTTGAGCAGGTTGCGCTCCGGGTCGGTCGGGTCGGGGTTGGCCGCGGCCCAGGTGACCTTCTCCAGCAGGGCCTGGGTCTCCTCCTCGTTGCGCTCGGCGCGCAGCCGCTCCAGCTTCGCCAGCTGCTGCTCGCGTACGGCCCGGTTGTCGATCTTGAGGACCTCCGGCGGGGTGTCGTTCTCCACCTGGTACTCGTTGACCCCGATCAGCGGCTGACGGCCAGAGTCGATCCGGGCCTGGGTCCGGGCCGCGGCCTCCTCAATGCGCATCTTCGGGATGCCGGCCTCGATGGCCTTGGCCATGCCACCGGCGGCCTCGACCTCCTGGATCAGCTCCCAGGCCTTGCGGGCCAGGTCGTTGGTCAGCTTCTCCACGTACGCACTGCCGCCCCACGGGTCGATGACCCGGCAGGTGCCGGACTCCTGCTGGATGAACAGCTGAGTGTTGCGGGCGATGCGGGCCGAGAACTCGCTCGGCAGCGCGATCGCCTCGTCCAGCGCGTTGGTGTGCAGCGACTGGGTGTGACCCTGGGTGGCGCCCATGGCCTCCAGGCAGGTCCGCATCACGTTGTTGAAGACGTCCTGCGCGGTCAGCGACCAGCCGGAGGTCTGCGAGTGGGTCCGCAGGCTCATCGACTTCGGGTTCTTGGCACCGGTGTCGCGGACCAGGCGGGCCCACAGCAGCCGGGCCGCGCGCATCTTGGCGACCTCCATGAAGAAGTTCATGCCGATCGCCCAGAAGAACGACAGCCGCGGCGCGAAGGCGTCGACGTCCAGGCCGACCGACTGGCCGGCGCGGATGTACTCGATGCCGTCGGCCAGGGTGTAGGCCATCTCGATGTCAGCGGTCGCGCCCGCCTCCTGCATGTGGTACCCGGAGATCGAGATCGAGTTGAACTTCGGCATGTTCGCGCTGGTGAACGCGAAGATGTCGGAGATGATCCGCATGCTCGGGGCCGGCGGGTAGATGTAGGTGTTGCGGACCATGAACTCCTTGAGGATGTCGTTCTGGATGGTCCCCGCCAGCTGCTCTGGCTTCACACCCTGCTCTTCGGCCGCCACCACGTACAGGGCCAGGATCGGCAGCACCGCGCCGTTCATGGTCATCGACACGCTCATCTGGTCGAGCGGAATCCCGTCGAAGAGCTGACGCATGTCGAGGATCGAGTTCACGGCCACCCCGGCCATGCCGACGTCGCCGGTCACCCGGGCGTGGTCGGAGTCGTAGCCCCGGTGGGTGGCCAGGTCGAACGCGATCGACAGGCCCTTCTGCCCGGCCGCCAGGTTGCGCCGGTAGAAGGCGTTGGACTCCTCAGCGGTGGAGAATCCGGCGTACTGCCGGATCGTCCAGGGCTGGTTCACGTACATGGTCGCGTACGGGCCGCGCAGGAACGGCGGCAGCCCCGGGTAGGTCTTCAGGAAGTCCAGGCCGTCCAGGTCCTGGCTCGTGAACACCGGCGGAACCAGGATGTGCTCAGGGGTCTCCCAGCCGCTGGCGTCACGGGAGACCGTCTCGGCCGCAGGGGCACCCGCCCCGAGGTCGATGGAGTCGAAGGTCGGGAACGTGGTCACTTGGCAACCCCCAGCTTGTCGAGCGTGTCGGTGAGGAAGCCTGCGACATCCATGCCGTCGAAGATCTCCCCGGAAAGCACCTGGTCGGCCTCGTCCGACCCGGTCTCGGTCTTGCGACCAGCGATCCAGACGTGGGCCACGCCCGCCGCCCTGAGAGCCTTGGCGACCTCGATCGCCTGCTCGGCGTACACCATGCCAGAGGAGCACAGGATCACCATCGGGGCACCTGCCTCCTTGACCTGGGCGACGATCTCCTCAGCCGTGCCGCCCTCGCTCGAGGGGTGGGCCAGCCCGGCCACCAGCAGCACGTTGCTCGTGAACTGCTCCCGGGGGCCGAAGTCACGCCGGGCTCCCAGGCAGGCCAGGAAGACACCCGGCCGGGTGCCGGTGTCCGCGGTGTGCTTGCGGGTACGGTCCCGCAGGCCCTCGAAGAGCTCCGAGTCGCGAGCCGTCGGCAGGCCGCCCAGCGGCGGCTGCGCCGGCCGGGGGACCACGTCCTCCAGCGGCTCCTCGTGCTCCGGCGGGAACATGCTGACACCGGTGATCGGCTGCTTGCGGGTCGCCAGGCGCTGGCGACGCTGGGACACGGTCTCGGCGATCCAGCCGGCGATGGTGCCGGCGTCGAGCGCAGCGGCCATGCCGCCAGCGGCCTCAATCTCCTGCACCCGCTTCCACGCGGCCTCGGCGAGCTGGTTGGTCAGCGACTCGACGTACCAGGAGCCACCGGCCGGGTCCTCGACCCGCCCGAGGTTCGACTCCTCGGCGGCGATCAGCTGGGTGTTGCGGGCCATCCGGCGTGCGAAGGCGCTCGGCAGGCCCTGCGCCGTGTCGTACGGCAGCGTGGTGATCGCCTCGGCCCCGCCGACCGCGGCCGCGAAGGTGGCGATGGTGCCGCGCAGCAGGTTCACCCACGGGTCGTCGCGAGTGATCATCCGCCACGAGGTGACCGCGTGCTGGTAGGCGCCCCGCTTGTCGGCCGGCACCTCCAGGACCTCGCCGACCCGGGCCCACAGCCGCCGCAGCGCCCGCAGGCGAGCGATCGACAGGAACTGGTCGGCACTGGCGGCGACCCGGAAGGCGAGGGCGTCGAAGGCCTCGGCGGCCGGGACCCCGGCCTCGGCCAGGGCCCGCAGGTACGCGATCCCGGTGGCGACCGCGAAGGCCAGCTGGTCGACGTCGCCGGCACCGGCATTGTCGTACCCGGTGGCGTCGACCACCACCGGGAGGACCTTCGGGAGCTCGTCGCGGACCTTCACCCACTCGGCCAGGACTGACAGGTCCGCCTTCTCACCGGTCACGGCCTGGTGCCCCAGCGGGTCGATCCCCAGGGAGCCGGAGACCTCAGCCTGCTTGCCGCTGGCCCGCCAGAACTCCACCAGGGCCTGGGCGGCCTCGGCCTGGTCAGAGGTGCTCGACACCGAGATCCGGCACAGGTGCGGGAGCACGCCAGCCAGGGCGGCACTGACATCACTGGCGGCGATAGCGCCCGCCCCAACCCGTAGCCAGATGCCGGTGGCTCCAGCCTTAAGGTCCTCCAGCACGGCAGCGTTGGTGGTCGTGACGTTGGGGTCCTCGTGGAGCTGGCGGATGTCCCAGGCACTCACCTCGCCCTTGCGCAGCTCGCTGCCGCGGGTGAAGGGGGCCTGGCCCGGCACCCCCAGGGCAGGCGCGTCGGCCTCGGTGTAGAGCGGCTCGATGACCAGCCCGTCCACGGTGGTGGTACGCAGCCGGCTCATCCCCTTCTCCAAGGTGAGCTCAGTGCCCGGCGGACGACGCCGGTTCAGCACCTTCAGCACTTCGGCCTCCCACTTCTCACGCGTGGGTGCCTGGAAATCACCAGCCAAGGTGATGGTGTTATCAGTCATTCGGGCTCCTGCTGTGGTGGCGCCGGCTCCGACCGTGCCACAGTCGGAGTGCCGGACTTCACCACCACCCTAGCGACTTTCCCTTCCCGTCTCAGCACAGGGGTTGAGGAGCCGAGGCCGGGGCGGTCTCACCGGCCCCGGGCGCCGGAGGAGACGTCCATGTAGCAGACCTTGCCCGAGCACCGGTACGTACCCAGCCAGGTGCCGCGGGGGCGGCTGCTCGACACCGACCGCTGGACCACGGTGTAGCCAGCCTCCTGCAGCGCCTGCCGGGCCTGCGGGTACGACATTCCGCCCACCGACGGGGCCCCGCCCTGGTTGCTGGTCACGCGCGCCGAAGGAGCCGTGAAACCGACCTTCGGCAGGTTCTCCAGAGCCGCCTCCATGACCGGGGTCCAGATCCGCCCGGCATCACCCGAGCCGGAGCCGTTGAGCTCCATCCGGGCCGGGGTCGACATCCGCAGGCCCTGCAGCGAGCCCCCCCGCTTGGCCCAGAACTCCTGGTAGCGAGGGTTCTTGTCGACGGCGATCATCGCGATCCCGGCCAGGTTCGGGGTGTACCCGGCGAACCAGACCGCCGCGTTGGAGTCGGTCGTCCCGGTCTTGCCGGCCTGCGGCCGTCCGTCCGCGGTTCTCACGCCCCGGCCGGTGCCGTTCGTCATCACCCGCGACAGGATCTCGTTCACCCCGTCCGCCACCTGGGGGTCCAGCACCTGGCGGCAGTTGCCTCCCGGGGTCTCCACCTCGGCGCCGGTCCGGGTCGTGACCCGCTCCACGATGATCGGGTCGCAGCGCACCCCGCGGGCGGCCAGGGTCGCGTACGCAGTCGCCATCGACAGCGGCGACACCTCCGCGATCCCCAGCGTGAACGACGGGTACCAGGCGTACTCCGACTCCAGGCTCTTGCCGCTCGACAGCTTCACCCCCAGCATGTCAGCCATCCGGGCCGACTGGCAGATCCCCGCCACCTGCTCCAGCTGGATGAAGTACGTGTTCACCGACATCTCGGTCGCCTTGTACATGTCGATGTCCGCGAAGGCGCCGGTCGAGTTGTGCGGGCTGTACGGGGCGTTGTACGTGAACCTGATGTCGTTGCCCGCCGAGTCGCAGGTGAGGAACTTCCGGCCGCGGAACTCCATGGTCTGCGGGGCCTGGAACCGGGTGCTCGGCGAGATCCCCCGGTTCAGGGCGTTGGCCACCGTGAAGGTCTTGAACGTGGACCCAGCCTGGTACCCCTCGGCGCCGCCCATCCCGGCCTCGACCGCATAGTTGTACGAGGTCTCCCCGACGGCGGCGTTACCGCCCATCACGGGCCGGTTCTGGGCCATCGCCAGGATCAGCCCGGTGCCTGGCTGCACCATCACCATGGTCGAGATCACCGGGTCGGTGGGGGCCACCAGCGCGCTCAGCCGCTTCTGGGCCGCGTCCATCATCCCGGGGTCGATCTTGGTCCAGACCCGCAGCCCGCCCCGCATGATCGCGCTCTGCCGCTCACTGAGGGTGCCGCCCAGGGCCGGGTTGTTGAGCAGGGTCCGGACCACGTAGTCGCACATGAACGGGTAGCGCACGTTCGGCGCCGAGCAGCCCTGGTTCGGGTGCTGGACCTTGGTC
Source organism: uncultured Propionibacteriaceae bacterium (assembly GCA_937926975.1). Taxonomy (GTDB): domain Bacteria; phylum Actinomycetota; class Actinomycetes; order Propionibacteriales; family Propionibacteriaceae; genus Fen-668. The sequence goes on along the minus strand of CALBCJ010000041.1, from coordinate 27,905 downwards.
CGGTCGAAGTCCTCGGCCTTGGCGAGGTCCACCTCCTCCTGCTGGGCCATCCCCAGCTCGGCCATCCGGTTCAGCACCACGTTGCGCCGCTCCAGCGCCCGCTCCGGGCGCCGCCACGGGTCAATGTTCGGGTTCTGCACGATCCCGGCGATCATCGCGGCCTGGGAGAGGGTGAGCTGGGCAGCGGTGGTGCCGAAGTAGCGCCGGGCAGCCACCTCCACCCCGTACGCGCCGTAGCCGTAGTAGGCGATGTTCAGGTAGCGCTCCAGGATCTCGTCCTTGGAGTACTTCTTCTCGACCGCGACCGCGTACCGCATCTCGCGGATCTTGCGCTCGTAGGTGGGGGCCTGGGCCGCCTCGACTCCCTCCTTGTCGCCCCGGGCGACGGCCGCCTCGATCTGGACCTGCTTCACGTACTGCTGGGTCAGCGTCGAGCCACCCTGGGTGGAGCCGCCGGCCGTGTTGCGGGCGAAGGCCCGCAGGGTGCCCTTGAGGTCGATAGCGCCGTGCTCGTAGAAGCGGTGGTCCTCGATCGCCAGCTGCGCCGCCTTCATGTACGGCGAGATCTCGGCCAGGGTGACCGGGATCCGGTTCTCCTGGTACAGCACGGCCAGCGGCTCCCCGTTGGCCAGGTAGATCACGCTCTGCTCAGCGTCGGGCGGTGTGTCCAGCGCCGCCGGCAGGTTCTCCAGCCCGGCGGTGCCGAGCTCGACCCCACGGTCCAGCAGCAGCACTACCGGGACCAGTGCCGCTGCCACCAGCGCCCCAGCCAGCGCACTGACGACAGCGAACATGGCGGTCGCGTAGGCCTTGGAGCCGATCTTGGACGCCAGCGTGGCCCTGGACTGCCGGAGACGATCATCCACGGTTAAGAGTATGCGTGCCGAGCCCAGGAATCGCGACTTCCTCTCATGGGCCGCACCAGCTCCCCTTCCGCCGCCGCGCTCACTGTGAGATAATCGCGCGCCCGTCAGGCCTCGTGCCTGCCAGGACTGCTGGAGTCGGGCTACGGTGGGTCCCGGGAAGGGGAACCGATGCAGACGACGGTCAAGCTGCTCCAGGACCTGGGGCTGCTCCTGGCCCGGCTGGTCTTCGGCGCGGTCATGGTCTACCACGGCTGGACCCGGTGGCAGTCCGGGGTCAGCACGCAGGCTGAGTACCTCGCCCAGTACGGCCTGCCGGAGCCGCTGCTCTTCGCCTGGGGCGCGGTGGTGCTGGAGGTCCTCGGTGGGGTGATGCTCATCCTCGGCATCCTGACCCCCGCCGTGGCCGGGCTGTTCGTGGTCGAGTTCACGATGGTCGTGCTCTGGATCCGGTGGCGCAACGGCCTGGCCGTCCTCAGCAACGGCTACGAGTACTCCTCGGTCCTGGCGGTGCTGGCGCTGCTGCTGACGGTCTTCGGCTCCGGACGGGTGAGTGTCGACCGGCTCTTGCTCCGCCGGCGGTCCAGCCCGGTCGTGGACGAGTACGAGCCCGCCTAGCACTCACAGCAAACACACAGCCAGCACCTAGCCGACGGCTGGCTCGGGCTGACAGGATGCGTGCCATGGCACGACCTGACGCCCATGACGAGCTCACCCGGCCCGACGGCAGCCCGATCCGGGTGCTGACCGTCGACGACGAGGCCAGCCTGACCGAGCTGCTGTCGATGGCGATGCGGTACGAGGGCTGGGACGTCTCCACTGCGGCCAGCGGCACCGAGGCGGTGAAGGTGGCCCGCGAGGTCCGCCCCGACGCGCTGGTCCTCGACATGATGCTGCCCGACTTCGACGGTCTGGAGGTGATGCGACGGGTCCGGGCCGAGCTGCCCGACGTCCCGGTGCTCTTCCTGACCGCCAAGGACGCGGTCGAGGACCGGGTGGGCGGGCTCACCGCCGGCGGCGACGACTACGTCACCAAGCCGTTCTCGCTGGAGGAGGTGATCGCCCGGATGCGGGGGCTGCTGCGTCGTACCGGCGCCACCGTCGCACGGCCCGACTCCCAGCTCGTCGTGGGCGACCTGACCCTGGACGAGGACTCGCACGAGGTGAGCCGCGGCGGGCAGGAGATCTCGCTGACGGCCACCGAGTTCGAGCTGCTGCGGTACCTGATGCGCAACCCGCGCCGGGTGCTGTCGAAGGCGCAGATCCTGGACCGGGTCTGGAGCTACGACTTCGGCGGGCAGGCTAACGTGGTCGAGCTGTACATCTCGTACCTGCGCAAGAAGATTGATGCCGGACGGGCTCCTATGATTCACACCCTGCGAGGCGCCGGGTACGTGCTGCGACCGGCGGTCGAGTGAAGCGGCTGCCAGCCACGCTGCCCCAGCAGGCGCTCTCCCCCACCGGGCGGGGCACCCTCGGGCGCCGGCTCGTGGTCCACGTCGCGGTCATCGTGGCGATGATGGCGCTGCTGGTCTCAGCGGTCTCCTTCGTCGCTGTGCAGCAGATCGCCGACTCCCGTGCGAACGCCCAGCTCACCGAGCTGCTGGCGCGGGTGTCGAGCACCCCAGGGCCTGGGCGGCAGCGGGGCCTTCCCGGGCAGACCCTGGGCTCGGTGGTGCTAGAGGTCAGCAACGGCCGGGCCAGCGCCCGCCGGCTCACCAAGGACGGGCAGAAGGTGCTCTCCGACGACGACCTGGCCTCCATCGTCCACCAGGCCCCGCCGCCAGGGCAGCGGGCGACGGTCCGGGTGCCGGGTCTGGGGCGCTACCGCTTCGCCACCACCCAGCTCAACGACGGGACCCGGGTGATGGTCGGCCTGCCGCTGCGCGAGCTGGACGAGCAGGTCTCGACGATGCTGAAGCTGGAGGCGGTGCTGGCGGTCGTGGTGGTCACCGCTGCGATCGCGCTGACCCGGCTGGTCGTCGTACGCAACCTGCGGCCGCTGCACGAGGTCGCCGGTGTCGCGGCCGAGGTCTCCCAGCGCGAGCTGGACCGCGGCGAGGTCGACCTCTCGCTGCGCGTGCCGGAGCGCTACGCCGGCCCCACCAGCGAGGTCGGCCGGGTAGGCCTGGCACTGAACACGATGCTGTCGAACGTCGAGAGCGCCCTGGCAGCGCGGCAGCTCAGCGAGACCAAGGTCCGCCAGCTCGTCGCCGACGCCTCCCACGAGCTGCGCAACCCGCTGGCCGCGATCCGTGGGTACGCCGAGCTGACCCGGCGCGGCCGCGACCAGCTGCCCGTCGACACCCAGTTCGCGATGGCCCGGATCGAGTCCGAGTCGGAGCGGATGAGCCGGCTGGTCGAGGACCTGCTGCTGCTGGCCCGGCTGGACAACCGTCCCGACCTGACCTGGGCCGAGGTCGACCTGCGCGAGCTGGTGCTCAACGCCGCCGCCGACGCCCAGGTCGCCGGCCCCGACCACGACTGGGAGGTCGAGGTCGGCGAGGACCCGGTGCTGGTCCCGGGCGACCAGTTCCGGCTTCACCAGGTGGTGGCCAACCTGCTCGCGAACGCCCGTACCCACACCCCGCCGGGGACCCGCGTGGTGGCCGGGCTGCACCGCGACCAGGGCTTCGCGGTGGTCACCGTCACCGACAACGGCCCGGGCATCGACCCAGAGCTCCAGCCGAAGATCTTCGAGCGGTTCGTCCGTGCCGACGCGTCCCGCGTCCGCAAGCAGGGACAGTCGACCGGTCTGGGGCTGGCGATCGTGGCGGCCGTGGTCCAGGCCCACCACGGCGCGGTCTCGGTGCAGTCGGAGCCGGGGCGTACGGTCTTCGAGGTCCGGCTGCGGCAGGTCGGCTCAGCCGCCCCGGCCCCCGACGCCTCGCCGCCTCAGGCGCCGAGCAGCAGCCCCCTCAGGTAGGCCGCCTGCCCGGCGTGCTGGACGGCGTCGTCCACGATGCTCACCAGCCGGACCAGGCAGGTCACCGGCGGGTCCCAGCGGGTGTCGACGACCCGCTCCAGGTCCGCCTCCCCCAGGCTGCCGACGAAGCTCTGGGTCGCCGTGGCGACCGTCTCCTGGTAGGCGAGCAGCGGCTCCGGCGCGACGGCCGGGAACCGGGCCACATCGGCCGCTGACATCCCGTACCCCATCGCCTCGACCGGGTACGGCAGCGCCAGCCGCTCCCGCCAGGTCTGGTCCCAGACCTCACCGCCGCCGCGGATACCGGCGACCTGGACGTCCTCCTGCCGGGTCAGGTGCCACACCAGCCAGCCGATCGAGTTCCCGGGCCCCTGCCCCAGGTCTGGCTGGGCGGCCAGCTGCTCGGGGCTGAGCCCGGCGAGGGCCCCGGCCACCAGCCCCCGCACCCGGGAGTGTGCCTCGAGCAGGACATCTGTGGCGGTAGGCATGCCTCCAGCCTACGCCGGGCGCCGCTCACAGGTGGCTCACAGGCGCTGGCCACCGGGTCCACAACCTGGAGCGCCAGGGTCAGGACCGTGACTACTACTGAAACCCTGTCCGAGCCGGGCTCCGTGTCTCGCCGCACCGTGCGCGTCTCTCTGGCTGCGGTACTGCTGGCGACCCTCGCCCTGTACACGTACGACCTGGGGTCCTCGGGCTACGCCAACTCCTTCTACTCGGCGGCGGCGCAGGCCGGGGCCGAGTCCTGGAAGGCCTTCTTCTTTGGCTCGCTCGACTCTGGCAATGCCATCACCGTTGACAAGACACCCGGTTCGCTGTGGCTGATGTCCTTGTCGGTCCGGGTCTTCGGGCTCAGCCCCTGGAGCATTCTGCTGCCCCAGGCGCTGCTCGGAGTAGCGACCGCGGCGGTCCTGTACCAGACCGTACGGCGCTCGCTGACCGGGCCGCTGGCTGAGCGGGCTGGGCTGACGACGACCCCGGCCCGGGCCCACTGGGCGGGGATCGTGGCGGCGCTGGTCTTCGCACTGACCCCGGCGGCGACGCTGATGTTCCGGTTCAACAACCCCGACGCGCTGCTGGTCTTCTGCTGCACGGCTGCTGCCGCGCTGACCCTGCGGGCCGCCGAGACCGCCTCCCGGCGCTGGCTGGCGGCGGCCGGGGCGATGGTCGGCCTTGGTTTCCTGGCCAAGATGCTGCAGGCCTTCGTGCTGCTGCCGTCGCTGCTGGTCGGGTACGCGGTCGCCGCCCCAGCACCGTGGCGCAAGAAGGTCGTCGACCTGGTGGTGGCCAGTGCCGCGATGGTGGCCGCTTTCGGCTGGTGGATCGCGATTGTCGAGCTGGTCCCAGCCTCGTGGCGCCCGTACGTGGGTGGCTCGCAGACCAACTCGGTCCTCGAGCTCACCTTCGGCTACAACGGCCTCGGCCGGCTCAACGGCAACGAGACGGGCTCGGTCGGCGGCGGCCCGGGTGGGGCCGGTGGGCGCTGGGGCCAGACCGGGATCGGGCGGATGTTCACCACTGTCTCCGGGGAGATGGTGTCGTGGCTGATCCCGGCGGCCCTGCTGCTGGCGGTGATCGGGTTCGTGCTGCTCGGCCGCCGCGCCTGGGCGACCACGCTGCGGGCCGGCACCGAGACCTCCCAGACCCGGACCGCGGGAGCGCTGGCGCTGTTCGGGAGCTGGCTGGTGGTCACCGCCGCGGTCTTCAGCTTCATGGCCGGGATCTACCACGACTACTACACGGTGGCGCTGGCCCCGGCGATCGGCGGCACGGTCGCTGTCGGCGGTGCGGTGGCCTGGGCGCACCGGGACCGGCTGCTGGCCCGAGTCGGGCTTGCCGCTGCGGCGCTGGTCTCTGCTGCCTGGGGGGTGGCCCTGGCCACGGTCCCCGGCGGCACGTACCTGGTGGTCTCGGTCGCGGCGGCCGTGGTGCTGGTGCTGGCTGCGGTGGCCCTGCTCGTCCGCCCGGCACGGGCAGCGGTCAGCACGGTGGCGCTGGCGCTGGCGGTGGCCGGGCTGCTGGCCGGGCCGGCCGCGTACTCGGTGAACACCATGCTGACTCCGCACACCGGCTCGATCGTGACCGCCGGCCCGGCCCGCAGCGGCCTCTCCGGCGAGCAGAGCGGTCCCGGCGGGCGCGGCCCGGGCGAGGGGACCGACAGGCGCAGGGACCGAGGAGCCCCGGGGCCGGTGCCTGGTGAGGACCCGGCCGGCCAGAACGGCCAGGCACCCGGCCCCGGCGGTCAGGCCCCCGGCCCGGACGGTCAGGGTCAGGCCCCAGGAGGCCAGAACGGTCAGGCCCCAGGCCCCGACGGTCAGGCACCCGGCGGCCAGCCTCAGGCTGGAGCTGACGGCCAGCCCGGCCCTGGGTCGGGAGAAGGGCCTGGTCAGGGCGGTCCTGGCGGGCTGCTCGGCGGGACTCGGGTGTCGCAGGAGATGGTGACGCTGCTGAGCGCCGACGCCGACCAGTACACCTGGGTCGCGGCTACCACCGGTGCCCAGAACGCAGCCAGCTACCAGCTGGGCACCGGCCACGCGGTGATGGCGATCGGCGGCTTCAACGGCTCCGACCCGTACCCGACGCTGGAGCAGTTCCAGCGCTATGTCGCGGACGGCCGAGTCCACTACTTCATCAGCGGCAGCCTCGGCGGCCCGCAGGGGGCCGGCGGAACCTCCGCCCAGATCAGCTCCTGGGTGGCCCAGACCTACACCGCGACCACGGTCGGCTCGGTGACCGTGTACGACCTGACGACGCCGAAGTGATGGGAGACGACGACATGACAGCACTGCACACCGCCGCCAGCCCGGTCCCCGAGCTGCGTCAGGCCACGGTCGAGGTGGTGGTCCCGGTCTACAACGAGGAGGTCGACCTGGAGCGGTCGGTCCGGACCCTGACCAGCTACATCGACCACGCCCTGCCGTACCCGTGCACGGTGACCATCGCCGACAACGCCTCCACCGACAGCACCTGGGCGATCGCGACCCGGCTGGCTGACGAGCTGAGCGGGGTACGGGCGGTGCACCTCGACGCCAAGGGGCGCGGCCGGGCCCTGAAGCAGGTCTGGATGGCCAGCGAGGCCGATGTCGTGGCGTACCTCGACGTGGACCTGTCGACCGATCTCGCTGCCCTCCTGCCGCTGCTGGCGCCCCTGGTCAGCGGGCACTCAGACATCGCGATCGGGACCCGGCTGGCGCGCGGCTCCCGGGTCGTTCGGGGACCGAAGCGGGAGCTGGTCTCCCGCTGCTACAACCTGATCCTGCGCAGCAGTCTGCGGGCCTCGTTCTCCGACGCCCAGTGCGGCTTCAAGGCGGTGCGCCGGGACGTGGCTCAGCGGCTGCTGCCGCTCGTGGAGGACACCGGCTGGTTCTTCGACACCGAGCTGCTGGTGCTGGCCCAGCGGGCCGGCCTGCGGATCCACGAGGTCCCGGTGGACTGGGTCGACGACCCGGGCACCACGGTGGACATCGTGTCCACCGCGGTCGAGGACCTGCGCGGGGTGTGGCGGCTGCTGCGGGGGCTGGGCAGCGGCCGGATTCCGGTGGCCCAGCTGCGCCGCGAGCTGGCCCGGCCGCGGCAGCCGGCCCCGGTGCCGGGGGTCCCTGCCGGCCTGCTGGGTCAGCTGCTGCGGTTTGGGGCGGTCGGGGTGGCATCGACGCTGGCGTACTTCGCGCTGTACCTGGTGATGCGCCCGGTGCTCGGCGCCCAGGCCGCGAACCTGGTCTCCCTGGTGCTGACCGCGGTCGCGAACACCGCCGCCAACCGGCTGTTCACCTTCGGGGTACGGGGCCGCCAGGGCCTGCTCGGCCACCACGCGACCGGGCTGCTGGCCTTTCTGGTGGCGCTGGGGCTGACCAGCGGGTCTCTGCTGGCGCTGCACAGCCTGGCGCCAGACGCGGGGCGCTGGGTCGAGGCCGCGGTGCTCACCGTCGCCAACGCCACCGCCACCCTGCTGCGGTTCCTGGCGCTGCGCCTCGCCATGGGTCGGCGGTGAGGAAGACGGCCACGACTGCGTTCCGAGCCGGGCTGGATCCTCCCGACCAGCACCAGTCGGGGGGTGGACAGCATCCCCGGGTCGCCATGAGAATCTTGCTGTGCACCTACCGTCGAAGGACCTGGCATGCCAGATCCACAGCGCATCCCTCGACCTGGACGGTAGCCCTCTCGTGGACCACTTGCAGCGGGTGGCCGACCGGCTGGCTTTCCTGGACCACCTCCCCCTGGTGGAGGCAGCCTGGCTTCACCACCTCATGAAGGCGACGACGGTTCCGTCTGCAACAGTGGAGCATGTGCGCGAGGACCTTCGCCACCTCCTGCTCCTTCTGACCCGTGGTCCGGACGAGTCGACTGCTGCTTATCTGGCACGGATCCTGAGCTCCCCCGATGCTGCAACCGTGAAGCGGGCAACTCTTGCGGACAATCAGCGCGAGGACCGCATGCACAGCATTCCCGAGCCTCTTCGGACTTCACTACGCACGACGTACGACAGCTACCGGGCCGCTCTCGGAGTCTTCTCGACCAGTGACACTGTCGACCTTCTTCCTCCCTCATGCCCAGACGAACCCATCGCCTGGTCAGAGGAACGGCAAAGCCACCCTCTCTGGGTCTACTGGGTGTACCCGCTGGCCATCGCGGAGTACGCCCTGACACAGATTCACCGTGCATCCATGATGGAGCCCATCGTGACCGAGTCCGTCGAGCGATGGGTCCGCTGGAGCGGCTCGGCCCAACTCAGCCACCTCCAGCACCGCATCAAGTCGCCTGACAGCCTCGCCCGCAAGATTCGCAGCACACCGTTGCCCACGGGCTTCCCAGACATCCCTGACATTGCCCGGTACACCGTTGTAGACCGCGTTGGCTGCCTCGCGGACCGAGCGAACGCCCTACTAGACGATGCCCGGTCCGAGGGCTGGCAGTGCCTGGCGCTAGAGCACAGCTACTACGATGGGAGCCCCTACAAGGGCATCCATGCGGTGCTGAGACCCGATGCCGCCCAAGCGATCCCGGTCGAGCCGCAGTTCGACTCGCCTGAGTCCATGCTCGCCAAGCAGGTCACCCGTGAGCTCTATGAGCAGTACCGCCAGGATCGTCGCGCTCGACGCCGGCTCTGGCCCCAACGAGTGCAGGCCTGGGAACAGGTCCCAAGCCCTGCGGTCGAGACCCTACGGTTCGCAGATCGCCGAGTCAGCATTAAGACCTACCTGGCCCCCGCCTCTGGCTCCTAGACCTGCGCAACACCTGACTAGGCTGGTACACCTAGACATCACAACGGCCAGAGCCAACGACCGCCCCGGTACTGCGAGTCGTCACGGCTGCTAGCAGCGGAGCAAACCCTCATCAGCGGACGCCGCCCGGCCAGGTGGCTGCGGAGCGGGTCGGGGTGTCTCGGCATTCCCCGGCACGGAGGCTCCGCTGGGCAGAACTGCGTCGAGGGCCACCGAGGGTGCAGACTCGAGCTCATCGCGCACCCAGTCGGTGGCGGATCCCTGGATGCGCCCCACGACCCCCTCATCGCACAGGTGCCTGGCTCTCTCGGGTGAGATCGGCACATAGGTCAGGTTCTGTGCCCAGTCCAGGTCAGCGGTAAGGCCTTCGCTCCTGGCAAACCTACCCAGATCCGGCGACCAGACGTAGACTTCGTCGTCGGCGTCGACGTAAGCCACCCAGGAGGCCCGCTCCCCAGAGACACGGTGGACGGTCGCAAACCAGCTCACAGCCACCTCCCGCGCTCGACTCCTTGAACACCCATGCTAAGCGCTCGCCAGGTGCGACACCACCGGACGGCGTTACCGCGCATCGACAGCTCCTGCGAAGGTGACAGCGATCGACCACCGACTCGGCTGAACGACGGGCGAGAAGCGCCTTGCCCACGCCCACTGATGCCTGCAGGCCGCAGCTGCCCGGCCAGTCCGCCCAGCCTGACCACGATCGGCCGCCGTCCGGCCGAGCCGGCAGTGAGGAGCGACTGGCTGAACCTGGGCTGAAAGTGCCTCGTCACCAAGAGGAGCTCGTCACCAAGAGGAGAAGGCCGGGGCTAGCGAGAACGAGCCAGCCAGCCACGACGAAGGCAGCGGCGATCAAGCACGGCATGCACTACGGTCGCCTGATGGACCTGAAGCGCGCTGACCTGGCCCGGCTGACCGATCACACCCTGCTGCGGACCGACGCCACGACCGCCGAGGTGCTGGCCCTGGTGGAGCAGGCCGCAGAGCTCGGTGTCTTCGCGGTCTGCGTCTCGCCGTCGATGCTGCCGCTGACCTCGCTGCCCAGCTCACTGCGGCTGGCCACCGTCTGCGGCTTCCCCTCCGGCAAGCACACCACCGCCACCAAGGTGGCCGAGGCGGCCGAGTCGACCCGGCTCGGCGCCGACGAGGTCGACCTGGTGCTCGACCTGGGGCTGGTCCGGGCCGGGCGGTACCGCGAGGTCACCGCCGAGGTGGAGGCGGTCCGCGGCGAGGTGGGGCTGCTCAAGGTGATCATCGAGTCGGCCGCCCTGAGCGACGACGAGATCGTCGCGGTCTGCCAGGCGGTCGCCGAGGGCGGGGCCGACTTCGTCAAGACCTCGACCGGCTTCCACCCGGCCGGCGGCGCCACCGAGCACGCGGTTGCCCTGATGGCTCAGACCGTCGGCCCGGACCTCGGGGTCAAGGCCGCCGGCGGGATCCGTACCTACCAGCAGGCCTGCGCGCTGGTCGCTGCCGGCGCCACCCGGCTGGGGATGTCCGCCTCCGCCGAGGTTCTCGCTGCCGCCGAATCCTGATCCTGGGCTGCGGTTTGGGGTCACCGCCAGGTCACGGCATGCCAACTCCTGGCAAGGGCCGCTGTCAGTAGGGACTCCGGGCATGGTGTGCAGTGCCTGCCTGATGGATCAGCCGCAAAGGAGCCTGCATGAGCACCAAGGACAGCCAGGAGCCCCAGCCGCGTACGGGAGACGAGGACGAGGGCTTCGTCAAGCCCAAGTACCGGACAGCGGGTACGGTCTCGCTGGGCCTGTCGATGTCGATCGACAATACTGAGGGCGGGGTCTCGAGGACGTTCTTCCCCCAGATCGCCAACGTCTTCGGGCTGCAGAACACGGAGCTCGGCCTCTTGAACGCTCTCGGCTCGGCCGCCCGCATGGTATTCGGACCGATCTGGGCACTGGCTGCTGACCGCTGGGGCCGCAAGCGGATCCTGTTCGTGGTCACCGGCATGTGGGGCCTGTGGACGATCGCCACCGGCTTCGCTCAGAGCTGGCCCCAGCTGCTGACGCTGTACACGATCGCCCTGATCGGCACGGTCGCCGGCGAGCCGATCCTGAACGGGCTGCTGGGCTCCCTCTACCGCCGCTCCGAGCGGGGCAAGGCCTTCGGCCTGGTGCGTGGAGTCTCGGCGGCACTGGGTATCGTGCTCACCCCGGCGATCGGCCAGTGGGGCGCGAACCCCTCCGGCTGGCGGTACGCGATGTTCGCCATGGGCGGCCTGTCGGTGCTCTCCGGCATCCTGATCCTGCTGTTCGTGCACGAGCCGAAGAGCACGACTGATGAGCTGGGTGAGGAGGTCAAGTCTGAAGCTGGCCTGTTCAAGATCAGCGATGTCCCGCGGCTCTTCAAGATCCGTACCCTCAGCCTGATGGCACTCATGCTGCCCCTGGTCACCTCGCTGGTGCTGTTCGGCTTCATGAACCAGATCTGGGCCAAGAACCTGGGATACGGCGTCAAGAACGGCTCCTACCTGTTCACCGTCTTCAGCATCGGCTCCACCCTGTCGGCCTTCCTGGGCGGCTTCGTGGGCGACCAGTTCGTGAAGAAGCTCGGGCACAAGGGCCGGATCATCCTGTTCCAGATCTACGCCGCCACCTGGGGCATCCTGGTTGCGCTGACGATGTACTTCGCCACGTGGTGGGACCCGGATGTGGTCGCTGGCGACGGACAGTCTGTGACCAACGACCCCAGCATCGCCTACTACGTGATGGTCTTCCTGATGGGTCTGGTCTTCTCGATCGGCTTCTCCGGCTGCGTGCTCCCGATGGTGTCGAGCGTCTGCCCTCGTCAGCTCTCCTCCACCAGCTTCGCGGTCCTGTTCTCGCTGATCCAGGGCGCCCTGACCACGGTCTACAGCCTGATCGTGGGCAAGGTGGCCGACGTCATCGGTGACTTGCAGCTGACCGTCGTGGTCGCGGTGACCGGGCCCTACCTGCTCAATGCCCTGCTGTGGTTCGTCTTCTACAGCACCTACGAGAAGGACGTGCACCTGCAGGCCGAGCGCACCCGGCTCATCGAGGAGGGCAAGTTCTGATCCTGGTCTGATACCAGCAGCGCCGCCGGCTCGTCCCGGCGGCGCTGCTCTGTTCTACTCGGGGATCTGGGTGCGGTGGAAGTGGAGGTGGCTGCGGCTCGCGGTCGGGCCGCGCTGGCCCTGGTAGCGGGAGCGGTTCACGGCGCTGCCGTACGGGTTCTGGGCCGGCGACGAGACCTGGAAGAAGCACAGCTGGCCGATCTTCATCCCTGGCCAGAGCATGATCGGCAGGGTCGCCATGTTCGACAGCTCCAAGGTGATGTGGCCGTCGAAGCCAGGGTCCACAAAGCCAGCCGTGGAGTGGGTCAGCAGCCCCAGCCGGCCCAGCGAGGACTTCCCCTCCAGCCGGGCTGCCAGGTCGTCGGCCAGCCGCACCCGCTCGTACGTGGAGCCCAGCACGAACTCGCCGGGGTGCAGCACGAACGGCTCGTCGCCTCGGCAGACCACCTCCCGGGTGAGCTCGGCCTGCTCCTGCGACGGGTCGATGTGCGGGTAGCGGTGGTTCTCGAAGATCCGGAAGTAGCGGTCCAGCCGGACATCCACGCTGGACGGCTGGACCATCTCCAGGTCGCAGGGGTCGAGCACCACCCGCCCCGACTCCAGGGCAGCGGTGATGTCGCGGTCGGAGAGCAGCACGGCAGCGACCCTAGCGGGGCTCGGGTACCCGGCGCCGGACCTCCAGGTAGTGGTCGCCGAAGGAGACCACCTGCCCTTCCCGGACCCGCACCGGGTCGCCCGGCGCGCACGGCTCGTAGTCGCCGTTCGCGTTCGCGATCGCGGTGCCGTTGGTGGAGTTACGGTCCATCACGTAGATCCCGCGGTGGTCGAGCCCGACCGCCAGGTGGGTCTTCGACACCATCCGGCTGTCCTGGCCGACCGAGACCAGCTCGGCCTGCTCGTCCGGGCGAGGCTGCGGGTTGCGCCCCACCAGCACCAGGCCCGTGATGTCCACCACCCGGCCGTCATCCAGGCGGACCTGCCAGCCCTCGGTCACCGACCGCTGCAGGCCAGGGACGCTCATCGCCAGGTGCGTGTGCTGCCCGTCGTCCTCGTCGTCCAGGCCGCCAGCCACAGGCGGGGAGGCCTGGCTCCCCGCACCAAAGCCCGGCTGAGGTGCCAGACCGGGCGCGCCCGGCTGACCGAAGGGCTGCGGGCCTGGGAACGCCTGCGGACCAGGGCTGCCAGGCTGCCCCGGGAAGCCCGACTGGGCCGGCGCTCCCGGCGAGCCAGCAAAGCCCGGCTGCGGGCCACCCGGCTGACCAGGGACAGCGCCCGGCTGACCTGTGAAGCCCTGCGGACCTGTGAAGCCCTGCGGACCTGTGAAGCCAGGCTGCCCCGGGAAGCCCGACTGAGAAGGCTGAGCGCCGTACCCTGGCTGCCCCGGCTGAGAAGGCTGAGCGCCGTACCCCGGCTGCCCCGGCTGTCCAGCAGGCTGGCCCTGGGGCCCGAAGCCCGGGGCGTGCTCGATCGGAGCGGGGGCCTGAGAGCCCCACTGCTGCTCCCAGGGGGCCTTGCTGCCCGACCAGCCCTGCTGGTCGCTGCCCGGGACCGCCGTGATCGGGCCGGTCCCCGACGGGTCCGGCACCGGCTCAGGAGCGTAGTCCCGACGCAGGTGCGCCGGCAGAGCGACCACGTTCGCGCTGGTGACACTGGCCCGCGGCTGAGCCTCGGGAGTCGCCACGTGCCGGACCCGCTGCTTCACCACCACCGACTTCGCCGCCAGGTCGTGCCAGCCGCGGCGGTGCGGGTGCATGACCATCAGCACGACCAGGATGATCCACACCACGGCGGTGAGGCTGGACGCCACCCAGACCAGCTCCCGCAGAAAGTAGCGGCCCCAACCGATCGGGGTCCCGGTCGCTACGTCCAGCACCTGGATCTTCGCCACCTTGGCCCCAGGGCCCTGGCCACGGGTCGCGTACCCCCACCAGACCAGAACCGCCCAGCCCAGGCTGAGCAGCCCAGCCAGGATGCTGAGCACCACCACCACGGTGCCAGACGGTTCGAGCATCAGCAGCAGGCTCAGAAGGCCCTGGACTACGGCGATCGGGAGCGCGTCGATCACAGCGGCCAGGGCGCGCCATCCGAGCCCTGCGATGACCTGACGGGCCGGTTCAGGTGTCTGCGTCACGCAGGCCATCCTGTCACGCCAAGGGGCGCCGAAGCAGCAGGTCCTGGCATCGTCGCCCCAGACTCAGCGTCGCGGAAGCCGCCGCCGGAAGGAGCGGACCGACAAGGTGGCCTGGAGCCGGCGCCAGAACCCGACCGACCGGTTCAGACCGCCTACCGCCGCGTCCACGCTCGTCCAGTACGTCTGGGCCTGGCCGGCGGTGATCCGATCCGGCGAGAACACCGACATGTCCGCTTGCCGGGACAGGATCCGCGGGTCCGCCAGCTCTGTCACCCGCCGGAATGACGCCACCAGCTGCTCGGCCTGCTCGGTCCGGGTCCCGGCCACCGCCGGCGAGACGCCCAGGTCGCGGGCCCGGTCGATGACCTCGGCCCAGCCGCCCGCCACCCGCCGGCTCAGGTCCGGGTCCCCCATCCGCATCCGGCGCCGGCGCAGCTTCAGCCCGACGATCAGGCAGATCGGCAGCACCACGAAGACCAGCGGGATCCCAGCCACGATCGCCACTGTGCCGATCAGCCGCCAGTTGATCTGCAGGCGCTGGTCCTGCGGCGGGGTCGGGGTGGCCTGCTGCGAGGTGTCCTCCTCCGGCACCTCCGGCTTCACCGGCGGCGGTGGCGGGTTCTCCACCTGCGGGCGGGGAGCGGTGACCGGCTCCTCCTCAATCAGCTTCAGGACCCGGTCCTTGGACGGGGTCGGGTCGAACACCACCCAGCCCAGCTGGCCCAGGTTCACCTCGGTCCAGGCGGTGACGTTCTCACCGCGCACCACCCCGTCGGCGGCCGGGACCAGGTAGCCGTACCCGACCCGCGCCGGCAGCCCGGCCGCACGGCACAGCAGCGCCAGCGCCACCGCGTACTGCTCCTCGTCGCCGACCATCTGCTCGGTGTTGCGGAACAGCGCCTCCAGCCGGGCCACGCTGTGCCCGGGGTCGGAGCGGACCTCGTCGGGCTGCCCGTGCGAGTAGTACCCCTTCTTCAGCTGCTCGGTGTACGCCAGCGCCAGCGCCCCGCCGCCGCTCGGAGCCAGCGCCGCCCAGGCGCCGGCGGTGTCGCGGACCACGTCCGGGAGCGGCTCCGCCGGCGGCTGCCCCACCGTGTCCGGGGCGGCGGTCATGATCTGCTCCCGGCTCGGCTGCCGCGGCACCACCGCCCGCAGCCGGTACTGGTCACCCTCCCCCACGGTCACCGGCGCCAGCCCCGTGCCGCTGCGCTGGTTGTAGTAGAAGGCGTCGGCCAGCCCTACCCCCCGCGGACCGGTGAAGTCGACCCGCAGGGTCTGGCCCACGGTCGGCACCCAGACCCCGGACAGCTTGCCCAGCGTCACCTCCACGTCGACCTCGGTCCCCGGGGTGGGGTCGTCGACCCGGGCCCCGATCTTGCCGAAGGTCCCCGAGTCCCGCCCGTACGCGGTCGTGTTCGAGACGTTGTACGTGAACCCGTCGTACGCGTCCATGGTCCCGAGACGGACGCGGCTGCCGGCTGGGGCGCCCTTCGCGGTCAGGATGGTCTCGGTCTTGAAGTCGGTGATGTTGCGCCGGAAGGCCTGCAGCGGGCTCGGGTAGCGGTGGATGTCGAGCGGCTGGCGCACCAGCGCCCGCACCGTCCGGCGCTCCTGGGCCGGCTCCAGCAGCGGCCGGGCCAGCAGCACCGCGCCGCTGGCCAGCCCCAGCATGGCCAGCCCGGTCGCCAGCGAGGTCCACCGCAGCCAGTGCCGTCCCAGCAGCAGGGTGCGGCTCTGCCGCGACCGGCGGTACGTCGTCCACACCAGCACCAGGGCCAGCGTCGCCAGCCCTGCCGGCACCGGCGCGTACGAGGTGCTGACCCCCAGCCCGAAGGCGAGCCCGGTCCCGGCCACCATCGGCACCCAGGCCCATGTTGGGTAGCCCGAGCGGAGCGCGACAGTGACTGCCGCCAGGACCGACACCAGGCCCACCAGCACCACCGGGACCAGCAGGTCCGCGGTCTCCCCGATCGGCGGGGTGACCGTGAGCATCCGCTTCCAGCCCGACACCGGAGCCACCAGCAGCCCCTGCAGCGAGCGCCACGTCGGGACCACCCAGGCGTACCCGGCCGAGGGCATCGCCAGCAGGGTGCCGAGCAGCAGGTAGCCGACCAGCGCCACCGCCGTGGTGACCACCGTGTTCCAGCGCCGAAGCGTCGCCACCACCCCCACCACGGCCCCGAGCAGCCCGGAGCCGAGGGAGGCAACCCAGGTCCAGCCGCCCCCGTACGTCGGCAGCCAGGCCCAGGTCAGCAGCACCAGCAGGGCGGCGATCGCGGCCAGGTCGGTCCCCAGCCACAGCCGGCGCCCAGCCGGTGACTCCTGGAAGAGCGTCGCTGTGGCCGCCCGGGACCGGCGCCGGACCGGGACCGGGTCAGCGCCGCGGAGCCGGGCGACCCGCTCGGCCAGCCGGTCACGCTGGTCGTCGATCCAGTCCAGCACGTTGACCTGGGGCCCGCGCCTCATGCCGCAGCCCTCCGTACGGCTCGGGGCAGGTCCTCCAGCCGCGGCAGCTGGACCGTGGTGACGTTCGACACCGTCTCGACCCGCAGCCGCTGCTCCGGCGCCACCCGGACGCAGATCACCCGAGCGTCAATGCTGAGCAGGGTGGAGGCCCGCCGCAGCCGGTCCACCCGAACCCGGGAACCGGTCACCACGATGACGATCGAGGCCATCGGCTCGCGGTCCCGGACCAGGCGGAAGACCTGGTTGACGTGGGTTCGCCGCAGCTGCTCGACCCGGCTCAGCTCGTTCATGATCTGGGTCCAGGTCAGGCCCGGGTAGGCGTCCACGTTGGTCACCAGGGCCATCGGGTTCTCCTCCCGGAAGGCCTGCTGCACAAACGAGCCAGCCACCGAGACCGCGGTCTCGAACTCGTCCTCGTCGCCGTACGAGATCTCGCCCAGGTCGACCGCGACCGCGATCCGGGACTGCCGGCTCTCCTCGAACTGCCGCACCATCAGGGCCCCGGTCTTGGCCGAGGAGCGCCAGTGGATGTGGCGGCGGTCGTCTCCCGGCACGTACTCACGCAGGGCGTGGAAGCTCATGTCAGAGCTCGACAGCTTCTGTGTCGGGCGCCCCTCCAGGTCGTGGACAAAGCCGGTCTGCCGCCCCGGCAGGAGAACGGTCCGGGGGTGCACGAAGACCTCAACCTGCTTGGTCCACAAGGCGTCGCGCCCCATCAGCCCGAACGGGTCGCCCTGGACCGACTGGGCCGGGCCGACCTCGACCACGGCCCGGCGCTGGGTCGGGATCACCAAGGTCTCCTCGTGCCGGCTCCCGGCCGCCAGCGACGGCAGGCCCAGCGAGGCCAGCTGGCGCCCGACCGGCAGGTTCATCTGGCCAGGCAGAGTCCGGCGGCGGCCGACGTTGCGGACCACCACCCGGCCGCTGGCCGGCTCCCCCACCGTGACGTGGGTCTCGGGGATCAGCAGGTGGACCTCGAACCGGGGCCGGCCGATCGTCAGCAGGCTCCCCAGCAGCAGCAGGACCAGGCCGGCCAGCCCGGCCGCTCTCAGCTCCAGCCAGCCGAGCAGTCCCCCCGCCACCAGCAGGCCCACCGACACCAGCAGCACCACCCAGCCGCGGCGGCGGACTCCCAGCCAGCGCGACAGGGCACCGGCCAGGGTCGCGAGGTCGCTGAGGCGCAGCGGGTCAACCGTGCTCGGCGGGACCCACTGCGGTGAGGGGGCCGCAGCCGGGGAGGGCTCACTCATGCAGAGGCCCGCTGGGTCGGCGGCTGGACGGTGGCCAGCACCTGGCTCATCACGTCGATTGCGCTGACCCCGTTGAACTCCGACTCCGGGTCGAGCACCAGCCGGTGCGCCAGGCACGGGATGGTCAGGATCTTGACGTCGTCAGGCACCACGTAGTGCCGGCCCAGCGAGGCGGCCCAGACCCGGCTGGAGCGGGCCAGCGCCAGCCCGCCGCGGACCGAGACCCCCAGCCGGACGTCCTCCGCGGTCCGGGTGGCCTCCAGCAGCCGCGCGATGTAGTCCATCACCGACGGCTCGACGTGCACCGACTGCCCCAGCTGCGCCATCTCCGCCAGTGCCTGGGTGGTGATCACCGGGGCCAGGGCCGCCGACTGCGGGCGGGAGCCGCCGCTGGTCAGGATCCGCAGCGTGGTGGACCGGTCCGGGTAGCCGAGCGAGGTCTTCATCAGGAACCGGTCCAGCTGGGCCTCCGGCAGCCGGTAGGTGCCGGCCTGCTCGACCGGGTTCTGGGTCGCGATCACCATGAACGGCGAGCCGACCTCGTACGAGACCCCGTCGACCGTGACCCGGTGCTCCTCCATCACCTCCAGCAGCGCCGACTGGGTCTTCGGCGAGGCCCGGTTGATCTCGTCGGCCAGGACCACCGAGGCGAAGACCGGGCCCTGGTGGAACTCGAACGAGCTGGTCGTCTGGTCGAAGATGGTGACCCCGGTGACATCGCTGGGCAGCAGGTCAGGGGTGAACTGGATCCGGCTGTTGGTGCCCTGGACGGTCTGGGCCAGGGACCGCGCCAGAGTGGTCTTGCCCGTACCCGGGTAGTCCTCCAGCAGCAGGTGCCCCTCGGCCAGCAGGCACGTCACCGCAAGCCGGATCGCCTCAGTCTTGCCCAGGACCGCGCGCTCAACGTTGCGCACCACCGAGGCGAAGGTGTCAGAGAACCAGCGGGCCTGGTCCGGGGTCATGGCCATCAGAGGGGATCCTTCCTAGGTGGGGGTCACCGTGTACGAGATGCGGTAGGTGTCAGGGCCGTGGACGCCCTTCGCTTCGCACTCCACAGACACCTGGTCACCAGGAACGAGGTTCCGCTCCGGCTTCACCGGGATCTTGTAGAGGTAGCCGTACTGCTTCTCGTCGGAGGGCCAGTAGGTGTCTCGGATCTCGTGACCCCGAGCAGTGATCGTGCAGCGCATTCCCTCCCTGCTGCGCACCATGTCGAAGTGCACCTCCCCGCCGGTGAGGCTGGAGCTGGCCACCTTGGCGATCGGCGGCAGTGACACGGTGGTGCTGGTGAGCTCCTTCCCGTCCCGGGTCACCCAGACCTTCACGGTGTCCCCTGCGAAGTTCGAGACTCCGTCAATCGTCACGGCACCAGGCGATGTCAAGCGCGCCTCACCGCTGCCCAGCCGGTACCACAGCTGCAGGTCGCTGTCGCGGTTGCCGTTCCTGGTGGCCGGCAGGTCCATGCGAATCACAGCGGCGTACTGCCCGCCGTTGGTGTAGGTCCGCTCCTCCAGCCACGCCAGCGGCGCCGACGGCGTGCCGTACGGGGTCACCGGCCCGGCGGACCGCGGCTGGCCCGGCTTCTGGTCCGCCATCGGGACGACCGTCACGGTCCACTGCTCGTCGGCGTCGTTGGGCCGGCCGGTGGGGACGGTCACGCTCAGGCCACCGTCGGAGCGAGGGTCGTACAGGTTGTCCACCACGCCGCCCTTGGTGCTGGTCATGGTGACCTTCCACTTGGTGACCCCCTTGCCCTGGGTGCGGGCTGGCGGCGCCGTCACGTGGATCGCCTTGTCCTTCGGCTCCGCGGTCGGGTCTCCCTGGGGCTGCGGCGAGCCGAAGGTCTGAACCTGGTTCGAGTAGGCCGCCGCCTCCGACGGCCCGGCCTCGTTCACGGCTCGGACCAGGACGAAGTAGCTGGCGAAGCCGATCCCGTCGAAGACCACCTCGATCTGGCCGTCGCGGGCGTGCTCGACCCGGTCCGGCGGCTGGTCCAGAGGGACCTGCGAGCTGTGGGAGAGGTACACGTAGTACTGGGTGATCGGAGCCCCGCCGTTCTGGCTGGCCGGGGTCGACGGGAACGAGGCCACGAGCCTGCCCGTGGTCGTGCCGCCCCCGTCAGCGGCCGACACCGACGCCGGCGGGCTGGGCGGCTGAGACGGCACCCCGGTCCCGGGCTCGGAGGCCTCTGAGCTGCCGGCCTTGTTGGTGGCGCTCACCCGGAACGAGTACGACTTCCCGTTGGTCAGCCCCACCCAGTCGAACGAGGTCTGGTCAGCCGAGACGACCTTGGTCTCGCCGCCCTCCATCCGCACGGTGTAGTCAGTGATGGGGGTGCCACGGTTGGTCGGTGCCTTCCAGGTGATCCGGAGCCGCCCGCCCTGACGCCCCGGCACCCGCTCCACCCGCGGCTGCTCCGGCTTGTCGGGCCGGACATCGGGGACCATGGGCGCCGAGGCTGGCGACGCCTGGCCGACACCCACCTCGTTCACCGCAGCCACGACGGCGGTGTACGCGACCCCGTTGTGCAGCCCGGTCATCGTGCAGGTGGTGGTCGGGCAGTCTGTGCTCGCCTCGTGGCCGTCGGCCCCCTTGGCGGCCAGCACGTACTTCTGGATCGGCAGGCCGTTGTTCATCGACGAGGTCCAGGTGACGGTGAACGCGCCGTCACCGACCGAGACCTGCCGGGGCGTTCCCGGCGGCGACGGCTTGCCCTTGACGTTGACCACCAGCCGGCCGTCGACGTTGCGGTCCGGGTCCTTGGTGGCGTCCATCACCGTGTACCGGATCTGCAGCACCCCGACGAAGTCCGGGCCGGGGGTGACCGAGACCTGCTGGCCGTTCGTGTCGACCTTGGACGCCGCCCCGAGCTCGACCACGGCCTGGGTGACGGTCAGCGGCCCGTTGAGGGCTGACTTGTCATTGTCCAGCACACTCACCTGGCTGGTGCGCCCCTGGATGGCGTCGGCGGTGTCGTCCACCACCACCGTCTTGGGCTTGGTGGTGCCCAGCACCACGATCGTCACGACCATGTCGCTGTACGCGTTGCGCAGGTCGGTGACCCGCCCGGTCATGGTGACCCTCGTCCCCTTGGGCACATAGATCGCGGCCGACGCGGTCACCACCGGCCCCTGGGTCGACACCTCCACCCCGGCCGGCTTGCCCTGGGGGAAGTCGAAGCTGCTGAAGACAAAGCGGTCACCCTGACGGTCGGTCACGTACGACTCGAGGTTCTGCTGCACCGCCGGGTCGCCGGCGCCGACCTTGATCTCGACCGGGGGCGCGACCGGAGGGGTGTTGATCTGGTTGGCCGGACCGGACGAGTCAGAGGGCTGGACCGGTCGCGGCAGCACCTTCACCGGGATGGTGATCGTCGCCTGCCGCGGGTTGTCCTGGGTGTCCTCGACCACCTCGAAGGTGATCGCGGCCGGACCGGCGTACGAGCTGTCGGCGCGGAAGCTGACCTCGGCGTACGAGACCCGGCTGCCGGAGTTGCCGGGAGCGCCCACCACCTTGTCGGCCGACGACACCTGGACCCGCCGGCCCTGGGTGCCCTGTACGTACTCGGCGACGGCGATCGTCAGCGGGTCGCCCGCGGTGACGGTCAGCGAGATGCCGGGGTCCTTCAGCGTCGGGACCGCGTCGGCCTTGCCGGGGACCGTGACCAGGCCGTAGCTGCTCAGCCCGTCGGCGTCGGTGACCTGGTAGCGCACCACCCGCATCTGGTCACCGATCGGGACCCGCAGCTGGGGCCCGTCCGGGGTCTGGACCACCTCGGCCGGCTTCAGCCCCTGGGTGTCAGCCGACGGGACGCTGAGCTGCAGCTGGGAGCGGGGCCCGTCCGGGTCGTAGTCGTTGTCCAGCACCGGGATGTCGACGGTCTCCTGCTGGAAGACCTTGCGGGCATCGACCAGGTCGTCGCTCACCTTGGGCGCCAGCAGCGGGGCGTCCGGGTCAGCGATGACCGTGATGTTCCCGCTGGCCCGGGCGCCGCGGGCGTCCTGGATCAGGTAGGTCCCGAAGACCGTTGACTTCTCCCGCGGCACCGACAGCTCCACCGTCGAGCCCTCGACGATCTTGGCCGGGACCGGCATCGTCAGTGACGGGTCGGGTCCCCAGAGCACCCGGTCCCCGTCGAGGTCGAAGTCGTTCGCCAGCGGCCGCAGGTACGCGGTCCGCCCAGGGCGGGTGGTGACCACGTCGTCGACGGCGACGGGGTCGCTGTTGAGGGTCGCGCCGGGCGCCACCCCGACCCGGATCTCACCGACGGCCCGGGCACCGTACTTGTCGATCACACCGTACGTGAAGGCGTCGGTGCCCTTCTCCTCCGGGAAGGCCTCGTACTCCAGCCAGCTCGCCCCGACCGACAGCACCCGGCCCCGGCGGGGCCCGTCGGTCAGCCCGAGCAGCCGAACCGTGTCGCCGTTGGGGTCGATGTTCTGCATCGGGATGGGGATCCGGACGGTGGTGCCGGCGATCACCCGGCCGACGACGGTGGCCGGCCGGGGCGGCTGGTTGGCGATGTCGGGCGAGATCACGTTGAACCGGACCTGCGCCGACGCGGTTCGCCCTAGCCCGTCACGGATCTGGTAGGTGGCTGTCACCAGGCCCGGGACCATCGGCGCCTGGTAGCGGATCTGGTCCCGGTCGACCCAGGCAGTGCTGGGGCCGTCCACCAGGGTCTGGTCCAGGTGCAGGTCGAGCCCCACCGGGGAGGAGTCGTTGCTCATCGGGTGGACCGTGACCGTGTCGCCGGCCCGTACGTTGACGTCGTCGACGACCGCGACCGGCCGCTCCGCCCCGACCGGGTTGGAGGTCAGGACCACGATCGTGCCCGTGACCGGCTCGTGGTACCCGTCGGAGACCTGGTAGGTGAGGGTGACCGGGTCGCTGGACGCGGTCACCTCCTTGATTGTGAGCAGGTGCCGGTCGCGCATCTCCACGGACAGGCCCGAGGTGCCGCTGAGCGACTGGATCACCAGGACGTCACCGTCGGGGTCCTCGTCGTTGGCCAGCGGGTCAATCGTGACGGACCCGCCGTGGGTGAGCAGCGCCACGTCCCGGCCCGCGACTGGCGGCCGGTTCGGCCCGCCCCGGTCGGTGACGTCGATCCGGACCAGGCCGGAGCTGGTCGGTCCGTTGGTGACCTTGTAGACCAGGTAGTAGGTCCCCGGAGCGGTGGCCTTGAAGCGGAAGCTGCGGGACTGGTAGTCGACGCTTCGGGTGGCGCCCTGCCCCCCGGACGGCTCCTCGACCGTGGCCAGCGCCAGGTTGGCCCCGATGTCGTTGAGCAGTGGCTGGACCTCGATCTCCTGGTTGGTGACCGCGGTCGCGAAGTCTCCGTTCGCCAGCGGCGGGACGTCGTGGGGCTTGCGGACGTCCAGGGTCAGGACTCCGACCTCGGCGCTGCCGGAGCCGTCGGAGACCGTCACCTGGACGGTCTTGATCCCGGTCGTCTTGTTGACGTCGGTAAAGGTGACGGTGCCGTCCGGGGTGAACGAGACCTCGTCGTCGCCCTTGGTCAGGACCGCGTTCTGCAGCACCAGGTCGTCCCCGTCGGGGTCGCGCCAGTCGAGCAGGGTGCGGATCTGGGTCTGCTGCCCGGCCGCGACCTTCACCGGGTCGCTGCGGAACTGCCGGGGCGGCTGGTTGGCGGCCTTCTGGTCACCCGGCTCCAGGCTCAGTCTCACCGTGGCCGTGTTCGAGGTGCCGCCGCGGCCGTCGCTGACCTTGTACGAGAAGGTCCGCTGCCCCGACTGGCCGGCCGCCACCGTGGCCTGGATCCCGGTCCCGCCCCGGGTCACCTCCAGGGTGACCCCCTCGCCGGCGCTGGAGGGGGCCTGAATGGTGAGCACGTCACCATCGGGGTCGGAGTCGTTGTCGAGCACCGGCAGCACCGTGGAGCGGCCCTCCCGGGCCAGCAGGTCGTCGTTGCCGGCCGTGGGCGGACGGTTGGGCTGGGACCGGTCCGGGTCAACCTTGACCGGGTCGTCCTTGGGGTCCTCGGGCCGGTTGGTGGTGTCAGCCGGGGAGACCCGCTCCCAGTCCACGATCCGGCGCATCCCGTCGTGCACCAGCCAGATCACCCCGGTCACCGGGTCGTTGAGGATGACCGTGTCCCGGTTCACCCGGGGCACCGCCTCGGCGCCGGGCGCCAGCTCGGGGATGTCCTGGATGACGGGCGCCTGGTCGGCGCAGACCGTCGCCAGCCGGGGGCCCACCACGGCGTAGCTGCAGGACCCGACCACGACGGGGCGCTGCACCGTACCCTCGGGCATCGTGCCCGAGAGGGAGAGGACCTGCTTGGGCGCCACCCCGACCAGGCCCCGGGGGGTCCCGACCAGGGCCCGCAGCTGCCCGCCCATCAGCGGGGACTGCGGGATCGGCGAGGCCAGGCGGGCCTTCGACCCGAGCGGCATCTCGATCGGCGTGCTGAGTCCCTCGAACCAGATCGACTGCTTGGTCCGGTCCAGCACCACGGCCTGGTCCCCGACCGCGCTCAGCTCCACGTCGGCGACCTGGGCGTCAAGCTGGAGCGGGACCTTGGTCCGGACCGGGCTGCTGCCCGACAGCCGGACCAGCTCCGAGGTGGTCAGTGACAGCCCGATCAGCTGACCCTCGGTGGTCACCGTGACCAGGGCGTTCTCGCCCAGGTCGAGCAGGGCCTTCTCCTGGTTGAAGTCCCGGCCCAGCATCTGGCTCGTCTCACCGAACCAGACCGCGCCGTTGCTCCGGCTGATGATGGCGACCTTGCCGGCGTTCAGCGCCAGGTCACCGGCTGGCGGCAGGGAGACCACCGGTCCTAGCCGGCCGGAGGCCGGGTCGTACGACTGGACCTGGTTCGAGGAGCGGCTGCGGATGATCACGGTCCGCTCCTCCTGCAGCACATCGACGTTGCCGTCGGGCAGCCGGGTGGCGGTGGCGAGGTCCTTGATGGAGGTGTTGACCGTGCCGAGCAGGGCCTTGTCCTGCTTGATCGCGAAGACCGTCCCATCGTGCAGCCGAAGGTCAGCAACGCTGTACCCGGGGACGACGGCCGCCGCCACCACGAGGGCGGCACCCAGCAGACTCACGAGCCCACCAGACCACGTCCGCCGCACGAACCGCGCGATCGGAGCTCCCACGCCTGTCCTCCTGTCCCCCGGCTTGCTCACCCTGCTAGGCGAACGGTCACTAGTGTCCCGCGACAAACCGGTACAGGCCAACCGGCAGGCTCAGGCCGGTGCCAGGACCGTGATCCGGGCCCCGTCGCCGAGGTCGATCACCGTCCCGACCTCAACATCGACTGGGACTCCGGGCACCATCCGGACCGGCGGCTGGTCCGGGCGCTCCAGCATCGTGCCGTTGGTCGAGTGCAGGTCGGTCACCTGGATTGCCCACTCCTTGGCGGCGACCCGGACGTGAGTCCGGCTGATGTCGCTGTTGGGGCTGGGGACCGGCAGTAGCAGCGGGTTCTGGTCGCCCGACTGGGCCTGGGGTGAGCGGCCGATGAGGATGGTGTCGGTGAGGTCGGCCGTGGCGCCGCCCGCGGTCTGCAGGGTCGCCAGCACCGGCCGGGTCACCAGCCGCGGGTTAGCGGTGTCGACCGGGGACTGGCAGCGCAGGCAGACCGGCTGGCGTGGCGGGTTGGCGTGCCCGACGTTGCACATCGCGGCCAGCACCAGACCTGGCCCGGTTGAGGTGGCGGTCGGGTTCGGCTTGTGGGTGGCGGCCAGGCCGGTTGAGAAGACCGTGCCGTCGGTGGCGCTGGACAGCGAGGCGGGCTCCGGCGAGGACTGTGGCGGCAGCGCCGGGGCCGGCCCGAAGCCGGGCGGGCTGGCCGAGGCGGGGGCCCCGGAGAAGGGCTGCGGCGGCGGTGAGGCGTAGGAGCGGGGGCTGGGTGAGGCGTACGAGCCGGGCAGGCCAGGGAAACCCGGCTGCCCGGGGGCGCCGGCCGGTCCGTGCGGCGCCGGCTGGCCGGGGAAGCCACCCGGCTGCGGGCCCGGTCCTGACTGGCCGGGGAAGCCACCCGGCTGCGGGCCCGGACCAGACTGGCCCGGGAAACCACCGGGCACCGGTCCAGGACCGGGCTGGCCGGGGAACCCTGGCCGTCCTGGCTGGCTCGGCATCCCGGGCTGCTGCGGGAACTGCCCCATCGGAGCGGGGAAGCCTGGCTGCCCTGGCTGCGCGGGGAGGCCCTGGACCGGCCCCGGCTGCCCGGGCGGGAAGCCTGGCCCCTGCTGCGGGCCGGGCTGCCTCGCCAGACCCGGCTGCTGGTTCGGCGCCCCGGGCTGCCCGGGGAGCGGGCCCTGCCCGGGGAGGGGCTGCCCGGGGAGCGGGGGCTGCCCCGGGAACGATCCGGGTGCCTGCTGGCCGGGGAACGGCCCGGGCGCAGGTCCGGGCTGACCTGACCCAAAGGGGCTGCCACCGGGTACCGGCGCGGGCCCGGGGAGGAAGCCGCCAGGTCCGGCGGCGCCAGGCCCAGCGGCGCCAGGCCCGGCGGGGGCTCCGAGGCCCGGGAGGCCGGGGCTGGCCGGCACCTGGCTGGCCGAGGCAGCGCTCGTGGCGGGCAGCTCGAGCCCGACCGGGGCGGCCCCGGCAGGGACCGGGTCGTCCAGCTCGAAGGTTGCGGGCGGGCTGGGAGCCGCCGGCCCCGGCTCGTCATCCATGTCCATCGCAACCGGCGACGGTGCTGCCGGGTCGGTCACTCCCCAGCCGCCAGGCCCGGCCGCGGTCTCGGGCTCACTGGCGGGCTCGGGCTCACTGGCGGGCTCGGCTGCCTCACCGGGCTGGGTCTCCTCGCGGACCTCACCGGCTGGAGCCGGCTCTGCCGCCCCAGCGTTCTCGGGCTCAGCCTCGCCAGGCACAGGCTCGCTCGTCGGCTCCTGGTCGGCCTCGGCCTCACCCGCCGCGGCCTCGCTCGGCTCAGCGGGCTCGGGCTCGCTCAGCGCCTCCTCGTCGGTCTGCGGGCCGGGCTCCGAGCCGATCTGGGGGTCGGGCTGCCCGCCAGGCTCCGGCGCCGGCTCGTCGGGGGCCTCGCCGACCGGCTGGGCCGAGACCGGCTGGGTCGGGACCGGCTGGGCCGGGACCGACCGGGCAGGGACGCCCGCCGAGGTCTCTGCCGCCGCCCCAGCCGCTGCCAGCGCCTCCTCGCCGTACGCCCGCTGCGGCCAGACCTGGGAGTCCGCCACCGTCGGCAGGGCCAGCCGGGCCTCGTCGGTGGCGTCGATCACCACGGCCGAGGCCAGCACCATGCCCACCACCAGCGGCATCTGGAGCAGGGTGTCCTGGTCGACCGGGGTCATGTCCACCCGGATCTGGCGGACCTCGCCGAGGCCGACCTCGTTCCAGGTCAGGAAGTCCTCTCCCTCGGCGATCACGTTCCCGGTGGCCAGGTCGACCGCCTGCAGCGAGCCCCGGATCAGGGAGTGCATCTCGCCCCCGGCCCAGAAGAAGGCTGCCAGGTTGGGCATCAGGTCGACCCGGAAGGCGGCCAGCTTGTCGGCGAACTCGGTCAGGGTCCGGGCCGCGACGATGTCCGACCACAGGTCGTTGAGCAGTGACGACATGTGCGCTGGGGCTGGCATCATCACCAGCAGCGACGTGGGCCCCGACAGCACCACCCAGGTTCCAGGCACGTAGGTGGCGCGCCACATTCCGATGCTCTGCATGTCTTCCCCTCGTTCGGCTTGGGGTCATTCTCGCCTGCGGACAGCTCCCTCCCAGAGAGTACTGGCCCGCTGGTGTGGCCGCGGAGCACACCGTCTGGACGAGCGAGCAGTGCCGACCGACTGGCTGTACCCCCAGCTCGCCCGACCCGACCACAACCCGCAAGCTAGCACGCCCAACCCGACCACAACCCGCAGACCAGCACGCCCAACCCGACCCCAGCCCGCAGACGACGAAGAGTGAGAAACGACCCTGTGCACCCGGCTCAGCCACAGCGGGTGAGGTGACCGCTCGGCCTGGCCACGAGGGCCGGCGAGTCCCCCGGCTGGACGAAGGAGCGGTGAAGA
>CALBCJ010000040.1 GCA_937926975.1 uncultured Propionibacteriaceae bacterium | reverse complement strand
AGCTCCAGTCCGTCATCGTCCCCAACCGCACCCCCCACCCCCAGCCCAGCTAGCCGCTGCCCCTAGCCCTGAGGGTTACCCCCACCCTCTGTAGTTGGACGTTGCTGGCTGCCGGGCTGGGTCTGGCGAGAAAGGGTGTCGTCATGGCGGGGCGTCGGGACTGTACGTCTGCCTACCGTCTGCGAGGCTGCCTGGTGATCGACACGGGCCGCACGGTCGCGGAGGGGCACTGGCAGGCTGAGCCAGGTCTGGACCACCGGAGATCACCTACCTGCCGACCGGCCGTTCCCGCCAGTGTGGCCTCGGCTCTGGGGCCCGGCGTGAAGCCGCGGTGACAAGGGGCGTCTGGATGCTGGTGATCAAAGGTGGAGGCCTCGGCCGACCAGGAGGACAGGGCAGCAGGGCTCCAGCAGGTGCAGGGGCAGACCTCGACGATCTGGCTGACCAGCCGAGGACTGGCAGGGGAGAGACGGTTAGGGTGGTTGTGATGGAGACGACACCGCGCCCGACGCTGCTGCTGCTGGTCCGCCACGGGCAGACCCCGACCACCGGGAAGGTGCTGCCCGGACGGGCCCCCGGGCTGGACCTCTCTGAAGAGGGCCGCCAGCAGGCCGCCCGGGTCGCGCAGCGGCTGACCGGCCTGCCCGTGACCGCGGTCTACACCTCGCCGCTGGAGCGGGCCAGGCAGACCGCCGCCCCGACCGCTGAGCTGCTCGGGCTGGACCCGGTGCTGGAGCCCGGGCTGATCGAGTGCGACTTCGGCGACTGGACCGGGGCCGAGCTGGCAGACCTCTCCGTACGGCCGGAGTGGGCGACCGTGCAGCGGGCCCCGTCGACGTTCCGGTTCCCGAACGGGGAGAGCTTCGCCCAGATGCAGCACCGGATCACCGGCTCCCTGGACGTGCTGCGGGCCCGGCACCAGGAGGGGGTCGTGGTCTGCTTCAGCCACGCCGACCCGATCAAGGCTGCCCTCGCGTACGCGCTGGGCACCCACCTCGACCTGTTCCAGCGGATTGTGGTCAGCCCCTGCTCGGTGTCGGTGATCGCGTACCCGGCGACCGGGGCGCCGATGGTGTGGACGGTCAACTCGACCGGCGAGTCCCTGGCCCAGCTTCGAGCCTCATAGGTGGTGATCGGCATGGACATCGACTTCAACCAGGTAGACACCTTCACCGCGGGTGCGCTGGGGGAGCCCGGGCAGCGGGTCTTCCTGCTGCAGTGCGTGGCCGGGAGCCAGCGGGTCACGGTGAAGTGCGAGAAGCAGCAGGCGCAGGCGATCGCCGCGTACCTGCGGCGGGTGCTGGCGGCGGTCGCCGAGCCGGGCGAGCCGCTGACCGCGGTCACCGACCCGATCGAGCCGCCGTTCGACCCGGCCTTCGTGCTCGGGCAGGTCGGGCTGGGCTACCTGCCCGACGAGAAGAAGGTCCTGGTGCAGCTGGAGGAGGCCGGCGAGGTCGACGACGACGGCGAGGTGGTCCCCGACCCGACCCTGAGCCGGGTACGGGTGCTGCTGTCGCTGCCGCAGGCGTTCGCCTTCTGTGAGCGCAGCGAGGCTGCGGTCGCTGGCGGCCGGCCGCTGTGCCGCTGGTGCCAGTTCCCGATCGAGCCGACCGGGCACACCTGCCCCCGCATGAACTGATGGACCCCCTCGCCCTGCTCGGGCAGGGCACGATGACCCTGGTCGGGCAGGTCGTCGACAGCTCCAACGCCACCTTCCTGGTCGAGCTGCGCCAGGGCGACGACTCCGGATTCGGGATCTACAAGCCACTGCGCGGAGAGCGGCCGCTGTGGGACTTTGAGCCGGGCCTCTACCGGCGCGAGCGCGCCGCGTACCTGCTGTCGCAGCACCTCGGCTGGGACCTGGTCCCGCAGACCGTCATCCGTGACGACGCGCCGCTCGGGGTCGGCTCGGTGCAGTGGTTCGTCGAGGCCGACCAGCGCGAGCACTACTTCTCGATCCTCGACAACCACCCCGGCACTCATGACGCGCTGCGGGCGCTGTGCCTGTTCGACCTGGTCGCGAACAACACCGACCGCAAGAGCGGGCACGTCCTGTACGGGGCGGACGGGCACGTGTACGGGATCGACCAGGGCCTGTGCTTCGCCGCCTACGACAAGCTGCGGACCGTGATCTGGGACTTCGCCGGGGAGCCGGTCCCCACTTCGCTGCTCGCCCCGCTGGAGCCGCTGGCCCGCGCCGTACCCGACGAGCTGGCCGAGCTGCTGACCACCGACGAGACCGAAGCCGTACGGCGCCGAGCCGCGCACCTGCTGGCCGAGCCGGTCTTCCCCACCGACACCACCGGGTACGGGTACCCGTGGCCTCTGGTCTGAGAAAGCTGCTCCCCACTGAGAGGATGACCATGACTGAGCCGAACCCCGCCGACGAGGCACCGAGTCTGGACGAGCCGGAGACCAGCGGCTGGCGACCCGTACTGGATGCGGAGCTGGCCGAGCTGGTCCGCGGCTACCTGACTGGGCCGGGCCGGTCGCTGGTGCTGGTCGACGGGCGGGCCGCGGCCGGCAAGACCACGGTCGCGAAACGGCTGGCCGGGCTGCTCGGCGCCGGGCTCGTCCACACCGACGATGTCGCCTGGCACCTGCACCCGATCGACTGGGCCGACCAGCTGCGCTGCGGGGTCCTCGACCCGTGGCGCCGGGGCGAGCCGGTCCGCTACCGCCCGCCCGGCTGGGAGGCGAGGCACCGGCCGGGCGCGATCCAGGTTCCGCCGTGCCCGGTGCTGGTCGTCGAGGGAGTCGGGGTCGCCCGCCCCGAGCTCGCTGACCTGGCGCAGCTCGTGGTCTGGGTCCACGGCGGGCAGCCGTACGAGCGGCGCCGGCGCGGCATCGAGCGCGACATCGCCACCGAAGGACGCGACCGTGCCGAGGCGGAGGCCTTCTGGGACGACTGGGCCCGCCACGAGGACCCGTTCCTGGCCGCGACCCGTCCCTGGGAGCGGGCACAGCTGCTGGTGGACGGGACGAGTGACCCGTACGGGCCGATGATGGTGGCCGAGGGAATCGCGCCCTCACCGTGACAAGCGGTGATGCGCGAGCGTGAGGCTCGACCAGGATGTGCCGGCTCTCATCCGGTTTGGCTCACCCCGGCCTGACCCGTGAGCCTGAGACCCGGCTG
Organism: uncultured Propionibacteriaceae bacterium; assembly: GCA_937926975.1. Taxonomy (GTDB): domain Bacteria; phylum Actinomycetota; class Actinomycetes; order Propionibacteriales; family Propionibacteriaceae; genus Fen-668. The sequence goes on along the minus strand of CALBCJ010000040.1, from coordinate 95,608 downwards.
AGGGGGGCAGATGAACGGTGTCGGTCGCGTCATGGAGCAGGTCCAGAGCTGGGCTCGGGACCACCGGCGGTGGGTGGTGCCCGCGGTGGCCGGGGTCTGCGGGCTGAGCGTGGTGACCGGGGCCTGGTACGTCGCCGAGCAGGTGCTGGCCGAGGACGCACCGAGGCCCCAGTGGGGCGCGATCGTGGAGGCCCAGCCGGTGCCGGCCGCCAGCCAGACGCCGACGCCGAGCGCTCCGGTGACCCCGCCGCCGGCCGAGCCCCAGAGCGAGTGGCAGCTGCCGGCCGAAGGCCCGTACACGTCGGGCTTCGGGATGCGGATGCACCCGATCCTGAAGGTCATGAAGCTCCACACCGGCCTCGACATCGGTGCCCCGTGCGGCGCGCCGGTCCGGGCCAGCCTGGACGGGACCGTGACGCTGGTCGCCGACAACGACGGCTTCGGGCTGCGGGTCCGCGTTGACCACGGCAGCCACCAGGTCGGTGGCCAAGAAGCGCCCGTGACAACCATGTACGCGCACCTCAGCACCGCCGGCGTACGCGAGGGGGAGCGGGTGCTCCGGGGGCAGGTGATCGGGCAGGTCGGCGACTCGGGGCTCTCCGAGGGATGCCACCTGCACTTCGAGACTGTCGTGCTCGGTGAGCCGGTGGACCCGCTCACGGTCACCGCGTTCGGGAACCACCCGCTACCGCAGCAGGAGTACCAGCCGCTGGTACGGGCCAAGCCGAAGCCGTCGCCCAGCCCGTCGGCGAGCACAGCACCGAGTACGGCGCCCGCCGCGCCGGGCCCGGCCCGCCCGGCTCCGGTCGCAGCCCAGCCGACCGGCCAGGCCGTACCGCCGGCCCAGGTCGCGCCGCCGGTCCAGGCTGCGCCGCCGGCCCAGGCCGCGCCGAACCGTCCGCAGAACCCGCCGCCGGTCGTGGCCGCGCCCCAGTCTCCGGCACCGCCGGCAGTCCAGCCGCCGGCACCGTCGGTCCCGCAGGAGCCGCGGATCGACCCGTCCGAGCCCGGCACCAAGGCCGACGCCCGGCCGTAGAGCTTGGCGCCCCGAAGCCGACGCCCGGGCGCAGGGCGGCGCTCGGAGCCGACGCCCGGCCGTAGGGCGGGTGCCTGGAGCCGGTGCCCGTGGAGCCGGTGCCCGGCTCGGGGACCGGTTCAGGGGCTGGTCCGAGCTGACCGGTGGTGGTCCAAGCCCACGGGCGTACCCGAGCGCTCACGCCCTAGGCGCGCTCACGCTCGTGCGCTCAGGCGCCCAGCGCTCAGGTGTCCAGGTCTGCGAACGCCAGCGGCACGTCCGCGACCGCCTCGGCGATCGGCGTCGGGCCGTCACTGAAGGGGATGACCCGCCCGACGGTCCGGTCGTCCGCCAGGACGGCGGCGATCACTGCCGCGACGTTGGCGCGCGAGGTGAGCTTGCCGCGGCCCACGGCGTCGTCGGAGCCGGCACGCGCTACCTCGATCCGGCCGCTCGGCTCCTCCAGGGTCAGGACACCCGGCCCCAGGATCGTCCAGCTCAGGCCCGTGGTCTGCAGGTGGCGGTCGGCGGCGAGCTTGGCGACGGCGTAGGCGTGCAGCGGGTGGTCGTCTGGGACCTGCCCGTGCGAGCCCATGTAGGAGACCATGACGTAGCGGCGCACCCCGGCGCGCTCAGCGGCCTCCATGGTGCGTACCGCGGCCTGGCGGTCGACGGCGTCGGTGCGCTGCGGCCCGCCCTTGCCGCCGGCACCGGCGGACCAGACGATGGCGTCGGCCCCGGCGAAGGCCTCGGTGAGCTCAGGAACACCCGCGTCCTCGATGCTCAGGACCAGCGGCTGTGCACCCGTGGCCAGGATGTCGGCGCTCTGGGCGGGGTCGCGGATGAGGGAGACGACCTCGTCGCCGCGCCCAACGAGCAGGGGGGCCAGCAGCAGGGCGACCTTGCCGTGGCCGCCGACGATGACGATGCGGGACATGCGGATCTCCTGACACGTTGAGGGCGTGCTGTGATGACTGCAGCGGCTACGGCAGCCGTGAACGAACTCCCCATAGCCGCTGTGGCCCGGAGCCGGGCCACGGCACCGTGATACCGCAGACACGATGCCAGATCAACCCAGCCCAACGTCCCCAGCTGCTGCTCGCGCCACGGTAACCGGGGTCGTGAGGTCCTTCGGGGCCACGCGTGCCGTAGGGCGACGCCCGGCCCGGAGTGGGGACCCCACCAGGGCGGAGAGCCCCTGGGCACTGAGCACGTTCTGGGTCAGGCCTCCAGGGCGGACGCTGGGACCTGGGCCGCGATGGTGACCTCGTCGGCCACCCGCAGGGCTCCCATCATCGCCGAGTGCGGCCTGATCCCGTACGTGGTCTGCCGGACCGAGCCCGTCAGCCGGTACGTCCCGTCGACCAGCCGTACGGTGAACGACTCCTCGTGGGTCTGGCCGTGGATGCTCAGCCGGCCGGTGACCCGCCCGTCGGCCCAGCCACCCTCGTACCGGGTGGCGACAAACCGCAGCGTCGGGTGCTGGGCGCTCTCCAGCGACCGGGCCGTGTTCCGCAGAATGTCCTGACGCCCCTTGTCATTGAGGGGAATGGGCCCGCCGTGGCCCTCGATCACGGTGAGCTGGGTGAGGTCGACCGTGACCTCCAGGCGGCAGTCGGCCAGGTCGTCGGCGATCGTCATCACCGCCTCCCACTGGTCACACTCCAGGGTCAGGCTGTGACCCATCGAGGCCATCGCCCCCTCGGTCCCGGTCCCCAGCCGCAGCCAGCCTGGGTTCGGACCCATCCGGTGAGTCCCGTTGGTGATGCTCATACCAGCCCCCTCCGCTCCAGCAGGTGCATCACGTCGGGGTCCCCGCCCCGGAACTGCCGGTAGCTCTCCATCGCATCCTGCGACCCGCCCCGGCTCAGCAGCTGATCCCGAAACCAGTCTCCGTTCTTCCTTGTCAGACCGCCGTTCTCGGTGAACCAGGCCACCGTGTCGGCGTCCAGCACCTCCGCCCACAGGTACGAGTAGTAGCCGGCGGAGTAGCCGCCGCCCCAGATGTGGGAGAAGTACGTGGTCCGGTACCGCGGCGGGACGAGCGGGAACGCCACCTGGTGGGCCTCCAGCGCCCGCCGCTCGAAGTCGACCACCTCCTCGGCGCTGGTCGGCAGCTGGGCGGCCGGGGTCTGGTGCCAGACCTGGTCCAGGATCATCGCCGCGAAGGCCTCGACCGCCGCGTACCCCTCGTCGAAGTGCCGCGCCTCAAGCAGGGTGTCGATCCACTCCGACGGCATCGGCTCGCCGGTCTCGTGGTGCCGCGCGTACCGGGCCAGCAGCTGCCGGTCCCAGGCCCAGGCCTCGTTGACCTGGCTGGGGAACTCGACGAAGTCCCGCGGTACGGCGGTGCCCGACTGCGACGGGTAGCGCACGTCCGACAGCAGCCCGTGCAGGTCGTGGCCGAACTCGTGAAAGAGCGTGATCACACTGGTCCAGCTCATCAGCGTCGGCTGGCCCGGGGCCGGGCGGACCAGGTTGCAGTTGTTCGTCACTACCGGCAGTCGGCCCAGCAGCCGGCTCTGGTCGACGATGGATGTCATCCAGGCGCCGCCCTGCTTGCTGGGCCGCGCGTACGGGTCGAGCACCACCAGCGCCATCGGGCGGCCGTCGTGGTCGTGCACCTCGTACACCCGGGACTCGTCGGTGTAGCCCGGGATGTCGTCGCGGCGGGAGAAGGTGATCCCGTACAGGCCGGTCGCCGCGGCCAGGACCCCGTCTTCGAGGACCCGCTCGAACGGCAGGTACGCCCGCAGCGCCTCGCTGTCGAGGCTGAACCGGGCCGCCCGCTCCTGCTCGGCGTAGTACTGCCAGTCCCACGGCTGCAGCTCGGCGCCGGGGTGGTCGGCCTGCAGCCGGGCCCGCAGCGGCGCCGCCTCCCGCTCGGCGTTGCGGACCGCTGCCGGCGCGACCCGGGCCAGGATCTCGTTCACCGCGGCCGTGGTCTTGGCGCAGCCGTCGTCGGCGACAAAGGCGGCGAAGTGCTCGAAGCCGAGCAGCTCGGCCAGCTCGGCCCGCAGCCGCGCCAGCTCGACCACCAGTCCGCGGGTGTCGTGCTCGCCGCCGTCACCACGGCTGATGGACGCCCGGAACAGCTCCTCGCGCAGCGACCGGTCCTGCAGCCGGGCCAGCATCGGCTGGCCTGTGGTGTTGACCAGTTCCAGCACCCAGCCGTCGACTCCGCGGCGCTCGGCCGCCTCCCGGGCCGCGGCCAGGTCGGCCTCGGTCAGCCCGGCCAGGCGCGACTCGTCGCGTACGTGGACCGCGGCAGCGTTGCGCCCGGCCACCACGGTCACCGACCAGCGGGCCTCCAGGGTGGCGATCTGCTCGTTCAGCTCCCGCAGCCGCTGCTGCTTGTCAGCGGGCAGGTCGATCCCGAGCCGGCGCATCTGGCGCAGCCGCTCCGACAGCAGCCACTCGCTCTCGGCGTCGAGCTCCACCTCGCCGGCGTCGGCGCGCTGCCGCAGCGCCTGGAGCCGGTCGTACAGGCGCCGGTCCAGGGTGATCGCGGTGCTGTGAGCGGCCAGGGCCGGGGAGAGGTCGGTCTCGATCTGGTCCCGCTCGTCGTTGGTGTCGGAGCTCTTCAGCGTCCAGAACCCGGCACTGGCCCGGCTCAGCAGCTCGTCGGAGCGCTCCCAGGCCTCCAGCACGTTCGCCACGGTGGCCGGCTCAGTCGAGGTCGCCAGCGCGTCCAGGGCGGCCCGCTGCTGGGTCATCCCCTCCTCGATCGCCTGGCGCCAGTCAGCGTCACTGATGCTGGTGAAGTCCTGGATGCCGTACGGCAGGGTCTGCTCGGCTAGCAGCGGGTTGGTCACAAAGATCCTCCTGTCACGTCCTTCTTCATCTTCTCAGGATGGGGCTGTGGCGCCGGGAACCACCCCGCGGCGGCTCAGGTCTGAGAACTGGTGGGTGGACGAAGGCAGGTTGAGGTCCGCGGCCCAGTTGCGTGAGCCTCCCACGTCCGGGCTCCGATCGGACTAGCCTGGTTCAGTGCCCGGTCCGGACTCCCCGTGGTCGGAGCACGCCCGTCCGAGCCGCTCGTCTAGAGAGCCGTCAGAGGGTCCCCGTAGGGTGCCTGTCTCTGAAAGAGAGGAAGGAAGGCATGAGCGTCGTAGCAGTGATCAAGCAAGTAGCCCAGGAAAGGGAGAACAAGGTCATCGCGGCTCGCGCCTGCCTGGACGAGATCGAAGGCCGTGAGCACCTCGGTAGGTGCGCTCTTGAGGAGGCACTCGCGAAGAGGGTTCCGCACCTTGGTGAGATGGCCATCGCGCGGGCGGTGAGCGACTACCTGGATGAGAGGCAGTCATAGTACGGTCGAACTTAGCCCTCGAGCGATCCTGTCGATGTCGGCCGGTGCGAGCCCAGCCGCGGCCAACTTGTCTGCGCCCAGGTAGTCCAAGAGCTTGAGGAAATCCCGTGGCACGCCGACCATGCCTTTCGGGACTCACAGCTGGAAGTGGTGGTAGTCCATGAAGGCTGCCCCCCAGCGGAACCCCTCGCGGCGCATCGCGACCACCAGGGCCGAGTCGGCGAACAGCATGCCGGGGCGCCGTACGGTGCGGTTGGCGTACTCGCGGCTCGGGTACCAGCGGTCGGCGTAGTACGGGTTCTCCCAGGTGTTGATGTCGATCGCGGTCCCGTACGCGTGGGGCGACAGCTTGGACGCGTTGCCGACCACCTGGCGGCAGTTGAAGGCCGACGTGTTGTCCGCTGCCATCACCTGGACGTTGTCGCCGCCCCAGTAGTCCTCGCGCCACATCTGCCGGATCGGGAACCGGGCCTGCAGGGCAGCGTCGAAGGCCCGTCCCACCTTGTCGACGATGTCGTAGCGGACGACCATCTCGCCACGGCGGACGGTGCCGTCGAAGCTCCAGTAGTTCATCCGGACCAGCCGCAGCAGCTCCGGACCGACCGGGCAGCCGGGCCGCCAGGTCGCCCACAGGTCCGCGGCGGTGACCGGGCGGACCTCCAGGTCCAGCACTGGCGCGACCCCCGACAGCAGCGAGCCGCCGGAGAAGTCCTGCTTCACCCCGCCGTGGTACGGGTGCTCAGGCCCGGTCGGGTACCCGTACCAGCCCACCAGCCAGCCGTGCGCGCCCCAGTCACTCATCAGCGGCCCAGACACCTCCCAGGCGCCGGCGCCGCCGGTCCACACCACGTGCCCGCCGCCGAAGTCCTGAACCACGGACGAGGCGTAGCGGTACTCGAAGCTGGTCGGCCAGCCGAGCCGGGACCGGAACGCCCCGACCGCTCGGTACCGCTCGTCGACCGCCGCCCAGGTCAGCACCGCCCCGTGCTGCGGGGTCCACCAGACCGTGCCGGACGCGAACCGCTGGTACGAGCCGCCGCCCTCGCCGACCTCGGTGCTGAACGGGAACCCGAGGATCCCGCCGGCGCCGCCGTACCCGAGCCACAGGTTCCGTACGGCACCCCAGATCGCGTGCGCCCCGGCGCCGGGGTACCAGGTGACCTCGCCGCCCTGGAAGCTCTGGATGACGCCGCCGTGGTAGGCCTGCTCCCGCCCGGTCGGGAACCCGAGCGGCGAGCTGACCGACGAGACCTGGCGGAACTCGGTGTCGATCTGGCCCCAGGTGTCGACCGGCCCGGTCTGCGGTGACCACCAGATGCTGCCGTTCTGAAAGCGCTGCATGCTGCCGCCGGCGACCGCGGTCTCCCCGCTGACCGGGAAGCCGAGGTGCGAGCCGGTCCCGCCGTACGCGTGGAAGAGCTGCCCGATCCCGCCGAACGTCTCCCAGGCGCCGGTGGCGGCGCTCCACGAGATCCAGCCGTTGACGTACGGCTGAGCAGCGCCGCCCGGGACCGGCCGCTCCGGGCCGGTCGGGGGACCCATCTTGCCGTCCGGTCCTGACAAGGTGCTGTACCGGACGGCGATCGCGCCGGCGACGTGGTACGTGCCCTGCCCGGTGGCGACAACCCATCCGGTGGTGAAGCGCTGGGCCGTGCCGCCGGCGGCCGGGGTCGGCGCGGCGGCCGGGAACCCCAGCGGGCCGGTGCTGGCGCCGGTGGCCAGGTAGTGCTCGTACAGCGGGGCCATGACCTCCCAGGCGCCGGCGTCGGAGGCGTAGATCCGCCCGCCCGCGTACTGCTTGTAGCGGCCCCCAGGCACCGTGGTGCTCGACACGTACGCGCCGAGCGGGCCCGTGGCTCCGCCGAGAGCCGCGTACCGGTCGTCAATCGGGTCGGTGGCAGCCGCGGTAGCACCCGCAGGGGTCGGGCTGGCGGGGGCCGGCACGGTGGCCGTGCCCGCAGCGGACGGCGAGGCGCTGGCCGGGGCGGCGCTGGTCCGGGTCGGTGAGGCACTCGACCTCGTACGGGTCGGGCTGCCCGGTGCTGGCCGGGTGGCTGACCTGGCTGGGCCGCTGGGGGACGGGCTGGCCTGGCTCGGTGCGCTCGCCGGCGGGGTGCCGCCCGGGCTGCTCGCTGACGGGGTGGGAGAGGGGGTGGGGCCAGGGGACTCAGGGGCGGCCCAGGCTCCCTGGCCGCTTCCCAGCCACAGCACGGCGGCCGCCAGCACCGCTGCTCCGCGTACCCGCATCGTCTTCTCCTGCCTGTCGGGCTTCACTGGGGGTAACGATCCTGAGGCCACCGAGAATGCACCTCGGCCCCACAGCCTGAGAAGACCGGGGGTGCCCCTGGGGAGTGACTAGTCGGGGAGGGCTGGCCAGTCGCTGGTCAGCAGGGCCTCGACGGCGCGGTGGCGGAACGCGTACCGGCTGCCGCGGCTGATCAGGCGGCGGAGCAGGTCGAGACGCTGAGCGGTGGGGCCTGCGGCCGTGGACTTCTCGTACCCCAGCTGTTTCGCGATCCGGCCCAGGGAGCGCTGTGACGGTGGCAGGGCAGCCATCGCGTCGAGGAAGTCACGCTCGCGCGCGGGCAGCCGGTCCAGCAGCTTCTGGACGTGCATCTCGGCCTGGGGCGCCACCCGCTGCCAGCCGGTACGGACCTCGTCGGCGGTGATCGTGTCACCGGTGCCCGCGTACCAGGCCTGCTCCCCGGCGAGCTGGAAAAGGAACGGCTCGCCACGGGCGAGGTCGACGATGGCCTGCTGGGCGGCGGGCTCCATCCCCACCCGGGTGAGGTGCCCGCTGTCGGAGGCGACCGGCCAGCCGTCAGTGACGAAGGTCTGCAAGGCGACCAGCAGGTCGTCGTCGGTCATGGTGTCGAGCATCGTGGTCTGGAACCGGCGGGCGAAGGTGGCGCCGGTTCGGGTGCTGGCCAGGTCGGTGAACTCGGGCAGGCCCGTCAGGTAGACGGTGACCGGCAGGGCGCGCTGCACGGGGTAGCCGCCGGGTGCGATGACCTGCTCCTCGTGGGTGAGGGCATCACCGAGGGTGATCAGCAGCTGGGAGCGGACATCGGCATCCTGGATGTTCTGCACCTCGTCGAGGTGCACCATCACCGCGACGTTGTGGCGCAGGGCGGCCCGGCCGAGCTCGACCAGCAGATCGGTCACCGCCGTGTACGGGTCGGGCCCGTCGGCTGCCCGCAGCCCCAGGCCGACGCCTGCCGCCTGGACGGTCTCGACCCGGCTCAGCAGCGCGCCGACCCGCTGGTCGTGCCGGGCACTGAGTCCGGCCGTGTCGGCGAGGTCGAGCAGCGCTGCCGCCAGCCGCTTGAACGGGTCGCTGCCTGACGGGATCCTCAGCTGCGGCGTGACCCAGTCGCCAGCCTCCTGCGCCTCGGCCGCGATCCGCCGTACCAGGGAGGACTTTCCTGTTCCCGGCTCGCCCAGGACCGTCCGGCCGCGCTCTGGGAGGCCGGCCAGGCGGCGGGGGCGCAGCACCTCGCGCCAGTCGGTGAGCTGGTCGGTGCGTCCGGCCCAGACCTGGGGGACGGTGTCCGAGCCGGGGCAGAAGGGGGAGTCGATCGGACGACGCATCTGATAACTTTATCAAGCGAGGCCTGTCTTGATAAATTTATCAAAAGGGCTGTACGGCCGGTCGACCCTGCTCTGACAAGGGGAACGAGTCGTCGGGGCGGTTCGCGGCAGGGCGCGTACGAGGGCTAGGGCAGGCGGGCAGCGAGCCAGCGCAGGTCGTCGCTGCGGCCCTGCTTGGCGGACGGGGTCTCGAAGACCACCGGGGCGTCGGCCTCCACGATCACCGAGACCAGCCCGTCGGGGTCGCAGTGCCCGGTCCCGAGGTCAGCGTGCCGGTCGGCACCGGAGCCGAGCTCGTCACGGGAGTCGTTGGCGTGGACCAGGTCGATCCGCCCGGTGACCTGGCGCAGCCGGCCCGCGAGCCCGGCGAGCTCCTCACCGCTGGCGTGGGCGTGGCAGGTGTCGAGGCAGAAGCCGACCTGCTCAGCCCCGGACGCCGACTGCACTGCCTCCCAGAGCCGGGCGATCCGGTCCAGCCCGCGGGCCATCGCGCCGGCGCCGCCGGCGGTGTTCTCGATCAGCAGCGGTACGGCGATGTCGAGCCCGTCGATGCACTTGCGCCAGCTGTCGAAGCCCCGGTCGAGGTCGGCCTCGTCGGCGACGTGCCCACCGTGGACCACCAGCCCGCGGGCGCCGATCTCGGCGGCCATGGTGAGCTGCTTCTGCAGCTGCTGGCGCGACGGGATCCGGACCCGGTTGTTGAGCGAGGCCACGTTGAGCACGTACGGGGCGTGCACGTACAGCCCGATCCCGGCCGCCTCCGCCGCTTGCCGCAGCGCAGTCGCCCCGCCGGGGTAGGCGACCTGCGGCCCCTTCCAGCCCTGTGGGTTCCCCAGGAACAGCTGCGCCAGCTCGACACCCAGCGCCTGCGCCTTCCCCACCGGGTCGGCCGCGTCCACATGTGCCCCGAAGCTCGTCATGTGCAGACCCTACGAGGTCTGGCCGTGCTGGGCTGGCGACATCCAGCCGGCGTCGCTGGGCGGTGCGTGAGCAGTGCGGATAGGCTGACCGGGCGCAGTCTGACGGCGCCACTGCTTCGGAAAGAGCGGTTCGAGGGGAGGCTGGCCATGGCGACGAATGATCAGCTGAAGGCTCTCGTGGTCAGCCACGGCGACCGAGACGACTCCCAGTTCTACGCCGTCGCCCTGCAGGTGGCCGCGAAGGCGGCCCGCAGTGGCCAGGCGAAGTTCGCGCAGGAGCTTCGAGACCTCGTTGATGACCTCCGCCAGAAGGGTGCGGCCTCGGCGCGTACGGCATCGGTGGTGGCGGTTGCCCAACCGCGCGGGGAGCTCGGCTCGTTGCTGACGGTCAGCTACCCAGATACCCGGCTGAGCGACCTGACCCTGACGGAAGGCCTGGCGGAGCAGCTCGCCAACGTCCTGCTGGAGCAGCGGCAGCGTGACCGGCTGGCCAGGCACGGTCTCCGGCCGGCTCGCCGCCTGCTCCTGGTCGGCCCCCCGGGCACCGGGAAGACATCGACCGCGCGAGTCATCGCCGCAGAGCTGGGCCTGCCGCTGTTTGCCATCCGGCTGGACGCCCTGATCACCAAGTTCATGGGTGAGACCGCGGCGAAGCTCCGTCTCGTCTTCGATGCTCTGGCGGCGACCCGTGGGGTCTACCTCTTCGACGAGGTCGATGCCCTGGCGGGTGACCGAGCGGCGCCGAACGAGGTGGGGGAGATCCGTCGAGTGCTGAACTCATTCCTGCAGTTCCTGGAGGAAGAGGTGTCGGACTCCGTGATCGTGGCGGCAACCAACTGTCCTGCGCTGCTCGACAGCGCCTTCTTCCGGAGGTTCGACACGGTCATGAGCTTCGACCTCCCCGATGAGCTGGGTGCGCGGGCCGTGATAGAGAACCGCCTCGCGGCCTTCCCGACGAGCAGGCTTGGCTGGAAGAAGATCCTGGCTGCTGCCTCCGGTCTGAGCCACGCCGACATTGCGACCGCCGCGGACAGTGCTGCCAAGCGAGTGGTGCTGAGTGGTCGTACCCGCATCCTCACCGATGACCTGGTGACGGCTTTGGCCGAGCGGCGAAGAGTCGGCGCACTCCGGGGTCTGAGCGTGTAGCGCATGGCCGATCGAGACCGCCCGTACCTGTTTCTGCCGGAGCCACCCCAGGCAGAACCGTTTGCCCCGGTCGGAGGCGGCGGAGACCGTACCAAGCCTTTCAACTGGCCGCAGGCGATCGCAGCTGCGGTCCTCATCCGGCAGGAGATGCAGGATGTCGACCGGGACGGGCTGTACCGGTACGACTTTCCTGAGGTGGCGGCCCAGCCTGCCACGCTGGAACGGCTGGAGGCTGAGCGGGGCACCCGGCTGGACCGTCAGCACCGTGACTTTCTGCTCTACGCGGACGGATGGCGCTGCTTCTACCAGCACGTGAGCATTCTCAGCAGCCAGCTGCGAGGAGGGGACCTCGTCGCCGGGGCAGAGAAGGCTCTCGACGTGCTGGACCAGGAGGGCGTCCTCGGTCGGGCGGGAGTCGACCGCCGGAGCCTGCTCCCCGTGGCGGCGAGCGCCGAGCAGAGCGACGTGTTCGCGGTCTGCCTGGGTGGGGTGAAGGCGGGGCAGGTGCTGTGGCTGGCCGGTGACCTGGTTGACACCTTCCCCGACTTCCAGGAGTACTTCCTGGCAATGCTCGACTACCTGCACGACGAGTACCAGGACTTCGTGGCCGATCTGCAGACCTGAGGTGTGGGGCGCAGATCGGGAGAAAACCGTGGTGAGCTCTGCTGAGAAACCCGCTGAAAGGGCGTGGACCGCGTTACAGAGCCACCACGACCGGGCCCGGGCGGGAAGGGTCGAGCCGCACCGGGTGAGCCTGCCCGTCGATGCGGACCAGGGCGTCGGTCGCGTCGTCGGTACGGTCGACGAAGGCGGCCTCGCCCTCGGGTGAGGCGACGACCCGGACCCAGGTGCCCTCGGCGGCGGTCACCTCGTGGCTGACCGGCCGGCGCTCCCCGTACAGGAACGGCTTGGCCTGCGGCACCCAGGCAGCCATCGTCTCCAGCGCCTGCTGCTGCAGCTCGGGCAGCGTCCCGTCGGCCTTCGGCCCGACGTTCAGCAGCAGGTGCCCGCCGCGCGAGACCACGTCGGTCAGCAGCCGGGCGGCCTGCGGCCCGCTCAGGTAGTGCTCGGCGGTCTCAGCCTGGTTGTACCCGAACGACCAGCCCAGCCCGCGGCACTGCTCCCAGGCGCCCTCGCTCTCCGCCTCCCGGCCCGACTCGTACTCGCTGGTCCGGTAGTCGTGGTGGACCCCGCCGAAGCGGTCGTTGACAACGCCCTCCGGCCGTGCGGCGTAGAAGTCGGCGACGAGGGTGCCGAGCCCGTCGGGGGAGAAGTCCTTCGCCTCGTCCGGCCAGTTGATGTCGTTCCAGAAGATGTCCGGCTGGTACCGCTCGACGAGGTCGCGGACGTGCCGGGCGCAGTACGCGCCGTACTCGGCGTCCTGCGGCCGTCCCGACTCGCCGCCGACCGAGTCGTCGGTCTGGTGCGGCGGCATCGGGCGGACGAACCAGTCGAGGCCGCCGGAGTAGTACAGCCCGAGCCGCAGCCCGCTCGCCCGGGCGCCGGCGGCGAAACCGGCCACCAGGTCCCGCCTCGGGCCCCGGTCGACGGTGTTGCGGGTGCCGGTCTCGGGCGCCTGCCACAAGGTGATCCCGTCGTGGTGCTTGGTGGTCGGCACCACGTACCCGGCGCCGGCCTCGGCGAACAGCCGGCACATCGCGCCCGGGTCGAAACGCTCGGCGGTCCAGGCGTCGAGGAAGTCGTCGTACGGGGCCCCGCCGTACAGCTCCTGGTGGCGCAGCGCGGCCGGTGAGCCCTCAATCCGGATCGTGTTCCAGTACCACTCGGCGTACGGGTTGTGAGCGAACCAGACGTCGTCGGGGAAGGTGCCGAGCGCGCCGATCGGCTCGGCCCAGGCCGGGACCGCGTACGCACCCCAGTGCACGAAGATCCCGAAAGGCGTTGCCCGGTACCACTGCGGCAGCGGCCGCCGAAGATCACTCCAGGTCGTCATCGCTACTCCTCACCAGTATCCCGAGCCGCCCATGCACACCGTGCACCAGGCGTCACTGCAGCGCGACCACAGCCCCCAGGCTGTGCCCGAGACTGCCGACAGTCCTTGTCGGAGGGGAGTAATCCCAGCCTCACGAGGTGGGCGCTACCCAGTGGGGGTCGCGGCCGCAGAAGCCCAGCAGCCGGTGCAGCGGGCTGGCGTCGGCGGGGACGGGGACCTCGGGGCCGAACCAGCCGGAGCCGCGGGACTCGGGGGTGACCATCCCGGTGAGGAAGTCGCGGGAGGTCTGGCAGGTGTCTGGGTCGGGCTGCCAGGACTGGCCGGTGGCGACAGCGAGGTCCCAGCCGTGCACCAGGTACTCGGCCAGGATCATCGACAGGGCCAGGTCTCCCGGCATCGCGTCGTCGCCGACCCGCAGCGGACGCTCGGCCGCCCCGGCCCGTACGGCGTCGCCCAGGCGCTGCGCGGCGGCCCGGACCCGCGGCCCGGCCTCGGCCACCGGCACGGTGGCGGTCGGCAGCGGCGGGCACTGGCCGTCCGGGCTCGCGTACCCGGCGGCGAAGGCCTCCAGCCAGCCGACTACGTGCCCGGTGAGGGCGGCCACGTCGAAGTCGGAGCAGGGGGTAGGGGAGCCGGCGGCCTGCTCGTCGACCTGGTCGGCCAGCGCGGCCAGGGCACCCAGCACGGTCAGCGTCTGCTGCAGGGTCAGGTCAGTCGTCATGCGACCCATTCTGGCCCTGGTCGCGCCGGTCCCGTGAGGTTTCGGCCCAAGCCCCGGCGTGTACGCGGCGTCGCTGAGGAGCACCGGGGCACTGGTGGCGCACACTGCTGAGGTGCGACACCCGATCACCGGCGCCGAGCAGCAGTCTCCGGCGCTGCCCGGCGCGGGCTGGCCAGGGGACCCGGCCACGGTGAGAACCCCCGCGGCGACCAGCCCGGACGAGGTCACCGACCTGGCCCGGTCGGCGCCGGGGCTGGACGAGCTCGACGCCCGGGTGTCGGTCTGCCGGGCCTGCCCGCGGCTGGTCGCCTGGCGCGAGCAGGTCGCCCAGGCCAAGCGGGCCGCGTACCGGGACCAGCCGTACTGGGGACGGCCCGTCCCCGGGCTCGGCGACCCGCAGCCGCAGGTGCTGCTGGTCGGGCTGGCGCCTGGCGCGCACGGCGGGAACCGGACCGGACGGATGTTCACCGGCGACCGCTCCGGCGAGTGGCTGTACGCGGCGCTGCACCGGGCCGGGTACGCCTCGGCCCCGACCAGCGACCACGCCGGTGACGGGCTGGTCCTGACCGGGCTGCGGATCACCGCGGCCGGGCACTGCGCCCCGCCGGAGAACAAGCCGACCCCGGCCGAGCTGGCAGCCTGCTCCGGCTGGCTCGACCGCGAGCTTGACCTGGTCACCCCGACCCTCGAGGCGGTCCTGGCGCTCGGGCAGGTCGGCTGGCGGGCGGCCCTCGCCGCGGCCCGCCGCCTCGGCTGGCAGGTGCCCCGGCCGCTGCCCCGGTTCGGCCACCAGGCGCGGGCCGCGCTGGGCTCCCCGGCCCGTACGGTCCGCCTCGTCGGCTCGTACCACGTCTCGCAGCAGAACACCTCCACCGGCCGGCTGACGACCGCGATGCTCGACGCCGCCATCGCCCAGCTGGGACGGACCGGTGACGAAGGAGCATCCGGCGACCGAGCCCGCCCGTGACCGACTCCTCCGGCCAGACGAGCCGAGCGGCCGGCGCTCCCGGGGCGGGAAGGTCCTCGTCACCGCGGGAACGAGGCCGCCGGCTGCAGTGGCCCGGCCAGCGGCGCCGCGGTGCCTGTGGCAGGGGAGCGTCCGACGGCAGGCGTACGGCGCCGGCGCTCCAGCTCACCCCACGGGCTGATGAGGGAGCTTTCACGTTCACAGCACGCTCATGGGAACCCCGCATAGGTTCCTCAGCGTTCCTTCCGAGAATGACTTCACAGACACGACAAAGGACTGAACCATGAGCCTCACGATCGCCCACTTCGGCCAGACCATCGAGAACGAGCCGGCCACCGTGCCGGTGCGGAGCCTGTCGCTCCGGTTCGCCGTGATGACCGCCCTCACCGCCCTGGCCGACCCGACCCACCAGTCGCGGCACTGGGGCGTCGACGTCCCCGGTGACGACGACTACGACTCGCTCGCCGAGCACGTCTCCTGCCTGTACGACGACTGCGCGATCCTGCCGCGGCCGGCGAGCGCGGTGGGCCTGGCGCTGCGGCACAGCGAGGTCGCCCCGATCGCGCTGCTCGGCCGCCGGCTCGGCGACCTGCTGCTCGACCTCGGCGACGCCGACGACCTGGCCTACCTGGCCGACGCCCGCTGGCCCGGTGTCGTCGAGGCCGCTGCCGCCGCCCTGGACGCGATGGAGTCCTGAGACCCACCGCTCCAGCGCGTCGGCGGGCGACCTGCTGGAGCCCCACCAGCCCTGCGCCACCGTCTCGGGCCCCCGGTCCCAGCCGACCGGCCTGGCCCAGCCAGGGTCAGCCCGAGCGGGCCTTCCCGTACATCTCCTCCACCAGGGCCGCGAAGCGCCGCTCCACCCGCCGGCGCCGCGCCCGCAGCGAACCCGTCATCAGCCCGTGCTCGCGGGTCAGGTCCTCCGCCAGCAGCCGCAGGTCACCGATCCGCTGGTAGCGCGGCAGCCGCGCCGAGATCCTCGACACCCGGCGCCGCACCTCGTGCAGCACCCGCGGGTCGCGGACCAGCTCGTCGACGTCGTGCCAGCGCAGCTGGAGCTTCTCCGCCAGGGCCTCCAGCTGCTCCCGGGACGGCTTGAGCAGCACCGTCAGGTACGGGCGGCCGTCACCGAGCAGGACCGCCTGCTCGAACAGCGGGTCGGCCAGCAGCTGCTCCTCGACCGGTGCCGGCGCCACATCACCAGTGCTGGTAGTGATGTTGTCCTGGGTCGGCTCGGCCACTGTCAAGAAGCCGTCGGCGTCCACCTCGCCGTGGTCGCCGGTCCGCAGCCAGCCGTCGACGAGTCGACGGCTGGTCGCCTCCTCGTCCTGCCAGTAGCCCAGCATCACATTCGGACCGCGGTACCAGATCTCGCCCTCGTCGTCGACGCGGACCTGGGACCCCGGCATCGGGCGCCCCACGGTGCCGACCTTGAACGCCTGCGGCGAGTTGAACGCGATCAGCGGCGCCGCCTCGGTCATCCCGTACCCCTGGCAGACCAGCATCCCGGCTGCCGAGAAGAAGTCCTCCACCTCCCGCCGCAGCCGCCCACCGCCGCAGGCCATGACGTGCTTCGGGCCGCCGACCGCCTCCCGCACCTGGCTCAGCACCAGCCGGTCCGCCAGCGGCAGCTGGGCTGCGACCGCCGGCGACGGCTGCCGCCCGGCCCGGTACGCCTCCTGCGCCTGCAGCCCGACCTGGGTCGCCCAGCGCAGCAGCCGCCGCCGCGACGGCGCGGCCTGGCGGTGGAACGCCTCGTACACGACGTGGTAGAGCCGCGGCGTCGACACCAGCAGCGTCGGCCTGACCAGGGTCAGCAGCTCGGCGACCCGGTTCGGGTCGGGCACGTACGTGTTGAGGCAGCCGCGGGTCAGCACCCCGTACGTCCAGGCCCGCTCCAGAGCGTGCGCGAGCGGCAGCAGGCACAGCGAGTGGTCCGGCGGGGTGAACGTGAAGAACTCCTCCAGGGCCTCCAGCTGCCGGGTGAAGCAGCCGTGACTGAGCATCACCCCGTGCGGGTGGCGCCCGGAGGTGTAGACGATCGAGGCCAGGTCCTCCGGGCCGGCCTGCTCCAGGCGCTCCTGGAGGACCTTCCCCGACTGCCTCGACGGCGGCTTGGCCCGGACCGTGTCCAGGTTCGTCACCCGCGGGTCCGGGTCGGGGATGGTGTCGAAGGCCACGACCGTCCGCAGCGCCGGCAGCCGCGGCCAGACCCGCTGCACCGCGTCCAGCTCGGCGGCGCTGGCGACGAACGCCACCGACACCTCGGTCTGGGCGAGGACCAGCTCCAGCTGCTCGTCGGTCGCGGTCGGGAAGACCGGCACCACGACCGCCCGTACGGACAGCGCCGCCAGGTCGGCGGCGCTCCACTCCGGCCGGTTGCAGGAGAAGATCGCCACCCGGTCCCCGGTCTGGACCCCCAGGTCGATCAGGACCTTCGCCAGCGCCTCGACCTCCGCTGCCAGCCGCTCATAGGTGGCGGTACGCCAACCGTTCCCCCGCGGTACCCGGGTCGCGACCCGGTGCCCGTGCCGACGAGCCGTGCTGCGGAAAAGCCGGGCCAGGTGCTGCTCCGTCATCGCTGCTACCTCCCGTACGAGGTCACCCTAGCGGGAGGCATGTTGGAGCGCCCCGCTCGGCAGCAGTCTCACAGGGCGGACGCCCGGCTGAGGCGCTGCCTCGGTCTCCTCGGCAGAGGATCGCACCTAGCCGGAGCGGACTTGGTGGGGGCGCTGGCCGCCCCGGCTGACCTTCAGGCTGAGGTTCACGGTGTGTCGAGGGCTGGGGCAGGGCTGCGCCGGCGGTCCTGGTGCTGCGCCAGCGCCTCCGCGACCGGCCGGCAAACCCCGGTTTTCAAGGAGTGATAGTCATCCCTGGCCCTGGCTGTGCCTAGTCTTGACAGCATGCGACGACTGGTGCACTGCGCAGCGGCGGCCCTTCTTGCGGTGGCGTGGCTGGTGCTGTCGGCTCCCCGGGCCGAGGCGGCGACCAACCAGATCACCCGGATGGTGGTGCCCAGATCGACCTGAAGGGCCGGATGACCGTGGTGCAGACCCTCGACATGGAGTTCACCGGCACCAACGACCACGGGCCGTACCTGTTCTTCAAGACCCGGCACGAGACCGGCGGCCCGCTGTGGCGGGTGCTGGAGTACCGGCTGGTGTCGGTCACCTCGCCGACCGGCGCCCCGGCCCAGGCCCAGACCAGCGAGGCCCCGACGGGACGTTCCCCCGAGAGGCAGGAGCAGAAGCCGAAGCAGGACCCGCTCTGGGCGCCACTGGTCTCACCGGCAAGCGACTTTGGCCGCACGCCCTGGGGCCCAGGGGTCGCCGCCGGGCTCAGCTTGGTCGTGGTCGTGCTGCGGGTGGTCCTGGAGCGGCGGCGTCGCGACCAGATGTACGCCGGAGTCACGCCCGGGCTGACCCCGGCCCCCGGGACGACGCCGACCGTGACGCTGGTCGACAAGGTCCCGGTGGCGGTGCGGTTCACCCCGCCCGACGACCTGACGCCAGGCATGGTCGGCACCAGCGCAGGGCCCGCGCCCGGTGCCCGGGCGCGGGCCCTGGTGGTTCTGATCCAGCAGTCCAGCAGGATCAGGCGAGGTCGTGCAGCTGTTCTCTCCTGTCACTCGGCACGGAGGCTCACGAGCGGAGCTGTCCGTGCTGGTCGATGGCTACCAGGCGCGCTCCCAACTGCAGGACGAGGCGCAGTTGGCGACCCAGCCCTCCTGGCTGTTGACGGAGATGTAGGCCGTGGTGGGGGTGTTCCCGGGGGCGTAGACCTGCCGGGAGTAGGCCCACCTGGTGTAGTCCACCTCGGGGGCGGTCGAGTTGCCGTTCACGCTGATGTACTTGAACGTCCTCACGGCCGGCCCGTACCACTCGATCCAGTTGGTGCCGCAGGTCCGGGAGTAGACCAGGGATGCCGTGCCTCCGGCGATGTTGTGGCGGGACAGGACGAAGAGGTTGCCTCCACAGCCAACGTCGTACGGGAGGGTGTTGTGGTGATGGGCGGCGGCCTGCGCTACTCCGGGACCCGCGACCAGGGCCGCGAGGGCGAGGACGAGAGCGGCTACCGCTGTGGTGATGCGACGCATTCTGTTCTCCTCACGATCGAAGGAACGATCCGGTCAGTCAGCCTCACCGCTGTCGTCTGACTCGTTCGTGGCGAGACCGACTAGCTGTCATGCTAGGGGCGAACGCGAACCTGATAGGGAGACTCAGGAAAGATTTAGGTTCGGCAGCGGCCTGAGCGGCTGGCTGGCGGGGGTCGGTCGGGTTCTGGTTCATGACAGTGAGCGGTCCGCCTGGGCCGACGGGTGGGTCAGGTCGCGGCTCATGGCGACACCGTCGTCGTCGCCCACCGGGGCTGGCTGACCCGGCTGTCGATCGTGCCGCACGGCATCGAGGGCCTGGGAGAGGGGGCGCCGGGCGCCCGTACGGGCGGCGCCCAGGCAGCAGCCAGCCGACGCTGGGTGCTGGGGGACCGGCGCGGTGGCGCCCTGCCGTGCTGCCGCGGCGGTGGGTTGAAGCCTCGTCAGCGCGGTCTGCTGGTGAGCGGCTGCACCGGCTCGATCGGCGTATGCAGCCAGGTGCAGCGGCTTCGCACCCGGTGAGCCTGCCTCTGTGCAGTCCGGAGTGCTTCCCGCTCGGGCGGGTCACCGTGGCGAGGCGTTGGGCCGCTGGTCAGTCGGCGCGCCAGCTTTCCTTGTCGGCGAAGACGCTCCTCACGGCGAGGAGAGTGTTCTCGGCTAGCTCGGTCTTCTCGTCCATGGTCGTGTCTGGGTACCACACAGGCTCGAGGTCTCCGGGGTCCGGCAGCACGATGGCCATGCGTTGACCGAACCTCCCCAGCCTCGTACGAAGAGGCGCCTGATCGAACTTCGCCTCTGGCACCAGGAATCTCTCAAGCAGCTCGTCGAACTCCTGGTCGACTCCATTGTCCGCAGGCTGCTCATCGGTCTTGGGGCGCCAGGGCATACGAAGCGACATCACGTCTCCATTTCAGCAGAGTAGTACATTGTACCTCATCAGGATCAGGCCTACAAGCCATATGGCTGCATCATCTTCCGCTGGTGGTAGCGGTAGATTCTGTAGTACTGAATTCGCTTGAGCCACAAGGCGACAGCCAAGACCAGGAGTACGAGGGCCAGCGGTGAGTACCACAGCCACCACCAGTCGCTGCTGAGCCGTCCGAAGACCGTGAATGCCAGTCCAGCCAGGCCGACGGCTCCGGTAGTGCCGATCCCCACTCGAACGCTCACTGGGGCTGATGCCCGGGCCTCGGTGGAGAAGCGTGCAGAGAACCAGGCGCTCGCAGCGGTGATGAGCAAGGAGGCCACGGCGCCTCCCATCGTCTCGTTCCTCGATGGCTCATTGCCCAGGGCACGCCACAGGAGGGTGCCCGCCGAGGCGATGAAGACCAGGGTTGAGAGGAGTGTCGCTGAAGCCAGAGTTCCTGGAGGGAACTCCATGACCCGAGCGTGAAACACCGGTCTCCGCCCAATGACGGGACTCATCCCAGAAACATAGCAGTGTGCTACCGGTCCGCCACTCTCGTCGGGCCCCAGGTATGTTGCTCCGCTCTGCCTGGCTCGCTCCTCAAAGCCTACCGGATCTCCCGGCATCTCTATACCGAACTCCGAATAGAAGCACCCCTTGGGCGCAAGGCGCTCCGCAGTGCCTCGGGGGCCAAAGAAGCAATGCTGTCACCTATGGGTATCACGCCATCTCTCCATTCGACTCGTCACACCTTGTCAGTGGCTGATGGGGGTCCTGCCTCCGCTCCGTACAGCGCCAGTTGCTCGTTTCGGGCCTCAGAGGCTGGCGGTTGCCATGGTGGAGCCAGGTCCGAGCGTGAGTGCGGAGTTTCAGGAATCCGCGAGCTCGGCTACCTGACTGGGCTGCCGAGGTGGCTCGCGGGGTCGGTCAGGAGCCGGTTCATGACGGCGAGGGCCCCGCCCGTACAGGCGGGGTGGGCCAGGTCGCGGCCCTGGGAGACGTCGAGGCCTCGGGCGGGGGCGGCGAGCACCCGTACGCGGAGCTCGGCCTCGAGGGCTGGCCGCAGCCAGGGCAGCAGCCGGCCGAGCCCGGTGCCGAGGACGACGTGGGAGACGTCGGCGACGTTGAGGGTGTTGGCGATCGCGATGCCGAGGGCCCAGCCGGCTCGCTCGACCGCGGCCAGCGCCGCCTTGTCGTGGTCGTGCAGACGGGTCAGCAGCAGGCTGGGCTCGCTGAAGGCCGGCAGCCCGGCGGCCTCCAGGATCCGGTTCTGGCCCGCGTACGTCTCGAGGCAGCCGGTGGCGCCGCAGTGGCAGCGTGGCCCGTACGGCTCGATGCAGGTGTGCCCGATCTCGCCGGCCCAGCCGTGCTCGCCGTCGGTGAGCAGCCCGTCGCGGACCAGGGCGCCGCCGACCCCGTAGTCACCGGCCAGGTAGAGGAAGGTGTCGCGGGTGGCGAGACGCCCCGGGCGCCGGTACGCGGTCGCCAGCGCCTGCAGGTTGGCGTCGTTGCAGACCTCGGTCGGGACCTGGAGCGCGGCCCAGGCCGGGCCCAGCAGCGGCAGCGGCGCCAGCTCGCGCCAGCCCAGGTTCGGTGAGTCGGTGACCTGGGACCCGCCCCACACCATCCCCGGCACGGCCAGGGTCGCCCCGACCGTACGGGCGCTGAGGTCGGCCACCAGCTCGGCGGCGGCGTCGCCCAGCCGGCGCAGGGTCGGCTCGGGGCCGGCGCCGGCGAAGTCAGCGTCGATGCGCTGCTCGGCCAGGGTGCTGCCGGCCAGGTCCAGGGCCTGGAGCGCGACGAAGGAGACGTTGACCTCCAGCCCGAGCCCGGCCAGGCTGCCCTCCGCGATCCGCAGCGGGGTGGCCGGCCGGCCACGGGTGTCGGTGCCCGGACGGGCCAGCTCCTCGACCATCGCCGCCGCGATCAGCTCCGGCACCAGGCGGGTCAGGGTCGCCCGGCCCAGCCCGGTCTGCTCGGCCAGCTCGGCCCGCGACAGCGGCTCGTCGGCTCCCCCCAGAGCCTGCAGCACGAGCGCCAGGTTGTGCTGGCGCAGCACCGCCGGGCTTGCCGGGCGGGCGCCATCCTGGGGCATCAGAGCCTCCTCTCAAGGGGTGATGCTATCGGCGGCGAGCGGCTCCCCGAGGCTGCTCGGAGACCCCGGCCTCTTGACCGGGCGCCCGCCAGCATATAGTTTCAGACCGAGCCAGAAACTGACGAGGAGGTCGGCAATGAGCAGGTTCAAGTTCTCCGTGGGGCCGTGGAACGTGGCCGAGGGCACCGACGTGTACGGGCCGGCGACCCGTACCCCGATCGCGATGAAGGACAAGATCGAGCGCTTCGCCGAGCTCGGCTTCGACGCGGTCCAGTTCCACGACGACGACGCCGTGCCCGACATCAGCTCCAAGTCGGAGTCCGAGATCCGCGACGAGGCCCGCGAGCTCAAGGCCTTCCTCGACCAGCACAACCTCAAGGCCGAGTTCGTCGCGCCGCGGCTCTGGTTCGAGCCGCAGTTCGCCGACGGCGCGTACACGGCACCAGTGAAGGAGAACTGGGACCACGCGATGTGGCGGACGTACCGCAGCATCGACATCGCCCGCGAGCTCGGCGCCTCGTTCATCGTGCTCTGGCTGGCCCGCGAGGGCACCTTGTGCCTGGAGTCGAAGCCGCCGGTGCCGATGATCACGCAGCTCATCGACTCGCTGAACGCGATGCTCGACTACGACGCCGAGATGAAGATCGCGATCGAGCCGAAGCCGAACGAGCCGATCGACCGCTCGTACGCGGGGACCGCCGGCCACGCCCTGGCACTGGCATCCCGGACCAGCGACCCAGACCGGGTCGGGCTGCTGGTGGAGTCGGCGCACTCGACCATGGCCGGGCTGGAGGCGACCCACGACATGGCCCTCGGGCTGGCCTTCGGCAAGCTGCTGTCGGTGCACCTCAACGACCAGAACGGCGCCCGCTTCGACCAGGACAAGATCTTCGGATCGGAGAACCTGCGCTCCAGCTTCAACCAGGTCCGGCTGCTGTGCGAGAACGGCTTCGGGTCGAAGGGCGAGTACATCGGCCTCGACGTGAAGGCGATGCGGTCCAGCGCCGACGAGTACGGCTTCGCCCACCTGGCGAACTCGATGAAGGTCGTCAAGAGGCTCGAGGCGAAGGCCGAGCAGTGGGACCAGTCGGTCGTCGACGCCCTGGTCGCGAAGCGCGACTACGAGGGTGTTGAGATGTACACGCTGGACCTGCTGCTGGGCTGAGGCCCCGGAAGGAGACGTCATGGCTCGGGTCGCCGTCGCCGGCCACATCTGCGTCGATGTCACCCCAGAGCTGCCCACGGGCGCCCGGATCGTCCCCGGACAGCTGATCGCGGTCGGGCCGATGGCGGTCCGGCTCGGGGGCTGCGTCGCGAACACCGGGCTGGCGCTGCGGGCCCTGGGCAGCGACGCCACCTTGCAGGCGGTGGTCGGTGACGACGTCCTGGGCGGACTGATCGAGCAGCTCCTCGGTGACCGGGGCCAGGTCACCCGGCTGCCCGGGTGCACCACCAGCTACTCGGTGGTGGTCGAGCCGCCCGGGCAGGACCGGACCTTCTGGCACCACACCGGGGCCAACTCCCACTTCGACCCCGACCTGGTCGACGTCGACGCCGACCTCCTCCACGTCGGCTACCCGCCGCTGCTGCCGGGGAGCCTGGTCGAGCGGGCCGCGCCGCTGTGCGGGCTGCTCGACCGGGCCCGCGCCGCCCAGGCGACCTGCTCGCTGGACCTGGCGGTGGTCGACCGCGAGTCCGACGTGGGCCGGCTCGACTGGGACGACCTGCTGAGCCAGGTCCTGCCCCGTACGGACGTGGCCAGCCCGAGCGCCGACGACCTGGCCTCGATGCTCGACCCGGGCGCCCCGCCCACCCTTGACCGGGCCGAGGCCTGGTGCGACGACCTGCTGCGCCGCGGTGCGGCGGTCGCGATGGTGACCGCGGGGGCGAACGGGCTGGTGCTGCGCTCGGCCGGGCTGGACCGGGTCCGTGCCGGCGGGCGGGTGCTGGCCGCGCTGGGCGAGGAGTGGGACCACGCCCTCGTACGGCTGCCCGCAGTCCCCAGCACCAGCCACGTCACCGCCACCGGGGCCGGGGACGCCGCCTCGGCGGGCCTGGTCCACGCGCTGACCCTCGGCTGTACGCCGCAGGGCGCGGCCGAGCTGGCCGCCGAGACCGCCGCCACGGTGATGTCAGGCAGGTCCCTGTCACGGGTCGAGGTGCCCCGGTGAGCGAAGCCATTCCTTGCCAGGGCGGGTTTTACCCGGTGCTGGGCCTCGTCGGGCGGGGGTGCGGCGGTGAGCGCCCCCCGTACGGTCGTCGTGGTCGGCGCCGGCGCGGTCGGGCGCGGCTTCGTCGGGGAGGTCTTCCACGACGCCGGCTGGCTGGTGTCGTTCGTCGACGTCAACGACGACCTGCTGGCCCGGATGCGGGACCAGGGCGGCTACCAGCACGTCACGGTCGGCCCCGCCCTGCTCAGCCGCCAGATCGGGCCGGTCCGGACCGGGCGGGTCGACGACGCCGCGTACCTGGCCACAGAGGTCCAGACCGCGTCGTGCATCGCGACCTCGGTCGGCCAGGCGGCCCTGCCGGCGGTGGCGGCGGCGCTGCGTCAGGCCTTGCTGTCCCGCTACCGGGCCGGCGGCGGGCCGGTCGACATCCTGCTCTGCGAGAACCTGCACCAGGCGTCGGTACGGTTCCGCGAGCTGCTGCTGGACGGACTGGACCCGGACGCGGCCCGGCTGCTCGACGAGCAGACCGGGCTGGTCGAGACCTCGATCGGCCGGATGATCCCGCTGCCCGAGCCGGGGGCCGACCCGAGCGAGGTCCGGGCCGAGCCGTACCGGTTCCTGCCGGTCGACCTGGCCGCGATGAAGGCGCCCTGCCCCGACGTGCTCGACCTGGTCGGCGACCCCGACCTCGACTTCGCCGGGTACGGCGACCGCAAGCTGTACGTGCACAACCTCGGCCACTACCTGTGCGGGCTGCTAGGGCAGCGGGCCGGGTGTACGACGATCCCGCAGGCCGTCGCCGACCTGGGGATCCGCTACCTGGTCAGGGCGGCGATGCTGGAGTCGGCGGTCGCGCTGAGCCTGCGCTACCAGCTGGGGCTGCCGGGGCTGGTCGAGCACGTCGACGACCTGCTGCACCGCTTCGCCAACCAGGCCCTCGGCGACACCGTGGCCCGGGTGGTCCGCGACCCGCGCCGCAAGATGGCCCCCGACGACCGGGTGCTGGGCGCCTACCGTACGGCCCGGGAGGCCGGGGCGCCGGTGCGCTACCTGAGCCTCGCCGTCGCCGCCGGCGCCCTGGCCCTGGAGCGTGACGGCGCAGGCCCGGCCGAGGACCTCGTGGACGCCACCACCGCCGGCTCCCCGCTGGCCCGAGCCCTGCTCGCCGAGCTGCGGACCGGGCAGGGCACCGACCGGCTCCTGGCCCTGGTCGACCAGAGCTTCGACCCGCCCCAGATCCCCTGACCCGCTGCTCTGACCCGGCCCGCTGCTCTGACCCGGCCCGCTGCTCTGACCCGGGCCCGCTGCTCTGACCTGCCCGTGCCGTGCACACGTACGGGCGGACCGGGGCTGGCGCCGGGGGTGAGGGCGGCTGGGGCCTGGTAAGGCCCGCTGCTGTGTGCCCGGCTCGACCGAGAGGCGTGGTCGGGTCTGGCTCGTCGCCGGGTTCTGGGCCGGGCTGCGCTCAGCACCTCTGCGGGCCTGGCTCTAGGGCATGCCGCGGCGCGCACACGTACGGGCAGACCGGGGCTGGCACGGCTGGTGAGGGCGGCTGGGCGCGGGTGAGCCCGCTGCTGTGCGGCCCGCACCGTCCCTGGTCCGGGGCAGACAAGCGGAGTCCGGGCGGCCCGGAGGCTCGTCACGCAGGAGCGCGGGTCAGTCGGCGCGCAGGACCTCCCAGACCCGTGGGGCGAAGTAGCGCCGGTTACGGCTGCGGGTCGCGTTGACCTCGGCCAGCACCCCCAGGTCCAGCAGCTGGGCGACCACTCGGTTGACCTGCTGGTAGGTGAGCCCCGTGCCGGCCTCGGCGGCGCGGACGGTGAAGGACGGGTTGGCCAGGGCGAAGTCGACCACCGTGGGGGCGGTCTTGGCTCGAAGCGGCGAGGCCCGGAGCAGGTCGTGCAGCTCGGCCTGGACGTCGACCAGCGCCCGCATCTGCTGCAAGGTGGCGGTCGCGGACGCCCGCAGCCCCTCGGCGAAGAAGCCGAGGTAGGCGTCCCAGGCGGTCTCACAGCTGACCGCCAGCAGGCGGTCGTAGTACTCGCGGCGCCGGGCCTCGAACCAGCCGGAGACGCTGATGGTGGGCTCCCTCAGGAGGCCGGTCTGCACCAGGCTGAGCACGATCAGGAAGCGCCCCAGCCGACCGTTGCCGCCGGCGAAGGGGTGCAAGGTCTCGAACTGGTAGTGCGCCATGGCTGCCTGCGCCACCGGAGGGATCTGCGGGTGCTCCTGCTGCAGCCAGGTCACCAGGGCCTGGACCCCGGCGTCGAGCTGGTCACCGGGTGGGCAGGGGACGAACCGGGAGGCCTCGGCCTGGTTCGCGCCGGCCGGTGCATCATCGCGCCGGCCGATCACCACCTGGTGGTCGCGCAGCCGTCCCGAGACCGGCTCCTGCCGGGTCCCTCGCATCAGGCTGCCCTGCAGCTGCTCCAGCAGCGTACGGGTCACCGGTCGACCGGCCTCGACCCAGCCGTACCCGTGCTCGGCCATGGTGACGTAGTTGAGGATCTCGGTGAGGGCCTCGGTCTCGGGGCGGTCCTCGTCGGTGGCGAGGACCTCGTCCAGGGTCGCGTGGGTGCCCTCCAGCGCTGAGGTGCTCTGGGCCTCGCTGCGCAGCACCGGGGCTCGCAGCAGCCTCGGGTTGGGCAGCCGGGTCGCGGTGGCGTCCAGGCGGGCTAGGGCCTCGGAGGCCCGGGTGATCTGTAGCCAGGTGGCCACTGAGAGCTGCGGCACAGTGTCCGGCAGCGGGACAGGGACGAACGCCCGGTGCTCCCACGGCCCGGTCACCGGGTCGCTCCCGGTGATCCGGACCAGGTCCCCGGTCTCAGGAGCGACGAAGCGGTCGAGGTCCACCGGTCACCTCCTAGTCGCGCGTACGACTAGCAGCGTACCGCTGTTCTTATTTCGAGGCGTTATTGATAACAACGAGATCCTTGTTGACGTTTTCGGGTACTGCGACGCGGCGTCGAGGTCGACCGGCAGGCACGACCTGGACCGGGCCGGCGGGGCTCAGAACAGGCCGTCGCGGATCTGCTCGATGACCAGCGCCCAGTACTCGCCCTGCCGGTAGGCGGGCCCGTCCAGGCTGGTCAGTGCCCGCTCGCACACCTCGATGCTCTCGTCGTCGTCCGGCTCGGACTGAAGGCGGTCGCGCAGCTCCCCGACCAGCCGCAGCGACTCGGCGTACTGCTGCAGAGAGCTGCTCACCAGCGCCGAGCCCTCGTCGCGGACCGCGACCACCCGCCCGTCGTCAAGCACCACGATCAGGGCTCCGAGGTCCTTCCCGATCACCCAGCCGGTGCCGCCGTGGCGCTCCGGAGCCGCCGGGGAGAAGAGGTCACGGGTCGGCGGCGGGACAGGCATCACAGACCGGACCGGTGCCCTACACGGTGACCCGCGGGTGCACCGTGACTCCCAGCGTCGCCCGGTCGACCTCGATCACCTGCCGGTCGGGAGCCATGCTGCCCCCGCGCAGCGGCCACAGCGACGAGGCGATGACCACGTCGGTGCCGGTCTGCGCCCACTGCAGCCGGTAGAAGTCCTGGTGCATGGTCGGGGCAAGCCGGGTCGGCTCGTGGTGGCCGTACGCGTACGTGTGGGTCGGGGTGAGGACGAAGCAGTTCAGCGCCATGGGCGGCGCGGCGTGGGCGACGGCGTCCCGGTAGACCTCCCGGACCG
This sequence comes from uncultured Propionibacteriaceae bacterium, assembly GCA_937926975.1. Taxonomy (GTDB): domain Bacteria; phylum Actinomycetota; class Actinomycetes; order Propionibacteriales; family Propionibacteriaceae; genus Fen-668. The sequence continues at coordinate 68,041 of CALBCJ010000040.1, read as the reverse complement.
CCTCGGCGACCGCCTGCGGCCAGGGCAGTGTCTGGGCGTGCAGCAGCAGCAGCGCGAAGTACAGCTCCGAGTCCGTCGTGCCCTCGCAGGGGCGCCCACCCCGCTCGGTGACCGAGGCCCGCAGGTTCTGCGAGACCTCGATCTGCCCGTTGTGGCAGAACAGGACCTCCCCGTCGGTGAACGGGTGGCAGTTCTTCAGCTCCACCACCATGCCCGGGCTCGCCTTGCGCAGGTGCACCAGCAGCTGGTCGCTGGAGGTGCTGGCCAGGGCGCTGGCGTACCGGGCCTCCTGAACCGCGGGCTCGGCCCCCTTGACGACCTGGACCTGCCCCCCGGTGTCACGCCAGCCGACGCCCCAGCCGTCGCGGTGGTCGTACGACAGGGCGTCGAAGACGGCCCGGTGCGGCGGCCCGACCACCTCCGACAGGGTCTGAGGAGTGCGGCTGACAACGGTGAGCATGCGACACATGCGGGTAGTTTCCTCTGCTGCGGTGAGTGGTGGATGACCTGGTCAGACCATCTCGGGCTCGACGTCTACGGTACGGGCCCGGGTGCTGGCGGCCTTCCGCGACCCGCGGGCCTGGAGGTAGCTCGCCAGCCGGGTCAGCCCGTAGTTGAGGGCGACATAGATCACGGCGATCACGAGGTAGGTCTGCACCAGGTAGCCGTAGTAGCTGGCCAGTGACTTGCCCTGCTGCATCAGCTCCGGGTACGACACCACGTAGCCCAGCGTCGAGTCCTTCAGCAGCGAGACCAGCCCCGTCAGCAGGTTCGGTGTGACGATCCGGAAGGCCTGAGGCAGGATCACCAGCCGCATCACGCGGGAGCGCTCCATGCCGAGCGAGGACGCCGCCTCCCACTGGCCCTTCTCGACGGCGAGGATGCCGGCGCGGAACACCTCGGCGGTCGACGCCGAGCTCACCAGGATCATCGGGATCACGAGCATCCACAGCACCGGGAAGACGAGCCCAAACCTGGGCAGCGCCAGCAGGAACGCGTACACCACGAGCAGCATCGGGATCGACCGGAAGAACTCGACCCAGCCAGTCGACAGCCGGGAGACGAGCCGGTTCGGTGACAGGCGGCCGAGCGCCAGCACCAGCCCGAGCGGGAACGCCACGACGGCCGCCAGCGCGGTCGCCAGGAACGTACCCCCCAGCCCCCAGCCGAGGTAGGCCAGGATCGCGGGGTACGTCAGGAAGCTCCACATCTCGGGGGCCAGCTGCCCGTTGGCCCCGAGCTGGCGCACCACGAGCGCTGCGACGGCGACAATCAGCACCCCGACAACGACCGACGTCACGCGGATCAGCCGGCGGCCCCTCGGCCCCGGCTCGTCGAAGAGCACCCGGGTGGCCTGGCTGCTCATGCCTCACCCCGCTGACGGGACCCGGCGGCCGCGACCTTCCGCTCCAGACGGGCCCCGACCGCGCCCGAGCCGAGCGCGAGAACCAGGTACACCGCACCCGACATCAGGAACAGGACCACCGCCTCGGCGTACTGGATGTTGAGCTGCTGGGCCACGTTCGTCAGCTCCTTCACCCCGACAGCCGCGCACAGCGACGACCCGATCAGCACGCCGATGAAGACGTTGACGAGCGGCTGCACCATCGTGGTGAACGCCTGGGGCAGGATCACCAGCCGCAGCTGCTGGACGAATCCCATGCCGAGGGCCCGCGACGCCTCCGACTGGCCGAGGTCCACGGTGTTGATGCCCGAGCGGACCGTCTCACACACGAAGGCGCTGCCCGACAGCACCAGCGCCAGGACACCGGACGGCAGCAGGTCGATGGTGACGCCGACCTTGGGCAGCGCGAAGACGATGACGACCAGCAGCGTCAGCAGCGGCATGTTGCGGAACAGCTCGACATAGACCGTGCCGACCGCGCGCAGCGGAGTGACGGGGCTCACCCGGAAGATGGCGACCAGGGTGCCGAGCAGCAGGGCGCCGAGAAAGCCGAGCACGGTGAGCACCATGGTCAGCCAGACCCCCTGGGCCAGGAACTGCCACTCCCGCTGGATGATCTCGAGCATGGGCCTCCAGTCTCGAGGGCCGGCGTACGGGCGGGCTGTGCCGCCGTACGGTGATGGACAGGTCTTAGGCGCCGGGCACCTCACCGATCTTCGGCGGGGTGGGGGTGCTTTCGGTGTACAGGCCCACGGTCGCCTGCCACATCTTCAGCCAGGTGCCGTCATCGAAGATCGTCTGCAGGAACGTGTTCACGAACGCCTTGGTGGCGGGGTCGTCCTTGCTGATGCCGATGCCGTACGGGTCGGTCGTGAACGGCTGGCCGACCACCTTGAGCCGGGGGTTCTTGAGCGCGTTGCCGAGCAGGATCGTCTCGTCCAGGATGTAGGCGACGGCCCGGCCGTCCTCGACCGCCGCCACGCAGGCGTCGTTCTCCGTAAAGGTGAGCACCTCGGCGTCGGGGATGTGGTCCTTGATCGCCGTGAGCGCCGACGAGTTGGTCTCGGTGACGATCTTCTGCCCCTTGAGGTCCTGGTACGACTTGATGGTGGTGTTGTCGGCCTTCACCAGCACCGAGGTGCCCGAGGAGTAGTACGGGCCGGCGAAGGCCACCTTCTCGGCGCGCTTGGCGTTGATGGTGTACGTGGCCACCACGATGTCGACGGTGTTGTTCTGCAGCATCGTCTCGCGGGTGTCGACCGTGGTCTGCATCAGCTGCTGCAGCTTCGAGACGTCCTTGCCGCCGGTGATGTAGTGGGCCAGCAGGTCGCCCATGCCCGCGTCGAAGCCGGTCGTCCGGCCCGAGACCGGGTCCTTGAGCGAGAAGATCGGGCTGTTCTCGGTGCCGCCCCGCTTGATGACGCCCGCAGCCTTGACCCGCTTCGCCCAGGCAGAAGCGTCGATGGCGGCCTGGTCGGCGACCGGGCCGGCCAGCACGACCGCGTCGTACGCGGCGGTGTCGATGCTCTTGCGGGCCGGGGCCGTCCCGGCGCCGCTGGCCGGGTCGCCGGAGCCGGCGGCCACCGGGGGAGTGCCCGACGCGCAGGCGGCGAGAGCGCCGACGGCCCCCAGGCCGGCCGTGTACAGCAGGCCTCGGCGGGAGAGCTGGACCATGGGGGTGCTCCTTTCGTGCCCGTCCGGGGTGGACGGGTCAGTGGTCGAGGATCTTCGACAGGAAGTCCTTCGCCCGGTCGGTCTGCGGGTGGTCGAAGAAGTCTGCGGGGGTGCTCTGCTCCACGATCTGGCCGGCGTCCATGAAGCAGACCCGGTCGCAGGCCTGCCGGGCGAAGCCCATCTCGTGGGTGACCACGAGCATCGTCATGCCGCCGGAGGCGAGCTCGGTCATCACGTCGAGCACCTCCTTGATCATCTCGGGGTCGAGGGCGGAGGTGGGCTCGTCGAACAGCATCAGCATCGGCTGCATCGCCAGCGCCCGCGCGATCGCGACCCGCTGCTGCTGGCCGCCGGAGAGCTCGGCCGGCAGGCTGTGCTCCTTGCCCGTGAGCCCGACGCGCTTGAGCAGCCCGTACGCCTCCTCCTCGGCCTGCGCCCTCGGCGTCTTGCGGACGTGGATGGGGGCGAGGGTGACGTTCTGCAGCGCCGTGTAGTGCGGGAACAGGTTGAACGACTGGAACACCATGCCGACGTCGGCCCGCAGCTGGGCCAGCGCCCGGCCCTCCTGCGGCAGCGGGCGGCCGTTGATGATGATCGAGCCGGCGCTGACCGTCTCGAGCCGGTTGATGCAGCGGCACAGCGTCGACTTGCCCGAGCCAGACGCGCCGAGCAGGGCGACCTTCTCGCCGCGGTGAATGTCGAGGTCGATCCCGTCGAGGGCGACGAAGTCACCGAACAGCTTGCGTACGCCTCGGATCTCGACCAAGACATCGGGTGGGGGAGCGACGGTCACAGCCCGCAACCGTACGCCCCAGGGGCTGGGGTGGCTAGGGGCGTCTCACGGTTGCTGCACGACTGGAGCACCGACCGGCTCTGGGTGGCGCTGGCGCACAGAGCACTGCCCCCGCTCAGGGCTCTGGCGGGGGCAGCGTCGAGGAGTGCGAGGGGTCTAGCCGACGACCTCCCAGTTCACGGTCACCGCACCGGCGCTCAGCGGGGCGATCGAGGCGAACGCGGCCCGGGAGAGGTCCAGGCAGCGGCCCGAGATGTACGGGCCACGGTCGTTGATCCGCACGATGACCGACTGGCCGGTCTTCGGGTTGGTGACCTTCACCCGAGAGTTGAACGGCAGGGTCTTGTGGGCCGCGGTCATGGCGTTCGGGTTGAAGGTCTCGCCGTTGGCGGTCTTCTGGCCCTCGTGGTAGTAGGAGGCGCCGCAGGTGTTGCCGGTGGCCGGGGGCATCGGGCTGCTCGGCGCGCTCGGCTGGCTGCTGCTGGGGGTGGGAGCCGGGGACGTCGAGGCGGCGGGCTTCGACCCGGTCAGGGTGACCTCGGGCTGGGAGGGCTTGGTCACGGTGGAGGACTTGCGGACCTCGTTGACGACCTGGCCGTCGCGGACCTCCTGGGTCCAGACCTCGGTGGCGGTGCCCTTCACGCCCGCCTGGGCGACCTTGGTCGTCCCCTTCGGCAGCGAGGCGTCCTCCTTGGTCTGCTTCTCGAAGGGGACCTCGACCTCCTTGCTCACCTCGCGCAGCTCGACCCGAACGACGGTGATCGCGAGCCCCTCGGTGACCTCGGTGGTGACGGCCGGGGTGACCTGGTCCAGCGGGCCGAGGGTGATCTGGGCCGCGGCCAGGGCGTCGGCCACCGTCCCGAAGGTGGTGACCGGGGTGGTCTGGCCGTCGGCGGCGATGGTGGCCCCGCGCGGGGTGGTCACCTCGACGCGCAGCCCGTCGCGGGTGATGCCCGCGGAGCGGTCGAGGTTGAGCCGTACGTCGCCACGGATCCCGAACAGGCCCAGCGCCTCGTCGACAGTGGTGGCGGTGATCCAGCGGGTCTGCTCCTGCCCGTTGACCACGACGGTCACCGGGCGCCCGTACCGGACCGAGATCTCGGTGCCGTCGGTGACCTTGCTGGTGACCGAGGGGGCGACCGTGTCGTGCTCGCCGATCTGGATGCCCTGCTTGGTGAGGACCGCGCCGACAGTGTCGGACCAGGTACGGACCTCAGACCGCTGACCGTCGACCGAGATCACCACGTCGCTGGAGATCGCCTCGTTGACGCCGTACCCGGCGGCCCCGGTGACGACCAGAGAACCGGCGACGATGGCAGGAATGATCAGGCGCATAGACTCCCCCTCCGGCTGGCTTGCGGGACCAGACTACGACATCTGAGAGGACCCCCAAAATTCCCTAAGAAGACCTCATCTCAAGAACAAGGCCTTGATCCGCCGCGCGGCCAGCCAGGTGGCGAGCCCTGCCAGCACCACGAAGTACGCGGCGTGCCCGGCGGTCGCCCAGCCCACCGAGCCCCCGGTGAGGTCACGCATCATCTCGATCCCGTGCCACAGCGGCAGCAGCTTCACGCCGGCGGCGACCCAGCCCGGGTACACCTCGACCGGGTAGAAGGTGCCGGAGAACAGGAACATCGGCATCAGCACCACCGTGATCCAGTCCAGCTGCTGGAACGTCGTGGCGTACGAGGTGGCGGCCATCCCCAGCGCCGCGAAGCCGAACGCGATCAGCAGGCAGCACGGGATGGCGGCGAGCACCCACCACGAGCCGACCAGGCCCAGCGCCACCATGACGGCGACGAAGGCCGCCGCGTACACCCCGCCGCGGACCAGGGCCACCAGGATCTCGCCGAGCGCGACGTCGAGCGGTGACAGCGAGGTCGACAGCATCGCGTCGTACAGCCGGTCGAGCTTGAGCTTCATGAAGACGTTCCAGGTGGCGTCCATCACGGCCCCGCTCATCGCCGAGGTGGCCAGCAGTGCGGGCGCGATCCAGGCCGCGTACGAGGTCGAGCCGCTGTGCCCGACCAGGCCACCCAGCCCGATTCCCATCGCCAGCAGGTACAGGACCGGCTCGACTACGCCGGTCGCCATCAGCAGCAGGTTCGAGCCCCAGGCGGCCTTGAGGCCGCGGGCCGCGACGGTGAGGAAGCTGCCCCTGGCCAGCAGGCCCCGGCGGCCGCGGAGCACCTCCTGCCCGTCGGGCAGCTCGCTCGCCGCGGGCAGGTCGGCCGCCACCGGGCCGGGCCGGGTCGGGCGGGGCGGGAGCTCCCCGAGGAGCCGTCTGCGGTAGCGCCGCCGGGCCAGCAGCCAGCCGGCGAGGCCGAGCAGGCCCAGGTAGGCGATGTGGACGCCGGGCAGCCACCAGGCGGCCGGCTGGCCCAGGGTCGCCACCCGGGCCAGGTTGACCGCGTGCCACAGCGGGGAGGCCCAGCCGATCGGGTGCATCCAGCCGGGCAGCACCTCAAGCGGGAAGTAGGTGCCGGAGAACAGGGTCAGCGGCAGCACCACGAGCCGGGCCAGCAGGGCGAACTGCCCCTTCTCCTCCCGCAGCGACGCGGTCCAGGCCAGCACCGGGTTGCCGAAGGCGAGGCTCAGCAGCAGCCCGGTCCCGACCACCGCCGGGACCGCCGACCAGGTGATCCCGTCGAGGACCAGCAGCGCGGCCACGACGGTGAGCCCGCTCACCAGGCAGCGCAGGGTGGCGCCCGAGGACCTGCCCGTCGGCGAGCTGCTCGGGCCTGGTCGGGGTGGTGGCGGCAGCCCCGTACGTGTCGTGCCAGCGGAAGCCGCCCATCGGGCCCAGGGTGTTCTCGACGTGAGCGCCGTGCAGCATCACCGACAGCACCATCGCGGGGCCGACGAACCGCAGGTACGAGACCCCGAAGGCGCCGGGGCTGGCCCGGTCGACAACCACTCCGAGCCCTACCCCGAGCGCCAGCACGGTCAGGGTCGACTCGACGGTGCCGACCGCCAGCAGGCTCACCCACCACGACCGCAGCTGCATCACCACGTTGCGGGCGTGCAGCAGCGAGCCCCACCGGGCTACCCGTACCGCTAGCGCGTCGTGGTCGACAGCCCTAGTCAACGAGGGACCGCCCGGTCAGGCGGAGGAAGACGTCCTCCAGGGAGCAGCGCCGCACCAGCGACGAGACCGGCTCCAGCCCGCGCCCGGCCACCGCGTGCAGGGCGGCCTCGCCGTCGGCCGCGTACACCAGGACCCGGTCGGGCAGGACCTCCACCCGGTCGCCGATCCCGCTGACCTGCTCGGCCGCGGCCTGGTTCTGCCCGGACCCGAAGCGCAGCTCGACGACCTCCCGGCCGACGTGCTGGCGGACCAGGTCGGCGGGGGAGCCCTCGGCGACGATCTCGCCGTGGTCGATCACGATCAGCCGCTCGCACAGCTGCTCAGCCTCCTCCATGTGGTGGGTGGTCAGCAGCAGCGTGGTGCCCCTCTCCTTCAGCTGGAACAGCCGGTCCCACAGGATGTGGCGGGCCTGCGGGTCGAGCCCGGTGGTCGGCTCGTCGAGCAGCACCACCGGCGGGTCGGAGACCAGCGCCCGGGCGATCGTGAGCCGGCGCCGCATCCCGCCGGAGAGCTCCTCGACCCGGGCGTCGCGCTTGTCGACCAGCTGGGCGAAGTCCAGCAGCTCGGCGCTCTTGGACGCCAGCCAGGCCTTCGGCAGCCCGAAGTAGCGGCCGTGGAAGATGAGGTTCTCCCGTACGGACAGCTGCGGGTCGAGGTTGTCGCTCTGCGGCACCACGCCCAGGTGGGCCCGGACCCGCGGCCCGTGACGGTCGGGGTCCAGCCCCAGGATCCGCAGCTCGCCGCTGCTGCGGCGGGCGAGTCCGCTGATCATCCGCATGGTGGTCGACTTGCCAGCCCCGTTGGGGCCGAGCAGGCCGAAGAAGCTGCCCGGGGCGACCTCGAAGTCGATCCCCTTGACGGCCTCGACACTGCCGTACGACTTGGCCAGGCGGCGGGCGAGGACGACGGGTTCGGTCACGGCAGGCGAGCCTATGCGACCTGCCGGGCTGGGGTCTCGTGGTTTCTTGCGGCGCCCGGGGGCAGCGCCGAGCGCGTCACTGCCGGGCGGTGGGAGTGAAGCGCCTCAGCCGCAGCGAGTTCGTGACCACGAAGACCGAGCTGAACGCCATGGCGGCGCCGGCGATCATCGGGTTCAGCAGCCCGGCCGCGGCGACCGGGATCGCGGCCACGTTGTACGCGAAGGCCCAGAACAGGTTGACCTTGATGGTCCGCAGCGTGGCCCGGCTGAGCCGGATCGCGTCCGCGGCCCCGACCGGGTCGGACCGCATCAGCGTGAGGTCGCTGGCGGCGATCGCGGCGTCAGAGCCCGAGCCCATCGCGATCCCCAGGTCGGCCTGCGCCAGCGCGGCCGCGTCGTTCACCCCGTCGCCGACCATCGCCACGGTCCTGCCCTGCTCCTGCAGCGTACGGACGGCCGTGACCTTGCCGGCGGGGGAGACCTCGGCCAGGACCTGGTCGATCCCGACGCTGGCGGCGGCCTGCTGAGCGGCGGCCTGGGAGTCGCCGCTGAGCAGCACCGGGGTCAGGCCCAGCTCGCGGTACGCGGTGACCGCGCGGGCGGCGGTCGGCTTCGGCTGGTCGGCCAGGGTGACCAGCCCGAGCGGGTGGGCGTCGGCGGCGACCAGGACCGTGGTCCGGCCCTCGGCGGTGGCCTGCTCCAGGGCCCGGTGCAGGTCGGTGCCCAGCTCGGTGCCGGCCTCGGCCAGCATCCGGGCCGACCCGGCCAGCACCAGCCGCCCGTCGACGCGGGCCCGTACGCCTCGGCCTGGGACCGCGACGAAGTCGGTCACCTCGGCCTCGGACCCGCCGAGCGCGGCGATCGCCCGCCCGACCGGGTGCTCCGAGCCGGACTCGACCGCGACCGCGACCCGGCGCAGCTCGTCGGCGCTGGTGCCGGCGGCCGGGACCAGGTCGACCACGCTCATGGAGCCGGTGGTCAGGGTGCCGGTCTTGTCGAGCACGATGGTGTCGACCTGCCGGGTGGACTCCAGAACCTGCGGCCCGGCGATCACGATCCCGAGCTGGGCGCCGCGCCCGGTGCCGACCATCAGCGCGGTCGGGGTCGCCAGGCCCAGCGCGCACGGGCAGGCGATGATCAGCACCGCGACCGCTGTGGTGAGCGCCTGACCGGCCCCGGCCCCGGCCAGCAGCCAGCCCACGAAGGTCACGGTGGCCAGGCCGATCACGACCGGGACGAAGACCGCCGAGATCCGGTCGGCGAGCCGCTGGACGGGGGCCTTGCCGGTCTGGGCCTGCTCCACCAGCCGGGCCATCTGCGCCAGCTGGGTGTCCTTGCCGACCCGGACCGCCTCGACCACGAGCCGGCCGGTGGTGTTGACCGTGCCGCCGGTCACGGCCGTACCCGGCTCGACGTCGACCGGCACCGACTCGCCGGTCATCAGCGAGGCGTCGATGGCGGAGGTGCCGTCCCGGACCACCCCGTCGGCCGCGACCCGCTCCCCGGGGCGGACCACGACCAGGTCACCGACCCGGACCTGGTCAGCGCCGACGCGTACCTCGGCGCCGTCGCGCAGCACGGTCGCCTCCTTGGCGCCCAGGTCGAGCAGCTCGGCGATCGCCGACCCGGCCTCGCGGCGGGACCGGGCCTCCAGGAAGCGGCCGAGCAGGATGAAGGTGATGATCCCGGCCGCCGCCTCCAGGTAGATCGCCCCGCCCTGGTGAGAGCTGAGCTCGAAGCCGTGCCGCATCCCGATCCGGCCGGCGCCGCCGAGGACCAGCGCGTACAGCGACCACAGGTACGCCGCGGTGGTGCCGAGCGAGACCAGGGTGTCCATGGTGGTGGCGCCGTGGCGCAGGTTCACCAGGGTGGAGCGGTGGAACGGCCAGGCCGCCCAGGTCACGACCGGGGTCGCCAGCGCCAGCGACAGCCACTGCCAGCCGGGCAGCTGCAGCGGCGGGACCATGGCCATCACGACCACCGGTACGGTCAGCGCCAGCGCCACCAGCAGCCGGCGCCGCAGCGGCTGGACCGGGTCGGCCGGTGGCTCCGGGTCAGGGGCGGGCAGGCTCGCCCCGTACCCGGCCTGCTCGACGACCCGGACCAGGTCGTCGGCGCTGACCTCGTCCGGCGCCAGCACCAGGGCCTTGCTCGTGGCGTAGTTGACCGAGGCCGACACCCCGGCCACCTTGCTCAACTTCTTCTGGATCCGGGCAGCGCAGGAGGCGCAGGTCATCCCCTGAATGTCGAGGGTGATACTGGTGCGGGTATCGGTGCTGGTCTCGGTCATCGGCTGCGGGTCGAGCTCCTCAGGCGGAGGTGACGGTGTAGTCGCCGGCCTCGGCGACGGCCTCGGTGATGGTCTCCAGGGCGATCGGGGCCTCGGAGGTGACGACCATCCGGCCGTCGTCGAGAGTGACCCGGACGTCGCTGACGCCGGCGATCGCGGAGACCTCCTCGGTGACGTGGTTGACGCAGTGGCCGCAGGTCATGCCGGTGACGGTGTACGTGGACTGCATGGGGTACCTCTCTCGTGGTGTGGTTCAGGACCTGACCAGCCGGGCAATGGCCTGGCTGGCCTCGTGGATCTTGGCGTCGGCCTCCTCTCCCCCCGCCTCGGCGGCGTGCCGTACGCAGTGGTTGAGGTGCTCGTCCAGCAGCAGCAGCGCGACCGACTGCAGGGCCCGCGAGGCCGCGGAGACCTGGGTCAGGACGTCAATGCAGTACTTGTCCTCCTCCACCATCCGGGCGATTCCGCGGACCTGCCCCTCGATCCGGCGCAGCCGGGTGAGGTGGGCGGCCTTCTGGTCGTGGTACCCGGGAGTGGCGTGGTCCATAAGACCGCAGCATACCCCATCGGGGTATAGAGCGGGCCGGTCCTGGCCAGGGTGGCTCCGCTCCGGGTCGCCGCCCGCGCAGGCCTGGGCCCCGGCCGGGGGCGGTGAGGTGGCTGGCTGTTTATCGGGGCGATGTGCATCTAGCGTCCCGGCCGGGGGCGGTGGGGTGGCCTGTCAGGGGGTCATCATCCCCAGCTATGCACAGAGCATGTGTACAACAGCCTGCGGAGAGACCCTCATACCACTCTTCGGGGCAGCGGCGCGACCCTTCGGCGTGTCGCTTCGACGTCGAGAATCCACAGCCTGAGATTTTGTGATCCACCTCCGGTGTGCAGGTGTTTCCCCTTGTCGGATGAGTTTGTAGGGAGGTGGCCCGGTCCTTGCCCACAGGTGCTCAACAGGTCCTGGGGCTCTGGGGTGCACAGCGCTCGGCGCGTCGCCCGCGGTTGTCCCCAGCCCGTCCACAGGGGCTGTGGACAAAGTGCCCCGCTGGGGTCGCGTACGGGGGCTGGTGGGCGCTACGGTCGGGCGGTCCGAGGGGGTCGTCGGGCGGTCTGCAGGGGCCGTCGCTGCGGCGTCGGCCGGAAGTGTCAGTGGGGGACCTTAGCCTGCGGGCTGAGGGATGGTGGCGGAAGGAGCCCTCGATGAGTGCGGCTGAGGTGCACGAGCTGCAGCTTGACCGTACGCCGCCGCAGGATGTGCCGGCGGAGCAGTCGGTGCTTGGGGCGATGCTGATGAGCAAGGACGCGATCGCGAACGTGGTTGAGGTCCTGAGGGGGCCGGACTTCTACCGTCCGGCGCACGAGCTGATCTTTGACGCGGTCCTGGACCTGTACGGGCGGGGTGAGCCGGCGGACGCGGTCACGGTCGCGGCGGAGCTGACCCGTCGTGGTGAGATCGGCCGGTGCGGTGGGCACGTGTACCTGCACGACCTGCTGGCGAGTGTGGCGGTCGCGGCGAACGCCACGTACTACGCGGAGATCGTGCGGGAGAAGGCGGTGCTGCGGCGGCTGGTGGAGGCGTCGATCAAGATCGCCCAGCTCGGGTACCAGGGCCACGGGGACGTGGCCGACATTGTGGACCTGGCCCAGCAGACCGTGTACGACGTGGCTGAGGGCCGGACCAGTGAGGACTGCAAGCCGGTCTCGGAGCTGATCGAGCCGGTCTGGAACGAGCTGGAGGCGATCGCGTCGAACGGGGGCCGGCTGGCGGGGGTGCCGACCGGGTTCCACGAGCTGGACGAGCTGACGAACGGGCTGCACCCGGGGCAGATGGTCATCATCGCGGCGCGTCCGGCGATCGGGAAGTCGACCCTGGCGCTCGACTTTGCCCGGTCGGCGGCGATCCGGCACGGGCAGGCCACGGCGGTCTTCTCGCTGGAGATGAGCGCGTCGGAGATCATGAACCGGCTGCTGTCGGCGGAGGGGCAGCTGAAGCTGCACCACCTGCGTACGGGCCGGCTGTCTGACGCGGACTGGGAGAAGCTGGCGTCGGTGACTGGCCGGATCGAGCAGGCGCCGCTGTTCGTGGACGACTCGCCGAACCTGACGATGATGGAGATCCGGGCGAAGGCCCGCCGGCTGCGGCAGCGGCACAACCTGCAGCTGGTCGTGATCGACTACCTGCAGCTGATGACGTCGGGCAAGAAGGTCGAGTCCCGCCAGGTCGAGGTGTCGGAGATCTCGCGGCAGATCAAGCTGCTCGCGAAGGAGCTCGACATCCCGGTGATCGCGATCTCGCAGCTCAACCGGGGCTCGGAGCAGCGCAGTGACAAGAAGCCGATGATGTCGGACCTGCGGGAGTCGGGCTCGCTGGAGCAGGACGCCGACATGGTGATCCTGCTCCACCGCGACGAGGCGTACGACGCGGACCACCGCCCCGGCGAGGCCGACCTGAACATCGCCAAGCACCGCAACGGCGCCACCAAGACCATCACCGTCGCCTTCCAGGGCCACTACTCCCGCTTCGTCGACATGCAGCCGCTGTAGCGAGGATAGAACGGTAGACGCACCAGAAGGTAGACTTCTACCATGGGGATGAACATCAAGAGCGAACGCGTCCATGCTCTGGCCCGTGAGGCCGCCCAGGTAACAAACCAGTCGCTGACAAGCGCGGTCGAGGAGGCACTGCTCCTGCTCCTGAGGGAGCGCGGCAGCGGGGTGGATCCCGAGGTCAGGCGCCGCATCGACCTGGTCCGCCCCGTGATCGAGGCCTACCGGCTTGACCCGGGTCGAGATGACCGTGAGATCCTCACCGCTGAGGACCTGTACGACGAGGCCACCGGGATGCCCCGATGATCATCGACACATCAGCCGTCATGGCGGTCCTCACCGGGGAGCCAGGGGCTGAGCGTCTGCTGAGGGCCCTGGCCAGCGGTCACTGCCGGATGTCGGCTGCTACTTGGCTGGAGCTGAGTATCGTGGCCGACGCTCGATCGGCTGCGCACGGGCAGCGACTAGACCAGGTTCTGGCCGGGCTTGAGGTTGAGGTCGTGCCTGTGGACCTGGCTCAGGCGCAGGTGGCGCGAGCCGCGTACCAGCGATTTGGCCGCGGCTCCGGCTCGAAGGCTCGGCTGAACTACGGCGACTGCTTCGCATACGCTCTGGCTATCACCAGCGGCGAGCCCCTGCTGTTCGTGGGTGACGACTTTGCTCATACAGATGTCGCCCGGCCTGTGACAGACTGACGCCCAGGCCCCGGTGCGGGGCCCCGGACGAGGGAGCCGTACCCGGAAGCTGCGACAAGACGGCCAGAGCGAGGTCGGCATGGCGTGGCTGGTGCTGGTGCTGGCGGGACTGCTGGAAGCGGTGTGGGCGCTGGCCCTCGACCGCAGCGAGGGCTTCACCCGCCTGGGGCCGTCGCTGGTGTTCCTGGTGGCGATGAGCCTGAGCATGCTGGGCCTCGGGTACGCGATGCGCAGCCTCCCGGTCGGCACCGCGTACGCGGTCTGGGTCGGGATCGGCGCCACCATCACCGTCGTGGTCGGCATGGTCACCGGCACCGAGCCCGTCTCAGCCCTGAAGGTCGTCTTCCTCGCGATGATCGTCGGCGGGGTCGTCGGCCTGCGCGCCGTCAGCTGACGTACGGCCCCCGAAGGTCACCGGCGGCTCCATGGCGCTGAGCGCAGAAAGTCCAAGAAGCTGATCGTCGTGACACCATTCTCCCCGGCCACATTGGGGATCTTCTGCTTGGCGTCGGTGACTCCAGGCCCTGCCCGTCTCTCGTTCGTGACGATGACCGAGCCCTCGTGGATCGCGTGGGCGACGAGGAACGGGTCGGCAGCATTCTTTTGCTCGCTGACCCAGCCAGGGTGCTCCTGGGAGATCTTGGCGGCCAGCTGCATCTCGTGAGACGTTATCTGGCAGATGAGCCCCGGGAGGTTCTTGGCCCACGTGAACAGGGGGTCCCCACTTCGGTTGAGCTCTTGGTGCACGCTTGCACAGATGCAGTACTCGTGTGAGGCGGCTCCCGCCTCGAGAGCGTCCCAGATATATCCGAAGAGGTCCCGTGGGTAGTAGTTCTGGAGGTTGATGATGATGTTCGTGTCGAACGTGTGCTTCGTCAAGCCGCACCGTCCTTCAGGTGGAACTCCTCGAACATCTTCTCTACCATCGGAATACGGGCGCCTAGCAGGTAGGTGGCGTCGAGCATGTCAACGCGCTGGTCCTCAACGGCCCTTGCGATGCTGCCGACGTAGCTGGCGCCTAGATCTCGGTAGCGGACTCGCCACGCAGGAGGGTGCCCTGAGCTCTCAAGCTGCCTGCTCCGTGCTTCGCGCCAGGCCTTCTCGCTCTGCTGCCGGATCGTCTCCAGCTCGTTCTCGGAGATCATCGTGAGGGTGCGCAGTCGGACTGCTGCGGCCCAGGTGCTCACGCGAAACCTCTTCGCGATCGCCTTGGCCTGTGCCTGGGCGTCAGAGCTGCTCTCGACAAGAGCCCTGACTTCGGCTTCTGGCATAAGGAAGCAGGCGGCGAACCTGTTGGCTACGGCCTCTTCGGAGTTCCCGTGGTCCAGGACACACATCCCGCTCGTCCGGTTGGTGACGTGGGCGACCTCATGGAAGATGGTAAACGCCTTGGAGCTCTCTGCGTCGCTCCCATTGAGAATGATGATGGGCAGCTGCTCGTGCTCCACGGAGACTCCCTTGAACTCTGCGAGGTCGACTCCCGTGGTCTGGAACACCAAGTAGCCATGCTTCTCTACGAGCCTCCGCCAGAACTCGAGCGTGCCCCTCGCTGGAGGGGTGTCGGAGTCAGACAAGCCAAGTATCGTGCGAAGCTCGGCTGCCCTGGCGGGCGCGTTGAGCCGGTCGATGCCTGCCAGTGCTGGTCGTGCCGGCCGGTTCTCCAGGTCGAGAAGCGTCCGGCGGCGCTCCTCGGCATGCTTCAGCTCCCGGGCCAGCTTCTCAGAGACGGTGCCGGTGGTCCGCCCCCGAAAGTCAACCGTCTCGGGGACATCTGTGCTGATCGTGGGTCGATCGGTCATCAGGAACCCGAGCGTGCGGTCCAGCTTCTTGGCTAGCTTGGTCGCCTGCTGGAAGGTCGGCTGATAGGCCTCGGACTCGATACTGCTGATCGTGGCGGCAGAGAGGTTTGCAGACTTACCGAGTGTTTTGGGGTCCATGTGGAGCGCCTCGCGGGCCCAGCGGAACGTCTCGCCGTTGATCGGTACACGTGGTGTGGGCATCCTCAGCCTCCTTCTCCTTCGCGCTGGTCTGCCAGCGAGCCTCCACCGCCCGACCAGGCCTGGGGCCTTGAACCGTGGTCTCGCCTGCAGGACGGTGTCGTGGCCAGAGCCCTGGGTCGCTCAGCCAAGTGTGGCAGGCCCGGGCGACAGCCCGCTCGCGACTGCGCTCGGTGGCGGGCTGCTGTGAACCCGTGAGGACCTGGAGCTGGCCCTGCGCCCGCTGTCTGCGGAACCGGACGCACGGGTGTGGTCCAGCGGGGCCACAGTGCGCGCACAGCCACGGCACCGATGGTGGGGGCATGACGTCCTCGACCGCTGTCCGGCTGACGGTACGCCGTACCCTGGCCCACCCGGGCCTGTGGCTGGGGCTGCTCGGCTCGCTGCTGCTGGCGCTGGGGGAGGTCCGCCGGCTGGCGGGCTGGTCGCAGGTCCGGGGCCAGTCCTGGGCGGGAGCCGTCGCCAGGTACCTCAGCGCCGGTCAGTACCCGGCACTGGTGCTGGCCGGGGCCGTGCTTCTCGGTGCCGGCTGGGTGCTGCTCCGCCCCGGCCGGGCGCGGCCGGTCGCGCCCTGGCTGGTGCTGCTGGTGTGGGCGGTGCCGCTGCTGCTGCTCCCGCCGGTGCTGTCGACCGATGCCGGCTCGTACGCGGACCTGGGCTGGATGGTGTCGCACGGGACCTCCCCGTACGAGACCGGCCTGGGCACCACCGGCAGCCCGTTCCCGTACGGGCGGGTCTGGCGGGGCACGACCTCGGTCTACCCGCCGCTGGCGCTGGAGCTGTTCGGCCTCGTGGTCCGGCTGACCGGGGCGCACTGGTACTGGTCGGTGGTGGCGCTGCGGCTGCTGGCGCTGGCCGGAGCGGGCCTGCTGCTCTGGTCGGTGCCCCGGCTGGCCCGGGCTGTCGGCGCTGACCCGGGGCAGGCGGTCTGGATGGCGGCTCTGAACCCGGTGGTGCTGGTGCACGGGGTTGGCGGGGAGCACATCGACCTGCTGATGGTGGGGCTGGTCGCGGCCGGGCTGGCGGTCGCCCGGCTCCGGTACGGGACCGTGCTGGGCTCGGTGCTGATCGGGCTGGCCGCCGCGGTCAAGCAGCCGGCCCTGCTGGCAGCCCCCGCCGTCGCCGGCCTGGTCCACCTGCGGGCGCCGGGCCGGTGGTGGCACTGGCTGGCCCGTACGGTGGCTGCCACGGCGCTGGCAGGGGCAGCCTTCGCCCTGGTCAGCGCCGCCACCTGGGGCTTCGGCTGGGTCGGCGGCAGTGGTGACCCGGCGAACGGCGGGAGGACCCTGACCCCGGCGTACCTGCTGGCCCAGCTCGGCGGCAGCCAGACGACCTGGACCCTGGTCTTCCAGGTCCTCGCAGGCGTCGTGGCCGTCGCCGGCTGGGCCTGGTACGGGCGCCGGCAGCCGCTGCGCTTCCTGGCCCTGGCAGCGGCCGCGTTCGTCTTCGGCTTCGGGACCTTCCGCGAGTGGTACCTGATGCTCCCGCTGGCCTTCGCGGGCCTGGCGGGGCTGCGCCGGACCGGCACCGTGGTTGTGGCCTGGCTCGCGACCAGCCTGGCCGGGTACGGGGTGCTGCGCGAGTACGTCAGCACGCCGATCCTGCAGGCCTTCGCCACCTCCCTCGCCCTGGGCCTGCTCGCCCTCGCCGTCGCCGCAGCCACCCGCCTGGCCCTGACCAGCGACCGCCGTGAGCCGTCGCGTCCGCATCGGGCGGCGCGTGATGCTCAACGTCTCCGCCGACGACGCAGCACGGGCTGTGTCCTGGGCCAACGAGCTGCGTTCGCGCGACGACATCGAGGGCTACGCCCTCACCCCCGTGACCCTGGAAGACGCCTACCTCACGATGACGGCCACCGCTTCGAACCAGGAGCTCGCGAATGCCTGAGCTGACGACCCAGCCGACCAGCCGGGTAGTCCGACCGGTCCCCGAGCCGGTCGGCCACTGGACCATCAACGCCGTCCTCTTCCGCTGGAACCTCGCCCAGAACGGGGCGATGCTTCCGCTGTTCACCCTGGTGCAGGCCCTGGTCGCCGGCGCCATCATCGTCGGGTTCGGGTTCCTGATCCCGGGCATCGACGTGCCCACGGCCCAGTTCCTCTCCGCGGGCGCACCCACGGTCATGATCATGGTCGTCGGCCTGGTCCTGTGTCCCCAGGGCGTCGCGCACGCCCGCACCAGCGGCCAGCTCACCTACCTGCGTTCACTACCGGTGCCCCGGCTGCTGCTGCTCATCTCTGACCTGGTCGTCTGGGCCCTGATTGCGGCGCCGGCCATCCCGGTCACCGTCCTGGTGGCACACCTGCGCTACGGGTTCGACTACAGCATCGCCTGGTTGCCGCTGATCGGCGGGTGGCTCCTGGTCACGGTCATGGCAACCTCGGTCGGCTACGCGCTCGCAGTGCTCCTGTCACCGCAGCTGGCCCAGCTCATCAGCCAGGTGCTGGTCTTCTTCGTCATGCTGTTCTCGCCGGTCACCTTCCCGGCCTCGCAGCTTCCGGGCTGGTTCCAGGCGCTGCACGACGTGCTGCCCTTCCGGCCAGCCGGCGACCTCATCCGGGCAGGGCTGTTGTCTGACACCTACCCGGTTGACATGCAGGACGTCCTCGTCCTCAGCGTATGGACAGCCTTCGGCGTGATCTTCAGCATCCGCGCCCTAGTGAGCCGCGACTGAGTCCCGGCACGCCTGATCCTCCGGAGTCGCACTTCTCGGTCATGACCACCCACCGCTGCCGTTCTCAGGAGCACCCGCACCTGCTGTTAGTGATCTCCATGTCGCACATCAGGGGAGCGCGGACATCGTGAGCAGGCTGCGGCCAGCACACCCCGAGTGTGCGGGTGCTGGTGTGTGCAAGCCCTCACCCGTCCAGCACCCCACCGTTCCTAGCCTCCGTGGCCGGTACAGCGAGGGAGCATGCCGTGCGCCGAAGCGAGGCTTAACATGAAGGTGCATGCCGGGCCCCGGGAGGTGCACGGCATGCACAGGACTGAGTATATAGAAGCGGCTGCTGAGAGTCCAGTCCGGCCTGTGAGGCTGATCCCTTGGCAGCGAGTACCGGGTTGGGCGGCCTGAGCCGTGGAGGTACTTGTCGTCTGCAGGTGTGTGTGCATGCCGAGGGCTGAGTGGGGCCGGCGGCGGTTGCAGGTCCAGCGGCTGACGGCGGTGGCCTGGGCCCGGGTAGCGCCCCGTTGCACGTACGGGGCCACGGGTCGACAGAGGCCGGGGGCGAGACCCGGGCTGCAGGCCGCTCTACTGCTTGGTGGCGGTGTCCACGGCAGCCCAGTCCAGGCCGGACGGGGCCAGGGCGGCAAGGCTGGCCAGCAGACCGAGCCGGGCGGCGCGCAGCGCCGGGTCCTCGGCCATCACCAGGGTCTCCTCGAAGAACGCGGTGACCGGGCCGACCAGGTCGTGGCCGGTGGCCGCGAAGCCGGCGACCGTGGTGCTCGGAGCCGCGGTCGCCACCACCTCCGCCAGAGCGCGTTCTGCCTTGTCGGTGAGCACCGAGGCGTCGAAGCCGGGCTCGGTGCCGGCCGGGAGGATCCGCTGGATCCGGACCAGGGCCTCCACCACGGCCCGCCAGTCGGGGTCCGGCAGCAGCGGCTCCAGGTCTCGGACCTTCTGCGCCGCGTCGGCCGGGTGGGTCGCCGACGGCAGCACCGCTGCGACCAGGTCCGCCGAGCGGCCCTCGTCACGCATCAGCTGGGCGAACCGGCCGACGGTGAACTCCTCGGCCGCGTCGACCGCCTCCTTGGACACCTCGACCCCCTGGGCCCGCAGCGCCTCCGCGGCGGCGGTCAGCCCGTCCCGTACGGACACCTCGGCCAGGGCCGCGTCCTCCCGCAGGATCCGGACCACACCCAGCGCCGCCCGGCGCAGCCCGTACGGGTCGGACGACCCCGACGGCTTCGCCCCGAGCGCGAACATCGCCACCAGCAGGTCGAACCGGTCACCGAGGGCCAGCAGCGCACCCGGCACCGACGCCGGCACCGGGTCGGCCGTGGTGCGCGGCTGCTCCATCTCGTACAGGGCGTCGGCGACAGCCTGGGTCTCGCCCTTGCGGACCGCGTACTCACGGGCCACAAAACCGGCCAGCTTGGTCATCTCGGTGACCAGCTTCGTCGCCAGGTCGAACTTCGCCAGCTCCCCGGCGCGGGCCAGGGTGGCCGCCTGCTCGGCGTCCAGGCCGAGGCGGCCCGACAGCGACTGCGCGACCGCCGCGACCCGGCGGGCCCGCTGCCCGACCGAGCCGAGCCGGTTCTCGAACGTCAGCTGCTCCAGGCCCGGGACGAAGTCCTCGACCGTCGCCGACTCCAGGTCCTGGTTCCAGAAGAACAGCGCGTCCTCGTACCGGGCCCGCAGCACCGACTCGTTGCCCTGCGCCACCAGCGCCTCGTCGCACGAGCCGTTCGCCATCGTCACGAAGTGGGCCATCAGCCGCCCGTCGCCGTCACGGACCGGCAGGTAGCGCTGGTGCTTCGCCATCACCGACACCAGGATCTGGTCGGGCAGCTCCAGGTAGCGCTCGTCGAAGCCACCGAGGACTCCGACCGGCTCCTCGACCAGGTTCGCGATCTCGTCGACCAGGTCGGCGCTGGCCTCTAGGTCGACCACCCCGCCGACGCCGGCCGCGAGGCGCTGCGCCTGCTCCACCACCAGGGCGCGGCGCTCGTCGAAGCCGAGC
The DNA here is from genome assembly GCA_937926975.1 of uncultured Propionibacteriaceae bacterium. Classification (GTDB taxonomy): domain Bacteria; phylum Actinomycetota; class Actinomycetes; order Propionibacteriales; family Propionibacteriaceae; genus Fen-668. The sequence goes on along the minus strand of CALBCJ010000040.1, from coordinate 47,960 downwards.
CGGACCCGTCCCTTCGCCAGCAGCGGCACCAGCTCGTCGGCCGAGGCCACCTCGTGGAAGCCGACTGGGGTGCCGTCGGCCCGTACGCGCGACTCGGCCGAGGCGGCCGTGGTCCGCTGCAGGTACGTACGCCGCCCCGAGTCGACCTCGGACACCCGAGCCGGCACGACCTGCTCACCCCACAGCGCCAGCAGCCACCGTACGGCCCGGGAGAACGACAGCTGCGGGTCGCGCCAGCGCATGTTCTTCTCGGCGCGCAGCCCGGCGACCGTCTTCTCGACGATCCCGCCCAGCACCTCCAGCGCGGTCCGGCCCGGCGCCTCCACCTCGACGCAGGCGTGCTCCACGCCGCCGATCTCACCCTTGACGACCTGCTCCAGGCTGACCTGCTGGCCGCGCATAAAGCCTTGCAGCGGCTTGGTCGGCTGGCCTTCAGCATCGAAGGCGGCCGCCCACTTCGGGCCCTTGCGCAGGTTCGTGGCGTCCGGCTCGCGGGCCGCGACCTGCTCCACGACCGCGACCACCCGCCGCGGGGTCGCCTCGACCCGTACCGCGCCGTGCGTCAGCCGGGAGGTGGCCAGCCCGTCGGTGACCGCGGCCCGCACCTGCTCCACCGTCGGCGCCACCACGTGCGGCGGCAGCTCCTCCAGCCCGATCTCCAGGGCGAACGTCTGCGGCTCGGTGCTGGCCGGCTCCGGCGGCGCGACTGGCTCCGCGGCCGGGGTCTGGCCGGCCGGGCGCAGCAGCGGGAAGCCGAGCTCGCCGCGCCGCTCGACCCACAGCGCCGCCGTGTCGCGCATCAGCCGCCGCATCGTGGCGAACGCCTGCGCCCGCTCGGTCGTCGAGATCGCGCCCCGGGCGTCGAGCACGTTGAAGGCGTGGCTCGACTTGAGGATGTACTGGTGCGCCGGCACCGGCAGCCGGGCCTCCACCATCCGGGTCGCCTCCGACACGTACGCCTCGTACAGGCCCTTGCTCGTCTCGACGTCGGCGTCGTCGAGGTAGTAGCGGCTCATCTCGTACTCCTGCTGGCCGAAGGCCTCCCCGTACGTGACGAGCGAGCCGTCAGGCTTGCGGGCGTAGACGATGTCCTTGAAGTGGGTGACCCCCTGCTGGGCCATCAGGATCCGCTCGATCCCGTACGTGAGCTCGACCGGGACCGGGTTGAGGTCCTGCCCGCCGACCTGCTGAAAGTACGTGAACTGGGTGATCTCCATGCCGTCCAGCCAGACCTCCCAGCCCAGCCCCCAGGCGCCGATCGCCGGCTGCGCCCAGTTGTCCTCGACGAAGCGCACGTCGTGGGCGTCGAGGTCGATCCCGAGCGCCTCCAGCGATCCCAGGTACAGCTCCTGCGGGTCGCCCGGCTCCGGCTTGAGGATCACCTGGAACTGGGTGTGCATCTGGAGCCGGTTCGGGTTCTCCCCGTACCGGGCGTCGTCGGGACGCACCGACGGCTCCACGTACGCGACGTCCCACGGCTCAGGACCCAGCACCCGCAGCACCGTCGCCGGGTTCATGGTGCCGGCGCCGACCTCGGTGTTGAAGGGCTGCCAGGTGAGACAGCCGCGCGAGGTCCAGTAGTCCGAGAGGATTCGCAGGGCGTCTTGCATCGTCAGCACCCCGCCAACGTACCGGGCGGCGGCGCGGCGACGCTGGTAGGCCCAGGATCTGGCAGGCGGCTCCTGGTGCGGCCTGGTGGGTCGCACAACGACGGTCAGACCCCGCCCAGGGCGGGCCGAGGAAGGCGGGGGGAGGGGTGCCGGTCCGCTGCTGTGCGGTGCTCCTGCCCTCGGGCGGACGGGTGGACCGCGGCCGGTGACCCGTGGCGAGGGCCCGTGGCCGAGGTGGTCCTCGGGCTGGCGGGTGGGCCGCACACCGGCGGTCGCTCCAGCCGGTACGAGGCAGTCCAGGCGGGGGGTCGGGAGGGTCGGTCCGCTGCTGTGCGGTGCTCGTGGGCCGGGGCCGGTGGTCTCGAGGAGCCGCCGGGAGTCAGGCCTGGTCGAGGCGGTCCAGCAGCCAGGTCAGCGCCAGCAGGTCCGCCGACCCACCAGGGCTCAGCCAGCGCTCCGTGAAAGCGGCACGGGCCCTGGTCATCTCGGATGTCAGGGCGTCGGGCGAGGGGGCTGCAGCCAGCGTCCGGCGGGCCCAGTCCTGGGCGAACCGCAGTCCGGTGAGGCCACCGCGGGCCAGCAGGTTGGTGTCGGCGCTGGTGGCCATGATCGCGACCAGCGCCCAGCGCAGCGCATCGTCTGAGTCACCGTGCGTCTGCAGCCGCGCCCGGTACGCGGGCAGCCCGACCTGGGCTGCGGTCGCGAACCCCGAGGCGGCCTCGCCCCGGGCGCCGGTGCTGCCGTGCTCCCGGTACGCGGCGGCGCCGTGCGAGCCGGAGCCGGCTGCCTGCTCCTCCCAGCCGCGCAGCAGCGGACGAGCCAGCGCCGCGACCCGGGTCCGAAGCCGGGCGAGCCGCCCCCCGGGCGGCGTATCAGGCCTGGTCATCACGGGCTGGGACGCGACCAGGGGCGCTCGTGCCGGGTCCGGTGGGGCCTGGGGCTCGGTCGGTTCTGCCCGCGGGAGTGCTGCGGGCAGCCGGGGGAGGGGCTGCCCGCTCTCCTCCCAGCCCAGCGCGGCGACCAGCAGGCCCAGCCCGAACAGGGCACCGCGGTGGGTGTTCACCCCGCCGGTGGCCTGCAGCATCGCCCGCTCCGCCCGTACGCCCAGGTCGACCAGGGGCTCGGTCTGCCCAGGCTGCTCGGCGCCGGCCAGCCAGCACCGGGCCAGCCAGGGCCGCAGGGTCTCGGCGCTGCGCTCCAGCAGCGCCAGGTCCAGGTCGCGGTGGGAGCCGCTGCCGTCGCGGTCGACCAGCCCGGGCTTCGGGGTCAGCCGGGCCTCGACCAGCATCGCCCGTACGGCCAGGTCGGCCGCCTCGTCGGCCTGCTCGGCGCGGGCCCCGGCGACCAGCGCCGCCCGGGCCGCGAGAACCGCGTCGAGCCGGTGCCGGGCGCTGCGGGCGCAGCCGGCGGCCGGGTCGGGGCAGACCAGGCAGCGCCGCGGCGGCTCGCCCAGCGCCGAGCGGCCCAGGACCTGGGGCAGCCCGTCCGGGCCCAGCCCGGCCACCAGGTCCAGGTCCCACAGCCGGCCCAGCCGGTGGTGGTCCTCCAGCCCGACCAGGGCCCGCTTCAGCTCGTACGGGTCGGCCTCCACCGCCAGCAGCAGCTCCGGGCCGGTGACGGCACGGACCAGGAGCCGCTCGCGGACCGGCCAGCCCCGCTCGGTGAGCATCCTCGCCAGGGCGGTCGCGGCGAGCGCGCCGGCGTACCGGGCGTCGGCGTCATCCTTGCCCGGGCCAGGGGAGACGATCGTCACACTGACCACCGGGCAGCCGGTCTGCCGGACCAGCCCCACCTGCTCGGCCTGGCGCTGCTCCCGGCGGGCCAGCACCTCCTCGGGGCGGGCCATCAGCACCGCCGGCTCGGCGCAGGGCCTGGCTCCGCGATCGGCATCGGTCCCTCCTGAACCCGGCTGACTCGCCCGCTCACGCTATCTCACGCCCTCTGGCCGGGTCTGGCAGGCTTGCAGGGTGATCGGCTGGAGCAACACGTCACTCGACGGATGGGCCCGGATCGGGCGGCTGAACCTCACGACCACGGCGATCGCGGTGGTTACCGCGGCGGCGTCGATGGTGGCCTGGGTGGTCTCGCCCGGGCTCGTCAGCTCGCTTGCGTACGTGCCTGGCCTGACCGGGCCCTGGACCCTGCTCACCTGGCCGCTGGCCAACCAGGTCCGCCTCTTCTCGGTCATCAACCTCGTGTTCTTCTGGGTGATCGGCCACGACACCGAGTCGTTCCTGGGCCGCAACGCGATGGCGAAGCTGCTGGCGGGGACCTTCGTGGTGCTGACGGGGCTCGCCTTTGTCCTCGGCCTGGTCGGGGTCGGCGCGGTCCTGGCCGGCATCGACATGGTCGCCTTCCTGGTGTTTCTGCTCTGGATCGCCGAGAACCCGCGCCGCCCGGTGTTCTTCCAGGTCCCGGCCTGGGCGCTGGGGGCGCTGCTGCTCGGGGTCAACGCTGCGCAGCTGCTGGCTGCCCGAGCCTGGGGCAACCTGCTGGGACTACTGGCCGGGCTGGTCCTGGTGGCGCTGTGGGCCCGCCAGCTCGGGCTGCTGGCCGCGTACGCATGGCTGCCGGTCTGGAAGCGCCGCCGTCGGCACCTGTCGGCCGTGCCCCGGCCGAGTGCCTCCGAGGCTCGCCAGGCCCGCCGCCGCCTCGCCGACGACGAGCGCCTCGACCAGCTGCTGGGCAAGATCAGCGCCTCTGGCCTCGACAGTCTCACCCCCGTCGAGCGCAAGGAGCTCGACCAGCTGCGTCTTCGCCGGCGCAACAGGTAGCGAGCACCCCACAGGCTCACGCCCCGGTGCTCAGGACTCGTACATGCGCAGTTTTTGCGCATTCGCAGGATCTGCGTATGCTGGGCTCATGAACCACGCGTTTCGGGAGGCCCTGGCCCAGGCCCTAGCCGACCTGGACCAGGTCGACCCCGACCGTGCCGAGCTCGCGGTGGGCCCGCTCCGGGACGCGATCCAGCACCTCGGAGAGGCCTTCAACGAGGCCCTCGGCGAGGCGGCGCTGGCGGGCCGGTCGGTGCGCCAGCTCGCCAGCGAGGCAGGCATGGCTCCGAACTCCATCCCACCGCGGCTCGGGGCCAGCCACGCTCTGGCCTCGTACGCGGAGGGCGGCCGGGTCAGCGGCGACGCCCTGGCCCGGGCCCGGTACGACCGGCGCCAGCCGATGCGGTTCACCCGCCGCCGTCCCACAGACCTGCAGTGAAAGGACGACCATGACCAGGTCCAGCCTCACCCACATCGAGCTGCTGCTCGACCGCTCCGGGTCGATGCAGTCGATCAAGACCGACGTCGAGGGCGGCTTCGACGCCTTCATGGAGGAGCAGCGCCGCCAGCCCGGCGAGTGCACCGTGTCACTGGCGCAGTTCGACGACCGCTACGAGGTCGTGTACACGGCCCGGCCGCTGGCCGAGGTCCCGCCGCTGGCGCTGAGCCCGCGCGGCACCACCGCGATGCTGGACGCGATCGGCCGCTCGGTGACCGAGCTGGGGGCCCGGCTGGCTGCCCTGCCGGAGAACGAGCGGCCCGGCACCGTGATCGTGGCGATCATGACCGACGGGATGGAGAACGCTTCTCGGGAGTGGACCTACGACGCCGTCAAGAAGCTCATCACCCAGCAGGAAGAGGTGTACAGCTGGGTCTTTCTCTACCTCGGAGCCGACCAGGACGCGGTCCAGGTCGGCGCCCAGATGGGCATCGCGGCCGACCAGTCGATGACCTTCGACCGGCAGCGGTCGCGCGAGGCGTACGGGGCCGTCGCGGCCAGCGTCTCGGCCTACCGGCAGGCGTCCGACCTTCCCATGGCGGAGCGCCGGGCCAGGGCCGCCTTCACCGACGACCAGCGCCGGACCGCCGGCTCGTAGCCGCCGGAACCTCTCGCCGGGTGGTCTCAGCACGCCGGGTCAGGGCTGGTACGTCACGACCTTCCCGTTGTCGTCGCAGTCAGCGCCGTAGAAGCCGCGCGGGACCGTGGTCCGGACCCCGGCGCTGCGGACCGCGCTGCACTGCGGAGGGGTCTGCCCCTCGACGGCCACCTTCCACTGCCCGTTCACCCGCGCCCAGAGCACGGCCCGGTCGCTGCCGCAGCCGTTGAGCCCGCCGCTGGCCAGGTCGGGGACCCGTACCCCCTCCAGGTTGATGCTGGCGCTGCCGCAGCCCGGGCTGTCTCGGCGGATCCGCTCCAGCTCGCTGCCGAGGAACTGCTGCAGCTGCGGGCTCACCCCCACAGTGCCCCGGATCTCGTCGGTCGAGGTGAGCGTGATCCCTGGCGAGGGGAACATGATCACGGTCCCGTTGACCGCTGCCTGCCCTGACTCTGACGCCTGCGGGGTGGGGCTGCCCGAGGTCCACCCGCTCGGCGACGGGCTGCCGCTGGGGCTGTCCGACGGGCTGGCGCTGGACGCGGACGGGCTGGCGCTGGACGCGGACGGGCTCGCGCTTGGGGTCGGGCTGTCCGAGGACGAGGTGCTGGGGGCGGTCGACGGGGCCCGCCCAGCGGCCGGGTCGGTGCCGCAGCCGACGAGCGCCAGGCAGGCGCCGAGACCGGCGACCACGAGGGAAGTCTTCATGGCGGCGATCCTGCCACACTCGCCCGACCGCCGACGGGCGCTGAGGTGCTGCGCGCCGCCTGGTCACGGCCAGGACCGGCCTTGAGAAGATGAGGGGCACCAGCGCACAACCCCAGGGCTCGCTCTGGGGGCTCCCCGAGCCTCGAGCTGATCTGGGGTCCGTAGGCTCACCGCGGCACTCAGACGTACTTTTCAGACACGACACAGGAGGTCTTGATGTCCGCTCAGCACGCGTACGAGACTCGGGGCCCGGCTCGTCCGCCGGCGGTCCGTACTCAGGAGCTGACGAAGGTGTACGGGCGGGGCGAGACCCTGGTCCGGGCGCTGGACCGGGTCAGCGTCGACCTGTACTCGGGTGAGTTCACCGCGATCATGGGCCAGTCGGGCTCGGGCAAGTCGACGCTGATGCACTGCGCGGCCGGCCTCGACGCCCCGACCAGCGGCCGAGTGTGGATCGGGACCACGGACATCACGGGCCTGCCGGACAAGGCGCTGACGCTGCTGCGGCGCGACAGTGTCGGGTTTGTGTTCCAGGCGTTCAACCTGCTGCCGACGCTGACCGCGAAGGAGAACATCCTGCTGCCGCTGAAGCTGGCCGGGAAGAAGCCGGACCCGGCCTGGTTCGACCAGGTCGTCGACGTGCTGGGAATGCGGGAGCGGCTAGGGCACCGGCCCTCGGAGCTGTCGGGCGGGCAGCAGCAGCGGGCCGCGGTGGCCCGGGCCATGGTGACCCGGCCGATGGTGATCTTCGCCGACGAGCCGACCGGGGCGCTCGACAGCGCCTCCGGCACGGACCTGCTGCGCTTCCTGCGCCACAGCGTGGTCCAGCTGGGTCAGACGGTGGTGATGGTGACGCACGACGCGAACGCCGCGTCGTACGCCGACCGGGTCATCCGGCTGGCCGACGGCCGGATCGTCTCCGACGAGCGGAGCTGACATGCTGAGGGAACCGCGCCGGCTGATCGCCTCCCTGATCGCGGTGGTCGTGGGGGTCGCCTTCGCCTCGGCCACTCTGGTCCTGTTCGCGTCGCTGAAGGAGAGCCTGGACGGCTTCAGCGCCGGCGCCGCCACCGACTCGGCGGCCGTCGTCCAGGAAGGCTCCGGGCAGAAGATCACCCCAGCGGTGGCCGACGAGATCCGCCGGCTGCCTGGTGTCACCGGGGTGCAGGGGCAGGCAGTGACCCTGGTGACCCAGCGCTACCAGGGGGCCGGGCTGAACCTCTTGCTGACCACGATGCCGCGGCTGGGCAAGAGTGCGACCCTGGTCGACGGCCGGGCCCCGAGCACCGGCGGTGAGGCGGCGGTCAACACCACCCTGGCCAAGCTGCAGAACCTGAAGGTGGGATCGGTGATCGAGCTCGGCCCGACCGCGCTCGGCCCGTCAGGGCAGCTGAGGGTGGTCGGGGTCGTGGAGACCGCTCCCGAGATCGACGGCGGCAGCCCGTACGCGTACGCCGCCGACCAGGTCGTCTTCCAGTACGCCGAGAGCGACGGGTACAACGAGGCGTTCGTGTTCAGCGACCGGCCGCAGAGCGAGGTCAAGGCCGCGGTCCAGTCCCTGCCCAGTGTCGCCTCGGCCCGGCTCACGGTCCGCACCACGGCTGAGTACGTGAAGGCTGAGCGGGCCGCCAACGCCGAGGCGATGTCGACCATCACGGCCTTCTTCCTGGGCTTCGCGGTCGTGGCGCTGGTGGTCGCCGGGCTGGTGATCTCCAACACCTTCTCGATCCTGGTCGCCCAGCGCACCCGCCAGCTGGCCCTGATGCGCTGCGTCGGCGCTACCCGGGGGCAGGTCTTCCGGCAGGTGCTGGGGGAGGCGGCGACGCTGGGCCTGGTGGCCGGCGGGGTCGGCGTGCTGAGCGGAGTCGGCCTCGCGTACGGGCTGGTGCGGCTCTCGCGGGTACTCGGCGGCACGTCGGTCATCACCGCCTTCACGGTCCCGGTGGCGGCGGTCGTGGTGCCGCTCGTGGTCGGGCTCACGGTGACCGTGGTGGCCGCGCTGATGCCAGCCCGCCGAGCCACCCGGGTCGCCCCGCTGGCGGCGCTGCGCCCGCAGCTGGAGGCGAGCGTGACCCCGGCCGGGGTGGTGCGCGTGGTGCTCGGGGCGCTCCTGGCGGCCGCCGGCACCGCCGGGCTCCTGTACGGGGCGGTCAAGCCCGGGCTGACCAAGGACAACGGCACCGGGTACGTCGTGATCGGGGTGGCCGGGGGGCTGCTGGCCTTCGTCGGGGTGATGCTGCTGGCCCGGCTGCTGGTCCCGGCCCTGGCCAGGGTGGTCGGGCTGGTCCCGACCCTTCTGGGAGGGGTGGCGGGCCGGCTGGCAACCGAGAACAGCCGCCGCAACCCGGCCCGGGCAGCCGCCGCCGCCAGCGCCCTGGTGATCGGGGTGACCCTGGTCAGCATGACCTTCGTCGGCGTCGAGACCGGCCGCCGCAGCTACAGCGACGGGCTCGACCTGAAGTACCCCGCCGACCTGACGATCCAGCCCGCCCAGAACCAGGTACCCAACGAGATGGTGGAGAAGACGACCAGGTCGCCGGACGTGGCGGGCGTGGTCCGGGTGGACCAGGCCGACGTCAAGGTCAACGGCACCATGACGTACGTCACCGGCGTGGGCCCGGAGGCGTGGTCGGTGCTGCGCAGTACCCGCAGCATTGAGGGGCTGACCGACTCCACGATCCTGGTCACCAAGAAGAGCGGCATCGCCCACGGCACGAAGGTCACCCTCACGGGGTCGAGCGGCCAGGTCACCCTGACCGCGGTGGTGAACTCGAGGCAGCCTGAGCGGCCGGTGGTGACCCTGGCCTCGCTGTCGAAGGTGGTGGACATCCGCCAGGAGGCGCTCTGGGTCCGGGTGGTCGACGGCCGCGACGCGAGAGAGGTGACCCAGAACCTGGGGACGACCCTCAGTGACTACCGGGTCTACATCTCCGGCGGGGCGGAGGCTCGAGCCCAGTTCGCCACGGTGACGAACGTGCTGCTGCTGGTGATCAACGGCCTGCTCGGGATCTCGATCCTGATCGCGCTGATCGGGATCACCAACACCCTGGGCCTGTCGGTGCTGGAGCGGACCCAGGAGTCTGGCCTGCTGCGGGCGCTCGGGCTGACTCGCGGCCGGCTGCGCTGGGTGTTCTCGCTGGAGGCGCTGACCCTGGCCGGGGTGGCGTCCCTGCTGGGGGCGGCGCTGGGCACTGGGTTCGGCGTGGCCGGGGCGTACGCGCTGCTCAAGGGGGTGGTCGAGGTCGTGGTCGTGATCCCCTGGGGGACGCTCGCGCTGGTGATGCTCGGCGGCCTGCTGTCCGGGCTGGTCGCGTCCTGGGTGCCGGCGGTACGGGCGGGACGGATCCAGCCGGCCGCTGCACTCACGTACGAGTAGCGGGGCGCCGACCGGGCGCGGCTGGGGGCGCGCCCGGTCGGCACCCACGCCCTGCCGGGCACTGGGGGTGCTGCTCCGGGCTGGCCCGGGGCCTGTCACAGTGGCGTCATGCCCATGACGATGACGTTCCTCGGGGCCGCTGGTACGGTCACCGGCTCCAAGTGCCTGGTCGAGGTCGGCTCTGACCGCAGAATCCTGGTTGACGCCGGGCTGTTCCAGGGCGACAAGCAGTGGCGGGAGGTGAACTGGGCTGAGTTCCCGGTGCCGCCGGGCTCGATCAGCGAGGTCATCCTGACCCACGCCCACGCCGACCACACCGCGTACCTGCCGGCGCTGGTGCGCGACGGCTTCTCCGGGCCGGTCTGGTGCACCGAGGGGACCCGGCGGCTGACCGAGATCGTGCTCATGGACGCCGCCTACCTGCAGGAGCGGGAGGCGCGCAGCGCCCTGGAGGGCGGCTACTCCAAGCACAACCCGCCGCTGCCGCTGTACACGGTCGCCGACGCCGAGCGGACCATCCCGCTGCTGCGGGTGGTGCCGTTCGACACCGACATCGACCTGGGCGGCGGGGTGTCGATCCGGATGACTCGGGCCGGCCACATCCTCGGCTCCGCCTCGGTCAACCTGTACGCGGACGGCGGCTCGGTCCTCTTCTCCGGCGACCTGGGCCGCCACGACCACCCGGTGCTGCGGCCCCGGGACACGCCGCCGGGCGCCCCGTACGTGCTGCTGGAGAGCACGTACGGTGACCGCGAGCACCCCGAGCCTCAGGGTGAGCCGCACGAGGCGATGGCCGACGCGATCCGCCGTACGGTGGCCCGTGGCGGCTCGGTGCTGATCCCGGCGTTCGCGATCGACCGGACCGAGATCGTGCTGCGGGCCCTGGTGGAGATGCGCAGTGCCGGCCGGGTCCCGACCGAGGTGCCGATCTTCGTCAACAGCCCGATGGCGGTCGCGGCGCTGCAGGTGTACCGGGACGCGGAGGACCGTGGCGAGCTGCGCGACGACAACGACCCGGCCGACTTCTTCGACCTGCCGAACCTCACGGAGGTCACCGACGCCGAGGAGTCGAAGCGGCTCAACCACCCTGGCCAGCCGTCGATCATCATCAGCTCGTCGGGGATGGCGAACGGCGGGCGGGTGCTGCACCACCTGGAGGCGATGCTGCCGAACCCGAAGAACTCGGTGGTCTTCACCGGCTACCAGGGGGTCGGTACCCGTGGCCGGGCGCTGCTGGAGGGCGCCACCGAGATGAAGTTCCGGGGCCGGTTCATCCCGGTCAGGGCCGAGATTGTGCGGGACGCGGAGTTCTCGGTGCACGGTGACGCCTCCGACCTCATGGACTGGGTGCGTGACCTGCAGCCGAAGCCGGCCACGGTCTTCCTCAACCACGGCGAGGAGTCGGCACAGAGGGCCTTGTCGGAGCGGATTCGCTCGGAGCTGGGGATTCCGGTGGCGATCGCCCGGTACCGGGAGAAGGTCCGCCTCGACGCCGAGGGCGACTGGGTGCGGCCGACGGTGCTGGAGCAGCCCGCCGAGCCGGTCCCAGGGCCCGCTGCCGCGGCCGCTGTGGTCTCGTCCGCCCCGGCCCGGCCCGCCACCCCGAGCGCGCCGCTGCCGCAGACCCGTACTGTGCTGGCCGGGACCCACGCCGATGACCTGGCGCAGGTCCAGGTGATCCTGAAGACCGCTCTGGGGCAGGTGGCGTTCTTGCCGGAGGAGAAGCGGGCCGAGGTGTCGGGCCGGCTGAAGGAGGCGCTCCAGGTCGCCGAGCAGCCCGGGGCCGACCTGGCGGCGCTGCGGGCCGGGGTGAACCTGGCCCTGTACGCGGCGGCTGGCGCGGTCGAGACCGCGGGCGGGCAGTCGATCGTGGCGCTGCTGGCGCACGTGCCCAAGGTGCTCGGCTGAGGCGAGCGGGCCCCTGGGCTGGTGAGGTCGGTCTGGACGTCCGCGGCAGTGGTCCTGCGGCCGGCTCACCCGCAGCCCAGCCCCCAGGCATACAGAACCGGCCCGGCAGACCGTGGTGGTCCGCCGGGCCGGTGCGCGCTCGCAGGTGCTGCTAGGGCACCCGGATGAACTTGGTGTTGCCACCGATCTGGGCGATCGCGGTGCTGAAGATGCTCTTCATCTGCTCGCCGGTGGCGGCGCAGAAGAAGAAGTCGCCGTCGGAGTTCTCGGCCTGGATCTCGGCCGGGGTGGAGCACGAGTTGGCGACGCTCGGGACTCCGGGCGAGCGCGGCGTGGCGGCCTCGGCCAGCACGTCGCGGACCTGGCGTCCGGTGAAGGTGCCGTTTCGGTAGTTCTTGATGCAGCGGTTGGTGGCGGCACCGCCAAAGGCGACGGTGATCACCAAGATCCCCTGCTCCTTGGCCTGACGGGCCACCTTGAGCAGGTTGGCACAGCCGATGTCGCCTGCCGTCGGGCTGCCAGTGGAGAGATCACCCGGCACGTTGAGGTTGGCCGTGCCCAGGCTGGGGTTGGGGTCGTACTGGCGGTGGCCGATGGTCTCCTCCGGCGTGCCGTCGGTCTCCAGGATGATGGCCTTGGTGACCTTGGAGCCCTCGGGCAGGCTCGGCGCCCGCTGAGCGTCCAGGGCGGCCAGGTTGCTGGGGTCCTTGCCGAGCAGCAGCCGGGCAGCATCCTTCAGTGGTGAGGCCAGGTGGGTGCCGTAGTTGGGCCGGACTCCCCGGTTGACCTGGCCCATGCAGTTCAGGTTGCGAACCACCTCATCGGCGCTGTTCACTCGGCGGCTGCTCTCGCCGAGCTGGCCGGTGAGGTAGTTGTCGGAGAACCCGAGCGGCATCCACTTGCCCTCCCGAGCGGTGGGCCCGACCGCGACATCGGTCTTGCAGGGTCCGGTGCCGGTGCTCTTGTGAATCGTGCCCAGGGTCACGAACTGAAGCTCTGGGGTCATCGTGGTCAGTGAGGACGCGATCGCGGCCTGCATCGCCCTGAAGTCTGCCGGTGCCATCGACGGGGTCCGGTCGGCGACGAAGGCCACATCCATGGCATTGGGCATCAGGGTGCCGCAGGAGCCCTTGCAGCTGGTGCTGGACACGGCCCCGGTGCTTGACTGCTGGATCCCGATGATCGGAGCGAACCAGTGCTTGACGATCCGCTCGCCGGTGACCCGCAGCGAGTTGCAGCGTCCCCGTACTGGGTCGCAGGGGATGGCGCAGATCCGGTCGTCGCACCGCATCCCGCGGTAGGTCGACTGAGCGGCGCCCCCGGTGGGGTTGCAGGTCGCCGGAATGTGTCCCAGAGTGACGTGGCCGGACGTGGCGCCCACGATGCACAGCGGTTCCACGGTCGGCTCCAGGTCGGGCTGGTTCTCCTTGGCGAACCGGATCGCCTCGGAGCGGCCGGTGGATGCGCTGCCCGGCAGGTACGTGGTGCCGGCCTGCGCGGCCGCGTCGATGGTGTTCTGCAGGGCCTCGCGCTGCATCGCCAGGTTGGCGATGTCGAGGCCGAAGGCGCAGCCCGCGGCGACCACGGCGAACGAGGCGGCGATCACCACCGCGCTGGCGCCGCGCTCGTCTCGGCGCTGGCGGCGCCTGCTCCAGAAGGTGGTGGACATCACTCGATCCTCATCGTGCTGGTACGGGAAATGGTCGTGCTGGTGAGCCCGGGGAACATGCCGGTGATGCCGTGGTACTCGATCCTGACGGTCACGGTGGCCACGCCGCCGGAGTTGGCCGGGTCGCCCAGGGTGCAGGTGGTGCCGGCAGCCGTACGGCAGGTGGTGGTGAGGGTCTTGGCGCCCTGAACCACCGAGAGCGCGTTCTGAGCCGCCTGCTCGACGTCCGCGTCGGTGCCGCCGAGGCTGGCGATCCGTACGCCCTCGCGGGCCGCGTTGCCGGCCATGGTGCGGGCCTGCAGCGCCAGCCCGAACTCCAGCGCACCGAAGATCATCGTCAGCAGCGGCAGCACAATCAGCGCAAACTCGACCGCCGATGCGCCTCGCTCTCGGCGAGCACGGGCGCGCGGCGGCGCCTTTGGTGACGTCATGATTGGTCCCCCCAGATCCAGCCGTTCGTTCGACGGGCACGGAGTGCGCACCCGGCGGTCCTCACGACCGTGCCTCATCCCCCAAGCGTGAGGCCACGCGCGTGAGAGACATCTCATGCCCTCAGGGCCGCCGCGCCCGAGATACTGTAGCCACGGCCGCTCCGGCGGTGGATCAGACCGAGGTCTAGGGCCGGTCAGACTCTGGTCTTCGCCCTGACAAGCCCGTACGCCTGGCTCTGCCGTCCAGGTACGTGATGTGACCGCTCGCGCGTGGGTGTCGTCTTCCTGACCGTCCCACCGCCCGAGGACTTCCCCCTGCTGAGCCTGATCTGGTGGATCAACAAGCGGGTGCCGGTCATCCAGCAGATCGGTCACTGGGCCAAGGACGGGTTCGTGATCTGGACGCTCTTCCACGAGATCGGTCATGTGCTGAACGGTCCCCGCACAGAGATGCACCCGGAGTACAAGAAGAAGCGGACTTCGGAGGCGGAGAAGAGGGCCACCGCCTTCGCGATGAGCATTCTCTTCGGGCCGGAGGGAATGGCCCCGTTCAAGAACCTGTCGAGTGACCGCGACATTGCCGCTCAGGCTCGCCGAGTCGGCATTGCGCCCGGGGTCGCGGTCTACCAGATGCACCAGCGCAGGATGCTGGGCTGCAACCAGGGGAACAGCCTGTTCGTCGACCTCTCCGGCACGTGGAACGGGGAGCCTGTCGGCTGAGCTGGGTGACCCCCGGCCGGTCAGAGCCAGCCGTTGCGCTCGGCGGTGCGGGCTGCCTCCGTACGGTTGCGGGACTGGGTCTTCGACATCGCGCTGGACAGGTAGTTGCGTACGGTGCCCTCGCCGAGGTGGAGGGTCTGGGCAATGCGGTGCGCGTCAGCGCCCATCGCCGCGAGGCGCAGCACCTCCTGCTCCCGGGCGGTGAGCGGGTTCGGCCCGAGCAGCACCGACTCCTGCGCCAGCATCGGGTCGACCACCCGCAGCCCGACGTGAATCCGGCGGATCGCGTCGGCGAGCTGCGCCGGCGGGGTGTCCTTGACCAGGAACCCGGCCGCGCCAGCCTCCAGAGCCCGTGACAGGTAGCCGGGCCGCCCGAAGGTGGTGACGACCAGGCTGCGGCAGGGCAGCCCCGACGCGGTCAGCGCGGCGACCGCGGTCAGTCCGTCGCTGCCCGGCATGTCGATGTCGAGCAGGGCCACGTCGACGGCGTGCGCCCGGACTGTGGCGACGACGTGGTCGCCGGTCTCCAGCTCGGCCACGACCTCCAGGTCGGGCTCCAGGTTCAGCAGCGTCGCCAGCGCCCCGCGGACCAGGGCCTGGTCGTCGGCGACCAGCAGCCGGATGGTCACAGTCGGACCTCCTTGGGTCGCCGGTGCCGGGCGTGGGCAGGACTCACAGCGTCACCTCCAGCTCGGTCCCGGGCCCGCCGGGCAGGGGCCTCGGCGCGGGACTGGTCAGGACCAGGTCGCCCCCGGCCGCCCGTACGCGGGCCCGCAGGCCAGTGAGCCCGTTGCCGGGGCCGGCGTCGGTGCCGCGGCCGTTGTCGACGACCACCAGCCGACCGGGCCGGACCTGGACGTCCGCGCTGGTCGCGTCGGCGTGGCGCAGGATGTTGGTGGTCGCCTCCCGCAGGGCCCAGGCCAGCAGCTCGCGCTGCGGCAGTGGTACGGCGCTGACCTCACCGGTGATGGTCGCCTGGATCCCGGCCGCCGCGAATCCGGTACGGGTGGCCTCGACCTGGCTGGCGAGGTCGGGTGCCCGCAGCCGGGTGACCGTGGCGCGGATGTCGGCCAGGGCCTTGCGGGACAGGTCGACCACCTCACCCAGCTCTCGCTTGGCGGCCTGGGGGTCGCGGTCGACGAGGGTGGCCGCCACCTCTGCCTTCAGAGTCAGCACGGTCAGGGAGTGGCCCAGCAGGTCATGGACATCACGGGCGATCTCCTCCCGCTCGACGAGTGCCGACTGGGCGCGGGCCAGCCGGTGGTAGCGCAGCTCCTCGTCCTCCTTCAGCCGGGAGATGACCACGAAGAGCGTCGGGGCCACGGCGGCGATCACGACGAGCCAGGCCGCCGGGTTGTCGACCAGCCCGGCCGTGGCGGAGCCCGCGCTGAGCAGAAGCGCCACGGTGACACCGGTACGGACCTGGGTGGTGAACAGGACCAGCGCCGCAAGGTACGGGACGAAGACCACCGCCATCCAGGTCATGGCGACGGCAGCGACCCCGGCGCACACCAGCAGCCGCAGCAGGGGCCCCAGCGGAGGCCACTGGTTCTCGACCAGGCCGTCAGGCAGGTCGCTGAGGGAGAACAGCCGGTTCACCTCGACCAGGTAGTCGACCGCGAACGCTACCGTGCCGACACTGCCGACGGTCTTCACCCACAGGGGGTACGGCCCGGCTAGCAGGAACCCGAGGGGGAACAGCAGAAAGACCACCCAGAGGCTGGCGTACCAGTCGAACCGGCGGCTCACCGGCGCGCCATCGCCCGGCGCCGCGAGACCAGGCAGACCAGGGCGAGCAGCAGCGTCCATGCGGTGAGGTTAGCCAGCGGCAGCCACAGCGGCTCGGTGACCAGCCCGTCGCTGGTGATGACGCTGTCCCCCAGCAGCGGGCGCAGCGCCAGCATCCCGCAGCCGTACAGGGGAGCGAGGTGCGAGACCTGGAACAGCACCCCACCCAGCGGCATGAAGGTGTTCGACAAGAACCCCCACAGCGACAGCGAGGCGGTCGCCGTCCCAACCGCCTGGTTGCTGCGGAACCACATCCCGGCGGCCAGCCCGTACAGGGAGAACGGCAGCGCCGGCAGCAGGCACGCCAGGTACGAGGCGGCCCAGACCCCCAGGCTGCCGCAGCGCGCGCCGGTCAGCCAGCCGGCGACGAAGATCACGCTCAGCGGCACCAGCGACACCAGCAGGGCACAGAGGGTCTTGACCAGGTAGTAGCCGCGCACCCCCCACGGCGTCAGCGACATCTGCCGGCCCCAGCCGCCGGCCAGCTCGACAGCCGAGCCGCCGGCGACCGCGGTGGCGACCATCGACACCGAGAAGACCGACATACAGACCATCGTGTACGAGGCGATGTTGCCGTGCCCGACCGGCTCGTCGCGGTAGTCGGACAGGGCACCGAAGAACAGGTACAGCCCGAGCGGTAGCACGGTCGTGAACAGGATCATGTCGGGGGAGGAGAGCGTGGTGCGCAGCTCGGCGAGCGCGTACGGCAGCAGCCGGGCCCGCTCCGAGCCGGCCGAAACAGCGGTGGTAGTCATGGTTTCTCCTTGTCAGGCGGCGTCGACCAGGTCAGCGAAGACGTCGTCGAGGCTGAGGGGGGTGACCCCCAGCCGGTGGGCTCCGGTGGTGAGCAGGAGCCGGGCGACCTCGTCCGGGCTGGTAGTACGGACCTCGACGTGCTCCCCGCGGACCTCGCAGGTACGGACCGAGCCGGCGACCGGGGCCAGGACCCGGGTGACCTCGTCGGGGCCGGCCAGTCCCGGCCAGGTGACGCTCACGAGGGTCCCCTCGCCGAGCGCGCGGACCTCGTCGACCGAGCCAGACGCGACGACCCGGCCGTGGCTGATGATCACGATCCGGTCGGCGAAGTCGGAGGCCTCCTGCAGGTAGTGGGTCGCGAACACGACGGTCTTGTCGGAGGCGGCCCGGCCGCGGACCGCGGCCCAGAAGTCCCGGCGGGCGGTGACGTCCATGCCGGCGGTCGGCTCGTCGAGGACCATCAGGTCAGGGTTGCCGAGCAGCGCCAGCGCTAGCCGCAGCCGCTGCCGCTCCCCACCGGAGCAGCGGGAGACCTTGCGGCCCAGCAGGGAGCCCATCCCGGTCAGCTCGACCACAGCGTCGACGTCCCCGGTGGCGCCGCGCATCGCGGCGACTACCTGGATGGTCTGGCCGACGCGGTAGTCGGGCAGCAGCCCGCCGTCCTGCAGGATCGCGCTGGTCCGCAGGCTGCGGGCGGCCTGCTGCGGTGCCATCCCGAGCGTCCGTACGGTGCCGGCGTCGGGCTCGGTGAAGCCGAGGACCACGTCGAGAGTCGTGGACTTGCCGGCGCCGTTGGGCCCGAGGAAGGCGACGATCTCGCCCGGCTCGGCCCGCAGGCCGACCCCGTCGACCGCCCGTACCGACCCGAAGCTCTTGACCAGTCCGCGTACGTCGACAGCAGTGTGCGAAGTGCTCATGCCGTCAGCGTCCAGCCAGGCTGCCCGCCGGGGTACTGAGCACTGTCACCGGGTTCAGGTGACGAGTGTCACCCCTGGAGGCTGGCGATGAGGTGGCCCCAGCCAGGGCGGCCCCAGCCAGGACGGCCAGCGCAGCGGCTCAGCAGGCTCGCGCGACGCTCGTGCCTCGTGCTGCCCGCAGGTAGCTTGACCACAGCCGCGGGGCCAGCAGGTCGACGACCCGCGACTGCTGAGGGACCACGGCCCGTCCGGGTGGCCAGGGACGCCGGGGCGAGTAGCCGCTCGCCCTCTGCCGGTACCAGTCGTCAAGACTGAATGTGCTCGTCAGTCCCGGCGCCGCTAGAGTGTCCCGGGAAAGTGGGAGGTCGCCGGTCTGACGCTTGTGTCAGCCGGTGCTCTGGGGGGTGCTGACGGTCAGCCCCAGGATGAGAAGAGGCACACTGTGGGTAAGAGATGGCTGGCACTCGTGGCAGCAGCAGGGCTGGTGCTGGGGCTGGTGTCCCCAGCCTCCACCCCGTCGGCGCACGCAGCCGAGATCCCGGTCACCAACCTGACGATCGCGGTGGACCCGACCGAGGTCACGTACGGCTGGCAGGAGGCGGTGACCACGACGATCAACTTCTGCACCCCCAACACCGCCGTGGCCGGCGACACCTTCACCCTGGACCTGCCGTCGGAGCTGGGGAGCTGGCCGTCCGCCTTCACGGTGAAGAACCCCGGCGGGGCCGTGATGTACACGGTGGCCCTGAACCAGTCGCGGGCCACGTTCACCCTGACCGCCGAGGGCGCAGCCGAGAACAACCTCTGCCTGGTGGCCAGCTTCAGCGGAACCAGCGGAAGCACCCCGGCCGGCAGCTACCCCCTGAGGTACGTCATCAACGGCGCCCAGACCATCACCCGGGGGCCGCTGGTGGTGAAGCCGGCCACCATCATCGCCCCCCAGGTCTCGGGCAAGAACGGCTGGTTCAACGTGGCCAGTGACGAGTGCCGCCAGAACCCCGACGCCTGCCTGACCTGGCGCTTCCAGACCAAGATCCACCCGGGAGCCCAGGTCGTGATCGACGACCCTGCCGGCCCCAACTGGGCATGGGCGTGCACCCGGATGAGCGACTTCAGCGACCTGCGGGTCATCACGTACGCCAACGGCACCCGCCGCATCCGCAACGGCTGGCAGGACCCGGTGGTCAAGGCCATGATCACCTCCTTCGCGTGCTCGCCAGGGTCGCTGCAGATGACGGTGAACACGTCCTCCCTGGCCACCAACGAGAGCCTGGAGGTGGCCCTGGTCGCGTCCGCCACCCAGCCGGGAGGCGTGGGCGGGGTCACGTACCGCAACAGCGCCACGATGACGGTCGGCGGGGAGGTCGGGAGGTTCAGCCCGACGGTGACCTCGACCCTGACGGGCGGCATCTCCACCAATGACGTCATCCAGATCACCAAGGCCGACCAGGACGGCAACGCCGCAGACACCCAGGCCGATGCTGCTTCCCTCCCCACCGGCGAGACGCGGCTCGCTCTCACGGTGCGCAACACCGGCTCCACCAGCCTGCGCAACATCACGGTGACCGACGAGCTGGTCGCCGGTACGGGCCGGGTGAGCGGTCTGACCTGCGACTTCACCTCGGCTGGGGGGCCGGCGGCGGGTTCTGCCTGGGCAGGGCCCATGGCGTCCGGAGCGAGCTTCACCTGCACCGCGGACCTGACCGGCGTGATCGGGGCGCACCACGACCGGGCCACGGTGTCAGCCGAGGGCAACCAGAAGATCGACGCCAGCGACGACTACTGGGCGACCGGCGTGCCCGAGACCATGAACCTGGCCCTGGCCAAGACCGTCGTGGGTGCGGCTGACCCGGTCCTCGGGAGCGAGGTCGAGTACCACCTCACCCCCCGCAACACGGGGAACACGGCCGCCGTCGCCGGCTGGTCGGTGACCGAGGTGCTGCCGGACGGGATGGAGCTGGTGTCGATGTCCGGGCCCGGGTACACCTGCGCCGCCCTGACCTGCACCGCGCAGGCGCCCTTGGCCGGCGGTGCCGCCGGCGAGCCGGTCACCGTACGGGTCCGGGTGACTACCCTCGGCGAGATCCGCAACATCGCGTACGTGTCCCCGGCGGCAACCGACCGTGCCGAGACCGACCCGCTCGTGGTTCCGGCGCCCGGCACCGACCCCGCGCTGTCGGCGACGGACAACGACTCCGGCGCGCTGGTCACGGTACGGCCGGTCCCGCCCGCCCCGACCCCGGCTCCTGAGCCGACCCCGACCCCGACTCTGACCCCGGCTGCGCCGGCCCCGACCCTGCCGCAGACCGGTGCGCCGGTCGCCCCGTGGCAGGTCGGCCTGGCCGCTGCCCTGCTCACCGCCGGGACTGTGCTGCTGGTCGTGGGCCGACGCCGCGCCTGACGGCTGGGGCTGGCTGCCGCCCGCACAGCGGCAGCCAGGTCGACCGCCCGCACCTGGTCGGAGCTCAGACCCGTACCGGGACCTGGCGTGAGCCGAAGCTGCCGGGCCGCGCGGCGAAGCGGCCCGGCAGCGCGAGCCCGCAGTCGGGGCAGCGGCCGTCCGCGGTGAGCCGGTAGCTGAGCAGCTGGTACCAATCCCGCTCGATCAGCACCGAGCCACAGCCGGAGCAGGTCGTACGGTCACCGTCGCGGTGGTGGACGTTGCCGGTGTAGACGTGGTGGATCCCAGCGTCGAGAGCGGTCTCGCGGGCCCGTACCAGGGTCGAGGCCGGGGTCCGGGGGACATCACGCATCCGCCAGGCCGGGTGGAAGGCGCTGAAGTGGTGCGGGACGTCCGGGCCGAGCTCCGAGACCACCCAGCGGCACATCCGGCTGATCTCCTCGGACGAGTCGTTGTGGCCGGGGACCAGCAAGGTGGTGAGCTCCAGCCAGACACCCGTCTCGTGGACCAGGTAGCACAGGGTCTCCTGCACGGTCCGCAGGCTGGCGCCGGTGAGCCGGCGGTAGAAGTCGTCGCTGAACCCCTTGAGGTCCACGTTCGCGGCGTCCATCACGGCGAAGAAGTCGCGGCGCGGCTGCTCGGTGACGTACCCGGCGGTGACCGCCACCGTCCGTACGCCCTGCTCGTGGCAGGCCAGCGCCGTGTCGATCGCGTACTCGGCGAAGATCACCGGGTCGTTGTACGTGAACGCCACCGACGGGCAGCCCATCCGTACGGCCGTGTCGGCGATCGCCCGTGGCGAGGCGGACGCCTGCAGCCGGTCCTGCTCGCGGGCCTTGCTGATGTCCCAGTTCTGGCAGAACCGGCAGCCGAGGTTGCACCCGGCGGTCCCGAACGACAGCACCGCCGAGCCGGGGTAGAAGTGCGCCAGCGGCTTCTTCTCGATCGGGTCGACGCAGAAGCCCGACGAGCGCCCGTACGTGGTCAGCACCAGCTCGTCGCCCTGACGGGCCCGGACGAAGCAGAAGCCGCGCTGCCCGTCCCGCAGCCGGCACAGCCTGGGGCACAGGTCGCACTGGAGGCGCCCGTCATCGAGCCGGTGCCAGTACCGGGCTTGGCTCATGACTCGTGGAAGGCGGTCACCGTGTACCGCTCGAGACGGACCGCGTCGTCCCACCAGTCGCTGGGCAGCCCGGCCTTGCGCTTGAGGTGGTTGAGAAAGTCCTGCGGCTGCGGCAGCTGCTCCCAGACCTGCGGCAAGAAAGTGCCCCGGTGACGGCCGAAGCTGAGGACCACCCCGTCGATGCCGGGCCGCAGCCGGTCCCGGGCGTCCTGCTCGCTGCTCACCGGGTACGGCTCGGGCGCCGACAGCACCGACACCTCGACCTGGGTCCGGGGCAGCTCGTCGGCGCTGAGCGGCGGGAAGCGGGGGTCGCGGCGGGCGGCGCTGACCGCGTTGGCGGTGACGTCCTCGACCAGCGGCCGGTACGCGGTGAGCGAGCCGATGCAGCCGCGCAGGGCACCGGACTGGGTCAGGGTCACGAAGGCGGCGCCGGGCTGGTGCAGCCAGTCCGCACCCGGCGGGGTCGTGCCCGGCAGGCCGAGCGCCTGCGCGATCGCGGCCCTGGCCAGGGACGTCAGGACCGGGCCGGCGTCGGCGGGGAGGTCAGTCATGGTCGATCCTGACGCTGGCGTAGCCGACCACCCGGGAGTGGTCACCGGCGGTGTCGCCGGAGCTGCAGGCGCCGAGCAGCGAGAGCCGCCAGCCGCGGCGGCGGGCCACCTCCAGGGCCCCGTTGAGCGGGGTCGCGCCGCAGGCCTGCTCGTGGCCGACCGGTTCCCGGGCGGTGATCTGGGTGATCGTGGCCTGGTCGATCCGGCGGGCCTGCTCGTACGGGTGGTAGTGGGACAGGTCGCTGGAGATCAGCAGCAGCGTGCCGTCCGGGTCGGGGCCCAGGCCGGCCTCGACCGCGTCGGCCACCTCGGTCTGGCTGGCCGAGCCGACCACCACCGGCAGCACCGTCGCCTCGGGCGCCACCACCTGCAGGAACGGCAGCTGCACCTCCAGGGAGTGCTCCTCGGCGTGCGCCTCGGCGCTGACCACGCTGTGGCTGGCGAGCCGCTCCCGCAGCCCCTCATCGACCTGGATCTCCCCTAGTGGGGTCGCGAAACGCTGGGCGGGGGAGAGCGCCAGCCCGCGCAGCCGGACCCGGTGTGCCGGGCCTAGCAGCAGCAGCCGCCGCGGCGGGTGGGCCCGCAGCTGGGCGTACGCGAGGGCCGCGGTCGAGCCGGAGTAGATGTACCCGGCGTGCGGGACCACGAACCCCAGCGCCGGCGGTGCCTCCTCGGCCGGGGCGGCCTCGAGCAGGCTGGTCACCATCGCCCGCAGCCGTCGCGGGTCACCGGGGTAGAACATGCCCGCCACCGCGGGCGGTCGGACTGTCATCGGACCACCTCCCACCTGTGGCGAGCCTAGAACCTTCACCAGGAAAGGAACAGCCCTTCAGCACAGCAGCGGGCACCGGTGGGCCCAGCGGCCCGTCAGAGACGCGGAGGTCGGGCTAGGCCCGCTGCTGTGCGGGTGCCGGGCTAGGCCCGCTGCTGTGCGGGTGCCGGGCACGGGTGGACCAGGTCGCGACTGCCGCTCGAGGTGCGGGCGCGGGCCGGGCCGAGACGGCGCACTCGGCCCTGGGGCGCCGGCAGCGGACTGACGGAGGAGAGGCCTCCCGTGATCATCCCGCGGTGATCATCCCGCGTCGCTGAAGGCGATGGTCGCCAGTGCCTGGTCGACCCAGCGGCGCAGCGCCGGCAGCTCCAGGGCCCCGGTGTGCCGCGCCATCTCCTCGCCGTGCCACAGCACCATCGTGGTCGGGATCATCCGGGCCTCGTACTTGGACTGGGCCCGGCGTCCGTCCTCAACGTTGACCCGGACCAGCTTCAGCCGGCCGGCGTACTCTGCGGCGATCCGTTCCAGCGACGGGAGCAAGATCCGGCTGGCTGGGGCGAAGGTGCCCCAGAAGCCCACGCAGACAGCGATCTGGCTACTGTCGGCGACAGTCTTGAAGTCAAGGTCGCACGCCGTCGTCACCCAGGGCAAGTACGTGTCGCACTGGCTGCAGCGGGGCGCCTGCTCGGCCTCCGGCCCGATCTCGTTCTTCGTCCGGCAGGTTGCGCACGTCACCACGATCGAATCCACTAGGCCCTCCCTGGTTCTCAACTGCTCAGGGTAGCGGGTTCTCCAGCGGGGTGGGAGCCCGTACTTGTCCGTACCTACAGGGAATCAGCCTCCCAGTCACCGGTGCCAGCAGCCCGGGGCGCCAGACCGGCTCTGCCGTGCCCGGAGGCCCCTAGCTGAAGTCTCCGCGCTGCACCGTGACAAACGGCTCCAGCTCGCGGTCAACCCAGTCGGGGACCGAGGTGAAGCCGGTACCGATCGCGACGTACAGCTGGTACAGGTCCGGCGCGGCCGCGTCGGCGAAGTCAATCGGGTCGGAGAGGTCATCGGGGTAGCGCTGGTAGGCGACGTAGGCGCCCGGCTCGTGCCGTACGACGAACTGGCTGGAGTTGAACTCGACCGTGGCGACGAGCCGCTCATGGCCCATGGGGAGCAGGCTGATCGGGGTGGCGCCCGGCGCAGGGACCGGGCGGCGGGGGAGCCAGTCGACGCCCGGCAGGTTCATGGCCCACCAGGAGTGGGCGTCGGCGGTGAGGTTCGACCAGGGGATCTGCCGCGACCGCAGGAAGGCTAGCGACGACTCCATCAGGTAGTCGGTGTGCGGGTTGTCGAGCGGGCCGAGCAGCTCGTGGATCAGCCGCATCGCCCCGTACTCAACCCAGCCTCCGACCGGCTCGGCGACCGCCCGGAGCTCGGCGCAGAACCGTTCCGGGTCAGCACTGGCGTACGTGGTGAGGCTGCCGCAGAGGCTGAGCGCCTGGGCCTCGGCCGCCGGGCTCGCCTCCGTCCGGCGGATCCAGAACCGGCCGAAGAAGTCAAGGTCGGCGACGATGGTCCGGGGCAGCCTGGTCAGGTCCCGCCGGCCCTGACCGGCCGGTTCCAGGGTCGCCGTCCCGCCCCGAAGCCAGCTGAAGATCCCCATCCTGAGCTCTCCCCCCTTATGGTCTCCGGTCTGAGGTCAACCTAGGGACTGGGCCGGGGCCGGGGGCCCAAGATGAACGAGTCATCATTCGCCCCGGGATAGGTAGGCTGACACCGCTCCAGGCGGGACTGGGGCATCCCCTGACGGAAGGACGTACGTGAACCTCTTCGACAAGATCAAGGACGCGTTCTCGAACGAGGACGAGAAGGCGGCCGCCGAGGCTGGCGCCGCCGAGCAGGCTGCTGATCAGGCCGCCGCTGAGCAGGCTGCTGCTGCCGAGGCCGAGGCGCAGGCCCAGGCCGAGGCCGCCGAGCGGGTCGCCGAGCAGGAGCGCGCGATGCAGGAGGCCGCCGCTGCCGAGAAAGCCGCTGCTGAGCAGGCTGCTGCCGAGCAGGCCGCCGCTGAGCAGGCCGCTGCTGCTGCGAAGCCGGTGATCTCGCTGAACGGGCTCATCAGCATGGTTAACCATGACTCCTCGGACGCGGTCGCCACCGGTGCAGGCCTGAACAAGGCCGCCGGCCTGGTCGTGGAGCAGGCGCTGGCGTCGGTGGTCGGCGACACCGGCCCCGTCGACGGCTCGCTGGGCACCGGGTTCAAGGCCGCGTACGCCCGCTGGCAGGAGTCGCTGGGCTACTCTGGCGCCGACGCTGACGGTGTCCCCGGCCGTAAGTCGCTGCAGGCGCTGGCTGACCGGACCGGTGCCTTCACCGTCGCCGACTGACGCTGCACGAGGCGCCGCCCAGGAGCTGGTCCCAGACCCGTTCCTGGGCGGTGGCGTTGTCGGACCAGTCAAGAACGCCTACATTGATACGGACGCCCGTCGCTGAGGAGGCACCATGACCAACCCGCTCGAGGTGATCCAGCCCAGCCTGCGCTACCAGCGCGAGCAGCGGGAGCTGGAGAAGGTGTTCGTGGTGGACACCCCGGAGGGCGCCGACGGCCTGGGCCGGGTGAACCTGGAGTCGGGCCACATCCGGATCCCGGTGAAGGCCCAGTCCGGTGACCAGGCCGCTCCAGCCGCGCCCTCCGGTGACCAGGCCGCGTCACCGGCGCCCGAGCCGCCCAGGCCTACTACCACCACGGTCGACATCACCGGCTCAGTCTCCTGAGCCCCGCCCGGCCAGGGGCATCGTCGGGTCGGGCCTAGGCGGCGGTCAGATGACCGTCCTCTCATCATCACCCCTCGTCAGAGAGGCATTGACCTAAGGTAGTTCTGTGATCAACCACGTACGAGGGGCCGAGGTCGGGATCTGGATGAGTGCTGCTGGCACCTGCCAGGTCTGCCGTGCGGCCCTGCCACCGGCGACCCCGGCGGTCTACGACCGGGCCAGCCGAACCGTACGCTGCCGCACCTGCGAGGCGCCGCCGCTGGCACCACGACCTTCTCGGCCGAGGCGGTCCCGTCGCCGCGGGCTGGTCCGCCCCTGAGCCTGGCCAGCCTGGTCACGCTGGTCGAGCCCGCCACATGAGGGCCGCCGCATCTGGAGCCTCCGGCCGTCCGCGGGGCGCACAGCAGCGGACCCAGCGCGGAGGCAGCGACCGTACAAGCCCCGCACACCACCGGCTCGTCCGCTGCTGTGCCCTCACACACCAGCCCGGTCTCGCCTTCCGTGACCCGGGGCCCGTGGACCCGGTGACCGTGCCCGGCTGGACGAAGGAGCGGTGAGAAAGCTACAACAGGTGCGATGAAGATCACGGTACGGGGGACCAGCCAGGCCGAGGTGCCGCCCGACCTGGGACGGCTGCACGGGCAGGTCGTCCTGGAGGGGATGGACCGGCAAGCGGTGGTAGCCGCGGTCACCGATGCGGCGAACCAGCTCAGTCAGGACCTGGCCGAGCGCCGGGCTGCCGGCCAGGCAGGCCAGGTGGTGGTCCGCCCGATCAGCGTCCAGAGCCAGCAGCGGTACTACCAGGACAGCAGTGAGGTGGTGCACTGGGCCTCGGTCGGCTGGAGCGCCGACTTCCCAACCGCAGAAGCGCTGTCCGCCTTCTCTGCCCAGCACAGCGGCCGGGCTGAGGTCCAGATCGACCGGGCCGAGTGGCTCCTCAGCCAGCAGACCCGCGACCGGGTGGAGCAGGAGTGCCTGACCCGGGCGGTGGCGACGGCCCGTACCCGGGCAGCAGCGGTCGCTGCAGCTGCCGGGGCTGGCCAGGTCCGCTTCGTGGAGGTGAGCGACGCCGACCTGGCAGGCCCGGGCGGCGGCATGCGGGCCGCCGTCGCGTACGCGGCGACCGACTCGGCGAGCATCGACGTACGGCCCGCCGACATCACCGTACGGGTTGACCTGCAGGTGGTCTTCGAGGCCTGACCTCAACGGTGTGGCCGGCTGCGTCACCACCTGAGCGCACCCGCCCCTGGGCACGCTCCGAGCACGGGAGGCACAGGAGCGGTCAAAGGCTCGTCGGCGGGGCCTCCTGGGGCCGTGGGCTGGGGGTCGGCCCGCTGCTGTGCGGCCCAGCCTGGCCCGGACGCTGCTGCAGTTCTCAGGTGCGTCGGCGCCGCAGGCCTGGGTGAGGGCCTGCCCAGGGGCTTCATAGACTGGTCCGACCGATCAGGAGGCACAGATGTCGAATCCTCAGCAGGTCCCGCCGCAGTACCCGGCGCCGACCGGACAGCCCGCGCACCCGGTGGCCCAGCCGGATGTGACGCTGGGATACCAGGCCGCGCCGCAGCCGGCTCCCGGGGACCGGGCCTACCAGGCAGCCCAGCCAGCGCCGGTGAGCCCGACCTACCCGCACCAGCAGGTCGCGGTCACCGACGACGGCGGCTCGTACGGTGGTGAGGCCGCCGGCACCCCTGTTGGGCACCAGGGGGTTCGGGTGTCGGTGGAGGAGCAGTCGGCCTTCTCGATGACCGGGGGCCTGGCGGTGCTGGTCGTGATCGTGGTGTTCATGCTCAGTCTCGGGCTGGGCACGGTTGGGGCGATCTCGGCGTCGCCCCTGATGGTCGTGGGGGCGATGCTCCTGTTCGTGCTGGCCTGGATTGGCTCGACCTCGCTGACCGTCGTGCAGCCCGGCGAGACCAAGGTCCTGCAGTTCCTCGGCCGGTACGTGGGCACGATCCGTACGCCGGGGCTGCAGCTGACGGTGCCGTTCACCAACAAGCGCCGGGTCTCGGTGAAGGTGAACAACTTCGAGACCAGCGAGCTTAAGGTCAACGACGCCGACGGCAACCCCGTGACGATCGCGGCGATCATCGTCTGGCAGGTCGCCGACACCGCCAAGGCGGCGTTCGCGGTCGAGAACTCGGAGCACTTCGTCCGGGTTCAGGCCGAGGCGGCGCTGCGTCACATCGCCTCCACCCACCCGTACGACAACGCCGAGCCGGGCGAGGAGACCCTGCGCGGGTCGACCGAGCTGGTCGCTGCCGAGCTGGCTGAGGAGGTCGCAGCGAGGGTGAAGATCGCTGGCCTGGAGGTGGTTGAGGCCCGGATCTCGTCGCTGGCGTACGCGCCGGAGATCGCCCACGCGATGCTGCAGCGCCAGCAGGCAGCCGCCGTGATCGCGGCCCGGTCGAAGATCGTCGAGGGCGCGGTGACCATGGTCGAGCAGGCGCTGCGGCGGCTGGAGACCGAGTCGGTGGTCTCCATGAGCGAGGAGCGCAAGGCCCAGATGGTGGCGAACCTGCTGGTGGTGCTATGCGGCGAGTCGCGCCCGCAGCCCACGGTGAACACCGGGATGTGACCCTGCCGCCTTCGAGTGGGTTCCCGGGCGGGCTCAGCGGTCCTCGGGGCCTGAGGCCGGCTCCTCCAGCTCCTCGTCGAAGAGGTCGGCAATCCGGGCCCGGGCCTTCTCAAACCAGCCGACGTGGGCCTCGGCCGCGGTCGGCATGACCGGACCCTGCCCGCCGGGCTGGTCGGCCGGGGCCGGCGTCTGGCCAGGAGCGAAGGCGGCAGAAGCGGTCTGCGCCGAACCTGACTCGGCTGGCTCGGGTGCCGGCTGGGTCGTGAGCCTCTCGGTCGGCTCCTGGTCGGCCTGGAAGCCGTACGAGTCGGGGTCGGTCGGCTGAGCCGCCTCACTCGTGGCCGGCTCGTCCGCGGGCACAGAGGCGTCCGCGGGCAGAGAGGCGTCCGCGGGCAGAGAGGCGTCCGTGGGCAGAGAGGCGTCCGTGGGAACAGAGGTGTTGTCGTGGCCCCGGTCGCCCAGGCTGGTGGCGATCCCGGAGGTCAGCCGCTCCAGGTCCACCTCGCCGAGCTGGGCGTGGGTGACGTCAACGTCGGGCACGACCCGCGGCGGCTGGGCTGGGCCCCGCCCGACCCGCCCGGTCGGGGAGCGGTGAGGACGGACAGCCGGCGTCTCCGGTGCCGGCGCTGGCTTGGCCGGCGTCTCCGGTGCCGGTGCTGGCTTGGTCGGCGGCTGGTCGGCCTCGGCCTGCCCGGTCCCGAGCGGGCTGGACTCGGCCTCCTCCCGGCGCTTCTGGAGCGCGGACTCGGCCTGGGCCGCAGCCTCGAAAGCGGCTGGCGCCACGTACGGCCAGTGGTCCACGACCACGGTCAGGTCGTCGTCGACCTCGGCAGGCCGGCCCCGCCGGCGAACCCGCGGGCGGCTTTCGTACGAACCCGTCGGCGCCTGCTGGGTGACGCCGCTCTGGGCGGTCTCGGGCTGGTCAGCGGCCGCGGGCTCGGCCGGTGCGGGCTCGGCCGGTGCGGGCTCGACGGGCTCCTGGTCGGCGGCTTCGGCCTGGCTGGTCGCAGGCTCTGGCGGCTCGCTGGTCGGTACCTGCTCACCCGACGAGATCGGCGAGCCCTCGACCGCGTCAACCGGGTCTGGGAGGCGTGTGGCGGCGTCGGCGGGGCCAGCCGTAGTCCCGGCCGCCGCGGCTCTCGTGAGCGCTGAGGGCTGGCCGGGCGGGGTGGAGCCGAGCAGGTCGTCGGCGGCTGGTACGGCGAGGCCGGCTGCTGCGAGCCCGGCTGCGGCTGCTCCGGTGAGCTGCGGGGACCCGACCTCATGAGGCGTGGCTGCAGGCGCGTCCGGCCTCTCGGCCGGGGGCTCGGTCGTGTGCCGTGGCCCAGCCTCGTCATCGGCGTCGACGGTCTGCGAGTCCTCACCCGGCAGGTCGGGGCTCCCGTCCGTGGGCTCGGGGACGGTCAGGCTGACCTGGCTCTCGTCATCACTGCTGGTGAGCGGCAGGTCAGTCGGCGCGTTGGGGCTAGTGGCCTCGTCCGCGACCGGTGCGGTGGCCGAGTCGTCCTCGGTCCGGGTGCCCTCATCACGGGTGCCGCGGCCGGGCTCGCGGGCGAGACCGTCCGCGTCCGTACTCGTAGCGGAGGCGGCGGGCCGGTCGTGGTCTGACCGCCCCGCGAGGCTGAGACGAGCAGCGGCCAGGCCGGCCGCGGCAGCGCCGCTCAGGACAACCCCGGGCGAGGCTACGGTCAGGCCGGCTGCGGCTAGGCCGGCTGCCGCTGCGCCGGTGAGCTCGGCGGCACGGTCGGCGTCGCGCTCGCCGCTGCTGGAGCGCTCGTCTGGGGACCGGGCGTCAGCGGGGCCCGAAACTTCAGCGAGGCCCTGAGCGTCAGCGGGGGCCTGAGCGTCGGCAGGGCTGGGGGGCGCGGCCTCCACGTCCTGGGTGCCCGTACCCTCGCCGGTCTGATCAAGCTCACCCGGACCGGTCTCGGACCCGTCCGTCACCTTGCCCTCTGGCTCCTCGGCCTGGTCAGCGTCGGGGGAGTCCTCGTCGGCGGGGGAGTCGGGGCGGGCCAGTGCGTCCTCGCGGCCTGCCTCGGAGCCTGGGACATCAGAGCCGGGACCGGCCAGGTCACTACCGGTGGTGTCCTCACCATCGGTGTCGGCCGCGGGCAGGTCTTTCGCCGGGCTCGTGGCCTCGGCCTCGGGGTGGTCGGTGCCGAAGGGGGCGGGACCAGGCTGGTCGGCCCCGTCCTGAGGCAGGTCGGTGCCCGGGCCAGCCGTCTCTGCGGGGTGCGGGGTGCTGTCGGCGGACGGGCCGAGCTCGATCGGAGCCGCCCCGGCCCTGGACACGATCCGGTCCGGCGCCTCGGCCGCGCCCAGGACGATTGGGCGCCGCTCGGAGCCGACTTCGATCTCCGGGTGCCGCTCCGGCGCCAGCAGCTCGCCGGGCCGAGCACGCTCCACGGGGGCGGGCTCCACGAGGGCGGGCTTCGCGAGGGGCTCAGCCGGGGCCGTACGCTCCGCTGAGGGCTGCGCGAGGGGCTCAGCCGGGGCCGTACGCTCCACTGAGGGCTTCGCGAGGGGCTCAGCCGGGGCCGTACGCTCCACTGAGGGTTTCGCGAGGCCGGCCAGCGAGGCTGACGGTGCGTACATGGCGTCGTCGAAGAAGATGTCCCGGTCGGCCTGCCCAGCGGGCTCGGGCTGGGCCACGGGGCGGGTCAGGAGGTCGTCCTCGGCCTCAGCCGCCTCCGAAGCCGGCGCGGCCTCGGGTGCCTTCACGGCTTCGAGCCGGTCCGGGCTGGAGTCGTCGACAGACCGGGCGTCGTCCGTTGGCTGGTCGGGACGGGTCTCGTCACTCGTCGGACCGTCGGCCTCGGGGCCCGCGCCGTCGGGCCTGGTCGCGGCGGAGTCATCCGTGGTCGCGGTCGTTCCGCTCTGGTGACCAACGACCCCTTCCAGCTCCTGCCAGCCCGCTGCCCACTCGGCGTCCAGCTCCTCGTACAGGTCGTCGAGAGGGCGTTCCTCCGGGGTACGCGGGTCGGTCACGGATGGCTCCTCAGCGCAGGCGGCACACAGGGCGCGACCGGGCGGTAGCGCTTCGTACCCACCCTATGAAGGCAGGTCACCTGATGCCAGCAGGTTAGCCGAATCCTCCCCGAAGCCTGGGCGCGACAGGCGACCATGAGCGGCGTCACCTGTCCGTTCGCGACTCCCGCCACCTCACCATGAGCCGCTCCCTGCCAGGAGCAGGCACACCTGCGGACCGGCCGCGGCTGGGGCCCAGACCCCATGGTCGGGATTCTCCGGGTGGGTCCGCTCGTGTGCAGGGCCCGAGCGTGCCGAGCCCGGAGCCGACGGCGAGGGCCGCCGGCCTGTCCCTCGGTCAGCCTCGCTCGTGCTCTAGCAGCGCGGCCTTGACGTTGGCCCCGTACGCGTACCCGCCCAGCTTTCTGCCCGCAGCCAGCACCCGGTGGCACGGGACGATCAGCGCGACCCGGTTGCTGGCGCAGCCGCCGCCCGCCGCCCGTACCGCCGCCGGACGCCCGGCCGCCGCCGCCAGCTCGGTGTAGCTCCAGGTCTCGCCCGGCGGGATTCTGCGCAGCGCGGCACGAACCTCGGCATAGAACGGCGTCGCGGGCTGGCGGACCGGAGTCTCGTCGAGTGCGTCGAGCTGCCCCGCGGCGTACCGGCGCAGCGCGTCCAGGACCGGGTGGTTCTCAGGGGCGGCCGGCAGGTCAGCAGCCGAGGGCACGTCCTGGCGCTCGGTCGAGCCCAGCCGCGCAAACAGTTCCTCGGCCGGGCAGAACCCGCCAGCGACCACAGCGCCGTCGGCTAGGTCGACCAGGACGGTGTACAGGTGCCCTGCGACGGGTACGGTCGCCCGGCACAGCCTGGGTCCAGGCATCAGGTCCTCCTTCTGCATCGCATGGCCGGTCAGCTACGGTCCTTACGCGTCTCGGGTGAGGCGCTGGCCTCCAGCTCGGCGCGGAGGCTGACTAGGCGATCCACGGACCGGGCCAGGCTTGGGCTGGTCGCCGCCGCCCGTTCCACACTCCAGATCGTCGTGGAGAACTCGTTCAGCCGCGATACGTACAGCGGCCCGGTATCGCCGTCGGCACGGACCACATCGCGACGGATGCTCTGAGGGGCCCGGGAGCAGATGGCCAGCAGTTCACGCTTGGCGTGGTCGAGGCTGTCAGGGCTGCGAGGGATCTTCTCGACAGGGATCTTGAAGTACTGCGAGAAACCCTCGGCGTCAGCCAGCAGCCAGGCCTCAGTCATGGAGCAGGCGATGCGCAGCTCGAAGCCGGCGCCGTGAGCGCGGGAACCGATCAGTCGAGCCCTGAGATCGACCGGGCACTCGCGGTCGGCGTCTCGAAAGACGACCCAGGGGCGGTGAGGACCCGTCTGGGCGAGCCCGGGAATGGTCTTGTCGAGCTGGGACACCCCCCGCTTGACCAGGATCTTTCCCGACAGAGCGAGCCCGGCATGCGTGATCAGAACCTGGGCCATGCCGGTGTCGGACTCTCCTTCGACCGCGACCGAGACCAGCGGCGGCGCTGGTCTCACCGCTTGCTCCGGGCTGCCTTGAGCATGCCGGTGAGGTCACCGGGGGCGATCAGCCCGTCGACCACGTCGGAGGTGCTCAGACCCAGACCCAGGTCAGTCACGGCGTCCGGTATTGAGGACAGCAGCTCGGCCTTCGACCCGTCCTCTGTCACCCGGAGCACGAGGATCTCATCGGGGTGGATGCCCTCGTCATTGAGGAGCTCAGGGGAGTGCGTGGAAAGGATGATCTGCTGGTCGCTCGAGCGCTGGACCTGGGCCAGGACCGATGGAAGCTCACGCACGACGGCGCTGTTGAGCGAGAGCTCAGGCTCTTCGAGCAGCAGCACTCCCGGGCTGGCCGGGGCCTTGACGATCGACCAGAGCAGCCCGATCAGCCGCAGCGTGCCGTCGGAGAAGTCAGCCTCGTCCTGGCGCGACGGGCTGGACCGCCAGTTCTTGTAGCCCGCGATCAGGTGAGGCAGCCCGCTGGCGTCGGTCTCGATGGTCAGTGACTCGAAGCCTGGCACGGCAGCCTGCAGCGCTTGCTGCATCCGTCGCAGCCAGGCGTTGCGCGTCTTCGCAGGGGTGGCGTTCATGTGAGCGATGAGGCTGCTCCCGTACGGGTCGTTGGGGCCGAGGTCGGCGCGGGCCGGGTTGCGGATGATCTGGGGAACCAGGTGAAAGTACTGGACCCGGGAGAAGAAGGTGGCGATGTCGCGGAACGCGTGGTTAGCCGAGATCTGCTCCAGGTGAGTCTGGGTCAGTCGCTCCGGATCGGCCTGATCCTGCTTGTCAGGGCGCTTCAGGATCTCTGTCCCGTCCTTCTCGACCAGTTCTTCGTCGACCACCGGGCGGTTGAGGCCGCGCCCTTCGCCACGGACCGACAGCCTGTAGCGCCACACGCTCTCTGCATCTCGCAGGGTCACCTCAACAACGAGACGACCTTTGGCGTTGTTGCGGGCGAACAGGCTTCGAGCCTTGGACAGTCCGCCGCGGCGCTCGATGGCCGAGGAGAGGCCACCGCCGGTCGGGGTCAGGTCGGAGAGGAACCGGAAGAGGTCGAGCAGGTTGGACTTCCCAGCAGCGTTCGGCCCGACAACAAAAAGGCGGTCACCAACGCTGAGCTCGACCGTCTTGAAGTTGCGCCAGTTCCTGGCAGCCAGGTGGGTGATGCGCATCGGTGCTCGCTTCCCGACATCGGCGGACGACAGCTCAGAGTACTGCGCTGACGCTGTGCCCCGAAGCGCTGTGCGGTGCTGGTAGTCGTCGGTGCCCGTGGCTGGCCGGCAGAGGTACGGCCGTGGGGCGCGCGGCACCGTACGCGCCTCATCCCCCGCGCCGGCCGCCTCGGGATCGCGGCAGCCGGGCGCGCGGCACCGTACGGGACGGGAACCCGGGTCGGGACCACGTCGGCCGCGGTACGCCCCCGGCCTTCCCGGACCTGTGCTGTCCGCAGAGTGGACGACCCGATCCTGACCGGGAGTCTAAGCGGTTTGGACAGGGCCGCCGAGTCCCTGCTCTGGCAGGGACTGTCGATTCGCTGGCGACAACGGCACATGGTTGCCCGGGCTCATGGTACGGCGGTAGTCAACCGTCGGGGTCGTAACCTGTGGACAACGGCGACGTACATAATTTTCCTGTGGAAAACTCCCAATCTGACCCACAGTGTCAGACGAAGCCCTTAGAGTCCCCACATGAAAGACATCGACGTCCGCCCCCCGTCGGCGATCAGATCCGTGGCGCTGGTCGTGCTGGTGGCGCTCCTGACCGGCTGCAGCCTGTTCCGTGCTCCCCAGGAGTCACCTTCACCGGAGGTGAATGCTCCGACCCTCCCGGCCGAGGTCTTCGGTACGGTGCCCGACCGAGGGCTCGACATCACCACAACACCGTATGGCTTCGCCACGGACGGTTCGACGACTGTGGCCGTGGGGGACTACCAAGGTCGGGTCAAGGTGCCCTACTTCAAGCGCTCCACCGATGGCGGCGCCACCTGGGCTGAGGGCAAGCTGAGTGACGACGCGGCCCGAGCGACCGGCGTCGAGGAGTCCTCCATCGGGAAGGTAGCCGTCAGTAACGGCCTGTGGGTGGCTCTTGGCAGCAAGGACGACCGCATTGTGACCTGGTCGAGCCGAGACGCAGCGACCTGGGACCGCAGCGAGGCGACCGGCATTGACACATCGGCCAACCTTCATCACCTGGTGAGTCTGCCCGATGGCTTCCTGCTGGTGGGAAGCGTCTCCGCCGCCGACGGCACCCACCGGGTCCCCACCACCTGGCGGTCCTCCGACGGGGTGGCCTGGGCAGCGACCAGTCTGCCGGGCTATGGCTGACTG
The DNA here is from genome assembly GCA_937926975.1 of uncultured Propionibacteriaceae bacterium. Classification (GTDB taxonomy): domain Bacteria; phylum Actinomycetota; class Actinomycetes; order Propionibacteriales; family Propionibacteriaceae; genus Fen-668. Next base: position 13,203 of record CALBCJ010000040.1, on the reverse strand, counting down.
TACAGCGCCGCGGTGCGGGGGGACACAGTGGTCGCGGTCGGTGGGTCAGCACTGGACGAGTTCCGCAGCGACGGGCGTCAGACGTTCCCGCTGACCTTCGTGTCGGGCGACCGAGGAGTCTCGTGGCAGGTGAAGCCCACCCCCGAGCCGGCCGACAGCGGTCGTTTCGTCACAGAGCTGGTCGAGATTGAGTCCATTGGCGACAGTTTTGTGGCGAGCGGCAGCTACTTCGACGGAAAGCGGAACACCTACTGGGGGTACCTGCTGTCCTCACCCGACGGCTCTACCTGGTCGCTGATGCCGCAGCTGCCCCGGCGGGAGCGCTCGACGTCGCTCCAGGGAGTGCTGTCGCTCGGGGGCTCACTGGTCGTCATCATGAAGGTGAACGCAGCGGAGCAGTCGGGCCTTGACGCGTACCGGCTGCAGGACGGGGGCTGGAGACCGGTGACCTTGCCTGGGCTTCCAGAGGAGCCGGGCGTCAGCGCTGCCGTGACCATGGGGGACACGGCCCTGGTCGCGATCAGCTGTGGCACGACCAGCGCTGCCGGGACGGTGCTGCGCACCGCGGATGCCGGTGCAACCTGGACCTCGGCGCCCATACCTCCCGCTCCTGGGATGAAGCCGCTCGTGCGTCCGATGTGGCTCACCTCCCTCGGAGGGCAGGTTGATGCCTGGGGGTCGGCGCATGGCGGGTTCGGGACCTGGCGGCGCGAGGGGTCCAGGTTCTCCGCCCCCCGGATGGTCATGGAGGAACCACGCCAGCCCGTCTCGGGCATCACCGGCACGGACGCCGGTATCGCGATGTGGGGGTCGCTGAGGGGCGCCGGCTGGCTTCGGCTGTCGCGAGACGGCAGGGACTGGTCACTCGTCGCGCCCAGCACCTTCAACAAGGTGGCCCAGTACCACTACTCCTCGATCAACCAGGTGATCTGGGACCGGGACCGCTGGGTGGTGGTCGGGGACAAGTCCACCAACGGTGGTGTACGGACATCGGCTCTGGTCTACACCAGTCCCGACGGCAAGACCTGGACCGAAGGGAAGCCGACCCGGGTGTATGCCCGGGGAGACGCGTACGGCGACGAGGACGAGCTGACCGACCTGGCGGGTCTGCAGAACCGGACCCGGACGATGAGGAGCGTCGTCGGGACCGGGCAGGGACTGGTCGCGGTCGGCTCGTCGTCGACCACGAAGGGCACCCAGCCTCGGGTGTGGGTCTCTCAGGACCGGCAGACCTGGGACATCGCCGACCTGCCGACCACGGGTGTGGCCGAGGCCCGCGCCAACAGCGTGATCATGGTCGGTAGCCGGCTGGTGGCCAGAGGATCTGCCCGGCTCGACGGGACCACCACCTGGCTCCCGTGCTTGTGGTCGTCGACGGACAGCCAGCAGTGGTCATTCATGGTGATGAACGACTGGGGCGAGACCAGCTTCGGCTCGGTCACCGCGCACGGGGACGAGGCCGTCGCGGTGGTCGCCAGTGAGGACCACACGAAGGTCACGCTCTGGCGCTCCCCAGACGGGGTGCAGTGGACCAGCGCCGAGGTCGCCGTCCCGAACGCGGCCGGCGGGGTCGAGGTCACCGTGTACAGCTCGCTGATCGTGGACAACCAGCTGCTGCTGCTGGTGCGGGTCGCGAACCGTCTCGACGCGGTCAGCACCGTGGTGAGCGTCCCCCTGTGAGCGGGGTCGGCTGAGCGACCAGGGTGGCCGCCGGTGAGAGGGTCCGCGGCGACGACTAGGGTGCGGTTATGACGCTTCCGACGGCGACCCCGGCCGAGACGGGTGTGGACCCGGCCGCCCTGGCCCGTACGATCACCGAGCTGGCCGCCCGCGGCACCGAGCTGCACGGGATCGTGGTGCTGCGGCACGGGCAGGTGATCGCTGCCGGTGAGGCTGACCCGTGGACCAGCGACCAGATCCGCCTGGTGTACTCGCTGAGCAAGACCTTCTGCTCGGCGGCGGTGGGGATCGCGGTCGACCAGGGCTGCTTCGGCTACGACGACCGGGTCGTGGACCTGCTGCCGGACCTGGTCGACGAGCAGATCGGCCCGGTGATGCGCCAGGTCCGGGTCCGGGACCTGCTGGCCATGGCCTCAGGCCACCAGCACGACGTGAACAACGACCTGCTCGGATGGAACGACCCCTCGTCTGACCCGGGTCGGGGAGGGCTGGGCGAGGCGCAGCTGGCGCAGTTCCTGCGAGTCGAGCCAACCGGGACTCCCGGGGTGACCTTCGAGTACAACCAGCCCTGCACCTGGACCCTGTCCCGGCTCGTGGCCCGGTACGCCGGCCGTGACGTGCTGGACCTGCTGACCGAGCACGTCTTCGGCCCGCTCGGCCTGCCGACCCCGTACTGGGCCCGGGACTCCGACGGTGTGCCACTGGGCTTCTCCGGGCTCCACACCACCACCGCCGTGGCTGCCGCGTTCTTCCAGCTGATCCTCGACCGCGGGATCCACAACGGCGTACGGCTGCTGCCGGCCGCCTGGGCCGACCAGCACGCCCAGCGGCACGTGGCGACGGCGCCGACCGGCCGTACCGGGGACTGGAGCCTCGGGTACGGGTGGCAGGTGTGGCAGTGCCAGCACGGCTACCGCGGCGACGGCGCCTTCGGCCAGTACGGCCTGGTGCTGCCGGAGCAGGACCTGGTGGTGGCGATCACCTCGTGGAGCCCCGACATGCAGACCACCTTGGACGTGATCTGGTCCGAGCTGCTGCCCGGGGTGGACCGGGAGCCGACCCCCGGCGGGGACGAGGCGCTCGCCCAGGCCCTGGCCGGGCTGAGGGTGCCGACCGCCGGGGCTGGCTGGCCCGAGCAGCCCGAGACCGCCTCCTGGGAAGGCGGCGACAACCACGGCAACCGGCTCAGCCTGACCGCCGGCGCGGACCATGCCAGCCTGGAGTGGACCGACGACACCGGCGCTCAGCACCGCGTCGAGGCCGGACCGGACCGCTGGGTTCCCGGGCGGCTGGCCTGGGGCGAGCGCTGGCTGGCGGTGTCGACGAGTGCCGCGTACGGGCCGGGCGGCTGGACGCTGCGGATGGCGATCCTGCACACCCCGCACCTGGTGACCTGGACCCTGCCGACCGGCTCCGCCCAGGCCACCATCGCCTGGAACGTGCCGCCGATCGGCCCGGTACGGGTCCACCAGCTCGCCAAGCCGTTCCCGGCCTAGTCACACCGGGGTTCCCGGTCGAGGCACGGCTGCACTGGTCGGGTGCCCCGGGAGATCTCTGCGAGCCCGGGCCGGCTCGCCAGGGCTACAGCTGACCAGACTCCTCGTGCAGGGTGAGCTGGTCACCGACCAGCTGCTGCGCGATCCGTACGGCCTCGGTCATCGGCCTCGAGTCGCCGAGCTTCACTCGGTGCAGCCGGGGATGACCGGCCAGAGACCGCAGGCCATCGGTCGGCGTCTTCTCGGTCTCGACGGTCTCCAGCGCCGGCAGCTGGGCGAGCGTAGCGGCTCCGTCCAGGTGCTCGATGCTCTCCAGGCTGATCCGGCGCAGCGTCGGGTGCCCGGCGAGCGGCGTCAGGTCCACCCGCGGCAGGTCCAGCAGCCGCAGCTCTTGCAGTGGCAGCTCCTGCAGACCAGACAGGTCGACCTGGCCCACCCGCCGCAGCAGCAGCATCTTGAGGTTGGTGGCCCGGGCGACGACGCTTCCGCTGGCCTCGCTCAGGTTGAAGACCCGCAGCGACTGGACCTCGGCTGGCACGTCGTCGGCGGTCAGGGGCCGGGGCTCGTCGGCCTGCACCAGGTGGTCGAGACCGGGGTCGTCGGGCCACTCGTACCGGCGCTTGGCCAGGAAGTCCACCAGCGAGTCGGCATGGACGTACGGGCCGTCGACCAGGTCGGTGCCGAACTCGACTACCTGCCCGGCTACTCCCCTCGGCCCCGGCACGGTGTCGATCGCCAGGTAGTTGCCGGCACCGTCTGAGGCGAACGGGACCCAGCCCGGGTGCACCAGCCGCGGCTGGGCGACGCCGACCCGGCCGATGTCGCAGGCGACCCCGTCGTACGAGCCGTCGGCGGCCAGCTCGCACCAGTGCTTCCACTCGGACGCGATCCGGGCCGTGGGCAGCAGCTGCCAGCCCGAGGTCAGCGTCTGCTGGTACGCCTGCTCCAGGTAGGCGTCCTCCTCATCCAGGTACTCCTCGTCCTCGTCATCCTCCTCATCGGCATCCTCGTCCCCGTCCTCCTCGTCCAGGTCCTCGTCGTCGCTGTCCTCGTCGGGGGCGTCACCCACAAGGTCGCCCTCCTCGTCCTCGTCGAACGGGTTGTCGACCGACACCTCGGCGCCGTTGGCGATCTGCAGCAGCGCCGTGAGCTGCGGTGGCACCGGCACGCCGAGCTGCTCAGCGAGCTCAGCCAGGTCCTCCTCGGTCGCGGGCGGCCCCGCCTCATAGTCGGACTTTCCCTGCTCCCACAGGGCACTCAGCTCCTCCTGCTGGGCCTCGGTGAGCGGCGGCAGAGCAACCGGACGCTGCGGGTACTCCAGCGGGCGGATCAGCAGCTCGGTCGGGTCAACCTCGCTCAGGTGCCCCTGTCAGGAGCCGTCCTGGTGCACCGTCACCTCGATCGTGCCGGGGGTCGCGTCCCACCCCCCGAGGTGGTGGATCGCTTTCAGGGGTGAGGTGTCCGCAAGGTCGTGAGCGCCTGCAGAGTCGTACGCCTTGACCTGGTAGGTCATGTGGCCAGGGCTGAAGCTGGCGGTCAGCGTGATCCGGTCCGCGTCGGGGACCTGAGACCGGAGCGAGGCGAGTGCCTGAGCGGCGAGGGCAAGGGTGGTGTCGGCCATGCACCGATTCTTCTGGACCGGCCAGCCCGACAAAAGCCCCGTCCTGGTATCTGTGGATAACAGGCAGCACCAGGCCGGCCTGTGGACAGCTGCCGGCAGGTGACGCGGCGTACGCCACCGTGCTGGCCCGGCTGCGGGAGCGCAACCAGCTCGTCGGCTGAGCTGGCAGGCGCCCCGGCCCGCGGGTGCTGGGGCTGGCCAGGAAGCCGCGGCTGCCAGGCGCGCGGTGTCAGTGCCAGGCCGGGCGCGGCCGGGAGGCAGGGCCTGTTATCGTGCTGGCACCGGCTTTGGGAACCCGGTGTGAGTCCGGGACTGACGCGCAGCGGTGAGAAGGACCGGCGAGGCACGTGCCACTGGGGAAACCTGGGAAGGCGTTTCGCTGGGGTGAGATCAAGTCCGAAGACCGGCCGGTGACACAGCCAGCGCCCCGCGAACGGGCCCCAGCGAAAGAGTCTGTATGCGTATTCGCAACCTAGTCCTTGTTGCCGGTCTTCTCCTGTCGGGATGCGTCGGCGCCCCGACGGAGACGGCAGCCTCCCCGGATTCCTCGGCCACGTCGTACACGCCGGTCACGGTGACGAACTGCGGCGTCTCGGTCACCTTCACCCAGCCGCCCCAGGCTGCCGTCAGCCTTAACCAGGGAGCGACCGAGGTGCTGCTTTCTCTGGGGCTGGAGAAGCAGATGGTGGGCACCGCCTACCTTGACGACAAGATCGCCAGCCGGTGGCAGCAGGCGTACGACTCGGTGAAGGTGCTCTCCGGCGCCGAGTACCCCTCGAAGGAAGTGTTCCTGCAGGCCAAGCCAGACTTCGGCTACGCCTCGTACCCGTCGGCTTTCTCGGCCAAGGGAGTCGGTACCCGTGAGGAGCTGAAGACCGAGCAGATCAGCACCTACATCAGCCCCGCGGCCTGCCCGGACCGGGACAAGAACACCGCGTACAGCATCGATCAGGCCTGGGCCGAGGTCAGCGAGGTCGCGCGGGTCTTCGGCGTCGAGGACCGCGCCCAGAAGCTCGTCGGACAGCAGCGGGCCGACCTGGACCAGGTGAAGACTCAGGCTGCTGGCAAGGGCAAGCGGGTGTTCTGGTTCGACTCCGGCACCGACGAGGCGTACGCCGGGGTCGGAGGCGGTGGGCCTCAGGTGATCGTGACCGCGGTTGGTGCGACCAACGTCTTCGCTGACGTGCCAGGGGCCTGGGTCAGTGTGTCCTGGGAGAAGGTGGTTCAGGCCGACCCGGATGTGATCGTGCTGGCCGAGGCGTCGTGGTCGACGGCTGACGCGAAAAAGCAGAGGCTGGAGTCAGACCCGGTGCTCAGCCAGCTCAAGGCGGTGAAGAACAAGGCGTACGTGGTGGTCTCGTTCGCTGAGACCACCCCGGGGGTTCGGCTGGTGGACGGCGCGAAGACCGTTTCCGAGCAGATCGCCACGATCTAGCAATGCAGCGCCGCTGGAGGGCCGTGCTGCTGGGTGCGGCCCTCACTGTGGGCATCGTGGCAGCGTCAGCGGTAGCGCTGCGGGTCGGCTCGGCTGACCTTTCACTGCGCGATGTCATCGATGTTCTGGCGCGCCGGCTGGCGCTGATTCCGGGAGAGCACGTCTCGGTTCTTGCCGACCGGATCGTCTGGGACCTGCGGCTGCCGCGGGTGATGGGCGCACTGTCGGTCGGTGCGGCGCTGGCGATCTGTGGTGTGGTGCTCCAGTCGCTGACCCGCAACGAGCTCGCCGACCCGTACCTGCTCGGGATTTCATCGGGTGCCTCGGTTGGTGCGGTGCTGGTGCTGGTCTTCGGTATCTCGCTGCCCTTCGTGCCGCAGCACCTCACCCTGACCGTGGCTGCCTTTGCCGGCGCGGTGCTCTCGATGGTGCTGGTGCTGGGACTGGCGACCGGGCGCTCTGGGGCGCTGCCGCCGGGCCGGACGATCCTGGCCGGCGTGGCGCTGGGCCAGCTCTGCGGAGCCTTCACCTCACTGGCCATCATGGTCTTCGGCAGCCGGGACGTCTCCCGGCAGGTGATGACCTGGACCCTGGGCTCCCTGGCGGGGCTGCGGTGGCCGTCGGCGGTGATCATGCTGGGGGCGCTGGCGGCCGCACTGCTGGTGCTGCTGTTCGCGGCCCGTGCCCTGGACGCCTTCGCCTTCGGGGAGACCTCGGCCCGTTCCCTGGGCATCAACGTCTCCCGTACCCGCTGGGCCCTGCTCGTGCTGACCGCGCTGATCACGGCGACCACGGTCGCTTTCGTCGGCCCGATCGGGTTTGTGGGGCTGACAGTGCCGCACCTGGTACGGATCGCGACCGGCCCCCTGCACCGTACGCTGCTGCCGCTGAGCGCCCTGGCCGGGGCCGTGCTGCTGCTGGTGGCGGACACCCTGGCCAGGTCACTGCGAGCGGGTACGGAGATCCCGATCGGCGTGATCACCGCGGCGATCGGCGCCCCGGTGCTGGTGTACCTGCTGCGAGCCCAGGCGAGGCGGTCATGATTCGGCTGGACAACATCGCCTGGGAGGCTGCCGGGCGCCGGATCGTCTCCGGCGTCACGCTCGACTTCGCCCCGGGCACGGTGACCGCGGTGGTCGGCCCGAACGGGTCGGGCAAGACGACCCTGCTGCACCTGGCGGCGGGGCTGCGCACCGCAGCCGAGGGGGAGGTGCTCCTCGACCGCCAGCCCCTGGCTCGGCTGGCGGCGCGGGAGCGGGCCCGTCAGATCGCCCTGGTGGAGCAGCACCCCAGCACCGGGCTGGACCTCATGGTCCGCGATGTGGTCGGCCTGGGCCGGATCCCGCACATCGGGTCCTGGCCCGGGGCCCGCGACCCGGACCCGGACGCTGTCGACGAGGCCATGGAGACCTCGGCGGTGACCCACCTGGCGCAGCGGCGGTGGCCGACGCTGTCCGGTGGTGAGCGGCAGCGGGTGCACCTGGCCCGCGCCCTGGCCCAGCGACCCCGGGTGCTGCTGCTCGACGAGCCGACGAACCACCTTGACCTGAGCCACCAGCTGGACTTCATGGAGCGGGTCTGCCGGCTCGGGATCACCGTGATCGCGGTGCTGCACGACCTCGACCTGACCGCCGCCTTCTGCCGCGACGTCGCCGTGATGCACCAGGGCCGGCTGCACCGGCACGGCCCGGCCAGCGAGGTGCTGACGCCGGAGCTGGTGGCGGAGGTCTTCCAGGTCACAGCGACAGTGACGACGACCGACCGGATGCGCGTGAGCTGGAGCCGGGCATGAGGACTCTGCTGGTCGCTCTGGCCTTTCCCGACGCGAGCCGCTGGCCAGAGCTGGCGGTCGCCGCCTCCCGGCTGCAGGCAGCAGCAGCCCTGCTGCAAGGTGACGGGCCGTCCCTGGTGGACCAGCTCGATGGCCTGGCCGCAGCCGGCGCGGAGCCCGTACGGCTGGTGGGGGTGACCTTCGGTGACGACCCGGGCCCGGTGTCGTGGCTGGGCCGGGTGGCCCGGTGGTGGCTGCAGTCGCGCGGCCCCGGGCTCGAGCTGTGGCTGGAGCCGCGGCCGGTGCACGGGGTTCCTGCAGAGCTGCCGCCCGAAGGGGGTGCGCGACGGCTGAGCGCCAAGGACTCGCTGCGGAACCCGCGCTGGGCCGAGGTCCCGGACGTGGCCCGGCAGGTCCTGGTCTGCCGCGGTCCGCGCTGCAGTGCCCAGGGCGCAGCCCAGACCCATGCGGCCTTGTCACAGGCTCTGGGGAGGAACGGGGCGGCGGACACGGAGGTGCTGCTGACCCAGTCCGGCTGTGTCTTCCCCTGCAACCAGGCCCCGGTGGTGGTGGTCCAGCCCGACATGTGCTGGGTTGGTCCGCTCACCCCGGCCGACGTGCCGGGGCTGGTGGCCAGGATGCTCACCCCGGGCCCGCTGGAGGTCACGGACCTCGGTCTTCGGGTGACCCGCCCACGCCGGCTCGGCGGGTCGTGACGAAACGGGCTGCGCGGCACTCGTGCTGGGAGCGCCGCGCAGCCCGTACGGGGTCAGACCTGGGCCGCAGCAGCCGGAAGGACCTGCTGCTCGGTGCGGCGCAGCGAGACCACCTGCCAGCGGGTGACCGAGCGCCACACCCACTCCATCGGCCCGTACGCGAAGTGCTCCAGCCACCAGCGGGAGAACAGGTTCTGGACGATCAGCACCGCCACCGCCAGCCCCAGCGCCGGCAGGACCGTGGTGGAGGTGGACAAGCCCAGCAGACGCCCGAGCGGTACGCTCAGCGCCGTGGCGCCCAGGTAGTTCGAGAACGCCATCCGGCCTAGTGGAGTGAACAGTGCCGACAGCAGCCGCCGGGCCCGGGTCTGCCACAGCACCGACAGCCCGGTGATGTACAGGCCGGCCTGGACCATGCCGGCGACCCCGCCCGCGGTGGTGAAACGAGGGTCTCCCGGCTCGGTGGTCTGCCAGGCCACAGCGGCGGCCGTCAGCACGCCCAGGACCAGCAGGGCCCGCCGGACCCACCGGTCGCCGGCGTCGAGACGCTCCGGCACCCCGTACCCGACGAAGGCCGCTCCGAGGCAGAACAGCCCGGGGATGGCCAGCGCGCCGCCGCCGAGCGCCACCGCTGCCAGGGTCGCAACCGTGCCGATGACCAGCAGCACCCGCGCCGAGCAGAACAGGACCAGCGGCAGCACCAGCAGCCCGCCCACCCCGTACGTGGTCAGCACCTCACCGGGGTAGAGCAGCATGTGGAGCAGCCCGAACCCGGTCAGCGACAGCATCCGGCGCAGCAGCTGGGGCCAGCCCCGCTCGCCGCGCTCGCGCAGGCTCCGCCAGATCAGCCCCATCGAGATTCCGAAAAGCAGCATGAAGATCGGTACGAAGCGGGCGCTGACCAGGTAGTACAGCACCTGCATGGCGGGCTCGGCAGGGCCCTCGGTGGGGGGCAGGTCGTGGCCCAGCGAGGTGATCTCGCCGATGTTCACCAGCAGGATGCCGCTGATCGCGAAGCCGCGCAGCATGTCGAGGAAGGGGATCCGGTGTCTCATGCCGCCACCCTAGGAGCCGCTGGACGCCGCAAAAGCCGTTGCCAAACCCCCGTTGGACGGTTCTGCGGGGCTTTCCACCCCAGGGTGGAGAGATCACCTCGGCCGGCTGCGCCAGCCGGCGGAGCGGACCGCCTGCCGCCCGAGCGGTCAGCCAGCGGGCCTGCGAGCCTCCACCCCAGGGTGGAAAGGTGCCCCCGGCGCGACGGGTACGGCACGGCCGGCCCTAGTCTCGGCGGGCATGAGAGCTGAGGCGCGACGCCGGTGGTGGGACTGGGGCAGCCACGCCCTGGTGGCGGCCGCCATGGTGCTGGGCGCCGTACAGCTGCTGGTCACCGATGAGGCGTGGGAGGTTGACATCCTGGTCCCGGTCGCGCTCGGGGTCGTGGCCGCCCACGGCCGGCGGTGGTGGCTGTGGCTGGTGCCGACCGGCATTGGCATCGGCCTGGCCACCTGGGACTGGTCCAAGGACGAGGTCGGCCAGGTCTCTGACCGGGTGCTCTTCCTCGACCGGCTCGTGCTGCTCGGCACCCAGGTCGCCGTGGTCGCGGCGGCGGTAGCGGTCGGGGTGGCCGTCCGTACCCGTCGGCGGCTGCGTGACGAGCTCGTACGGGAGGCGCTGCTCGCTGAGCGCGGCCGGGTCTCGGCCGAGATGCACGACGTCGTCGGGCACGGGCTGGCGCTGATCGTCGTGGCCAGCGAGGCCGCCCGGTACCTGGCCCACGCCCCGGCCGACGAGGTCGACCTGAGCGGTGAGGAGCGGCTGGCCTCGGTGACCGAGGCCCTTGACCAGATCCACGAGACGGCCGTCCAGGCGCTGGCGCAGACCCGGGCGCTGGTGCGCGAGCTGGGCTCGGGCGCGACCACGCAGGTCCAGCCCAGGCTGAGTGATATCCCTGCTCTGGTGGAGAATGCGCAGCAGGCCGGGCAGCTGGCGGAGGTCATCCTCGGCGAGGGCGTGACGACCGCCAGCCTGGGGGAGCCGGCGCAGACAGCGGTGTACCGGTGCGTCCAGGAGTCGCTGACGAACGCACTGCGCCACGCCCCGGGTACGACCCTGCGGGGCCGGCTCGAGGTCCGCGACCGGCAGCTGGTGTGGCAGGCTCAGAACCCGGCCCGGGCGGCGGCTGTCGTTGACGGGATCGGGATCAGCGCGATGCGGCAGCGGATCGCCGCGGTTGGAGGTGCGCTGGAGGTGTCCTGCCGTGGCGGGGACTTCACTGTCGAGGCGCGGGTTCCTCTGGAGGTGCGGTGAGCTGGCGGGTGCTGCTGGTCGATGACCAGGCGATGGTGAGGACCGGGTTCCGGATGATTCTCGGACCGCAGCGGGACCTGACGGTCGTCGGCGAGGCGGCTGACGGTCACGAGGCGGTCCGCAAGGCCGTCGAGCTGCGCCCCGACGTGGTGCTGATGGATATTCGGATGCCGAACCTCGACGGCCTGGCCGCGACCGAGGCTGTCCTGCGGCGGTGCCCGGCGACAAAAGTGCTGGTGCTGACGACGTTTGACCTGGACGAGTACGTGGTCCGCGCCCTGAACGCCGGAGCCTCCGGCTTTCTGCTGAAGGACGCCTCGGCCCCCGAGCTGCTGGCCGCGGTCCGGGCCGTCTGCGCCGGGGACGCGGTGGTCGCCCCCTCAGCGACCCGGCGCCTGCTGGACCGGATGCTCCCGATCACGACCACCGCTGGGGCCTCGCGCCTGGACGGGCTGAGCGAGCGGGAGCGGCACGTCCTGTCCCTGGTGGGCAGGGGACTGTCGAACCCGGAGATCGCAGCCGAGCTGGTCGTCGCCGAGTCGACCGTGAAGTCCCACATCCACGCCCTGCTCGCCAAGACCGGCTCCCGGGACCGGGTCCAGCTGGTGATCCTGGCCTTCGAGTCCGGCCTGGTAGTACGCGGCTCCTGACCCGTACGGCGGCCGGTCGGCCGGGTCTGGTGTGCAGCAGTGGCGCGCTTGTCGAGCTGGCTGCTGGCGGAGTGGCTGGGCCGGCTCGGGGCGCGTCCCGGTGAGGACGGCGCCCGGTACCGCCTCTGTCTGGCCTAGCCACGAGAAGCCGCCGGCCCCGCTGCCCTTTCTGTGACCCAGTTTCTTGCTGGTCTCTCCACAGACAAGTTCTCGGGAGGGGGTTGCGGCCTGTGTTAGAAGCAACCAGACTGTCTCTAACACTCCCGGGAGGCTCGATGATGACCTGGCTCCGTTGTCTTGCTGGTGCTGGCTGCTGCTGTGCTGGCGGGCTTGGTGCAGGAGTACGAGCAGTCACGGGCAGGTGGCCCTGGTCGACGAGGACCGCCGGCTCATATAGCCCCTGCTGGCCGGTGGCCGGCGGGTTCCCCTACCACGTGTCTGAGGAGGTCCGATGATCTGTCCCCGTCGTGTTGCTGGTGCCGTCCTGGCCGCTGCTGTGCTGGTGGGCTGCTCGGGGAGCCCGGCTGCTGCCCCGTCGCCTGAGCCTGAGTCGACGAGGTCGCCGACGTACAGGTGTGCGAGGCCGGACGGGTCGAGTAGTCCGACGCCGTGCACCCCGCAGGAGTACCAGCAGTCGCGGGAGCAGGTGGCCCTGGTCGAGGAGGCGACCGCGGTGTGGCGGCGGCAGTTCGAGGAGGACCGCCGGCTCACTCTCGCCGGTGGGGTCGCCTCCCTGACTCCTACTCCGGAGATTGAGGCCACTATGGCCGACCCCGGCATGACCTTGTTCATGGACGTTCTGAAGCAGGTCCACGACGCTGGGGTCACGGCCGTGAAGCTGGAGTACCGTCTCACCACCCGCTGGGACCCCACTCCCATTCACGCGGAGGCTCTGGTCACGTTGCAGGGCTGTATCGACAGCCGGGGCTCGATCTTTATCGACCGCAACGGGAAGGACCTGGGCCAGCCTTCTGGGGTCATCCTGCACCGGTGGGGGTTCAAGCGTGTCGACGGCAAGCTCAAGATGACCTACCCCAACTTCGAAAAGGTGGAAGCATGTCCATTCTGACCAAAGTGAAGCTCGCCATGGCGGGAGTTCTCCTCGTGGTCCCGCTGTTCGTCCTGCAAGGAGGGCCTGCCTGGCCAAAGCCAGACCCCACCCCGTGCAACATGACGGCTGGCAGGGAGACGGGGGGAGCCCAGTGGGTATCCACGTCGTGTCGTCGGACTGATCCTCCGACGAGCACGCCGCCTCGGGGCAGCGCGACGGGGACGACGGGCGGCCAGGGACCTGCTCCGACAGCGCCGGAGACAATGTCGGCCAAGGACCGGATCTGCAGCGGCCTGGGTGAGCGCGGGGCCGAGGACAAGATCGAGGACATCTGCCGGACTACGCTGACCCCGATCCCGACCGCCCAGCCGGTGTCGGAGGAGGTTGTCCGGGCGGCGGCCCTGCAGCTGGAGCTCCCGGTGGTGGACCCGAAGGTCGGGCCGGACCCGTCACTGAACCGGTGGAACATCACCCCG
>CALBCJ010000039.1 GCA_937926975.1 uncultured Propionibacteriaceae bacterium | reverse complement strand
GGGGGACTCGCCGGCCCTCGTGGCCAGGCCGAGCGGTCACCTCACCCGCTGTGGCCGGGCTGGGCGCGGGTTCGGGAGCCAGGTGGCATGACTCGCCAGCCCTCACGAGCGGAGCTCGGGCGGTCAAACACAGCGATCAAACTCAGCTCAGTCTTCGGCGAGGGTGATCTCCAGGCCGCCGAGCATGGTGGCTGAGAGGTTGTACAGGAACGAGAAGACTGTGGCCAGGGCGGTGAAGATCACCACGTTCACGGCGCCCAGCACAGCGGACAGACCCGTCACCTTGCCGGTGCTCACGTACGCGCGGATCTCGAACTCGTTCGGGTCGTTCGGGGCGGCCAGCAGGTCCTTGTACAGGGCGTTCACCGCGTCCCACAGGCCAGTCGCGTCGATCACCGTCATCACCAGGTAGGTGGACACGACGAACATCAGGAAGCCTGCCACGCCGAACAGCAGCGACGTCTTCATCACCGACCAGGGGTCGATCCGCGACACCCGCAGCCGGGCCCGACGGGTACGTCGGGGGCGGTTCCGCGCCGGCTTCGCCGCGCTCGACGGCTGGCCGGACCCGGTCGTGCCCTGGGCCGGTGCCGGCGCCGGTGCCTGGGGCCGAGCTTGCGCCGACTGGTTCCCCTTCGCAGTCTGGCCCGGCCCAAGCCGGCCTGAGGCCGGGCGCTGCCGCGAGACGGTCGCGTCCGCCACCGCCTGGGTGCCGCTGGGCCAGGTCACCGGTCGAGTGCTCGACTGCCCGCCCGCTGGCGTCGCACTACTCACCCTGGTCCTCCTCCGCCGTGCCTGACCCGACAACCGTACCTGAGGAACCAGCATCTGCCTCGGTCGGTCCGGCACCTTCCTCGCCACCCGGCTCCGGCTCGTCCAGCGCCTCCTCGGGCTCCTCCGGGTCCGGGTAGCGGGCGATCACCGCGACCTGGTCGTCGCCGCGTACGGAGACGAACTTCACGCCCATCGTGTCGCGGCCCTTGACCGGGACCTCGTCCACCCGGGAGCGGGTGATCTGGCCGGAGACCTTGATCGCGATCACCTCGTCGGCCTCGCTCACCACCAGGCCGCCGACCAGCGAGCCGCGGTCCTCGTTGAGCTTCATCGCCTTGATCCCGAGCCCGGCCCGGCCCTGCTGGCGGTAGTCCGAGACCGGGGTCCGCTTGGCGAAGCCGCCGTCGGTGACGGTGAACACGTACCGGTCGTCCTCGGGCATCTCCGCGTCGATCACGCTCATCGACAGCAGCGTGTCCTCGCCGCGGAACTTCATCCCGGTCACTCCGGAGGTCGAGCGGCCCATCGGGCGCAGCTGCTCGTCGTCGGCGGCAAACCGGATCGCCTGGCCCTTGGTCGAGATCAGCAGTACGTCGTCGACCGGGTTGCACAGCGCCGCCCCGATCAGCTCGTCGCCCTCCTCGCGGAACGCGATCGCGATCACCCCGGCCTGCCGCGACGAGTCGTACGCGGTCAGCTCGGTCTTCTTCACCAGACCGTTCCGCGTGGCCAGCAGCAGGTACGCGGCGTCGGTGTAGGACCGGATGGCCAGCACCTCCGCGATCCGCTCGTCCGGCTGGAAGCTGAGCAGCCCGGCCACGTGCCCGCCCCTGGCGTCGCGGCCGCCCTCCGGCAGCTGCCAGGCCTTGGTCCGGTACACCCGGCCCTGGGTGGTGAAGAACAGGATCCAGTGGTGCGAGGTGGTCGCGAACAGGTGCTCCACCTCGTCGTCGGTGCGCAGCGAGGCACCCCGGACGCCCTTGCCGCCGCGGCGCTGGAGCCGGTACTGGTCGGCCCTGGTGCGCTTGGCGTAGCCGCCGTGGGTGATGGTCACCACGACGTCCTCCTCGGGGATCAGGTCCTCGTCGGAGAGGTCCCCGTCGGCCGAGACGATCCGGGTCCGGCGGTCGTCGCCGTACTTCTCGACGATCTCGCCCAGCTCGGTGGCGATGATCTCGCGCTGCCGCTCCGGCTTGGCCAGCACGTCCTGGAGGTCGGCGATCTGCCGCTCGTACTCGGCCAGCCGGTCGATGATCCGCTGGATCTCCATCGCCGCCAGCCGCCGCAGCTGGGTGTCGAGGATGTACGTGGCCTGCACCTCGTCGATCGACAGCAGGTTCATCAGCCCTTGCCGGGCGGCCTCTGCGTCGCGGGAGGCGCGGATCAGCGCGATCACCTCGTCGAGCATGCTCAGCGCCTTGACCAGGCCCCGCAGGATGTGGGCCTGCTCCTCGGCCTTGCGCAGCCGGTACCGGGTCCGCCGGACGATGACGTCGAGCTGGTGCTTGACCCAGTGCGAGATGAACTGGTCCAGCCGCAGCGTACGAGGCACGTCGTCGACCAGCGCCAGCATGTTGCAGCCGAAGGTGTCCTGCAGCGCGGTGTGCTTGTACAGGTTGTTCATCACGACCCGCGGCTGGGCGTCGCGCTTGAGCACGATCACCAGCCGCTGGCCGGTCCGGGCCGAGGTGTCGTCGCGGATGTCGGCGATCCCGGTCAGGCGGCCCGAGTTCACCAGCTCGGCGATCTTCTGGGCCAGGTTGTCCGGGTTGCACATGTACGGCAGCTCGGAGACGACCAGCAGGGTCCGGCCCTTGCTGTCCTCCTCGATGTCGATGACCGCCCGCATGGTCACCGAGCCCCGACCCGTACGGTAGGCGTCCTCGATCCCCTTGCGCCCGACGATCAGCGCCCCACCAGGGAAGTCAGGGCCCTTGATGCGGGCGATGCAGGCCTCCAGGAGCTCTTCCTTGGTGGCCTCCGGGTGCTCCAGCGCCCACTGCACCGCGTCGGCGACCTCGCGCAGGTTGTGGGTCGGGATGCTGGTCGCCATCCCGACCGCGATCCCGGTCGAGCCGTTGACCAGCAGGTTCGGGAAGCGGGCCGGCAGCACCACCGGCTCGGCCTCCCGGTTGTCGTAGTTGGGCTTGAAGTCGACGGTCTCCTCGTCGATGTCGCGGACCATCTCCATGGCCAGCGGCGCCATCCGGCACTCGGTGTACCGCATGGCGGCGGCCGGGTCGTTGCCGGGGGAGCCGAAGTTGCCCTGCCCGGCCACCAGCGGGGCCCGCATCACCCACGGCTGCGCCAGCCGGACCAGGGTGTCGTAGATCGCCGTGTCGCCGTGCGGGTGGTACAGGCCCATCACCTCGCCGACCACCCGGGAGCACTTGTTCCAGCCCCGGTCCGGGCGGTACCCGCCGTCGTACATCGTGTACAGCACCCGCCGGTGCACCGGCTTCAGCCCGTCGCGTACGTCGGGCAGCGCCCGGCCCACGATCACCGACATGGCGTAGTCGAGGTAGCTGCGCTGGATCTCGACCTGCAGGTCGACCGGCTCGGTCTTGGCGCTGGTCAGCCCGGCCAGGCCTTGCGCGGCGGCCGCGTCGGCATCGGCCTCGTCGGCGGTCTTGCCGTTGGCGGGGTCGATCGGTCCGTCAGTCATGGTTCTCCTCTAGCGGCCCGACTCAGATGTCGAGGAACCGCACGTCCTTGGCGTTGCGCTGGATGAAGTGGCGGCGCTGCTCGACGTCCTCGCCCATCAGGATCGAGAACATCTGGTCGGCGCGGGCGGCGTCGTCGAGGGTGACCTGGAGCAGGATCCGCCCGTCCGGGTCCATCGTGGTCTCCCACAGGTCGGCGGCGTTCATCTCGCCGAGGCCCTTGTAGCGCTGGATCGGGTTGACGTTCGGCAGCTTCTTGCCGCTGGCCAGGCCGTGGTCGCGCAGCGCGTCCCGCTCGACGTCGGTGTACGCGAGCTCGTGCGGGGCGTTGGTCCAGCGGATCCTAAACAGCGGCGGCTGCGCCAGGTACACGTGCCCGGCGTCGATCAGCGGCTTCATGAACCGGAACAGCAGCGTCAGCAGCAGCACCCGGATGTGGGAGCCGTCAACGTCGGCGTCGGCCATCAGCACGATCTTGTGGTACCGCAGCTTGGCGATGTCGAAGTCCTCGTGGACCCCGGTGCCGAGGACGTTGATGATCGCCTCGACCTCCTTGTTCTGCAGGATCCGGTCCAGCCGGGCCTTCTCGACGTTGAGGATCTTGCCCCGGATCGGCAGGATCGCCTGGGTCCTGGGGTCTCGTCCGCCCTTGGCGGAGCCGCCGGCCGAGTCACCCTCGACGATGAAGACCTCGCACTCGGCCGGGTCGTTCGACTGGCAGTCGGAGAGCTTCCCGTACGCCCCTCCGCCACCAAGAAGGCCCTTGCGGCTGCGGGCGATGTCGCGGGCCTTGCGGGCCGCGATCCGGGCCGAGGCCGCGGCCTGGGCCTTGCGGACGATGTCCTTGCCCTCGGCCGGGTTCATCTCGAACCAGTCGCCGAGCTTGTCGTTGACGACCTTCTGGACGAAGGAGCGGGCCTCGGTGTTGCCGAGCTTGGTCTTGGTCTGGCCCTCAAACTGCGGCTCGGACAGCTTCACCGACACGATGGCGGTCAGGCCCTCGCGGACGTCCTCGCCGGAGACCCGGTCCTCGCGCTTCTTGATCAGCCCCCAGGTCTCGCCCCAGCGGTTGACGATGGTGGTCAGCGCGGCCCGGAAGCCCTCCTCGTGGGTCCCGCCCTCGTGGGTGTTGATGGTGTTGGCGAAGGTGTGCACGCTCTCGGCGTACGAGGCGCTCCACTGCATCGCCACCTCGAGACCCATGCTCTTCTCGGGGGCGTGGGCCTCGACCGCGATCACCGAGGTGAGGGTGTCCTTGGAGCCGATCAGGTGGGTGACGTAGTCGATGAGGCCCTGGTCGTAGCGGAAGGTCTCGCTGAGCTGCTCGCCGTCCTCGTCGACGTGGTCGGGCCGCTCGTCGGTGATCGTGATCGTCAGGCCCTTGTTGAGGAAGGCCATCTCCCGGAACCGGGCCGCGAGGGTCTCGTACGAGTAGGACGTGGTCTCGAAGATGTCGGGCGAGGGGTAGAACTCGACCGTGGTGCCGGTCTGGTCGGTCGGCTCCAGCTGGAGCAGGTCGCTGTCCGGGTCGCCGAGCGAGAACGACTGCTGCCAGCGGTAGCCGTCGCGGCAGACGGTCACGACCAGCCGGCTGGACAGGGCGTTCACCACCGAGACGCCGACGCCGTGGAGCCCGCCGGAGACCTTGTAGCCGCCGTCTCCGAACTTGCCGCCGGCGTGGAGGACGGTCAGCGCCACCGTCACTGCCGGCAGCCCCTGGTCCTCCATCACCTTGACCGGGATCCCGCGGCCGTCGTCGGTGACCCGGATCCCGCCGCCGGGCAGGAGCCGGACGTCGATCATGGTGCAGTAGCCGGCCAGGGCCTCGTCCACGGCGTTGTCGACGACCTCGTAGACGAGGTGGTGCAGACCGCGCTCGCCCGTCGACCCGATGTACATGCCGGGACGCTTGCGGACCGGCTCCAGGCCTTCGAGGACGGTGATCGAGGAGGAGTCGTAGACTCCGGCGTCGACCTGGGAGCCCAGTGCCTGCGTCTCGGTGCTGAGTGCCGGGCCCTGGTCCAGGTCGGCGCCAGGCACCCCGGCCAGGTCGTCCTCGGTCAGGGCGTCGTGTGTCGTGGCCACAGAGTTTGAGTCCTTCCCGGCGCGGGGCCGAAGCGCCGGGGCTGCGTCCGCCGAGGGTCGACGTGCTTGCTGCCCGGGCGGCACGTGAGATTCAAGACGCTGAAGTCTATCGCGCGCACACACGTGCACCCAAGTTCCGCCACGCCCCGGCATGGCAGAACCCGCGCTGTGCGGCGTGAGAGCGCCGCCTGGACGCTCGGGCAGCCCTCGGCCCTGGGGGCCTACTGCCTCAGCCCCTCCGAGGCGTTGCTCGGCGCTCCGGGCCTGCCGGCCGGGACCCAGCCGGACTGGTCTGGCCTCAGCACAGCAGCGGACCCACTCCGGCCACCGCGACCAGAGGACCCCCGCTCAGACCAGACCCGCCCGCTGCTGTGCCGCCCGCGCCCTGCCGACAGCGACCGTGGGCACCACCCCGGCGCACCGGGGGAGCCCCGGGAGCGGGCGAACCACAACGCCTGGTAGCCGCGCCACCCCGGGCGCACCGGAGCGCCAGCACCGGTGGGGAACTGATACCGAATCCGGCGTCGCCACCCCGGGCGCCCCAGGGGAGCCCGGGCCCGGGATAGAGTCGTGACGTGGCCCGCCCAACGTCCCTGGAGATCACTCGGGACCTGACCCTTCACCAGGACTGGCCGGCTCCCCGGCCTCGGCAGGTCCCCGGCTGGGTCCGCCTGGCCCTGCCGGTCGCCGTGCTCACGCTGCTGGTCGGCGGTATCCGGGCGCTCGGAGGCTTCGACATCCGGTCGGGCCACTACACCGAGATCGGCCCCGGGCAGCCGGTGGTGCTGGGCGAGGTTCTCGAGCTCACCCCGTACCGGGCACTCGCCACCCCCAAGGCCGACCACTACCAGGTCACGATCGAGGCCACCTGCCGCAACGTGTCCTCTGAGCCGGTCCCGGGAGACAACCTGGGTGAGCGGAGCCTCGTGGTCGCCAACCCGCTGGACCGAAAGAGCGCGAAGCAGGTCCGCTTCGACGGGACCCTTCCGAACCCGGGACTGCGGGCCAGGACCTGCTTCGTCAAGGGCACGCTTCCGATCGAGACCGAGTTCAGCGGGTCGCTCGCCCTGCAGGTCGAGCCCGTGGAGCGGACCGATGCCGCCCTGGTCCAGACCGGCGACGAGGTGTGGCTGCGGACCTGGGCTCCCGGCTGGACCTACCTGCTGCCTCTCACGGTCGTGCCGCGGGACTGACCACCTGGGCACGCCTCAGCTGGCGACCGGGCACCTCGGCCAGCCCACTCACCGTGGCCAGGTCCCGCTCGGGCAGCACGTACAGCAGCACCACCTGCCTGGCCTCACCCACCACCAGGCGGCTGCAGTCCAGGTGCCGCACCGGGGCCCACCGCCGGCCCTGAGAGCCGATCAGCCACAGCTGGGAGCAGGCGACCTGGTCGGTGAGGGGCAGGACCTCGGCCACCACCTGGACGGCACGGACCCCGGCCCCGGCCTCAACCACCTTGCCGCCGTTGAAGTACGTGTCACTCTGGCTGATCGAGACCACCCGCAGCTCCAGGCTGGGGGTCTGGGCGGCCTCCCCGGGCGGCAGCTGCTCGAACCGGGGCGTGGAACGGGCGTACAGCCAGCTGAACCAGACCACCATCACCGCCGCCACCACCAGCGACGTCGCCAGGGTGACCAGCCAGTCCCGGCTGCTGGAGCGGCTCACTGCAGCTCCTCCCGGTCGTCCTCGACCTGGACCACACGGGTACGGGCGTAGGCAGCCAGCTCCTGGGCCTGCTGGTCGGAGATGTCCAGGTCCACCACCACCTTGCGGTCCCAGAAGCGGAAGAGGTCGAAGGTCGTCAGCTCGACGGTGGCGCCAGCCAGGTCCTCGGCCGGGATCTCAAACACCGCGGTGGTGACCTTCCGGAAGCCCGGCTGGGGCAGCTTCCCGAGAGTGCTGGCACCCCGGTGGCGCCGGTCCCCGGAGCTGAGCAGCACCGCGAAGCCGCGCGCCTCGGCGGGAGTGTCGACCTCAAGGGTGAGGTGGACCACCAGGATCACGTCAGAGGTGGTCAAGGTGACCTTGCCGGTGCCGCTGGTGGTCGCCGAGGCCACCTCGTACGAGCGGACCACGACCCGCTCCCCGTTGTTGAGGGTCCCCACCTGGCCGATCGCGGTCGGGTAGCGCCGGGTGCCCTGGTCGCTGCCCAGGTCGAACTGCAGCAGCGCCCCCGAGACCACGACCGAGAAGACGAGCATCAGGACCGGTCCCCACGGCACCCTGCGGCCATGACGCGCCCGGGTCACGGGGCCACCTCCGGGAGGGCCCGGCTGGGCTCAGGGACCGACCAGGTGCTGGCCCGGCGGAAGGCCACGACCAGCAGCGAGACGCGAACTGGTTCCAGCAGCAGCCGCTCGATCAGGTCGAGGACCGGGACGAAGGCCCCCCAGAACACGGTCGAACCCCCTCCGATCAGCACCTTGATCCCGTACACCACCAGCTGAACGCTCACCGTCATCATGGTGAAGACCAGCAGGTACGCCCCGAGGAAGGTCAGCCCGACCCGCAGGGTCAGCCGCAGCGACTGCCAGGTCGGCAGGTACTTGTCGTCGATGTCACCCAGGAAGGTCTCCTGGAAGGTGAGCCAGCCGCTGCGCAGCCGCGACGAGGTCCGCATCCGGTGCGCCAGGCGGCGGGCACTGCGGCGCTCGGACCCACTAAGCAGGTCGGGGGTCTCGGAGTGCCGCCACAGGTCAGCGATGGACAGCACCCCAGAACCGGTGACCAGGGCGGTGATCGCCAGCCACAGCACGGGCTCCGCGAAGGTCTGGGAGACCGCCGGCCAGCCGGTCGTCTGGATCCACGCCCAGACCAGGTCGACGACCTCGGGCAGGTCGATCTTCAGCAGCCGGAACGGGGCGGCGAGGGCCTGCCCGGTCTCGGCCAGCCAGTCCATCAGGTGGCGGCTGGCGAGCCACGCCAGCCCGGTACGTACCAGTCGCATCCCCGCCACCAGCAGCGAGAGCATAAAGAAGGCCTCCACGAGGGCCGCGACCAGGCCCAGGGCCCGGATCCCGGTCCGGTCGTGGACCAGGTCGACCAGCCGCCGCACCAGGTACGCCCCGATCACGACCGCGGCCACCACCAGGTACTGGCGCTGGGTGCGGGGATCCAGAGCGGCCAGGGTCGACGTGCCCAGCCCGTGCAGGAAGGACCCGAGGATCGTCACCTCCTTGGCTGCCGACTCCACCACCCCAAGGGAGGCGTAGATCCCGAGGAAGGGAAGCAGGGTGACCGACAGCAGCTGGCTCATCCGCGGACTGGGCCCCGAGTCCGCAACGGTCTCGTTGAACTTCAGGTGGTCGCCCACAATCCGCAGCGAGATCACCAGCCCCGACAGCAGGACCACGAAGCCGACGGCGATCAGGAAGATCGCCACCCAGGCCTGGTACGGGCTGACCACGGCGGCCAGCAGCCTCAGCAGCTGGGACCCGGTGGTGGTGACGAGCTGAATCGTCAGCAGCCGGGGCAGGCAGGCCCACCAGGTGCTGGTGGTCTCACCCAGAAGGGCGCAGACGTGCCCAGCCCACTGCCTGGATGCCCGCATGGCGCCAGAGTCTAGGCTGTGCTTGACCGCCGGCGCCTCCGCGCCGGCTCGGCCGCTCCGCTATAACCCCGGTCTGCGAGGCGCTCGGCCTGGTCAGCCCCAGGTGTCGCGGGGGCCGTCGCCCTTGACCCGCAGCCGCCCGGTCCGCCGCTGCGGTGCCTCGGGGCCGCGGAAGTCGACCCGGCTGATGGCACCGTCCCCGACCGCCTGGTTCACCCGGGCCAGGATCTGGGCCGCCAGGTGCCGCAGCTGGACCGCCCAGGCGGTGGTGTCGGTACGGACCGTGAGCACCCCGTTCTCGAAGGCCTCGGGCCGGCAGTGGCGGGCCACCTCGGCACCGACGACCTGCTCCCAGCGCCCGGCCACCGCATGGACGCTGACCTCCACCTCCCAGCCCTGGGACTCGATCAGCTGGCGCAGCAGGTCCCCGGCCCGCTTCGGGTCGCGGGGGTCGTCGCCGGCCCCGGAGAAGGTCGCCAGCCGTCCCGGTCCCGGGCGCCGCCGGGGGCGGCGGGAGCCGCGCGCCATCCGGGCCACCCGGCTTGCCAGCTCGGTCCCCGTGGGGTCGTGGTCCCGGACAAGCGGGTCCACCAGGTCCGGCTCACCCGCGATCCCGTCCTGACCAGGAACGACAGGCTCTGAAGAGTCGGCCGGCTCCGGCGGCACCGGGCTGCCCGGGCCGGTCACGGCATGCCCTCAGCCGGGTCATCCTCCAGCGTACGAGCGGACCCACCCCCCGGGCCGTCCGCCGGTGCGGCCCCCGGCGCTGCTGAAGCGTCCGCTGCTGTGCCGGTAGGGGCCTCACCGTCAGCCGGGTCATAGACCTGGCCGTCGGCGACCACCAGCCGGCGCCCGCCGAGCTCGGCCGGGACGTCGTCGGCGACCGCGGCCGTGATCAGGACCTGCTGGGCGTCAGCGATACTGCCCGCCAGCCGCTGCCGGCGGGTCTGGTCCAGCTCGGCAAAGACGTCGTCGAGCACCAGGACCGGCTCGATCCCGTCACCACGCAGCAGGTGGTACGAGGCCAGCCGCAGCGCCAGTGCCAGCGACCACGACTCGCCGTGGCTCGCGTACCCCTTCGCCGCCAGCTCCCCCAGCACCAGGTGCAGGTCGTCACGGTGCGGGCCGACCAGGCTCACCCCGCGGGCGATCTCCTCCCGACGCCGCTGCTGCATCCGGCCCCGCAGCAGCTGAGCCGTGTCGTCCCTCGTCATCCCGGCCTCCACCGGTGAGCTCGACTCGTACCGGGCACTGGCGCAGCTGTTCACCGGAGCAATCTGGGCGTACTGCCGCTCCAGGTGCGGCCCCAGCTCAGCCAGGGTCTGCAGCCGGGCACAGACCAGCTCCGCGCCGAGCAGCGCCAGGTGGTCGCTCCAGGCGTCCAGCGTCGAGTCCGCACCGGCACCGGCCGGGGACGGCGACCGTCCGCTCAGCGACTTCAGCAGGACGTTGCGCTGCTTCAGCACCCGCTCGTAGTCCTGCCGGACCCCGGCGAGCCGCGGCCAGCGCGACACCAGCAGGTCATCCAGGAACCGCCGCCGCCCGGCCGGGTCGGCCTTGACAATCGCCAGGTCCTCCGGCGAGAACAGCACCACGACCAGCGCCCCGAGCAGGTCCCGGGGCCGCTTCAGCGGGGCCCGGTTGAGCCGGGCCCGGTTCGCCCGGCCCGGGTTGATCTCCAGGTCCAGGCTCAGCGCCCGAGGGTCGTCGAGCCCGGCCTGGACCCGGGCCGAGACCGTCGCCTGGCTGGCTCCGGCGCGTACCAGCGGGGCATCGGACGAGACCCGGTGCGAGCCCAGCGTGGCCAGGTAGTCGATCGCCTCAACCAGGTTCGTCTTCCCCTGGCCGTTCTGCCCGACAAGAACCGTCACCCCTGGTCGCAGCGCCACCGACACCTGCTGGTAGGAGCGAAAACCAGTGAGCTGGAGGTGCGTCACGTACATGCGTCCTCCTCTCGCGGGCTCGCCGCCCGGTACCGGCTCAGCCGGGGAGCCGCATCAGCATGATCACATGCCGGTAGTCGGTGGCCGGGTCGGCGTCCAGCTGCTCCAGCCCCGTCACCAGGCACGGCTTGCCCGGCGCGGTGAACGCGAAGTGCACGTACGGGGAGTCGACCGCAGTCAGCGCATCGGACAGGTAGTGCGGGTTGAACCCGGCCGTCGTGATCGCCAGCTCGTCGCCCTCGTTCTCGACGACGGCCGCGACCGCCTCCGACGCCTGGGCCTGGTCACCGGTGGCGGCCTCCAGGGTGACCGAGGAGTCCTCGATCAGCATCCGCAGCGAGGTGTTGCGCTCGGCGACCAGCCCGACACGCTTCACGGCCGCGACCAGGTCCTGGGTACTGAGCCGGATCGACAGCTCGCCGGTGATGTCCATCAGGTGCCGCACCCGCGGGAACTCCCCGTCCAGAAGGCGGGTCGTGATCTGGCGGCTGCCGCCGGGGCCCTCGCCCTCCAGCCCGATCAGCCCCTCACCCGAGGTGGCCGAGGACAGGCTGACGGTGACGGTGTCGCCGGACGTCATCGACTTCGCCGCGTCGGCCAGCACCCGAGCCGGCACGAGGGCGACGCCGGCCGCGCTCGGCACGGTCGGGTTCCAGTCGAGCTCCTTGAGCGCCATCCGGTACCGGTCGGTGGCGAGCAGGTCCAGCCGGTCGCCGGAGATCTCCATCCGGATCCCGGTGAACACGGGCAGCAGCTCGTCACGTCCGGCCGCGACCACGACCTGCTGCACCGCCTTGGCGAAGTCGCCGGCGCGTACGGTGCCGGTGGCCTCCGGCATCGTCGGCAACTCTGGGTAGTCGTCGACCGGAAGAGTCTGCAGAGTGAACCGGGCCGAGCCGCAGACCAGCTCGACATGGGACTCACCAGCGCTGAGAGTCACCGGCTTGCTCGGCAGCGAGCGAGAGATGTCGGCCAGCAGCCGCCCCGACACCAGAGCCACGCCACCCTCGGTGACCTCGGCGGCGACACTGATCCGGGCGCTGGTCTCGTAGTCGAAGCTGGAGAACACGACCGACGTCGCGTCCGCGCGGATCAGCAGCCCGGCGAGGATCGGCACACTCGGTCGCGTGGGCAGGCTCCGGGCGGCCCACTGCACCGCTTCGGCGAGAACATCCTTGTCGAGTCGGATCTTCACCCTGTACCCCTCTCGTCGTTCGCGATCATAGTGCCCGTGCTGGACTGCCGCCGAAGCGAACCGCCCACGGCCTGAGAACGGTTCTCATCAGAGAGTTGTCCCCAGACTGAGCGCCTCCCTGCTTTGAGCGACTTCTTCCTCATGACTCTCCTCAGTCGTCGTCATAGGGCCTGTGGATGGTGTGGACAGAGGTCGTCTGACCTCGTGGGCGGGAAATCACACGCGTGTCGTCCCTGTGGAGAGGTGGAAAGCTACACGGGGAGGATCTGAGGACAAGCTGGCGGTGCGCGACTCTCATCCCAAGGCCGAGGGGGTCAGCTCACCCTTCATCCACAGGAATCTGTGGACAGCTGTGGATAGGTTCGCGGGGCTCGCCCGCGGGCTCGGCCGCCCGCCGCGCAGGGCTGCGACCGGCCGGCGACGGCTCGTACGGGCCCTCCCGTCGTCACAGCAGCGGACTCACCCCCGGCCCTGCTGGCGGCGCCGCCCCGCCACCGCCTGGTCGGTCCGCAGGTGTGCTCGTACGAGGCCGCGCTGCAGGGCCCCAGCCGGCGCCGGGCCGTCGGCCCCTGCTCACCATCCCCTGACCAGCCCCTGAGAGCTGGGTGGTCCCCGTGCCGTACCGCAGCGAGAGCCGCAGCCCTCGGGCTCAGGCTCGTCGCTGGGCGGTCTGCTTCACCCGGTTCGTGATCTCGTTCACCTTGGTCAGGGCGTCGCGGTCGCGGTAGATCAGCTCCTTGATCTTGCGGTTGGCGTGCATCACCGTGGTGTGGTCGCGGCCACCGAAGGCCTGGCCGATCTTCGGCAGGCTCGACTCGGTGTACTCCCGCGACAGGTACATGGCGATCTGGCGGGCCAGGGCCACGCTCTGAGCCCGGCCGGGCCCGGTCAGGTCCTCAACGGTGAGGCCGAAGTAGCCCGCGGTCTCGTTGATGATCATCCCGATCGTGATCGGGTGCTCGCTGCTCTCGGCGATGATGTCCTTGAGGACCGCCATCGCCAGGTCCAGGTCGACGGTCTGCTGGTTCAGCGACGCGTACGCGGTGACCCGGATCAGCGCCCCCTCCAGCTCGCGGATGTTGGAGGAGATCTTCGAGGCGATGAACTCCAGGACGTCGTTGGGCACCGTCAGCCCGTCCGACGTGGCCTTCTTGCGCAGGATCGCGCTGCGGGTCTCGGGGTCCGGCGGGTGGACGTCGGTCAGCAGCCCCCACTCGAACCGGCTCCGCAGCCGCGGCTCCAGCGCCTCCAGGTGCTTGGGCGGGCGGTCGCAGGTCATCACGATCTGCTTCTGCAGGTTGTGGAGGTGGTTGAAGGTGTGGAAGAACTCCTCCTGGGTCTGGATCTTCTTCTCCAGGAACTGGACGTCGTCGATCAGCAGGACGTCGACCTCGCGGTACATCCGGCGGAACTGCGCCGTACGGGAGTCGGCGATCGCGTTGATGAAGTCGTTGGTCATCTCCTCGGTGGAGACGTACTTGACCCGCAGGTGCTGGTGGTACGTGTGCACGTAGTGCCCGAGCGCGTGCAGCAGGTGGGTCTTGCCTAGCCCCGAGGGACCGTAGATCACGAGCGGGTTGTACGACTTGCCCGGCGCCTCGGCGACCGCGACCGCCGCCGCGTGGGCGAACCGGTTGGAGGGGCCGATGACGAAGGTCTCCAGCGTGTACCGGGGGTTCAGGCGGTCCTGGTCGCGGGAGCGCGACGAGCGGGTCCGGGTCTTGGGAGCGCTGTCCTCGTCCTGCCTCTCCGTGTCGTCTGAGTCGTCCAGCCGTACGGGGAGCTCGGGCTGCTGCTCGGAGGGCGGCGCGATCGTGACCGCGATCCGTACCTGGTCGCCGAGCTCGTCGCTGAGAGCCTCCTCGATCCGGCTGCGGAGCCGGTTCTCCATGCGCTCGCGGGTGAACTCGTCGGGGGCGGAGACCATGACCGTGGAGCTGTGGAGCATCAGCGGCTGACACCTGGCGAGCAGCGCCCGGGTCGGGGGGTCAAGCGTTTCCACAACCTGTGTCCACAGCTCTACAACGTCGGGGGCTGGATTCGCCGATGTCGTGTCCATCAGGAATCCTCCCTTGTCGCGAAGCTGTCGGTCCCGGTCCCTGAGCGATTCTAGAGGGGCGGCGACGAGGGCTTGTCCACGGGCTGTCCACATCCCGAGGTGCGCGCCGAGTCCCCGTCCGGGCCGGTTCGGGGGGTGAACGGGACGAACCTAGACGCCAGGCCCGACCGACGCAACCCGTCCGGCGAGTTTCTCGGCTCTCACCGGCGTGTCGCCTTGATGTCCGGCGCCATTTGCTCACGTCGCTGCCCTGCCCGTATCGTGGGTCAGTCGCTGGCGTCAGCGACCAGGACCCGAAGCGCCGCCGCGCTCACCGAAAGATCTCGAACGACTGGGGAGTCCCATGAGCAAGCGCACGTTCCAGCCGAGCAGCCGGCGCCGCAGCCGTACGCACGGCTTCCGCACTCGGATGCGGACTCGCGCCGGCCGGGCGATCCTCGCCGCGCGGCGCCGCAAGGGCCGCGTCGAGCTCTCGGCCTGACCAGGGCTGATGCTGGCGGCCTCGGCGCGGCTGCGGTCGTCGTCCCAGTTCCGGCTGGTGACCCGGACCGGTCGCCGGGCTGGGCGTCGTACGGTGGTGGTGCATGCTCTGGCCCGCGAGGCCGGGCCGTCACGAGCAGGTTTCGTGGTGCCGAAGCCGGTTGGTGGTGCCGTCCAGCGGAACCGGGTCCGGCGGCGCCTGCGGCACCTGGTGCGGCCGCGGCTCGAGCAGCTGCCGGCCCCGTACGACGTGGTGGTGCGGGCGCTGCCAGCGGCGGGGAGCGAGCCAGAGCGGCTGGTGAGCGACCTCGACTCTGCCTGGGAGGCGGCGCTGCGATGAGGTGGCTGCTGATCGGCTTCGTGAAGCTGTGGCGACGGTTCGTGTCGCCGCTGTACGGGAACGTCTGCAAGTACCACCCGAGCTGCTCGGCGTACGGGCTGAGAGCGCTCGAGGTGCACGGGGCACTGCGCGGCAGCTGGCTCGTCGTCAGCCGGATCAGCCGCTGCAACCCCTGGTCGCTAGGGGGTTACGACCCAGTCCCGGGGACCCCCGAGGCAGCCGCCTGGGAGGCTGAGCAGGCCGAGGCTGCCGCGGCGGACAGACTAGGGACGACGATCAAGACGTCAGGGAGCGGTGTGGCTCCATCAGGGCGGGCCGCGACGGCCCATGACGGAGGTGGCACGTGTTTCTCCCGCTGAACGGGTTCTGGGACTTCCTGAACGGGGCGATGTGGCCGCTGTACGCGGCCGTGTCGGGAATCCTCGTCGGGGCCCACCGGCTCTGGTCCCCGCTGCTGGGCGCCGACAGCGGCTGGACCTGGGTGCTGGCGATCGTCTCGCTGACGGTGGTGATCCGGACCCTGCTGATCCCGCTGTTCGTGAAGCAGATCAACTCGGCCCGCAACATGCAGCTGATCCAGCCGAAGCTGAAGGCCCTGCAGCAGAAGTACCAGGCCGACCGGGAGCGGCTCGGCCAGGAGACGATGAAGCTGTACAAGGAGGAGGGCGTCAACCCGGCGTCCTCCTGCCTGCCGCTGCTGCTGCAGATGCCGATCTTCATCGCGCTGTTCAACGTGCTCAACGGCGTGGCCCGCGGCAACGTGTACGGGTACTTCTTCGAGAAGCAGCCCGAGCTGGTGAGGTCACTGGCCAGCTCGGACATCTTCGGGGCCCGGCTGGCCGGGACCTTCTTCCCGATCGGCGACTTCGGGGCGACTCAGGTCCTGGCGCTGGTGCTGATCCTCTCGATGACCGCGATCCTGTACATCACCCAGCTGCAGCTGATGCAGAAGAACATGCCGCCGGAGTCGATGACCGGGCCGTTCGCGCAGCAGCAGAAGATGATGCTGTACGTCTTCCCGGTGATCTACATGATCGGGGGGGTCTCGATCCCGGTCGGTGTGCTGATCTACTGGCTGACGTCGAACGTCTGGACCCTGGGCCAGCAGTACATCCTGATCCACAACAACCCGACGCCGAACACTCCCGCGTACATCCTGTGGGAGGAGCGGATGATCCGGCGCGGGAAGGACCCGCAGAAGATCCAGGCCGAGCGGCTGGCGAAGCGGCTGGGCAAGCGGCCCGGGGCCACGCCCGCCGTGGCCGACGGCTCGGGCAGTGGTGACACGTCGGCGAG
This sequence comes from uncultured Propionibacteriaceae bacterium, assembly GCA_937926975.1. Lineage (GTDB taxonomy): Bacteria > Actinomycetota > Actinomycetes > Propionibacteriales > Propionibacteriaceae > Fen-668. The sequence goes on along the minus strand of CALBCJ010000039.1, from coordinate 84,858 downwards.
CGGCAGCCGGCCGACGGTCCAGCGTCAGAGGATTGAGCGCCAGCAGCCCCGCCGGTCGGGGCGCGCGCAGCGCAAGAGGAGCGGGCCGGTGCCACCACGGCCGGGAGGCCCGGAAATGGCTGGGGACTAGGTACGACGAGGAGAGCCATGCCTGACCTGATCGAGGACGACCAGCTGCGGACTGAGCCGGAGCAGGACCTGGACCGACCCGGTGACGAGAGCGCGGGGAGCGAGCCGGTGCACCGGGCGAGCGAGGCCGGGGAGGCTGGTCGTACGGCTGAGCCCGCCGCCCAGGACGAGCCGGCTGACCAGGAGCCCGCTGAGGCGTCGGCCGAGAAGGCCGACGACCCGGCCAGGGAGGCAAGGAGCAAGGCGGAGGCGCTGGAGAACGAGGGCGAGATCGCAGCCGACTACCTGGAGGAGCTGCTCGACATCGCTGACCTGGACGGCGACATCGACACCTTTATCGAGGGTGGCCGGGCGCACGTGTCGATCGTGACCTCGGGCGAGCTGCTGGTCGGCCCGGGCGGCGAGGTGCTGGAGGCGCTGCAGGAGCTGGCGCGGATGGCGGTGATGACCGAGACCGGGCGGCGCAGCCGGCTGATGCTCGACGTGGCCGGTCACCGAGAGCGGCGCCGCAAGGAGCTGCAGGACCTGGCCCGCGACGCCATCGCCGAGGTGGAGGAGTCGAGGGAGTCGGTACGGCTGGCGCCGATGAACCCCTTCGAGCGCAAGATCGTCCACGACATCGTGGCGGCGGCCGGGCTGGTGTCGGAGTCCGAGGGCGAGGAGCCCAAGCGTCGCGTCGTGGTGCTGCCGGCCTGACCCGGTGAGCGGCGAGCTGGGTCCCGCCCCGGCGGCGGTGGGGCGGGCCTTCGCCGACGCTGAGCGGGCCGAGGCGTACGCGAGGATTCTCGCGACGCGCGGTGTGGAGCGGGGGCTGCTGGGTCCGCGGGAGGTCCCCAGGATCTGGCAGCGGCACCTGCTGAACTCCGTGGCGCTGCGCTCGGTCGTCCCGGCCGGGGTGGCGGTGGTGGATGTGGGCTCGGGGGCCGGGCTGCCTGGGATTCCGCTGGCGATCGCGCGGCCCGATCTTCGGGTGGTGCTGCTGGAGCCGCTGCTGCGGAGGGTCACGTTCTTGTCCGAGGTGGTCGCCGAGCTGGGCCTGTCCGACCGGGTGGAGGTCGACCGGGGCCGGGCCGAGGAGCGGCGGGAGCGGTTCGACGTGGTGACCTGCCGCGCGGTGGCTCCCCTGGGTCGGCTGCTGCGGTGGACCCGGCAGCTCTTTCTTCCTGACGGTGAGCTGCTGGCACTCAAGGGGTCGTCGGCACCCGACGAGGTGGGGGCGGCGGCCGCGGACCTGGCCCGGCTGGGGGCCGAGGCCGAGGTGCTGTGGGTGCGGGCCGACCCAGCCAGCGACCCAACGGTGGTGGTCCGGGTTCGGGCCGCTCAGAGCTGAGCGGCGGGCCACTCAGGTCATAAGAGCGGGCGGCTGAGCTCCTGCCCGGGCTGTGGAGGGCTCGGGCGGCGCGGATGGTCCGCTGGTGTGCCGGCCTGGTCCACGGGGGGAGAAGCTTGGCCAGCGCTAAGAGCGGGACCACCAGGAAGGTGCCGGCCGGGTCCACGGGCGCCGGCGGACTCTGGGAAGGTCGATGACGGACCTTGCCGAACCGGGGTTCGAGGTGGTTGTCCACAGGTTGTGGACGAGTCTGGGGAAAACTACACCGACGTTGTTCATGCCGAGCCCGAGTCGTGACCAAGCACGGTGGACCGTCCTGTGCTGAGCACTCAGGCAGCGGCGCTGTCGCCGGTGGGCGGGGGTGCGGGTCAGGGCTACGGGCCGAGCTGCCAGACCGGGTCCTGGTCGGCTACTACTCGTTCGGCGGCTGGAAGGACTCGCTGCTCGGTGACCGCCGGGTGCCGGTGGGCGGACCTCCCTCGCACCACGAATTAGGTAAGGCGTACCTTAGTTAATGTCGTGGGGGACCTGGGAGGGTGAATGACAGTCAGCGTCAGTGACCTGGTACGTCCGGCACGGACAGCGATGGTGGTCTCGGGGGTGCTGACCGGTACCGGCGCGGTGGTCGGGGTCGTACCGTTCGCCGCCCTGACCCAGCTGGCAGCGCTGTGGCTAGGTGAGACGAGAACCGGGCTGTCGGCCTGGGGCTGGATCGGGGTGGCCGCGGCCGCCCTGTGCGCCTCCCAGATGCTCTACATGAGCGGGCTCGGGGTCACTCACCTGGCCGAGGCGCGGTTGCGGCGCCGTCTGCGGCAGCAGATCGTGGACCAGATCAACCACCTGCCGCTCGGGTCGGTGGCCCGCCTGCCGCACGGGACCATCCGCAAGATGGTGTGCGACGACACCACGGCTATCCACACCCTGGTCGCGCACATCCCCGGCGACGTCACCGCCGCCATCGTCGGTGTGCTGGCCGGCGGGGCGTACCTGGTCTGGGTCGACTGGCGGCTGGCGCTGACCCTGTTCGGGGTCTGGCTGGTCGCCGGGGGGCTGGTCCTGGGTCTGACGGCGCGAGGCCTGACGGGTGTCACCGAGCGCTTCGGGGTCGCCCAGACCCGCATCTCAGCAGCCACGGTGGAGATGCTCGAAGGGATCGCGGAGATCAAGGGCTTCCAGGCCACTGACACCACCCGAACCCGGTTCCACCAGGCGCGTCGCGACTTCTCTGAGATCTCGTACGAGTGGGTGCGGGCCTCGGGACGGCCGATGGCGGTGCTGAACGCGATGCTGCGCCCGGCGACGGTCTTCGTGCTGGTCGCCGTGCTGGCGGTGGTCTTCACCCGGCAGGGGTGGACGCCGCTGTGGGCGACCCTGCCGTTCTTCCTGCTGGCACCGGGTCTGCCCGACGGGGTCAGCACCGTGATGGGCCTGCTGCAGCACGTGTACGAGTCGCGGATGGCGGCGCAGAGCAGCGCCGCGGTGCTCTCGCAGGAGCGGATGCCGGCAGGTGAGTACGACGAGGGCGACGGGCCGGCCCCGGGCCGGGTCGAGGTGGAGGACGTGAGCTTCGAGTACGAGCCAGGCAAGCCGGTGCTGCGGGGGGTGACCCTGCGTGCCGAGCCGGGCACAGTGACGGCCCTGGTCGGTCCGTCCGGGTCCGGCAAGTCCACGCTGGCAAGGCTGATCGCCCGGTTCTACGACGTCGGCGCGGGTTGCGTACGGGTTAGCGGGGTGGACGTGCGCGAGGCCAGCTTCGCCTGGCTGCTCTCACGGGTCGCGGTGGTGCTGCAGGACGTGGCGCTGAGCAACGACTCGGTGCTGGACAACATCCGCCTCGGCAAGCCCGGCGCGAGCATGGACGAGGTGGTCGCGGCGGCGAAGGCGGCACTGATCCACGACCGGGTCATGCGGCTGCCGCAGGGGTACGACACCGTCCTGGGGGCCGAGGGCGGGTTCTTGTCGGGAGGCGAGAAGCAGCGGGTGACGCTGGCCCGGGCGTACCTGCAGGACGCGCCGGTGCTGGTGCTGGACGAGGCTACTGCGCAGGCCGACCCAGAGTCGGAGCGTGACCTGCACGAGACGCTGAGTCGGCTGGCACAAGGCCGTACGGTGATCATGATCGCGCACCGGCTGGCCACCGTACGTGACGCGGACCAGATCCTGGTGCTCGATGAGGGCGAGGTCGTGGAGCGGGGCCGGCACGACGAGCTGGTGGCGGCCCAGGGCCGCTACGCGGCGCTGTGGGCCAGCCAGGACCTGAGCCTGGTGGAGGGAGAGTGACCATGTGGGCGCTGCTGACCCGGGTGGTGAACGCCCAGCAGATCCGGGCCATCCTGGTGTGGTTCCTGGCGTCTGCGGTGCTGCAAGGGGTGACGCTGGCGATGATGATCCCCTTCCTGAGGGCCCTGTACGGAGGGGAGGGGTCGCTGACCGGGTGGCTGGTCGCGGTTGCCGTCGCCGGTACGGCGACCCTGGTGGTGGACGTGGTCGCCTTTCTGCGGTCATTCCGGGTGGGGGTGTACGAGGTCTGCGACACCATGATCGACCGGGTGGCGGAGAAGGTGCTCGCGCTGCCGCTGGGCTGGTTCAGCGCTGAGCGGGAGTCACAGGTGATCAACGCCACCTCCCGCGAGGTGAACACTTTGTCGCACCTGACGTCACTGGTGATTCCGCACCTGTGCAACGCCTTCGTGACGCCGCTGGTGATGATGCTCGCCGTGGTCTGGGTGGACCCGGTGCTGGCGCTGATCATGGCGGTGACGGTCGTGCCGCTGTACCTGGTGTGGCGGATGATGTCGTCCGCGACGACCCGCTGCAACGAGATGGAGGACCAGGCGGCCCGGGTGGCGGCCGGGCGCCTGGTGGAGCTCGCCCGGCTGCAGCCGGTCCTGAGGGCGACCGGGGTGACCCAGACCGGGTGGGCGCCGGTGGACGCCGCCCTGGAGGCGGACGCGCAGGCCACGCTGCACGGGCTGCGGGTCAAGGGCCGCCCGGCGCAGGGTTTCGGGTGGGTCCTGTACGTGGCGTTCGCCCTTGTTCTGGCGGTCGGGGTGGCCGAGGTGACCGGGCAGCGGCTGGACCCGGTGGCGTACCTGGCGATTGTGACCGTGGCTGCGCGGATGGTGCTGCCGCTGACGAAGGCCGCCCTGTACTCGGCGGAGAGCAACGCGGCAGCAGTGGCGCTGCGCTCGGTGGCTGAGATCCTGGAGGCTCCGGCGCTGCCGGAGCCGGGCCAGGGGGAGGCTGGGGAGCCGCAGGGGTGCACGGTCCGGCTGGACGAGGTGTCGTTCGGGTACGAGGAGGGCACCCCGGTCCTGGACCGGGTGAGCCTGACTGCTCCGGAGGGGACGGTGACGGCCCTGGTCGGACCGTCGGGCGCGGGGAAGTCGACGGTTCTTCGCCTGGTGGCCCGGTTCTGGGACGTGGACTCTGGCGCGGTCGAGATCGGCGGGGTCGATGTGCGCCAGCTGCCGGTGAGCGACGTGATGTCCCGGATCGCCATGGTCTTCCAGGAGGTCTACCTGTTCGACACCACGATCAAGGAGAACCTTCGGGTGGCAAGGCCGGATGCTACAGACGAGGAGCTGGAGGAGGCTGCTCGGAAGGCCCGGCTGGACCGGGCGATCGAGGCTCTGCCGCAGGGCTGGGAGACTCCGGTCGGCCCAGGTGGGGTGAGCCTGTCGGGTGGTGAGCGGCAGCGGGTGGCGATCGCTCGCGCGTTCCTCAAGGACGCGCCGATCCTGCTGCTGGACGAGGTGACCTCGGCGCTGGACGGGGAGAACGAGTCGGCGATCACGGCGGTGGTCCGGGACCTCTCGCAGGGTCGTACGGTGCTGGTGGTGGCGCACCGGCTGACAACGGTGCGGAACGCGGACCAGGTCGTCTTCCTGAGCCCGGGCGAGAACGGTGCCCGGGTGGCCCAGGCCGGGACGGTTGCCGAGCTGGCGGCCGAGGAAGGGCCGTTCAAGGGCTTCGTCGACGCGTACCTGACAGCGACACGCTGGTCGATATAGGAATAAAGAGACAAAGCGAGAAAACGGCTGAGTGTCGAGGGTGTGAAGCCTTCCACCGGTCGGTGGTCTCGGGAGCCTGGACAGGAGCGGGAGACCGGGCGGGAGGCGGAGCACGCTGGGTGATCGGCAGTGCCCAGACCACCGGGGAGACGGGATCGACCCGAGGAGCTGGGTCAGCCCCCGCTGGCAGGGTCTGAGCCGAGCATGGAGCGCAGGGCCAGGTGGAACCGAACCGTCAGCGGCCTGGCTCGACGAGCGGGCCATCTTCCTGAGACAGTGGGGCTCGGTCCCACCGCGATACCCAGGGCCGCCCTGGAGCTCGGCGCGCGACCTGCGAGAGACGTGGGGACCAGGAGCCGCGAGCGGCAGGGGTCGGCAGGAGCAGTGGTCTGCGGGAGAGCGCCGCGCAGGGTTGATCAGCGAGGTCGCCTCGTCGAGGAGCAGGGTGTGCGGATCAGCGACCACCAGCCGGGCCAGGGCGACCTGCTGCGCCTGGGACAGGCAGGCCCGTGGCTGAGTCGGTGCAGGCTTTGAGCGGTGCTGCGTCGGGACTTCGTCCGCCTGCTGCTCGGGGGACCCGTGGGGCAGTGGTGGGTCTTCGCCGTCCGGCGGGACTCCTTCTGGTGGGTCCTGGCCGAGGCCGTGGAGTCCGGCCGGCGGAGTCTCCTCCAGCCGGGTCCAGGGCCGAGAGGTGGGCGGTTCGGGCATGGCTCGTGCTGCGCTGAGGCGGTGCTCGGTCGGCTCTGGGCGGGGACTGCGGGGGTGAGTGACGAGGGGCGGCCCGAGGGGCGATGGGGTCTCGCTGGTCGTACCGGTGGATGTCTCGATGTGAAGGTGAGGGTGGAGAGCACGCTGTACACAGGGTGTTGCTGGGGATCGTCCGGGTGACAGGGGGTTTTGCGAGATGTCCACAGGCAGCGACGGGCGCTGTGGAGAACAGGGCGGGTCGCGGTTCCCTTGCGATGTGGGTCTCGGTATCGTGGGCGAGAGTCCGAACGGAGGTCAGGTGTCGATCGAGAACGAGACCGTTTCACGTGAAACGTCCGAGCTGGAGCACCCTGATGGCGCGGGTTTGCACCGCGCATCCGGGACCAATGGTGCGTCCAGGGCTGAGGGGTCTGCGACGGCTGAGGACACCGTTTCACGTGAAACATCGAGCTGGGAGCTGATGCCGGCGCCGGACCAGACCCGGGTCCTGGTGGTGGTCAACCAGAAGGGCGGAGTCGGCAAGACGACCACCGCCGTCAACCTCGCCGCAGCGCTGGCCCTCGGTGGGCTTCGGGTGCTGGTCATCGACATGGACCCGCAGGGGAACGCCTCGACCGGCCTGGGCGTGGACCACCGGCCTGGAGTACGGGGCACGTACGAGGTGGTCATCGAGCAGGACCAGATGGCCTGGCACACCGTGGTGAGCCCCGAGTCACCCACGCTCAAGGTCCTCCCGGCAACGATCGACCTCGCAGCCGCAGAGATCGAGCTCGTCGCCGTACCTGGGAGAGAGCGACGCCTCATGGACGCTCTCTCGCTGTACCTGCAGGACCACCGGCAGGACTACGTCATCATCGACTGCCCTCCCTCCCTTGGGCTCCTGACTCTGAACGCGCTCGTCGCGGCGAAGGAGATCCTGATCCCGATCCAGTGCGAGTACTACGCACTCGAGGGCGTCTCGCAGCTCACCCGGACGATTGACCTCGTCAAGGGCAACCTGAACGACGACCTCGCGGTGACGACGGTCGTCCTCACCATGCATGACTCGCGTACCCGGTTGTCGATGCAGGTCGCCGACGAGGTACGCCACTACTTCCCCACGGAGACCTTGAGCACCGTCATCCCACGATCGGTACGGCTGAGCGAGGCTCCCAGCTATGGGCAGACGGGAATCACGTACAGCCCCGGGTCGACAGGGTCCCAGGCCTACCTCGATGCTGCCCGCGAGATCGCCCACCGGGGCGTCACCCAGGGAGGGGAGTCATGAGTCGGCCACGCCAGACTGGACTGGGACGAGGGCTGGGCGAGCTCTTTCAGCGTACGGACGCGCCAACCTCACCCGAGGCCTCAGACTCGATGCCGAGCGGCTCGAGCTTCACGGAGATCGCGATCGACAAGGTTCGGCCCAACCCCCGCCAGCCGCGTCAGGTCTTCGACGAGGACGAGCTGGCCGAGCTCACCGAGTCGATCCGGGAAGTCGGCCTGCTGCAGCCCATCGTGGTGCGTCCGCTGGACGACGGCGGGTACGAGCTGGTCATGGGCGAGCGTCGACTCCGGGCAGTCGAGGCCGCGGGGGAGAAGACGATCCCGGCGATCATCCGACCCACCGATGAGGCGGACCTGCTGCGCGACGCCCTGCTGGAGAACCTCCACCGCGCGCAGCTGAACCCCCTGGAGGAGGCGGCCGCCTACCAGCAGCTGCTGGCCGACTTCGGCTGCACCCAGGAGGAGCTGAGCCGACGGATTCACAGGTCCCGCCCGCAGATCAGCAACACGATCCGGTTGCTGCGTCTTCCTGCTCCGGTTCAGCGACGGGTGGCCGCTGGAGTCCTCAGCGCAGGCCACGCCCGGGCCCTGCTGATGCTGGAGTCGGCCGACGAGATCGAGACCTTGGCGACCCGGATCGTCGCCGAGGGCCTGTCCGTACGGGCGACGGAAGAGGCTGTGACCCTGATGATGGCCGACGAGCGCGCTCCCAAGCGGCGCGCCAGCAAGCCCCGGGAGCCCAACCCCAGGGCCGCCGAGGTGGCGGGCAGCCTGAGCGACCACTTCGACACCAGGGTCACGGTGACCATGGGCCGCAACAAGGGACGGATCTCCATCGAGTTCGCCACCGAGGAGGACCTCGACCGGATCCTGGCCATCGTCAACGGCAGCACCATGACGGCAATGTGACGACTCGGCTATAGAGCAATAAGTCGATAAAGACATCTAGACACTCAATGATGGCGGCCTCGGGCGTGTCCGGCAGACCTGGCCTGCCGGGTCGCGCCGTGCCGCAGCGGCCTCGCCGGCGAAGATGAAAACCCTGTCACCTCAGGGGCATCGGCGCCCTCGGGGCGCCAGACTGTGGGCTCACGGATCCCCTGCGCAAGGAGAGAGCAGCATGACCACAGTCCGCGACGGCGTCACCGTCCACGAGATCCCGGCCGAGGACGTCTTCTTCTCGACCACCGATCGCAAGGGGGTCATCCTCCAGGCGAACGACATGTTCGTCCAGATGGCCCGCCGCGACCGCAGCCAGCTGGTCGGCGCTCCGCACAGCATCATCCGTCACCCTGACATGCCCGCCGGCGCCTTCCACCTGGTGTGGGACCGGCTGCTCAAGGGCGAGCCGGTCGCCGCGTACGTGCTCAACCAGGCCGGCGACGGCACCGCGTACTGGGCCTTCGGCACCATCACCCCGCTCGGCGACGGCTTCCTGTCGGTCCGCTGCCGCCCGACCACGCTGGACCTGTTCGCCGCCGCCGACTCGATCTACCGCGAGGTCCGGCCGATGGAGCTGGACACCCGGGCCGCCGGGGTCCCCGCCCGTGAGGCCGCGGCGATGGGCGCCGAGGCGATCGAGGCTCACCTGGCGTCGGTCGGCTTCGCCTCGTACGACGACTTCATGATGACCATCGCCCCGGCCGAGGTCGCCTCCCGCCGGGCCCTGTTCCCGACCCTGCCGAGCCGCCCGTACGCCACTGGTGTGCAGGCGGACATGCTGCAGACCGCGAACCAGATCGACTCCACCCTGGCTCCGCTGGCCAGCTCGCTGGGTACCTCGGCGGAGACCGGGGCCACCATCGAGACCCGGCTCCAGCACGCCGCCGGCAGCGTTCACCAGCTGCTCGGCGCGCTGGCCGAGGCCGCCCAGGTGGTCGTCGCCCGGGCCGAGGAGGAGCCGATGCTGGCGCAGGCGGCGAAGTCGCTGACCGAGCAGATCCGTGCGGTGTCGAGCAGCCTCGACACCTCGTACGCCCGGGTGCGCGACGTCGCCGCGGCCCGCAAGAAGCTCAACTTCGTGGTGGCGATCGCCCGGCTGCAGGCCGAGATGGTCGGGCAGTACGTGGTCGCGCTGATCGACGGCAAGGAGTCTCTGGCCGAGTCCGATGACGCGATCCGCGGCCTGTCGCACGCCCTGAGCGGGATTCTCACCACCACCGAGACCGCCCTGACCGAGGACGCCAACGCCACCGCTCGCCTGGCCAGCGAGATCGACACCGTCTCGAACACCCTGCGGATCGTGCAGATGCTGCTGACCAAGTGGCGCGGGCTGCTCGCCAGCCGCAACCTGACCGACGCCCTCGGCGACATCCTGCCCCGGCTGGACGGTGCGCTGGGCGATGTCACCTCCTCGGTGGGCGACGTCCGGACCGGCGCCGAGGCGCTGACCTCGACGGTGGTCGGGTTCAACCGCAGCGAGCTGCAGAACTACCTGGCGGTGCTGACCCGGACCATGGCCGGGGCTCGCTGAGGCCTGCCCCGCCCCCGTCGGCTGCCAGGCCCACCGGGACGCACCAGCGGACCGACCAGACCCGGCGGTGGTGCCCACCGCGAGCCCGGGCCCGGTTGGCCCGCAGGCGTGCGGGCCGCAGCCCAGGGACACTGGCAGCGCCCCGCACCGGGCAGCCTCGCGTAGGCTGGCGGCAGGAGGAGGGGCGATGCGCACCAGCACGAGGTGGGGGCCGATGGCTGCGGTCACCGGCATGGTCGTCGCAGCGCTGGCCGCTGCGGTGCTCGGCGGGTGCAGCCAGGACGCGTCGGCCCCGGTCGACGAGCAGCAGGCCAAGGCCCGCTCGCAGCAGGTCATCGCCGCGCTGCGGGAGGCCTGGGGCGACGACGTGATCCAGTGGGGAGCCGAGACCCGTACCCTCGCCCACACCGACGGCGACCGCTGCGTGATCGACACCGACGTGAGCGCGGTGCTCCAGGGCGCCACCGACCCGGCGGGGATGGAGCGGCTGCGGCCCGCGTTCAGTACCGCCGTGGGGCGCTTCGGCTTCCCCGAGAGCGCCCAGGTCGAGCTTCTCCACGGCTCGCCCGTGCTGCGCTCCACCCACGCCGACGGCACCGTGGTCGAGCTTCGCGGCCGGGCCTCGGCGCTGCAGGTCATCGTGCCGGCCCACAGCTCGCAGTGCACGAGCCAGCCGCGCCTGGTCTGACCGGAGGCTGCCCGTGGACTCGGTAGCAGAGGGCTCGGTTCTGAGCATCGTCCTTAATGAGAATCATTATCGCCTGGCATAATCGACACCATGCCCTCTGCTCTGCTGGCACCGGAGTTGCCGTCGCGGACGCCCACCCTCTCGGCTGCCGTACCCGTGGTCCAGGCGCTGGCCCTCACCGGCTTTGGCGCCCTCCTCGCCCAGGCCGTGGACACGGTCCGTGACGGGCGCCCGGTCTCGGTGGCGGTCTGGGTCGGTGCGAGCGCCCTGATCGTCCTGGCCGGAGCGGCCCGCTGGGCCGGGTGCGTCCTGGTAGCCCAGGCCGGGGCCGAGCAGGAGGGCTGGCAGCGGGCCCGGCTCACCCGGCACGCGCTCGGGCGAGGCTACCGGTGGCTGTCCCGGCAGGACACGGGCAGGCTCGCCACCCTGCTCACCGAGGGCGTCGACAAGCACGTCCGGTACCGGATCGGCTACCTCGGCACAGCCATCGGCTCGCTGGTCGCCACAGTCGCCACAGTCGGGCTCACCGCGCTCCTCATCGACCCCTGGTCTGCACTCTGGCTAGGGCTTCTGCTGCCCGTCGCACCGCTCGTCAGCTGGGCTGTGCAGCGCTTCACCCGCCGCAGCCCGGCCGACACCCGCCGAGCCCAGAACCAGTACGCGGCGCACTTCTTCGACTCCGTCCAGGGACTCACCTCGCTGCGGCTGCTCACGGCGCACCGGCGCCGGGCGGCCCAGCTGGCCGAGGACGGTGAGCAGGTTCGGCAGTCCGCGATGGCCGTGCTCTGGACCAACCAGCTGCTGGTGCTGGCGCTCGACCTGACCTTCGCCCTGGTGCTGCTCGGCGGGGCCGCCGTGATCGCCCTGACCGGGGTCGAGGCCGGGCGGGTCACCGTCGGCGAGGGGCTGGCCCTGGTCTGGGTCTCGCACCTGCTCCTGAGCCCGGTCCGCCACGCAGCCGGCTACTTCTACATCGGCATCGGTGGTCGAGCCGCCGAGGCTGAGATCGAGCGGCTCACCCGGACCCCGGCCGCCGACCTTCCCCGCTGGACCCCGTCCGAGCCGGAGGCCCCGACCGACCTGGAGTCAGCCAGCCTCAGCTTCCGCCACGACGACGACCTGGTCCTCGACAACGTCGACCTCACCCTGGCCAGCGGCAGCGCCACCGCCGTGATCGGACCCTCCGGCTCGGGCAAGTCCACGCTGCTCGCCCTGCTCCAGGGAATGCTGGAGCCCGAGCGGGGCCGGGTCGGCCGGGTCACCGCCACCGGCAACAGCGACGCGGCCTGGCTCCAGCGCCACACCGCCCTGGTCGGCCAGGGAGCGACGCTGCTGCGCGGCAGCGTCGCCCAGAACCTGCGCCTGGCCAAGCCCGACGCCACCGACGAGGAGCTGTGGCAGGTGCTGCGCCGGGTCGGCCTGGCCGACGAGATCCCCAGCCTCGACACCGCTGTCGGCGAGCTCGGCCACGGAGTCTCCGGAGGCCAGGCCCAGCGGATCGCGATCGCCCGGGTCCTGCTCGCCGACCGTCCCGTCCTGCTCCTCGACGAGCCCACCTCCTCCCTCGACGGACCCACCGAGCAAGCCGTCCTGGCAGCACTCAAGGAGGCTGCCCAGGGCCGTACGGTGGTCTCGGTGGCGCACCGCGCCAGCGCCCTCGACACCGGAGCCCAGATCTACACCCTGGTCGAAGGGAGGCTGCGATGACGCCGTACGTCGTGGTCCGACGCATCCTCGCGGTCGCGCGCCCGGCGCTGCGCCCGCTGATCGGCTCCGGCGCCGCCCGCATGGTCGGGCAGCTGGTGGCGGTCGGGATCTTCGCCGTCGGCGGCTGGGCGGTCGGGTCGGTGGTCGACGGCTCGCACCCCAGCTGGGTCACCCTGGTGGCGGTGCTGGTCGCCCTGGCCCTGCTCCGCGGCGGCTGCTCGTACCTGGAGCAGTACTACGGTCACCTCACGGCCTTCCGCGTTCTTGACCTGATCCGGCGGGCCGTCTTCGACGCCCTGGCCCGGCAGGCGCCCCTGGACACCCGGACCCGGCGCAGCGGCGACCTGCTCGCCGTCGCGGTCAAGGACGTGAACCGCCTGGAGGTCTTCTTCGCCCACGCCCTGGTGCCGCTGGCCGCCGCGCTGGTGATGCCGGTCGTCTTCGGGCTCGTCTACCTCTCCGTCCTGCCCAGCGTCGCCCTCGTGGCGCTGGGCAGCTACCTGCTCTGCCTGGTGCTGCCGCTGCTCGGGCGAGGCTTCGCCGCCCAGTACGGCAAGGACCTCGCCGAGGCCCGGGCCGACCTCACCGCCCTCACCACCGACACCGTCCAGGCCAGCCGCGACGTCCTGGGGTTCCAGCAGGGCCCGGCCCGGGTCGAGGCGCTCGCCGAGCCGCAGGGGCGGCTGGCTCAGGCAGCCCGAGGCAAGGGCCTCCTCGACGCCACCCGGGAGCTGGTGATCACGGTCCTCCCGCTCGCCGCGACGCTGGTCTCGGCCGGGCTGCTGCTGGCCGCGGCCGGCCGCGCTGACCTGGCCTGGGCCCCGACCCTGGCCTGCCTGGCCGCTGTTCTCCCTTCTCACACCCCAGTCACCACGGTCGCTGAGACGATGGCCGACGCCTCCGACAGCTGGGGCAGTGCCCGGCGGGTCGCGGCGATCCTGGAGGCCCAGCCGGCCCTGGCCGAGCCGGAGACTCCCTCCCCCGTCCCTGCCGGCACCCCCACGGTGGTCTTCGACCGGGTCAGCCTGCGCTACCCGGAGGGCCCGGTGGTCGTACGCAAGGTCAGCCTCACCCTCGAGCCCGGGCAGTCGGTCGCCCTGGTCGGCCCCACCGGCTCCGGCAAGTCGACCCTGGCCGCGGCCGTACCACGGCTGCTGGACCCCGACCCCGGCGTCATCCGGCTCGACGGGACAGACCTGCGCGAGCTGGCCCTCGACGACCTGCGTGATGTCGTCGCCCTGGTGCCCCAGCGCGACCACCTCTTTGACGGTACGGTTCGCGACAACCTGCTGCTGGCCTGCCCGGGTGCCAGCGAGGAGAGCCTGCAGCGGATCACCCGGACCGCCGGGCTGCACGACCCGGAGCGGGGCTGGGACCTCGCCCAGGGGCTGGAGACCACGGTCGGCGCCCGCGGGACCGCGGTCTCCGGCGGGCAGCGGCAGCGGCTGGCCCTGGCCCGGGGACTGCTGCGGACCGCCACCCTCGGCGAGGGCAAGGCACGGGTCCTGGTGCTGGACGAGGCCACCTCCGAGCTCGACGAGGCCACCCAGACCGTGGTCGCCCTGGCTGTCGCTGAGCACTGCCGCCGCGGCGGCAGCGCCCTGATCGTCGCCCACCGGCTGGCGACCGTGGTCCACTGCGACCAGATCCTGTACCTCGACCAGGGCCAGATCGTCGAGCGCGGCAGCCACCGGGAGCTGCTGGCCCACGGCGGGGAGTACGCCCGCGCCTGGGAGGCACAGAGCGGAAGCGAGCGGCAGCGGGCCATGCTCGACCGTGCCTGACCGCCCCCAGGCACCCCACTACCCGCCAGACCGCTCCCGGACCCGGGCGACAAGATCGGCCAGCAGGTCGCCCAGCCGGGCTCCGGCAGCCTCCGCCGCCAGCGGCCAGGTCGAGGTCTCAGTCATCCCCGGGGCAACGTTCGCCTCGATGAAAACCGGCTCCTGACCAGGCCCGACAATCATGTCGATGCGCGACAGGTCACGCAGGTGGAGTGCCCGGTGGGCTGCCAGCGCCAGCTCCTGGCAGGCCCCGGCGACCAGGTCCGGCAGCTCGGCTGGGGCCAGGAAGCGGGTCGCGCCGGCGGTGTAGCGGGCCTCGTAGTCGTACACCCCGGACTCCGGCCGGATCTCCACCACCGGCAGCGCCCGCAGCCCGTCCGCCGTCTCCACCACCGACACCGCCACCTCGGTGCCCTCGACCAGCTCCTCGACCACCACGGTCGGCCCGTACCCGTACGCCTGGACCATCGCCTCCGGCAGCTCGGCCAGCGCCGTCACCGCCGTACAGCCCAGCGCCGAGCCGCTGCGGGCCGGCTTCACCATCAGCGGGAGACCCAGCCGCTCAGCCAGCGCCGCCACCAGCGCCGGGGCCCCGAGCTCGCGGAGCGTCTCGTCCGGCAGCGCTGCCTGCCGCGGCACCCGTACGCCCGCGGCAGCCACGACCGGGGTGGCGACGGCCTTGTCAAAGGCCACGCGGCAGGACGCGGCGGGGCTTCCCACGTACGGCACCCCGGCCAGCTCCAGCACCTGCCGCAGCGCCCCGTCCTCCCCGGCACCGCCGTGCAGCAGCGGCAGCACCACCGGCCGGTCCAGCTCGGCCAGCTCGCCCAGCAGCCGGGGCGACACGTCCAGCTCGACCACCTGGTGGCCCAGGTCCCGCAGCTCCTGCGCCACCCGGCGCCCCGAGCGCAGCGAGACGTCCCGCTCGTGGCTGAGGCCACCGGCGAGAACCACAATCGTGTCAGGCATCTGTCTCCTAGCTGAGGTCGGGGGCCGGGCCGGCGGCCGAGTCCCGGGTCGGGTGTGAGGTCTCGATCCCGAAGGCCCGGTGCAGCTCCAGCTCGGCCGCCAGCGCGTCGCCGAGGCGGCGGGTGCCCTCGATGATCCGCTCCGGGGTCGGGAAGCAGTACGACAGGCGCACCTGCCGGCTGCCCAGCCCGTCGGCGAAGAACGCGGTACCCGGCACGTACGCGACCCGGCTGGTCACCGCACGGGCCAGCAGCGCCTGGCTGTCCAGGCCCTCCGGCAGGGTCAGCCACACGAAGAACCCGCCCTGCGGGTGGGTCCAGCTCGTGCCGGGCGGCATGTGGTCGGACAGACCCTGCAGCATCGCGTCCCGGCGGGCCCGGTACATGTCCCGAAAGACCGTGACCTGGCCCTGCCAGTCCCAGTGCTCCAGGTACGTCGAGACCGCGTACTGGCTGAACACCGGCGGGCACAGCGTCGCCGCCTCCTGCGCCAGCACCAGCTTCTCCCGTACGGCGTGCGGCGCCAGCGCCCAGCCGACCCGGAAGCCCGGCGCGAAGGTCTTCGAGAACGAGCCCAGGTAGATGATGCCGTCGCTGGTCAGCGAGCGCAGCGCGGGCAGGGGCTCACAGTCCAGGGTGAGCAGCCCGTACGGGTTGTCCTCAACGATCAGCAGCCCCAGCTCCTCGGCGGTCGCGACCAGCTCGCGGCGCCGGGCCAGGCTCATCAGGATCCCGGACGGGTTGTTGAAGCTCGGGACCGTGTACAGGAGCTTCACCCGCTTGCCCGCCTGGGTGCAGGCCTGCACCGCCGCCCGCAGCGCCTCCGGCAGGATTCCGTCCTCGTCCATCGCCACGTGCACCACCTGCGCCTGGTACGCCTGGAAGGTGCTCAGCGCCCCCACGTACGACGGGGCCTCGGCCAGGACCACGTCGCCCGGGTCGACGAAGGTCCGCGTGACCAGGTCCAGCGCCTGCTGGGAGCCGGTGGTGACGGTGATGTCGTCGGCGTGGGCGCGGACCTGCTCCAGCGCCATCACCTCGCAGACCTGCTCCCGCAGCCGCTCCTCGCCCTGCCCCGAGCCGTACTGCATGGCGCGGGTGCCGCTGCGGCGGACCAGCTCGGACAGGTTCTCGCCGATGACGTCCAGCGGCAGGTCGGCGATGTTCGGCATCCCGCCCGCCAGCGACACCACCTCGGGCCGGTTGGCAACGGCGAACAGCGCCCGTACGGCAGACACCGTGAGACCGTGGGTGCGCTCGGCATAGGCACCCAGGTACGGGTCGAGGCGGGTGTCGCGTCGAGGCTCCGGCAGGCTCACGGGGTCTACTGTGCCGCACCTGGGAGGTGCTGGCTACGATGAGCCACAGGCTGGCCAGCCGAGGAGGTATCCGGTGACGACCAGGAGGTTCGGCACATCAACCCGGTTGCGGCTGCTGCGGGTCAGCGAGCTGGCGGGGCTGCCGTGGTGCGGCTGCCGAGAGCGGCGGCTGCTGACCGACGACCTGGGCTGGGCCCAGGCCGGCGTGCGGGACTGGGGGCTGTGCGGGGTCGCTCTGCTCAGCGGCCACCAGGTCGACGGCTACGCGCTGGTCTCGCCCGCCCGGTACGTGCCGCGCGGCCACCCGCTTGCCCGCGGCGCGAACGCCGACGCCGCCGCCCTGGTGGCGCTGCGGCTGCCGCAGGAGTGCCCGGCCGGGCGGCAGCTGCTGCAGGGGCTGGCGGCCCGGCTGGTCGACCAGCGCCGGGTCCGAGCCCTAGACGCCGCCGGGTCGGCGGCCGGCAGCTGCCTGCGCCCGGCGTCCTCGTGGCTGGAGGAGTCCGGCTTCGTACCCCTCGGCGACGGCCTGCGCTACCGCCTGGACCTGCGGGCAACCCGCTCCTGGCTGCCGTCGGTGTCGGACGTCCTGCGCCAGGTGGCGTCGGTGGTCCGGCCGCTGCCACCGCCCGCGCCGGCCCCGGCGGTACGGCTGCGACGAGCCTCCTAGCCTCCTAGCAGCTCAGGCGGCCGGGAGCGGGGCGTACCAGTCGACATCGCGGAGCAGGATCCGGGCCGACAGTCCTGTACCCACTCCCTCCACAGTGGTCCCGGGCCTGGCACTGAGGTCGGTCACAGTTGCGGGCGCCGCTAGCCGCGTGGCGGGCGACGGGTCGGGCAGGTCGGTCCCAGTTGCGGGCCTAGCCGCTGCCGAGCCCGTCGGCGATCAGCGAGGCGAGCGTGAGCAGGTCCCCGGCCGGCTGGTCGACCAGGGTGATCACCATCACCGCGGTGTCGCGGCGGACCACGACGCAGGCCGTACGCGGCGGGGTGCCGACCTGGCCGCAGAGGCCGTTCGGGTGGGTCACGACGTTGGTGGCCTTGAGCTGGGCCAGGACCTCCTCGGCGCTTCCCTGCGGGCGGGACGCCAGCGCGATGAACTGGTGCACCCCTCCGCGCTGGTAGCTCGCCGACACCGTCTGCACCCCAGTGTCGGGGTGGGTCGACGGGGACGCTCCCTGGGTCGGGTCCCGGTCGAAGTCGGTGACCCTGCGGGGCAGGGTCAGCGCCGCGGACGACGAGGCGGTCGGAGACCCGTACCGCGAGAACAGGAAACCGGCCCCGCCGACGAGCCCCACCAGGACCACGAGGCTGATCCCGATGACCGTCCAGCGGCGGGTGCTGTCGGTCCGGGCGCGGCTGGTCGCCTGGACTCCTCGGGCGGCCCGACCGGTCCGGATCGCGGTGTCGGTCAGGTCGGAGTCGCTGTCGTCCTTCGCCTCGGGCACCACCGGCGCCGGCTCGGAGGCCGGCCTCAGCGGGACCGGGTCGGGCATCCCCGGGGCTGGCCGCCGAAACAGCGAGTCGTCAGCGGCGCCCGGTGACCCGTCGATCAGCCCGCTCGGTGCCGGGCTGGGCGGCGGCACGGACGCCCGGGCCGGGGGATTGGGAGCGGGATCCGACACCCCGGTGGGTACGGCCGGGGCCTGCGGCACGTGGAAGTCGGAGGGCTCGGACGGTGAGGCAGTGGTCGGTGCTCTGCCGGTTCGCGACGCTGCCCCCACCGGGTCGGCTCCTGCCGGTGCCGCCGGGGTGACGGACGCCGACGGCCCGGCAGGAGTGGAGACCGGTGCAGGTGCCCCGGGGTCGGCCGACCACGAGGGTGTCGGGTCCCCGACCACCGGGACCGAGCGGCTGGGGACGGGCCGGCCGGCGGCGGTCGCCGGAGAGCTCGGGCTGAACGCCGACCGGCGCGGACGGGCCACCGGCCAGGCATCAGGCGACGGCGCCGACCCGCTGGACCGGCGAGGCTCCGGGCGTCCGTCAGGCTGGTTCGGGTAGCCGCTCATGACACCGGATCAGACGATCTCGTCGATCACCTTGCGCAGGCGCGTCTTGGTGGTCCCACCCCGGATCTCCTGCACCACCTGCCCACCGGAGAAGAACAGCAGCGCCGGGAGGTTCAGCACCCCGTACGTGGCGGGCGTCACCGGGTTCTCGTTGGTGTCCACCTTCACCACCCGCAGCCGGCCCTGGTACTGCTCGGCGAGCTCCTCAATCACCGGAGCCAGCAGCTGGCACGGCGAGCACCAGTCCGCCCAGAAGTCGACCAGCACCGGCCGGTCAGACTCCAGCACAGTGGCCTGGAACGTGGCGTCGGTCACATCGGTGGTGGCGGGCATGGGCTTCCTTCCCTGGGTCAGTCGGTCAGGGCCGCGAGGTAGCGCTCGGCGTCCAGAGCGGCCTGGCAGCCGCTCGCCGCCGCCGTGATCGCCTGACGGTAGGTGTGGTCCACCAGGTCACCAGCAGCGAAGACCCCGGCCAGGCTCGTACGGGTCGAGTGCGGCTCCACGACAACGTACCCTGCCTCATCCACGGCGACCTGGTCACGGACGAGCTCAGAGCGCGGGTCGTGACCGATCGCGATGAACAGCCCGTCGGTCGCCAGCTCGCGGGTCTCGCCGGTCACCGTGTCCCGCAGGGTCACCGACTCGACCTTGTCAGCGCCGTGGACCGCGGTCACCTGCGAGCTCAGCGCGAACGAGATCTTCGGGTCGGCCAGGGCCCGGTCCTGCATGATCTTCGAGGCCCGCAGCTCGTCACGGCGGTGGACGACCGTCACCGAGGTGCCGAAGCGCGACAGGAAGGTCGCCTCCTCCATCGCCGAGTCGCCACCACCGACGACCACGATCGCCTTGTCCTTGAAGAAGAAGCCGTCACAGGTGGCGCACCACGAGACACCGCGGCCCGACAAGCGGTCCTCGTCCGGCAGGCCCAGCTTGCGGTACGCCGAGCCCATCGCCAGGACCACGGCCTTCGCCTGGTACTCGGTGCCCTCGCTGTCGACGACGGTCTTCACCGGCCCGTCCAGGCGCATCTCGGTGATGTCGTCGGTGACCAGCTCGGCGCCGAAGCGCTCCGCCTGCTGACGCATCTGGTCCATCAGGTCCGGACCCATGACCGGCTCCGCGAAGCCCGGGAAGTTCTCCACCTCGGTGGTGTTCATCAGGGCCCCACCGGCGGTGATCGAGCCCTCGAAGAGGAGCGGGCGCAGCTGGGCGCGGGCCGCGTACACGGCGGCCGTGTACCCGGCCGGCCCCGACCCGACGATGATGACCTCGCGGACCTCCGACATGATTCCTCAGCTCCTCAGCAGTCGTTCCCGGCAGCCTACAAGCCGGACTGGACTAGAGCCTCAACACCACAGCCCGCGAGCGCTATTCCAGGTCGTCGGGCGGGGTCCACCAGCCCTAGAATCGTCGACCGTGTCACCGATCAGCGAGGCCCAGCGGGCAGCACTGGAGCAGGCTCTGAGCCGGCTCGGGCTCCTAGGCACCCTGCAGAAGGCCTTCTCCGGCGCGGGCCACGAGCTGTACCTGGTCGGCGGGCCGGTCCGCGACGCGCTGCTGGGTGTCGCTCCCGACGACCTCGACCTCACCACCTCGGCCCGTCCGGACGAGATCGAGCGGCTGCTGAGGCCGCTCGGGACCGCGGTCTGGGACACGGGCCGCGACTTCGGCACCATCGGCACCCTGGTCCGCGACGGGGGGCGGGAGTACCGGGTCGAGGTCACCACCTTCCGCGCCGACGCGTACCAGCCCGGCACCCGCAAGCCGGTGGTGGCCTTCGGCGACAGCGTCACCGACGACCTGGTACGGCGCGACTTCACCATCAACGCGATGGCGCTGGACCTGGCCGACCACTGCCTCATCGACCCGTACCGTGGAGTGTCTGACCTGGCCAGCGGGATACTGCGGACCCCGTCCGAGCCGGAGGTGTCGTTCACTGACGACCCGCTGCGGATGCTGCGGGCGGCCCGGTTCGCGACCCGCTTCCAGCTGCGCCCGGTGCCGGAGCTGGTCCGGGCGATGACCGAGCTGGCGCCCCGGCTGGAGATCGTCTCGGCCGAGCGGGTCCGCGACGAGCTGAGCAAGCTGCTGCTGGCCGACCGGCCGCGGGTCGGGCTGGACCTGATGGTCCGGACCGGGCTGGCCCAGTACGTGCTGCCGGAGCTGCCGGCGCTGCGGCTGGAGGCCGACGAGCACCACCGCCACAAGGACGTGTACGAGCACTCGCTGACCGTGCTGGACCAGGCGATCGCCCTGGAGCGGCAGCGCAACCACGAGCCCGACCTGGTGAACCGGCTGGCGGCGCTGCTGCACGACATCGGCAAGCCCCGGACCCGGCGCTTCGAGCCTGGTGGGAAGGTCTCCTTCCACCACCACGACGTGGTCGGGGCGAAGCTGGCCCGGGCCCGGCTGACGAAGCTGCGGTTCCCGAAGGACGTGGTGGAGTCGGTGTCGCGGCTGGTGGGGCTGCACCTGCGGTTCCACGGGTACGGCGACGGGCAGTGGACCGACTCGGCGGTGCGCCGCTACGTACGCGATGCCGGGCCGGAGCTGGAGCGGCTCCACATCCTCACCCGCTCCGACTGCACCACCCGCAACCAGGCCAAGGCGACCCGGCTGCGCCGGGCGTACGAGGAGCTGGAGTGGCGCATCGACGAGCTGGCCGCCCAGGAGGAGCTGGACGCGGTGCGTCCGGACCTGGACGGCAACCAGATCATGGAGCTGCTCGGGCTGTCGCCGGGGCGGGAGGTCGGCGAGGCGTACCGGTTCCTGCTGGAGCGGCGCCTCGACCGGGGGCCGGTGGAGCCGGAGGCGGCCAAGGCCGAGCTGCTCGCCTGGTGGGCCGACCGTACCCAGAGCCAGTAGCGCCGGGCGCGCCGTGCTGGTAGCCCGCGGCCTGGCCTGCGCCCGCACACCAGCGGACTCTCGGCCCCGGAGCGGGCCTGACCGGGCGGTCACCGCTGGTCTGGTCCGTTGCTGTGTGACCGGCGCGGGGCGCCTGAGATGACGTACGGCTGCCGGGTGCTCCCGGCCGGAGCCCGTCGAGCCGTCGGGGGCTGGGGTCCGGCCTGGTCGCTCGCCTACCCCGCCGCTGGGCCGCACAGCGGCGGGCGTACGGTGCGGGTGCCGGCGTCCCGTAGAGCGGTACCGCTGGCTGGTTCCGCTGGTGTGCGGCTGGGAGGTGGGGGGCTGATGGTGCCAGCGCGGCGGCTGTCGGCGGTCTGGTACGTGCTGGGCTCGATCGTCGCGGTCCAGGTGGGGGCCGCCTTTGCCAAGGGGATCTTCGGGCAGGTCAGCCCGACGGCGATGACCTGGCTGCGGCTGGTGTTCTCGGCCGCGGTCCTGCTGCCCCTGGCCCGGCCTCGGCTGCGGGGCCGCAGCCGGGCGGACTGGCTGGTGCTGCTGGGGTACAGTTGCTGCCTGGTCGCGATGAACTGGGCGATCTACCAGGCCTTTCACCGGATTCCGCTGGGGCTGGCGGTCACCATCGAGTTCCTGGGGCCGCTGACCGTGGCCGCGGTGACCTCCCGCAGCCGGCGTGATGTCGGCTTCGCGCTGCTGGCTGGGGCCGGGGTGGCGGTGCTCGGCTTCACCCCGACCGACCTGGACCTGATCGGGGTCGGCCTGGCGGGACTGGCCGGTGTCGCCTGGGCCGGGTACATCGTCGCCTCACCCTCGCTCGCAGTCCGGTGGCGGTCTGCCGAAGGAGTCGCCCTGGCCTCCCTGTACGGGGCTGTGGTGCTGGCCGCGCCGGCGGTGGTGACCGGGGGGCCGGGGCTGCTGGACCTGAGGGTGCTGGGGACGGCTGCCCTGGTGGCGATCCTGTCCTCGGTGATCCCGTTCACCCTGGAGCTGGCGGCGCTGCGGATCCTGCCGCGGCGGGTGTTCGCCGTGCTGATGTCGCTGGAGCCGGCTGCTGCCGCCGTGGCTGCGCTGCTGGTCCTGGGGGAGCGGCTGAGCCTGGCCGACCTGGTCGCGATGACCTGCGTGGTGGCTGCCTCGGTCGGGATCACCCGCGCCGCCGGTCAGCGTACGGCCTGAGGCCGGCTGCACACCGGCGGACCGGGCGAGGTCAGGGCCGCGACACAGGCTGCCGGCCCGACGCCGTGCCCGCCGCTGTGCTGGCGCGGACCGTCGCCCACCCGGCGGCGGCGGAGGTCGCCAGCAGGCTGAGCCCTGACGCCCAGGCGATCGCGTCGTCGTCTCCGGTGGTCAGGATCACCCCCAGCTGGGCCGGGGCCAGGACCACCGTCGCCCAGGCGGTGGCGCGCTTGGCCGGGAAGGCGGCGTAGAACCGAGACAGGAAGGGCCGGGTACGGCGCCCCAGGCCGATCACCGTGGGCACGCCGGTCACCGCCGCGACCAGGAGCATCATCGCCCAGACCGAGCTGAGGACCCCACGTCGCGAAACCTCCGGGTCGAGGCTGAAGGTCGCCATCAGAAGGCAGAAGGACTCCGCGATCAGGCTGAAGACCACGAGCGGGTAGTGGATGCGGTGCGCCATCTGGTGGGCGCTGTGCAGCAGGGCAGGACTGGTCGGGCTCGTGGTGAGCGCCGCATCCAGGGCTGCTGCGGCGTGACGGATCCTCCAGGGGGTGGTGGCCTGCTCGG
The DNA here is from genome assembly GCA_937926975.1 of uncultured Propionibacteriaceae bacterium. GTDB lineage: Bacteria > Actinomycetota > Actinomycetes > Propionibacteriales > Propionibacteriaceae > Fen-668. The sequence continues at coordinate 61,856 of CALBCJ010000039.1, read as the reverse complement.
CCGCGAGCGCCAGGGGGTGGTGAGGGTCGACCGCCGCTTGGTGGGCGGGCTGGGCGGAACGGTTGGGGCCGCGCCGCTCCTGGCTGGTGGTGGCGCCGCTGGAGGCAGGGGAGGGCGTGCCAGTCATGGTCCCAGACTCCCACGCCGTGGGCTGCTACCTGCCAGCCGTCGGGCTGGCCAGGAAGCCGACGAGCCCCTGCTCCACCTTGTCGCCGCCGTGGGCCGACCCCGAGGTAGGACCGCTGTCGAGCAGCCCCGGGGCAGGTGTCTGTGAACTGGGCCACCTTGAGCTTGCGAGTTACAGGGTGACTCCTATCGGCTCGTCGGACTCTTGCCTCGCTGGTTTGCAGGACGCGTGAGCTGCGAGGAGAGCGGGCCGGTCAGGTGTCGTGCCATTTGAAGCCGGATGCTGTGCTGATGCGTCCATCCCGCAGGGTCGAGCCTGGTCGCGGTGTCATCTCATGTGGCGGCCGCGTGGGGAGGGCCTCGCGCGTTGGTCCTCGAGCGTGTTGAAGGGGAGCACGATCAGCTCATCGAGCTTCTCCCAGAAGTCGAAGTCGAAGTCGAGCTCGGGGTGCGTGACGTTCCACAACCACATGACGGGCTGCCCTGGTTTGGGGCCGTTGATGTCCAGGGCGAGCCCCTGAATGCCGCCCAGATGCAAGAACGTGTATGAGCCCGCGAGGCGCTCGGGCCACTCATCGCCGCGCGCCCCCAGGCATGTCACATCGGAGAGTGGACTGAGCCCGAAATTGGATGAGCGGAAATTGTGGAAGCCGTCGTGGACGGTCTCGTAGAAGGTCTTCAGTGGTTCAGGGACTAGATCCCACAGAGGCCGGATGTTGGGCCGCCTGGGGTCTACGAACTCGGGCCAGGATGGTTCGAGGGGGTTGCCGCCGACGTAGTAGCGGGTTTCGCCCTTTGCGTTGAGCACCGTGTAGATGACGACGCAGCTGTCCCTCCAGAGCGCCAGTTCGGCGTCAGTGCAGTACTCGTCGAGATGGGCGGTCACGGTCCTGGGGAAGACGCCGCCGTCGCCCCTCGAGCCCATGCCCGCGGGAACACCGGCGGCTCGCCCTCGTCGAGCAGATGCCCACGCGCCCGAGCCCATGCCCGCGGGAACACCGGTGGGGACGACGGCGGGGGTCTCGCCGGTGGACGCGCAGTCCTTCTCAGCCCCGGGGCAGGGGCAGGACCAGGGGGGTGTGTGAGAGGGGGTCCTCGATGACGTGGACGGGCAGGCCGAAGACCTCCTCCACCATGGTGGCGCTCATGACCTCGCAGGCGGGGCCGTGGGCCCGGACCTCGCCGTTGCGCATGGCAATGACCTCGTCCCCGTACCGGCAGGCCTGGTTGAGGTCGTGGAGGACCGCCACGATCGTGGTCCCCAGGTCGGTGTTGAGGCTGCGGCACAGCTCCAGGACCTCCACCTGGTGGGCCAGGTCCAGGTAGGTGGTGGGCTCGTCCAGAAGGAGGACGTCGGTGCGCTGGGCCAGGACCATGGCGATCCACGCCCTCTGGCGCTGGCCGCCGGAGAGACTGGCCACAGGACGGTGGGCCAGGTCGGTCACGTGCGTACGCTCCATCGCCTCCGTAACGGCCTCGTGGTCCTCCCAGGACCACTGGTGGAGGATCGACTGGTGCGGGTAGCGGCCTCGTGAGACCAGCTCGTGGACCGTGATGCCCTCAGGGGCGAGTGAGGACTGGGCTAGCAGCCCCACCCGTCGGGCTACCTGCTTGGGGCGCGCGGTGGCAATGTCCTTCCCGTCCAGGAGGACCCGGCCGCCCGCGGGGGTCAGGACCCGGCTCAGGGAGCGCAGGAGCGTGGACTTCCCGCAGGCGTTGGGGCCCACGATCATGGTGACTGCCCCGGGCGTGACCTGGACCGACAGCCCGGACAGGACCGGGCGGGCCCGGTCGTAGGCCACGGTGAGGTCCTGGGCCTCCAGCGATGGTGTCACGTGAGGCTGGAGGAGACCTGGTCCAGGACGACGCGTGCCGCTGTGGGGCCCGCGTTGAGGAAGAAGGGGTCGTCCTGGACCTGGACGGCGTGGCCCGCGGTGACTGCTTTCAGGGTGGACCACAGCGGCATGCTGCTCAGCTCGGTGGCGTTCCCGCCCTGGACGGAGTAGAAGAGCCGGTCGGCGTCGGCCAGGTCCAGCTTCTCTGTGGAGATCTCCTGGGAGACGCCGCTGGTGAAGGACTGGGTGCTGGGGCGGCTCACGCCCATGTCCGCCAGGACGGACCCGGCGAAGGAGAGGGGACCGAAGACCCGCAGCCGGTCACCGTCCTTGCGCAGCAGGGAGACGGTAGGGGAGCCGGGGACCTTGCCTCCGGCCGCCTTGGCGTCGGCGTGGAAGGTGTCCAGCCAGGCCTGCGCCTGCTGGGTCTTGCCCAGCGGGTCGGCCAGCAGCAGGAGGTCCTGCTTCCAGTACTGGCCCGTGCCCTGGGTGACCACGGTCGCGGCGATGTTCGAGAGCGACTTGTAGAGGGTCTCGGCGTCCTTGCCCGCCTTGTTCATGAGGATGAGGTCGGGGTGCAGGTTGGCGACGCTCTCCACGCTGGGCTCGGTGCGGCTGCCCACGCTCGTGATAGCCGCCAGCGCGCCCGCCTGGCTGCTGAAGGCGCTGGTGAGGTAGTCGGGGACGGTCTGCGCGCCCTTGGCGGCGGTGGAGCCCACGGGGACGATGCCCAGGGTCAGGAGCGCGTCGATCTGGCCGGTGGAGATGATGACGATCTTCGTGGGTGCGCTGGCGATCTCGGTCGAGCCCAGGAAGTGGGTCACGGTCCTGGGGAAGACGCCGTCGGCGGCCCCCGAGCCCATGCCCGCGGGAACACCGGTGGGGACGACGGCGGGGGTCTCGCCGGTGGACGTGGCCACCGAGGGCGACCCCGAGGCACTGGCAGACGACGAGGATGCGGAGGGGCTGCCGGAGCAGGCGGCGAGAGCCGCGGCCGCGGTGGCGCCAGCCAGGGACAGGGCAGAACGACGGGTGATCAACGTGGCCATAAGGATAGGCTAACCTCACTTTCGGGAGGTACGCGAGACGAGATCCATCTCCTTCCGCTGCCCCGGCCGCTCCCGGGCACCCCAGCCGAGAGGCCTACCGTGAACCAGTCACCACGACCGGCCCGGACCGGCCGCGCACCCCGAGCCGACGGTGCCCAGCGCCGAGGCGGGCGTCCTGGACCCGCGTCCCGGCCGGGCCCGTACCTTCTTCTCCTCGTCGGGGCCGGCGTGCTCCTGGCGCTCCTGGCCGTGCTGAGCCTGGCCGTCGGCTCCCGCTCCCTAGGCCTGGCCGAGGCCTGGGAGGGCCTCCTCGCCCACGACCGCTCCGTGGCCTCCGTCATCGTCTGGCAGCTGCGCCTGCCCCGGACCGTCCTGGCCGTCGTGGCCGGGGCGTCCCTAGCGGTGGCCGGAGTGCTCATGCAGGCACTCACCCGCAACCCCCTGGCAGACCCGGGCATGCTCGGCGTCAACGCGGGCGCCGCCCTGGCCGTGGTGACCTCCATCAGCCTGCTCGGCGTCACCGGCGTCAGCGGCTACCTCTGGTTCGCCTTCGCCGGGGCAGGAGCCGCCAGCGCCCTGGTGACCCTCATGGCGAGACGCGGCACAGACGCCGCCCCCACCCGCCTCGTCCTGGCCGGGGTCGCCCTGGGGGCGAGCCTCCACGCCGTCACCGGCACCATCACCATGTACGACACCGACGCCTTCAGCTCCTACCGCTTCTGGGTGGTGGGCTCCCTGGAGGGGCGCGACGCCTCCCTCATCACCTGGGTGGCGCCCTTCCTGCTCGTCGGCCTGGTCATGGCGATGCTGTCCGGGCAGGTCCTCAACGCCCTCGCCCTGGGGGAGGAGCAGGCCATGGCCCTGGGGGCCGGCCCCGCCCGGGCCCGCCTCCTGGCCCTGACGGCGATCACGCTGCTCACCGGGGCCTCCACCGCGGCCATCGGACCCGTCTCGTTCATCGGTCTCGTGGTGCCCCAGCTCGCGCGCCTGGCCCTGGGGGCCGACCAGCGCCGCCTCCTGTCCCTCTCTCTGGCCCTGGGGCCGGTGCTGCTCCTGGCCGCCGACGTCCTGGGACGCATCATCATCCGCCCCAGCGAGATGGAGGCCGGGGTGGTCACCTCCTTCATCGGTGGCCCGGTCCTCCTGGCCATGGTCCTGCGACGCAGGAGCACCTGGACGGGGGCCGGCGCATGAGGACCGTCCCCCCGCCGCCCGACAGCCTCCGCCTGTCCCTGCCCCGCGGGGCCGCGCTCCTGGCCCACCGCCGCTCGGTAGGGGTGTGCCTGGTCCTCCTGGTCCTGGTGCTCGCGATCGGCACCGCGAGCCTCCTGACCGGCACCTACTCCCTGGGCGGCGCGGGCAGCGAGCTGGACCGCTTCATCGTGGTGGACCAGCGCCTGCCCCGGGTGCTCGCCGCGGTCCTGGTCGGTGCCATGCTGGCCCTGTCCGGGGCCGTCTTCCAGTCCGTCTCCCGCAACCCCCTGGGCAGCCCCGACATCGTCGGCTTCACCACGGGAGCGAGCACCGGAGGCCTCCTGGTCATCCTCCTCGGCGTCTCCACCACCTCGAGCGTGGCCCTGGGCACCACCCTGGGCGGTGCCCTGACCGCCGCCGTGGTCGTCCTCATCGCCCTGCGGCGCCGGGCGGGCGGGGACGGGCTCGTCCTAGTGGGGGTCGCCCTGGCGCAGATGCTCGGATCCTTCAACGACTACCTGCTCTCCCGCGCCACCATCGAGAGCGCCGAGGCCGCCAAGGCCTGGCAGTACGGCTCCCTCAACGCCGTCTCCTGGCCCCAGGTCCGGCCTCTGGCGCTGGGCACCGCCCTGCTCCTCCCGCTGGTCGTGGGCCTGGTGCGTCCCACTCGGGTCCTGGAGATGGGCGACGACACCGCCACCGGGCTGGGGCTTCGGCCCTACCGGTGGCGCGGGGTGCTCGTGGGGTACGGCGTCGTGCTGGCCGCCCTGTGCGTCGCCGTCTCCGGGCCCATCGGCTTCGTGGCCCTGGCCGCACCCCAGGTGGCGCGGCGGCTGTGCCGCAGCGCCGGGACCACGCTCACCGCCTCGGCGGTGACCGGGGCCTTCCTCCTGGCGCTCGCCGACCTCGTCGCGGCCAGGCTCCTGGCACCGTTCCAGATCCCCGTGGGACTGGTCAGCTCGGCCTGCGGGGGCCTGTACCTCATGTGGCTCGTGGGGCTGCGCAGACGCTGACAGCGGGCGCCGCCCCGGCCGACGTGGCTGGTGCTACGCCGCCGGCTGGGGGTCGGTGAACGGAAGCACCGGGCCCCGGATCCCGGCTCGCGTGAGCTCAGCCTGAGCCCGCTCCCGGATCTCGCGCATCACACCGTACTGCTGGTTGGCAGGTGACTTCACCCGGATCCGCAGCGTCATCGTGCCTCCCGAGATCGACTCCACCCCGAGCACCGTCGCCGGCTCCAGCAGCGACTCCGACCAGGTCGGATCCTCGTCCACAGCCTCCACCACCCGGTTCAGCACCGCGATCGCGGCCGCCGCGTCCGAGTCGTACGCGACGGGGATGTCGACCAGGCCGGTCGAGTACCCCTGGGAGAGGTTCCCGACCGTGGTGATCTCACCGTGACGGATGTACCAGACCTTGCCGCTGAGGTCCCGCAGCCGCGTGACCCGCAGCGAGACCTCCTCCACGGTGCCGGTGATGTCGTTCACGGTCAGGATGTCGCCAACCCCGTACTGGTCCTCGATGATCAGGAAGATGCCCGACAAGTAGTCCTTGATCAGCGACTGAGCCCCGAAGGCGACCGCGATCCCGCCGACGCCGGCCGAGGCCAGAAAAGGGGTGAGCGGGATCCCGAGAACGGTCAGGACGGTCAGGACCGCGACCGTGGTGATCACCATCCGGGACACCGACCGCAGCAGCGACCCCAGGGTACGGGTGCGCTGCGCAGCCCGGTGGGAGGCCAGGCCCGAGGCCTGGTTGAGGATTCGCCCTGCCCGGCCCAGGCTGCCCGAGGCGTGCTGCCGGCTGCGGCGCAGAGCCAGGTCGGTCGTCCGCCGGATCACCACCAGCACCAGGGCATGGGTCAGGACGGCGATGACCACGACGACCAGGATCTCGATCAGGGTCTCCGGCCAGACCCAGGTCAGCAGCGGACTCATGCCAGACCCAGCAGCGTCGGCAGGGCAGTCTCAATCGGGTCGCTGATCACGGCCGCAGCCAGGTGGTCGAAGGGAGTCTCCTCGGCGTTCACGATCACGACCTGCGCCCCGGACCGGACCGCCAGCGGCAGCAGCCCAGCCGCCGGGTACACCACCAGCGAGGTTCCGACCGCCAGGAACAGGTCACAGTCGGCGGCCGCCTGAGACGCGGCGTCGATCACCCCCGGGTCCAGCATCTCCTCGAAGAGGATCACCGTGGCCCGGGTGATGCCGCCGCAGCGCGGGCAGCGGGGGTCGTCCTCCCCGGCCTTGACCCGGTCCACCATCTCCGCGATCGGCCCACCGTGGGAGCAGGACTCGCAGCGCCAGCGCCGGGCGCTCCCATGGAGCTCGATCACGTCCTCGGTGCCGGCGACCTGGTGCAGCCCGTCGGTGTTCGACGTGATCAGGCCCCGCAGCCGCCCCGACTTCTGCAGCTCGGTGATCGCCCGGTGCGCCGGGTTCGGCTCCGCGTCCCAGACCGGCGACCAGGCCCGGGTCTGCCAGGCCAGCCGCCGTACCTCGGGGTCGTTCAGGTACCACGACAGAGTCGAGATCCGCTCAGCCTTCGGGTTCTGGGTCCACACTCCCTGAGGGCCCCGGAAGTCAGGGATCCCGGAGGCGGTCGACAGACCAGCCCCCGTGAGGACAGTGATCGAGCGGGCCTCGGCAGCCAGCCGACGGGCCAGGTCCAGGTCGCGGGTCATACCCCGACCGTACTCGGTGCTGGACCGCCGCCGCCTGCGCGGCTGGCCGCTGTGCAGACCACCTCGAATCGATCCTGCTGTAGGACCGCCGCCTGCGCGGCTGGCCGGCTCGCGGGGACGAGGTCCTGCGCCTGACCGCCCGAGCCCCGCTCGGCCTCGGCCGCTTCGCTGTGACCTCGGTCTTCACTCGCTCGGTCCTCGTGGTGCCGTCTCGCTCCTCGCCGTCCAGACCGGGGACGGCGCGGCCGGTCGTGGCTGGGCGGGAGGGTCCCTTCTCGCGCTCGCCGGTCAGGACAGCACTCGCTGGATGACCGGCCCGGCGGTACCGGAGCCGGACTGGCCGTCCTTCACCCAGACCGCGACCGCGAGGTCGCTGTCCGTGTAGCAGATCATCCAGGCGTGGGTCGGCAGCGGCGGGGTGCTGCCGTACTCGGCGGTGCCGGTCTTGGCGCCGGCCGCGTACCCCTGCAGCACCCGGCCCGACCCGGCGGCGACCGTGTGACTCATCAGGGTCCGCAGCGCGGCGCCCTCGGCCGGGGTCAGCGGCGTGGCCGTACTGGTCGGCCTGGCCGACTCCACCAGCCACGGTACGACGGTTCGGTCGGCCGCCACCGACGCCGCCAGACCCGCCATGGCCAGGGGTGATGCCAGGACTCCGCCCTGGCCGATCAGCTCTTGGCCCTTCTTCGGCTGCGAGTCAGGCTGGGGCACCTCGCCGTAGAAGACCGGGAACCCGGCGTCATAGTCGGTCCCGACCCCGAGGCTGGCGGCCGCCGCCCTCAGGTCGTCGCCGGAGACCTTCGCGTACTCATTGATCAGGGCGGTGTTGCAGGAGGAGGCAATCGCGTCCTTGAGGGGGATCCGGCCCACCTGCCCGGACGGGAAGTCGGAGTAGTTCTTGAACGGCCAGCCGTCGACGGTCGTCGTCGGGGTGCAGCTGACCAGGGTGTCGGGGGTGTACCCCTGGCGGACCAGGGCCAGGGCGGTCGCGATCTTGAAGGTCGAGCCGGGCGCGTACCGGCCGGTGCTGGCGTCAGACTGCCCGTTGCTGCCGGCCGAGCTGGCCAGCGCCAGGACCGCGCCCGACGACGGGCGCACGACAGCGACCGCCGCCGCTCCGGGCACCGTACCGATCGCCTGCTGCGCCTTGAGCTGCAGCTCCAGGTCAAGACTGAGCGCGAGCGGCTGGCCCGGTACGGGGTCGGTGCTGTGGATCACGGTCGGCGCGACCGAGGACCCGGCCGGGGCAGGACTGGACGGGCCTGGGCTGGGCGGGCTGGACGCCGGGCTCGGGCTGGGCGAGCCGGTCGGGGCCCGGCGCCCGACGATCGTGACCTTGTCGCCGGGGGTCCCCCGCAGCTGCTCGTCGTACCGCTTCTGCAGGCCGCTGAGACCCACCTGGTCGCCGGCCAGGACCGCCCCCTTCGAGGCCGCGATGATCTCCGGAGTGGCCTCGCCGACCACGCCGATCAGGTCGGCGGCGAAGCCCGGCACCGGGGTCAGCATCGCCTTGTCGGCGACGCCCACCGCGCCCGGAACGTCCAGCACCTGCGGCGGGACGTCACCGCGGCGCAGCGTGACCGCGAGCACGAAGGCCTTCGCCCCAGCCGCCGACACCTGAGACGCGTACCGGGCCGCGTCGATCCCGAGGACCCCGGCCAGTGCCTGCGCCGAGGCCCCGGCCTGCTCCGGAGGGACCCGGGTCTTGTCGATGCCGACCTTGACCACGTCGTGCTCCTCGACCAGAGCCGTCCCGTTGTAGCCGGTGATCCCGGCGCGCTTGGCGGGGACGTGGGTGTGGACCAGCCGGTTGGCCTGGTTGAGCTGGGGGTGCACGACCGAGGGGGCCCAGACCACCTTCCACTGGCCGTCATGGGTCAGCGAGACCGGCGCCTGGTACGTCCAGGGGCCGCTCGGCATCGGCCAGCTGTACTCCAGGGTGACCGTCGCCCTCGGCTCGCTCGTCTCGTACCGGACCTCCCCGGCGCGGACCTCGGGCTTGATCTGGTCCATCCCCGAGACGATCGCGTCGATGTCGGCCTGGGCCGGGGCCGTCACCGGCACCCCCTCGAGGTCGAGCCGAGCCAGGGCTGTGACCAGGGCGGCGACCGTGTCGTCAGCGGGCGGGAGGTTCAGCGCTGGCTTCTGACCGGACTGGGCACAGCCCACCAGGACGACCAGGACCGCCACCAGGCACATCAGACGTCGCACGCGGACCACCTCTCTGCTTGCTCACGCTCACCAGTGGCTCTGACAGTGTCGCGGCCCCAGACGCGGGTCCGGGGAGCGACACGGCCGAACCCGGTCAGCGGCCTTCACGATCCGTCACCCGGGGACTCCCGCCCGGCCTGGCCGGCGGACCCGGGAGGCCCTCCCAGCAGAGCCGCCAGCAGCTCGGCCGGGCTGTCGCACAGCGCGTCCGGGCGGGCGGCGACCAGGTCGGAGCGCGGCGCCGCACCCCAGCTGACGGCGACCACCGCCATCTGCGCCGCCCTGGCCGCCTGGACATCCACCACGGCGTCACCGACGTACACGACCTGGTCCGGCGCCGCCTGCAGAGCCGCCGCACCGGCCAGCAGCGGGCCCGGGTCCGGCTTGTGGACCGGTACGTCCTCGTGCGCGACCAGCAGCGGCAGGTCGAGGTGGGTCAGGCTGAGCGCCCACTGCGCCGGGCGCCGGCGCTTGGAGGTCACCACCCCCACCCGTACCCCGGCCTCGGTCAGGGCCGCCAGCAGCTCGGGAACCCCGGCGTAGCCCTTGATCAGCTCCTCGGTGTGAGCCTCGTTGAACTCGGTGTACGCGCGGAACGCCTGGGCGCCGAGCTCAGGGCCGAGCTCGCGGTGCAGGGCGTCGACCAGGGACGTCCCGATCCAGGACCTGATCTCGGTCTCGTCCCACTCCCGGCCGATCACGGTCCGAAAAGCGTGCTGGTACGAGGTGACGATCAGGTTGATGGTGTCGACCAGGGTGCCGTCAAGGTCGAAGAGCGCCACAGGCCAGCCAGCAGAGGTCATGCGGCGAGCGTACGGGGCCGGGCACCTGGCCGCCGAGGCCGGCTCACCGCCAGGAACCGCAGCAGCGTCTCCCGGACCCGCTCGGGACGCTGGATCACGTCCTCCCAGGTGAACCGCAGCACCCGCCAGCCGGCGGCGACGAAGTCGTTGTACCGGTGGCAGTCCTTGACCAGCGAGCCGCGGCTGGCGTGGTGCGCGTACGAGTCGGCCTCCAGGACCAGCCTCAGCTCGGCGCAGACCAGGTCTGGACGCCCGAGGAAGGTCTCCCCGTCGCACAGGCTCACCTGGGCCTGGACCGAGAGCCCCAGCTCGAGACAGATCGCCCGCAGGACCGACTCGAACGGGTTGGCTGCCTGCCCGTCGGCCAGGGCTGCGACCCGCCGAGCCATCCTCGCGCCCGGCCCGTACGCCTCGGCGGCGATCTGGACCAGCCCGGCTGGGCTGACGTCTCCCCTTCTCAGCGCGGAGTCGGCGATCGTCAGCGCTTCGTCGAACGGAAGCCGGCGCAGGCAGTCGAGCAGAGTCCGGCGCCGGGTGGTGACGTGCCCGTCGACCTCGTCGGGCGTGAGGTCGACGAAGAACGTACGGGTCAGCCTGCGGGTACTGGCCGGCACTCGCCGGTCTCGCGGGACGGTGACCTCCGGCAGCGGCGGAGGAGCCTTGAGCTCCCACCCGTACAGGGCGGCGGCGCTGCGGTGCGAGACCACGCCGGTCACCCGGATCGCGGCCACCAGGGAGTCTGGTACGCCGAGCAGGGCGAACCGGCCGCGAGCCACCCGCTGCAGCTGCTTCGAGGCCACGGCGCGATCGATCTCGGAGCGCGACAGGTGGCGGCGCAGGGTGCCCCAGCGGGCCACCCCGCCGAGGCGGGTCATCAGACTGAGGATGGTGTTCACGCCCTCGACCATGGGCACCTCGACGCAGATCTGCCACCTGAGATGCCGGGCTGTGGACAGCAGCTGATGTCGGTTCCGACCTGTGGACAACGGTTGGGTGCAGGGGGCGCCCGGTGGCCGCGAGGCAGCACACCGACGGGCGGGCCCGGGCCGGGCGTCCCTGGTCGCGGGCCTGGGCGCCGTGACGCCCGCCGGTGTGCGCCAGAGCACCCGGGCCTGTGGCCAGGCAGCCACGACTCGGTGAGGCGTCCGCGGCGAGGGCGGGCGCCGACGGGGGCCTGACGGCTCAGCCCGCCGCGGCGCCGGGCGGCTGGTGCACCTGCCGCGGGCCGACCAGGTGCACGCCCAGGCCACGGACTCGTTCCCGCAGGCCACGGTCGGCCGTACAGAGCGTCACCGCCGTACCGGGGGCGCACAGTGAGCGGCACTGGGCGACCAGCTCGTCGTCACCGGAGCCCGGGGCATGCACCACCCGGGTGCGGGCACCACTGGTGGGCTCAGCACCCTTCCGGGCAGCGCCCTCCAGCACCACCACGACCAGGTCCCAGTCGTGGTCCGACAGGGATGCCACCAGCCGGCGGGCAGCACCTGCCCGGTCGCGCCACCAGCCGTTCGGGACCGACCCAACCACGTTGGCGGCATCCACCACCAGGACCTGCCGCACCTCAGACTCCGGTACGGCCGTGCCCTGTACGGTGTCGCGGTGCTTGCCAGCGGTCGGTCTCGCCGCGGGTGACGCGCACCAGGGGCTCGTGCCCGGCGGGTGGCTCACGACCGTTCAGCAGGGGCGTCGTCGCGCCGCGCAGCAGGGCTCACACCACCGTGCCAGGTGCCCGCCAGACTGACCGCCCGAGCGCTCAGCAGGCCAGGCACAGCTGCACCGAGACGGGACGCTCGATCTGAACGATCAGTCCCGACTGAGGGCTCCAGCCGCGCCACCGCAGCCGCCCGTCCCGGACCGGGAGCCGGTGGAACTCGACCCCGGAGAAGGCGCTCAAAGCCTCGTCCAGGCTGGAAAAGCGCCCGACCTGCCGCAGCACGTCCGACTCTTGGTCGACGGGCCAGGGGCGGCCAGCGTACACGACATACACGTTCAGCATGGTCACCTCCATTGCTGGCCTGGTACCAGCATGGTACCTGATCCGAGCCGACTTGACAAGACCCGATGCCGTGACTAAGACGACCCGGGCGACCCGGGCAGCGCCGCGGCAGGGCCCAGGTAAACTGCTGGGGTCCCGGCTTGGGGGACGCGACCTCGACCATGTTGGGACAACCGATGGCGAACCAGATCACTGTGGCGACCGTACGGGAGGTCATCGGCAAGCCGGCTGTGGCACGGTGGGTGCTGACCGCGGCGATGGGGCTCAGCCTGGTCACCGGCCTGGCTGCCGGTGGTCTGCTCGGAGGACGGTCCATCGGGCGCGAGGGTGACCTCAGCGAGACCTCCAGCCTGCTGTCACCCGCCGCCCAGTCACTGCCGGTGTGGGCTGTCCTCGGCGTTCTGTTTGGTCTTCTGGTGGTCTGGCAGTGGCTTCCGCAGGCGGGTGAAGCGCCTCGGGCCACGGCGGTCCGCCACCCTGCCGCGGCTGCCCTGCTGCTGGCCGGGCTGTGGTTCCTGTCGGCCTGGGCTGGTGGTGTGCTTCTCGGCGCGGTGCTCGCGACCGCCTTGGTGGTCTGCCTGGCCTGGGGGCTGGTGCGGCTGAGCCCGCTTCGGGCGTCGTTCGGGGTCCGCCAGCTGACCCAGGCCCCGTTCGCGCTGGGGCTGGGCTGGGCGCTGGTGGTCGGCCTGGGGAACCTGGCCTGCCTGCTGACGGCCGGGGGAGCCTCGGCGTTCCGGGTGAGCGCCCACGTCTGGGCGATGCTGGCCCTGATCGGGGCGCTGGGGATCGGGATGTCCTTCGTCCGCTACCTTCCCGGACGGGCATACACCGGGCTCGGGATGGCCTGGGGACTGGTCTGGGTCGGGTACGCCCGACTGCTGGGGTCACCACGGTCGATCCCGGTGGCGCTGGTGGCGGGGGTATCGTCCGGGCTGATCCTGCTGGCCACGGTCGCGGTCTACCTCTCGGCCCGGACCCGCGCGCGGCACGGCTGAGCCAGGCCCGGCTCGACCTCGTCCGAGCTCGGCTCCCCGGACCCGCGCGCGGCACGGCTGAAGCCCGCCTGAACGACCCGGTCACCAAGCCCTGAGGCCCGCACGGCCAGTCGACCCTGCCCGAGCCGGTTCCGCGTGCCGCTGGTCTGTACTGGTCTGCGTCCTGGCGGGCACAGCAGCGGGCACGGCTGGGCTGTGGGCGGCTGGTGCGGCCGTCGCGGACTGGTGGGGTCCGCTGCTGTGCGGGGCCCACCAGGAGGCGCGGCGGTCAAGCACCAGCCCCCAGGTACACCAGCGGGCAGTACCCGCTCGCAGGACGGCCCCCAAGACCGTCGAGCGGGACTGCCCGCTGGTTCTCGGGCGGGGCGAACCCCGCCGTTGTGCCCGCGCTGGTACGTCGAGGGGGACCGGTACGGCCCGGCAGCGCGGGGAGCCTCAGGCCATGGCGCCCACCGCCGTCGGCTTCCAGTCCGGGAACACCGGCGCCACCTGGTCGGGCGTCAGGCCGAACCGCTTCATGCAGACCTCAGCCAGCAGGTCGCGGTAGTCGTTCGTCCCCGGCACGTCACCCTGGTCGAGCGTGCCCAGCCCTTCCCAGCGTCCCTTGACCCCGCCCGCGACCCCGCTGCCGAGGACCATCGCGACCCCGCCGTGGCCGTGGTCCGTACCGCCGGACGCGTTCTGCTGCACCCGCCGCCCGAACTCACTCATCACCAGGATCGTCGTGGTCGCGGCGGCCGGCCCCAGGTCCTTGACGAAGGTGGCCAGGCCCTCGGCCAGGCCCCGGGTCAGCTGCGTGAAGTCGCCCTCGGTGGCCGTACCCATCTCGGTGTGCATGTCCCAGCCGCCCAGGTCGATCGTGGCTACCCGAACTCCCTGACCGGTACGGATCAGCGACGCCAGCGACGCGAGGTGCCGGCCCCAGTCGTTGTCGGCAAAGCCCCGCTCAGCCGGCGACTTCTCCGAGGCGTCCAGCCTGCCCGTGGTGTCACTGGCTGCCAGGGCGACCAGAGCGACCCGGGACAGCGGGTGGTCGAGCCCCGTGTACAGCTTCTCCAGTGCCGTACGGGTCGGGCCCGCGAGGTTGCCGGTGCCCTGGACAGCGAACTGCTTCAGCTCGCGCACCATCACCGGCGAGCCGTTGCCCAGCAGCGAGCGCGGTGCCGCCGTTCCCCCTCCGACAGCGCGGAACGTGGTGCCCGGGCCGAGCGCGGCCAGCAGCCGGTCGAGCCAGCCCGTCTGGGCGCCGCTGGAGGCGCCGCCTCGCTCCAGGCAGTCCTGGGCCTGGAAGTGGCTGCGGGTCAGGCTCGGGGTGGAGATGGCCGGTACGGCGGCGAGCTGCCCGGCCGAGACCATCGGCTTCAGGGCGGCCAGCGCCGGGTGCAGGCCGAAGCCCCGGTCGAATCCGATCACCTGCCCCTGCCGGATCGCGACCTTCGGCCGCTCCTGGAGCAGCGTCGGGTCCTCGACCGGGACCAGCATCGACAGGCCGTCCATGCCGCCGCGCAGGAAGACCACCACCAGGGTTCCGGTCGACGGCCCCGCCGCGTACGCGACCCGCGACGTCACCAGCTGGGAGCCGATCGCCGCGACCCCGACGCCCAGGCCGCCGGCCAGCACCCGGCGGCGGGTGAATCCTCTCGACCAGAGCCGGTCCCGCTCGGCCTCCTGCAGCTGCTGGTTCTCCGCCATGGCCCGCAGGCCCGCGTCCACCGTTGTCGGACCGAGGCGCTGCCAGTCGGGGCAGTCAGGGTGGAGGGAGTCGACTGGGCTGTATCCCGTAGTGTTCACCTGCATCTCCTCAGCGGACCTGGAGGTAGAGGGAGTCGAGCACCAGGGCGGCCACGTGCGAGGCCTTCCACTCGTGCCCCTGGACAGGCGTCGACTCGCTGCCGCCGAGGAACTCGACCAGGACGGCTCGGCGCTCGGCCGGCCAGGTGGCGCCGAGCAGGTAGGTGCAGATCCGGTCCACCCACGGCCCCATCGTCTCTGACGGCTTCGGCTGGAAGGTTTCCGTAGCGGCCAGCGGCTTCAGCCCCTCGTACCAGCCGCCGGTGAGACCGCGGTGGGTCGTCCAGCGGTGCAGCATCTGGCCCGCGGACTCCCAGGCGGCAGCGACATCGGGGTAGCCGTCGGGCGGCCCCCAGCGCAGCGGGGCGTGGCCGGCCTCAACGGCCCGGTAGTACAGGGCGGCGATCCCCTTCTTGGCGGCCGCCGGGTCCGGCAGCTGGATGTCCAGGGCCCGGGCGCAGGCCACCATGTCCTCCGCCGGGCGCCGGGTCTTCTGGCCTACCGAGGACCAGAACTCGTCCGACGCGAAGAGGGCCCGCAGCACCGGCACGATGGCCGTGTCGGCATCCAGGTACGCCGCGGCGAGCCGGTCCACCAGCGCCTGCGGCGGGTTGTCCGAGACGAACCGGACCGCGATCTTGCGGGCCACGGTGCGAGCGGTGGCCGGCAGCGTCGACAGGTACGAGACGTACCGGTCGCCCAGCTCCAGACCCTTGTCAGGGTCGCTGTTCGGGTCGGAGAAGTCCATCACCTTCACCGGCCCGACGAAGTGGTGGCTGGGCTTGTACGTGAAGGTCATCGGGGTGTAGTCGATGCTCCGGCCGGAGAGGATCTTGGCCGAGCTGACCACGTCGTCCTCGGTGTACCCGCCGGTGACCCCGACGGTGTGCAGCTCCAGCAGCTCCCGCCCGAGGTCCTCGTTCACGTGGGTCCGGTTGGACTGGTCGTTGTTGAGGTAGCCCAGCATCGCCGGGTGCCTCATCGCCGCCAGCAGCATGTCGCGGTACTTCCCGTACGCGTGCTTGCGGACCACCTCGTGGTGGTAGTCCGCGCCGGTGGCCCAGAGCCCGTCGGTCGGCATGGCGCAGTTGAGCAGGTTGGAGAAGACGTCGACCACGATCTCGAAGAGCTGGCGGGTGGAGAAGATCCAGCGTCCGAGCAGCATCTGGGCGGTCTCCATCTGGGCGCTCCAGGCGTACGGGCGGATCGAGCCGATCACTGCGGGGATGGAGGTTCCGGCCTGGTTGAACTGGGCCGCGATCGCGTCCCCCATCGGGTCGGGGACCTGGGTGAGCTGCCCCTCGAGCCAGGCGTCGATGCCCAGCCGGTCGAGGTCGGCCCGGTCGCTCGGGCGGGGTCCGAAGGTGGCCCGGCGCAGCAGGTGCTCCTTGGCCTGGGCGGGGCTGAGCCTGCCGGCGGCGCCGAAGACCGTGGCCTCCTGCACGCCGCGGGCTGCGGCCCGAGAGGCGGCGTCGTCGCGGGCCCGCGGCTCGGCGCCGCCGGTGCTCGTGCCGGTGGCGCCCGTGGTGCTAGCGGCCGCGGTGGCGCTGGCCCCGGCGGCCGCGGTGAGCGTACCGGCGGCGACCGCCGCCTTGGCGGTGGCTGACGTGGCTGTCGGGCTGGCGGTGGCCGTCGGGGCCGTGGTCGTCGGGCTGGCGCTGGCCCTGGTGGCCGCAGGCGACGACGAGGCCGTGGCCGTCGGGCTGGTGGCCGTCGCGGCGGCGGGGTACTCCACCGGCTGGGGGGCCTTCTGCTCACCCTGCCTGGTCCCGGCGAGGGCGGCGCTCTCGTCCCGGTCGGCCGCGGCCGCACCGTCCTGCGGGCGGAGCAGGCGGGCTGTGCCGGCAGCGGGCTGGACTGGGGACGCGGCCGCCGGCACAGCCGACGCCGAGACCTCGGTCGTGGCGCTGCTGGCTGGGGCCGACCAAGGGGCTGCCGAGCCGGCCGACGGGCCGCCGCCAGCGGGCTGGGTGGTGGCGGCGCCCCCGCCTCCCGACGGCTGCGAGGAGGAGCACGCGACCAGTCCGGCCGAGGCGGCGCCCGCCCCGAGCGCAGCGACAGCGCGCAGCAGACCCCGTCGAGACCCGGACGGGGGAACGGGACCGGCGTGCTGGAAATCCGTCACGCGACACTCCTGCGATCGGTCGGGGGCAGTGGTGCCCGGGGGTGCCATCGTCACAGGGACCGGGGTCGTGGTACGAGAAGGGTGGACGCCTTCTCGTGGGCTCCGGGCCTGGGGGGCGAGGCGAGGTCTGGGGTGATCTCTGATCGAATCCTGACAGATTCTTAGGAAACTCTCAACCCCGTTCCGTAGACCGAGGGCGTGTCGGGTGGCATCACGCGAGGCAGAGCAGCGGACCGAGCCAGCCTGGCGCGCCCCCACCCACGCGGCTGGCACCCCCCTGCGCCCGCTGCTGCGCGACGCACCAGCCGCTGGGGCCGGCGACACGCCAGGTCTGTCTGCCGAGCTCTCTCAGAATCCGTAGACCGGCAGATACGGTCGCAGCGTGGACCCGGTGATCAACCCGTACGCCCCTGGAGCGGGCCAGCGCCCGCCGCAGCTGGCCGGACGCGACGAGCAGCTGCGGCAGTTCGACATCGTCGTGGAGCGCATCGCCCGCGGCCGCCCCGAGCGGTCGCTGGTGCTGACCGGGCTGCGGGGGGTGGGCAAGACCGTCCTGCTGAACACCATGCGGTCGGCGGCGGTCCGGGCCGGATGGGGCACCGGCAAGCTCGAGGCCCGCCCTGACCAGGGGCTTCGCCGACCACTCGGAGCAGCACTGCATATGGCGGTGCGTGAGCTCGGGCACCCTGACCCGGCTCACGGGCTGGGGGTGCTCAAGGCCTTCGTGGAGCGGGACGCCCCCCGAGGGGCCAAGCCGTCCGACCGCTGGCAGCCTGGGATCCTGGCGCCCACCGTGACCGGGCGCGCCGACTCCGGCGACATCGAGATCGACCTGGTCGAGCTGCTCACCGACCTGGGCGGCCTGGCCGCCGACCGGGAGCGCGGGATCGCCGTGTTCATCGACGAGATGCAGGACCTGGGCCCGGCCGATGTCTCGGCGCTGTGCGCCGCGGTGCACGAGGTCGGGCAGATGAGCCTGCCGCTGGTCGTGGTCGGGGCGGGGCTGCCGCACCTGCCCGCTGTTCTGTCGGCGTCGAAGTCGTACTCGGAGCGGCTCTTCCGCTACCACCGAATCGACCGGCTGAGCCGCGAGCCGGCTGACCAGGCACTGGTGTCGCCGGCCGCTGAGGAGGGAGTGGACTGGGACCCGGAGGCGCTGGAGGCGATGTACCAGGTCACCGGTGGGTACCCGTACTTCGTGCAGGCGTACGGGAAGGTGGTCTGGGACGCGGCACCGAGCTCGCCGATCACCGCCGACGACGTCCGGGTAGGGGTGCCGGAGGCCGAGGCCGAGCTGGCGGTGGGCTTCTTCGGCTCCCGGTACGAGCGGGCGACCCCGGCGGAGCGGGACTACCTGCGGGCGATGGCCGAGGCCGATGCGGACGAGGCCTCCGTGGCCACCGCCGAGGTGGCCCGGCTCCTGCAGCGGACCCCGCAGTCGGTGTCCCCGGCCCGTGACGCGCTGCTGAAGAAGGGGCTGGTGTACGCCACCGAGCGGGGCCGGATCGCCTTCACCGTTCCCCACTTCGGGCGGTACCTGCGCTCGGTGGGGTGAGGGCTGAAGGTGAGCACAGCAGCGGACCGGGGGTGCCGTCTGGCCTGCCTCGGCCGTCTGAGAAGCGGAGAGGCCCGATCCTGTGCGGTGGGTGCGCGGCGCGGGGTGCCCGGCAGGCTCCGGCCCGGCAGCGGCCTCCTCGACCAGCCCAGGCGGCTGGTCGTCGAGGGGGCGGCCAGGCCTGGGCGCGGAGCCGTACGGTCCACAGGGCGCCGTCCGCGCCGAGCGCGGTGAAGGCCCGGGCCTCGGGGGCCTCCGACGACGGCTCGGCGCTGGTCTCGGTGGTGCTCGGTCTCAACAGCCGAGGCGGACCAGGTGCCGACGGCTCCTGGCTTCGGGGGCGTAGCTTCGGAGGCGTAGTCCCCGCTGACCAGGGCAGAAGCACGCGGCTCAGGGCTGGCGGGCCCCCTTCAGGCCCGGCTGTGCATAACTTTGTTCCTTGACCTAGTTGTCCACACTTCTGACTTTCCCCTTTTCTTAGCGGGCTTCCGTGCGCAAAGATGTCGCTGGAAGGCTTGGAACCACCCCTGAGGGAGACATGTCGATGACACCACTGCCACCCCGCCCCGCTGGTACGCAGCTGCGGGCCCGGCGCAGCCCCCGGCTGATCGTTCTCGGCGTGCTCCTGGCCTGCCTCGGTGCGCTCGGGGCGGTGGCGGTCTACCAGACCGGGACCACGGCCCAGCCGGTGCTGGTGATGCGCCACACCGTCAACCGCGGAGGCGTGATCTCCCAGGATCATGTCCAGGCGGTCGACGTGACCGTGGCGGCCGGGATGCGCGTGGTCCCGGCTGCGTCGATGAGCGAGGTGGTGGGGAAGGTGGCCCTGACCGACCTGGAGGAGGGCTCCCTGGTCACCCCGGACTCCTTCGGAGCTCACGTGGTGGAGCCGGACACGGCGCAGGTCGGTCTGAGGCTGGGGCCGGGCCGGCTCCCGGTCCGCAGCATGCCGCCGGGCACCAGGGTCAACCTGATCGGGCTCGGCGACGACGCTGCAGCTGCCGAGGCACTGCTGGGGACGGGGACCGTGGTCACCGCGGCCCGGGAGACCCCGGACGGAGCAGCCCAGGTCCTCGACGTCTCGGTCGCCGCGAACCTGGCGACCAAGGTGGCCCAGCTCGCCGCCAACGACCGCCTCGTCGTGGTGCGGGTGCCCTGATGGCGGTCATCGTGCTGGTCAGCGCCGCGGCCTCCCCGGGAGTGACCGCGACCGGGGTCGGGCTGTCGCTGATGTGGCCGACGGACGTCCTTCTCGTCGACGCCGACCCTCACCCCACCCAGGCAGTGCTGGCGGGGTACCTGCGCGGCAGCCACAGCGGTGGGGCCGGTCTGCCGGAGCTGGCCCGGGCCGCCCGCGAAGGACGGCCGCTGGCGCCGCGGCTGCTCGGCGAGAGCCTGCCGCTGGCCGAGGGCAGCACCCGCCGGCTCTTCCTGCCGGGATTCAGCAACCCTGGCGCCGCTACGCTCTTCGGGCCGCTGTGGCCCCAGCTCGCCGATGCCCTCACGGAGCACTCTCGGGCCGGGCTGACGTGCCTGGTCGACGCGGGACGGATCGCGACCGAAGGCCCCCTGGCCGGCCTGCTCAGTGCTGCCGACGCGGTCCTGGTGGCGACCCGGAGCCACCTGCCGGCGCTGGCGGCGCTGCGGATCTACCTGCCGGTCCTGCAGGACCTGACCCAGCGGTTCCAGAGCAACGCCCAGGTCGGGCTGCTGGTGGTCGGGCCCGACCGGCCGTACCGGGTCCCCGAGGTCGAGAGCCAGTTCGGGCTGCCGGCCTGGGCCGCTCTGCCGTACGACCCGGCCGGGGCGGCGGTGCTGGCCGAGGGCGCCGACGAGCCTCGCCGGTTCGGCGACCGTCCCTACGTACGGGGTCTGCGGGAGGCAGCGTCGGCGATTGCGGCGCGGCTGCAGGCGCGGCGGCTGAGGATCCAGGGGGTCGCATGAGCCTGTCCCAGATTCCCCTCTTCCAGGAGCAGATCCAGGCCTCCTTCCCGCCCGCGGCGCGGGCGGTGGCCGAGCTGCCGGCTGAGAGCCCCGTCGACTGGGGCCAGGTGGTCCAGCTGCGGCGGGAGGCGGCGGCCGAGATCAGCCGGACCCTGCAGGCGTACCTGGCCGACAGCGGACGGCCGATGGGCGACGACGACCGCCTGCTCATGGGCCGGTCCGTGATCCGAGGGGTGGTCAAGGCGCACGCCGAGCAGATCGCCGCCCGCGGCGAGGCGCTGTGGCCCCCGGCGCTGGAGCGGCAGTACGCCGAGGCGGTCGAGCACGCGGTCTTCGGGTACGGGCGGCTGCAGCCCCTCTTCGAGCTGCCGGACGTGGAGAACATCGAGATCAACGGGCACGAGAACGTCCGGGTGCAGTACGCCGACGGCCGCCGGGTGCCGCAGCCACCGGTCGCCGACAGCGACGAGGAGCTGGTGGAGGCGATCCGGTTCCTGGGAGAGTCAGCCACCCCGTCGCGGCCCTTCGACGCCGCCCACCCCACGATGACCCTGGCCCTGGGCGACCGGTTCCGGCTGCACGCGATCGGCTTCGGGCTCTCCCACCGGCCCAGCATCACCATCCGCCAGCACATCCTGACCACGGTGACCCTGCGGGACCTGGTGGCGCGCAGGATGCTCCCCGAGGTGGTCGCCCGCTTCCTGCACTCGGCGGTGCTGGCCCGCAAGTCGATCGTGATCGCCGGTGACCAGGGTGCGGGCAAGACGACCTTCCTGCGGGCGCTGGTGGCGGCGATCCCGCGCCAGGAGCGGTTCGGGACCATCGAGACCGACTACGAGCTGCTCACCCACCTGCAGCCCGGCCGCCAGAACGTGGTCGCGCTTCAGGCCCGGGTAGGGATGGGCGAGCAGCTGAACGGGCACTGGATCGGCGAGGTCACGGTGGCCGACCTGATCCCGGAGGCACTGCGGCAGAACCTGTCGCGGATCGTGGTGGGCGAGGTCCGCGGTGTCGAGGCCGGGGCGATGTTCGAGGCGATGCAGGCCGGGGCTGGGTCGATGAGCACCACGCACGCCCACTCGGCGGCGTCGATCATGGACCGCCTGGCGGCCCGGGTGGCGCAGGGCCGGGTAGTGACGATGCCCGAGGCCTACCGGCAGATTGCCCACAACCTGCACCTGCTGGTCCACATTCAGCTCACCGACGACACCTGGCGCGGCGGGCTGCGCCGGCGGGAGGTCTCCGAGGTCCGCCAGCTCACCGGAGCGGTCGAGAACGACCGGCCTGTCACCCACCTGGTCTACCGGAAAACCGCTGCTGGTGAGGAGTTTCACCCCGACTCCGGCTTCTTGGCCGATCTGGCCCCGTACGACGCGGCGTGGGGGCTGTGATGACCACACTGATCGCTGGCTGCGGGGCGGTGCTGCTGCTCGGCCTGTTCGTCGCGGGGCTGGGCATGAGACGTACCGACAGGTTGTCCACAGAGTCGTCCACATCTGTGCAGACTCGGCTGGCGGCCTGGTTCCGGGGGCGTACGGGTCGGGGCCGGCTCGTCCAGCTGGTCGTGGCGGTGGTCGCCGGGCTGGTCGGGCTGGTGCTCACCGGGTGGCCGGTGATGCTGGGGGTTGGGCCGCTGGCGGTGCTGGGGCTGCCGGTGCTGCTGGCCACCCCGCCGTCGGCCGACCTGGACCTGCTGCGGGCGCTGGAGCGGTGGGTCCGGACCCTGACCGCGTCGATGCCGACCGGACGCTCGATCAGTGACGCGATCCGGATCTCGGTCCGGCAGGTGCCCGACGAGCTGGAGGACCCGGTACGGCTGCTGGTGCTGCGGCTCGACGAGCGGTGGTCCACCTGGGACGCGCTGCGGGCCTTCGCCGACGACCTCGACAGCGCGGACGCCGACTCGGTGGTCGCGGCCCTGATGCTCGCCGCCCGGCGCGGCGGGACCGGGGCAACCGCCACCCTGGTGGCCTTGTCGGAGTCGCTTCAGGACCGGCTCCGGGCGATGCGGGAGGTGGAGACCGAGCGCGCCAAGCCCCGGATCGTGGTCCGCCAGGTGACGGTGATCACGGTGGTGATGCTGGGGGTGGCGCTGCTGTTCGGAGGGAGCTTCTTCGCGCCGTACTCGACGCTGCTGGGGCAGGTGGTCCTGGCCGCGCTGATCGGCATGTACGTGGGGTCGCTGCTCCTGATGCGCCGGGTGACCGTCAGCCGGCGCCGGACCCGGATCCTGCAGGGGGTGCCGCGATGACTCCTTCCGCCGTCGTGCTGGCCGCCCTGTGCGGGATGGCGGTCCTCACCGGCTGCTACCTGGTGGTGGTGGCCAGCATCCGCCGTACGGTTCGGCTCGACGACGCCCTGGGCCGGCTGGAGGGGGCGGCGCCCGTGCCCGAGCTGGGAGGCAGCGCTACCTCGCTGTCAGACCGGCTCGGCTCGGCCGCGTACCGCCGCCTGCGGGTGCCGGTGTCGACGCAGACCCTGCGGCTGCTCGAGCTGCGCGGGGTCTCCATCGCCGAGTTCCTGGCCGACAAGGTGGTTCTCACCCTGCTCGGCCTGGCGGTGCCGTCCCTGCTCGGAGGGGCGGCGGCCTGGGCGCTCGGGACCGGCTGGACCTTCCCGGTGACGGCGGCGCTGGGGCTGGGGGTGCTGGGCTTCTTCTGGCCCGACATCTCGCTGCGCCGCTCCGGGCGGGTGGTCCGTGAGGACGCCAGCGAGGCCCTGCTCACCTTCTTCGACCTGGTCGTGCTGGAGCGGCTGGCCAACCAGTCGGCGCCTCAGGCGCTGGCGTCGGCCGCCAGCGTCTCCGAGGCCACGCCCTTCCGCCAGATCCACGCCACCTTGGAGCGGGCCCGGCTGGAGCAGCGCTCCCCGTACCCGGACCTGCTCCGGCTGGCGGACGAGCTGGACCTGCCGGGGCTGCGCGACATCGTCGACGTGATGAGCCTCGACGAGCAGGGCGCGTCCCTGGTCGACAGCCTGCGGGCCCGCGTCAAGGAGCTGCGCGACGCGCACCTGACCCGGGACCGGATCCAGGCCCACGAGCAGACCGAGCGGATGACGGTGTTCATGGTGCTGCCCGCCCTGGTCTTCGGGCTGATCTTCCTGGCCCCCCCGATCCTGCTGCTACTCACCTGACACGGAAGGAGAATGAAGATGCTGATGACCCTGGTGGCGCGGACGCCCGGCTGGCTGCTGGCCCCGCGTGACGAGCGCGGCCTGTCGCAGAGTACGGAGAACGCCATCCTCCTCGCCGGTGCGATTGTGGTGGCTGGCATCGTGGTGACCGCTGTGACGGCCTACGTTCGAGCACGAATGCCGAAGTGACATGAGGTCCGACCGCTCCATGAGGGAGCAGGTGAGACGCGGCGAGCAGGGCAGCCTGGCCGTGTACACGGCCGTGGTCATGCTGCTCCTGGCCGTGGTGGTCCATGCCCGTCGAGCGTGTGACCTGAGAAACCAGTCCCCCTGTGGAGGAGGCGTCGCCAGGCGGGACAGCACCCAGACCCGCAACAGAATCCAGTCCCCTTGTGTGGAGGAGGCGTCGCCAGGCGGGACAGCACCCAGACCCGCAACAGAATCCAGTCCCCTTGTGTGGAGGAGGCGTACCGATGATCAGACCTGCTCTTGTGGTGGTGCCGGTGCTGCTGCTGGTGGTGGCTGGCTGCCAGTCGGCTGCCCCGACCCCGACCCCGGCCCCGGCCTCGACTCCGGCTCCGGTCCCGGTCCCGGCCAGCGCGTCCCCGTCACTGACTCCGTCCCCGAGCCCGAGCTCGTCGCCGGTGGCGTCAGCGACCTGGACCGCGGACCAGCAGACCGCGGTAGCGAAGGCCCGCGATTATCTTGAGCTGCAGGACACCCAGTGCAAAGACCCGAGGGTCACGTCTCCTGACCCGTCGACCGTCGCCCGCGACGGGGCCCTTGTCGTGGCCGCAAGACGATCGGCCTGTACCGGGGGCAGGGGTGGAAGCAGGTCGGGGACCCGGTCTACTTGTTCCCGGTGGTGGGCCCGGCGCAGACCAGCGGCGGGGTGAAGAGCGTCGAGATGCAGGTCTGCGCCGACGTCCGGGCCGTCGACGCGGTCGACAAGAACGGCCGCTCGGTGGTCCAGGCAGACCGGGCCCCCGTCATGCCGCTGGCGCTGCGGGTGACGTGGTTCGACGACGGTGTCTTCGTCACCGACGACCGGAACGGGGAGCACTCGTGCTGAGGCGGGTCCTGGCCGGGCTGGGGCTGGTGGCGGCCCTGGTCCTGGCAGGCCCGGTCCCCGCCCAGGCCGGTGCCGGCTGCACAAGGAGTGATCCGAGGACTGGTTCGTGCTCGGTGGGTGGGAGTGCCGGCGGTGGTGGCCAGGGCAGCGGCGGTGGCCAGGGTGGTGGTGGGTCGCGGGGCTGCTGGTACGGGGGTGCGCAGGTGCCGTGCTCGTCGGCGGACGGGCCGTGGAACGGCGCCCACCAGTGCTACATGGCTGCTAGTGAGGGCCCTGTGGGTGCGCTCGCTCCGGCCGGGTGGAAGTGGTACCGGTGCATCCCGCCTGGTGCCTCGGCCTCGTCGATGGTGCCGCTGCTGCTGCTGCCTCCGGGCGCGGAGTCACCGCCAGACCCGGCACAGGTAGCGCAGCAGCTGGTCGCCGAGCTCGGGTTCCGCGCGCCAGGGCTGGGCATGGCACCAGAGGACCGCCCAGGGTCGATGGGTGCGGTCGGGGCGCCGGTGTGGATGTGGGTACCAGACCCTGGCCCGGCCACGACCGGCCCAGCATCAAAGTCCACAACGGTGGCCGGGTACACCGTGTCACTGACAGCGACCTGGAACGGCGTCGAGTACGCCATGGGTGACGGGACCACGGTCCGGTGCGGTCTCGGGTCCCGGTACGACCCGCGATTGGGGGTGGCCCCGTCACCGACGTGCGGACACCGGTACGAGAGGCAGGGCACCTACACCGTCACGGCGACGTCGAGGTGGACGGTGCGGTGGACCGGGATCGGGCAGTCCGGAACGATCCCGCTCTCGTTTACCCGGACGCGCCAGCTCGACGTCGGCGAGGTCCAGGTCGTCATCCGCTGAGAAAGGAAAGTGGGGTATGGACGAGCGGGGCGTCTCCGAGTCCGTCCAGTGGGCGGTCATCCTTCCGGCGCTGCTGCTGTGCGTGCTGGGCCTGGTCCAGGCGGGGGTGTGGCTGCACGGGCGGCAGGTGGTGCAGACCGCCGCGATGGCGGCCGCCGACGCCCAGGCCGCTCTGGGGGCGCCGCCGGGGGCGGGTGTGACCGCTGCCCGTCGGGTCGCGGCTGCTGGAGGGTTCCGCGAGGTGACGGTCACGGTCTCGACCACGGACCGGACCGTGCAGGCCCAGGTCCGCGCCCGGGTGCCGACGATCCTCGACGTGGGCCAGAGGCAGGTGGTCGCCGAGGCCAGCGCACCCAAGGAGAGGGTGACCCGATGAGCAGTGGTACGGGTAGGCGTGACCGCGGGGCGGCTGCTACCGAGCTCGCCCTGCTGGTGCCGGTGGTGGCGCTGCTGCTGTCGGTCGTCGTCGGTGGGGCCCGGACCTGGCTGGCTCGCTCGGCGGTCGAGCAGGCGGCGGGGAGCGCGGCCCGCGCCGCGGCGCTGGAGCGCGGGCCGGGGGCGGCTGAGAAGGCTGCTCGCAGCGCGTTTCGGCAGAACCTGCGCCAGCGGGGGACTGACTGCCACAACGAGCGGCTGAGTATCGACACGGCGGGCTTCGCCGTCTCGACCGGGCGTCCGGCCGCCGTCACCGTCCGGGTCGAGTGCCGGGTCAGCCTGAGCGATGTCATGGTGCCGGGGCTGCCGGGGACGCTCCGGGTCCAGGCGACGGCCCGGGCGCCGCTCGACACGTACCGGGAGCGTTGAGATGCGGGTCGTACGAGGGGTCGTCTCCGCCGCAGCCCTCCTGCTGCTGGTGGCCGGGGTGCCGGCGCTGCTGGTGCTGGTCGGCCAGGCCGGCCGGCTGGCGGCGCTGGACTGGTCGCAGCGCGACGACGGGAGCCTGCTGCTCGCGATCCTGACGGTGGTGGCCTGGGCCGCGTGGGCCGTGCTCATGGTCTCGGTCGTGGTCGAGCTCATCGATGCCGTACGGCGAGCCCGGCTCCCGTCGGCCCGCTCGCTGCGGCTGCCCGGGCTGAGGCTCCCGCGGACCCTGGTCCGGGGCCTTGTGCTGAGCGTGGTGGCGCTGGTGGTCGGGGTGGCGGTGCAGCGCGACCAGCCGGCGGAGGCGGTCGTGGTCCAGCAGGTCACGACTGGCACCGAGCAGTGGCAGGGCTGGCCCGCGCTGGAGCCGCTGGGGGACCCGGTGCGGGAGCCGCTGGGGGACCCGGCGCGGGAGCCGGTCCCGCACGCGACGGCTGCCTGGCTGGACGTGGCGGCCGGGTCGCCGTCACGCCCGGTCGAGGTGGTCACGGCTCCGGCGCTGGTGCCCGCACCGCAGCAGTCGCTGTACGTGGTGCAGCCCGGGGACGACCTGTGGGGGCTGGCGCTGCGGTCGTACGGGGACGGGACCCAGTGGCGGCGGATCGTGCAGGCGAACTCTGACCTGCTGACCGGACCGGTGGACCTGGTGCCCGGAACCCGGCTGGTGCTTCCCGGGGTGGCCGCCCCGGACGGGTCCTCGGTCGTCATCGTGAAGCGAGGCGACAGCCTGTGGCGGCTGGCCCAGACCTATCTCGGCTCAGGGCACCGCTGGTCGGAGATTCATGCGGCGAACCGGGACATCGTCGCCGACCCCGACGAGATCGATATCGGGTGGCGGCTGGTGATCCCGGCCGCGGCCTCTGGCCCTGGGGCCGTTGCGGGCACATCCGGCCCAGCGTCCCAGACCGGTCAGTCGGGGTCAGCGCCGAGCGCTGGCCCCACCACGTCCACCCCGCCCGCAGCGCCGACCGCGCCCAGGTCCCAGCCCACAGCGCCTAGGTCCCAGCCCACAGCGCCCAGGTCCCAGCCCCCAGCGGCCGGCTCCTCCGCAGCCCCGGCGGCCTCTGCCGCGCCGGCTGCGTCCACAGTCCCGTCCGCCGCGCCGACGGCTTCTCGGTCCACGGCGGCGGCTTCCACTGCGGCGTCCACTGCGTCGGTACCCGCTGCCCCGAGCACCTCACCGGGGCAGCGGACCCCCGCGGTCTCGGGGTCTGCCAGCGCGGCGGCGAGCCCGGCGGCTTCCGGGTCCGCCCCTGGCGCGAGCCCCTCAGCGGCTGCGGGCGCGGCATCCCAGACCTCGGCGCAGCGACCAGCGACGAGCTCCCCGGCCACGACCGCCTCGACCGCACCGACCGCCTCGGCCGCGGCCACGGGTACGGCATCGGGCAGGTTGCCCACCGGGCCACCGGTCAGCGCCCCTCAGACCTCGTCCACCCCCAGCGCCCCGTCGGATGACCCGGCCCCGAAGAGCCCAGCCGCGGGCGGGCCGGTCACGACTCAGTCCGCGACGGCTCAGTCCGCGACGGCTCAGTCCGCGACGGCTCAGCCCGCGACGGCTCAGCCCGCCACGGCTCCCGCGCCTCAGCCGCCCTCGACGACCGAGGCCCCCAGGACGACCGCCCCGGCCAAGCCCCGGACCCCGCTGTGGGTCTCCGACTCCGACCTCCCGCGGAGCTCCCTGGCGGCGCTGCTGATCGGAGCCCTCGGGGTGGGCACCTCGGCGGCCGTCCTCGCAGCGCTGCGGCACCGCCGGAACCTGCAGCTCGCGCTGCGCCCCGTGGGACGCCGGATCCCGCACCCAGAGCCCGCGGTTCAGCGCTTCGAGCAGGCCCTGGCCATCACCTCCCAGACTCCGGACGGGGAGGCTGGCCGGGTCACCGTCATCCGGTCGTCGTCGGGGCCGGGCGAGACCCACCTGGGACGTGGGACCGGACGTCTCGGTGCCGCCCCCGGTACGCAGCCTCCGGAGGCCTCTGCCGGGCCACAGCCTCGACGGGCCCTGCCCGACGTACCAGTGACCGGGCCCGGCTCGGTGACCCTGATGCGGGCCGGCCAGCCCGGGCCCGTGGCACTGGGCTCCACGGGCGGTACCCAGCCCCGCCGGTCCGAGCCGGGAGCCCACGCCCCAGCAGACCGGCTCAGCCGAGGAGCCCTCTGGGCGCTCGACCCAGCCGGACCCGACCAGCCCGCTGACCAGCCGGGCGACCAGACCGGGCTGAGGCCACCGGTCGCCCCGGACCAGCCGAGCACTCCCGGCGACCCTCGCCCGGGCCCGTCAGCTCCGCCGAGCGCGACAGGCTCACCCGTGCCGGAGCCGCCGACCCCGACCGCCACACCGGTCTTCGAGCCCCAGGACGCCGGGGCGCGGCCGAGGAGCGACCCGCACCCGGCCACCATCACCGTCGGCGTCAGCAGCGACCAGGCGTGGCAGATCGACCTGGAAGAGCTGGGGCAGCTGACCGTCGAGCTCGACGAGGCCTCGGCTGCCTGGGGCGCGGTGGCCGCCATCTGCCTCGAGCTGGCGCTCGGGGGAGGGGTCGAGCAGGCCTCGGTGCAGGTCATGGCGGTCGGTCGGGTCGGTGAGGTGCTGGAGCGGGCCGGGCTGGACGCGATCACCACCATCCCCGACCCGGACCAGGCGATCAGCGACCTGGAGCAGACCGTGGCCGAGCAGCGCTCCGAGCTGGCCCGCTTCGGCTGGTCGCTCGACGACACCCGGGCCGACCCGGACACCCGAGACGCCTGGTGGCCGCGGGTGTACGTGTTCCCGCCGCTGTCCGACCAGCAGCTGGCCCGGATCGCGGCCGCCATCGGCAGCGGCCCCCGGACCGCGGTCAGCACGATCGTGGTCGGCGGGACGGCCGAGGACTTCGCCGCTGCTGCCCCGGCCCGGGCCCTGGACGCACCGGCCCCGGCCGCAGCGCCAAGCCCTCCGCGGCGCCGGGTGGCGCCCGAGGTCGGGGCCTGGCTGGTGGGCAGCGCCGCCGAGGCGCAGATCGCCCCGTACGGGCTGACGGTCCCGCCGGTCGGGCTGACCCGCGCCGGAATCACCGCCATCACCACCCTGCTGGAGACGACCGGCCGTACCGACACCACTCCAGCCCCCTGGTACGAGCCGACGGCCGCACCAGCCAGCAATGTCCGCCCGCTTCACCCCCGCTTCCCCGGACCCGTCAAGGAGGTCGCCGACATGGGATCCACCGGGCCCGGAGTCACGGACTTCGCCCATCCCACACTGCTGCTGCTTGGTCCGATCCAGCTCGTGGGAACGGCGGGAACCCCGCCGGCACGAGCTGAGCGGTCCTGCATCGAGTACTGCGCCTGGCTGCTGGAGCACCCTGGGTCGACAGCCAGCGAGATGGCGTCTGCGCTGCTGGTCGCCGAGGGCACCAGGAGGTCCAACCTGAGCCGGCTGCGCAGCTGGCTCGGGCACAGCGCCGACGGCACCAGCTACCTTCCCGACGGGTACTCGGGGCGGCTGTTCCTCGACCCCTGCGTCTCCTCTGACTGGCACCGGCTCCAGGTGCTGGTGGCGCCCGGGGTCGCGCGGGTCAGCAGCGAGACCCTGACCAACGCCCTGCACCTGGTACGGGGTGCGCCGCTCGCCGACGCAGCCCCCGGGCAGTGGCACTGGGCGGAGGAGATGCGGACCGACATGGCATCCGCCGTACGCGACATCGGGCTGGTGGTGGCCGAGCGGGCCCTGGAGACCGGCGACTTCCAGTCAGCCCGGTGGGCCACCGCCCGGGCTCTGCTGGCGGCGCCGGACGACGAGCTGCTGCTGCGCTGCCGGATCCAGGCCGAGCACCTGGCAGGGAACCGGCCCGAGGTTGAGCGCCTGGTGCTGCGGCTCACCCGCCACGCCCGGCGCCTGGGGCTGGACCTGGACGACCGGACTATCGAGGTCATCCAGGAGGCGATCGAGGGACGTCCTCGGGCCCGGGCCTGAGCACCGCAGGTCGGCGTACGGGCCGTCCCGTACGCTGGCAGCCGAGGAGGTCCGATGGAGGAGCGCAGCCGGGCCGAGGACGCCCGTCGCCGGGCCGAGCTGGCCGAGTCGCACAGCCGCCACGAGTCGCAGCAGGCGCAGGCGCTGATCGACGCCTTCGTCGCCCGGGCCGAGGAGCTGGGGATCGCCCCGGTCCCCTTGCGGGCACGCACCTTCTCCGGCGCCGAAGTCCGTACTGACAAGCGCGGATGGTACCTGCGGAAGAACCGGTCAATCGCCGTGGGCACCGACGGCGGCTACTACCAGCTCACGGTCGCGGACTCGGGGCTGCTGGTGCGGCTGCGCGGGGTGAGCCTGCGCCCCAGCCCGCCGCCGCTGCAGGTCGGCCGGGGCGGCCGCGACGGCGAGACCGGGGACCTGAAGGAGTTCCTGGACTGGGTCCTCGAAGCAGGCAGCGACTGACGACGGCCGTACCACGCGAGCCGCCCGGCGCTGCCGGCTGCCGGTGGGCGCACACCAGCGGACCCACCCGGTGGTCCTGGTTCTTGGTGCCTCGCCGCTCTGGCCGTACGCCCGCGGCTGTGCGGGCTCAGCGCGGTTCCCGGGCGACATGGCACCCCCCGAGAGCACGCCCACGCAGGCGTGGCCCGACCTCTCCCCAGCGGTCAGCGGCCCCAGCAGAAGACCGGGTGACAGTGCACGACGAGTAGCATCGTCCGAGCGCCAGAAGTGGTGCGAGTCCAGAAGGAGGCAGGTGCCGGTCTTTCAGAGCGTGGCGAGGCTGTGGCGCCATCCCAGGTTCCGGCGGCTGCTGCTGCTGCGCGTGATCACCCAGGCGTCGGACGGCTGCCTCCAGGTCGGGCTCGCCTCGTACGTGCTGCTCTCCCCGTACCAGCAGCCCGACGGGTGGTCCATTGCCATGGTGCTGGCGATCACCCTGCTGCCCTTCTCGGTGCTGGGCCCGTTCGTGAGCATCGTCATCGACCGCTGGTCGCGGCGGCAGATCCTGCTGCTGGGTGACCTGACCCGGGTCGGGCTGGCCCTGGTCATCGGCTCGCTGGTGATGACCGGCAACCGCTCCGGGGCGGTCCAGCTGGGGATCGCCGCGGCGGCTCTGGCCGCGCTCAGCCTGAACCGGTTCGTGATGGCGACGATCTCGGCTGCCCTGCCCCACACGATCGAGCCCGAGGAGTACCTCTCGGCGAACACGATCATGCCCCTGGTCGGGCCGCTGGGGGTCCTGATCGGCGGCGGCGTGGTGCTCGGGCTGCGCAGCAGCGTCGGCCAGGTGTGGGAGACCTACCAGGCCGACGCTCTCAGCTTTGCCGTGGCGGCAACGGGGTTCGGTACGGCGGCGTTCCTCGCCAGCCGGTTTGCCCGGCCCGAGCTGGGGCCCGACCACGAGCACCACCGCAGCGCCCGGGAGGTGATTGTCGGGCTGAGGGCGGCACTCGGGCACCTGGCCCACCGGCGTCCAGCGGTGCTGGGGCTGGTGACGATCGGGCTGCAGCGGGTGCTCTGGGGGGTCGCCATGGTGGGGACGATCCTGATCTACCGCAACCACTTCCACGCTGTCGACGAGGTTGAGGCCGCCACCGCTGACCTGGCCCTGTGGGCCGGGGCCACCACGGCCGGCTTCCTGCTGGCCTCGGCACTCACCCCACCGATGGCGGCCCGGATCGGCGTACGCCGCTGGATGGTGGTGCTCTGCCTGGCCGCAGCCGGGTTCCAGGCCGTACCCGGGTCGGTCTTCCAGCCGCTGGCCCTGGTGCTGGCATCGTTTCTGCTGGGCCTGCTGGCGCAGTCGTTCAAGATCTGCACCGACACCTTGGTCCAGGCTCACATCGACGACACGTACAAGGGGCGCGTGTTCGTCGTGTACGACATGATCTTCAACGGCGCCCAGGTGGTCGCCGCCGTGGTCGCCGCCGCGATCCTGCCCACCGACGGGGTGTCGCTGCCGGTCTTCGCTGGGCTGGCCGTCGGGTACGCGGTTCTCGGGGCGTGGTTCACCGTTGTCAGCGGCCGGATCGGGAGTGAGCGCTTCGACCGCGGTACGGAGGCGACCCGGGTCCAGCTGGGCCCCGTGGAAACCTAGACCACGGCGGCGCTGCCGGGCCTGGCTGACGGACCTGCCGCGGGCGAAAAGACCCGGAAACAGCAGCCAGGGGGCTGCGGGACGCCCCCAGCAACCCCCTGGGCTCTCAGGCCACACGTCGTGGTATGCACCACAGCATGCCATGGACTGAGGGGCTCGGAGGGCTTCTCAGCACCTGAGACAGTTACGGTTTCGTAACTCCTGCGAGCAACGCCCCTTCCGGCGCCCCAGATGCGAGATGCTTCCTCCGGGCCGCACAACAGCGGGCACACGAGGGGTGTGAGGCCTGCTCTAGCAGACTCGGGGAGTGATTCGCCCGCTGTTGTGCCGGCCCTCTTGCCGTTCTCACCCCACCGAGGGCCCGGCGCGCGCCGTACGCCAAGGACTGGAGCGGTACCCGCAGTACCGAGGCTCCCAGCACCACCTCGGCGCCGGCCAGCGAGCAGGCGGGCTAGCCAGGGCCGGGTGCAGGCACCCTGGCCCTCGGGACGCGCCCAGCAGGGCCTGCCAGCACCGTCACGGCCCAGAGCTGTCAGTGGGCGGTGAGAGAGTGGTGGGCGACCAGGCAGAGGGAGGTGAGTGGCATGGACGTCCTAGACCGGTTCTCACCTGCCACCGCCACCTGGTTCCGGGCCACCTTCACCGGCCCGACGGTCGCGCAGCGAGGAGCCTGGGAGGCGGTCTCGTCCGGGGAGCACACCCTCGTCGTGGCGCCGACCGGCTCGGGAAAGACCTTGTCAGCCTTCCTCTGGGCCATCGACCGGCTGCTCTGCGGCCAGGCTGAGCCCGGCTGCCGGGTCCTGTACGTGTCACCGCTGAAGGCGCTGGCGGTGGACGTGGAGCGAAACCTGCGCTCCCCGCTGGTCGGGATCGGGCACACCGCGCGGCGGCTGGGGCAGGAGGTGGCGCCGGTCCGGGTAGCGGTCCGCTCCGGCGACACCCCGGCCGACGAGCGGCGCCGGTTCCGCAAGGACCCGGCCGAGATCCTGATCACCACGCCGGAGTCGCTGTTCCTGCTGCTGACCTCCTCGGCCCGCGAGGCGCTCGCCCAGGTGGAGACGGTGATCGTGGACGAGATCCACGCCGTCGCCGGGACGAAGCGCGGCGCCCACCTCGCGGTCAGCCTGGAGCGGCTGGACGCGCTGCTGCCCCGGCCGGCGCAGCGGGTCGGGCTGAGCGCCACGGTCCGCCCGGTGCCAGAGGTGGCGCGGTTCCTGGCGGGCTCCCGCCCGGTGACCACGGTCGCGGCGCCGAGCGAGAAGCGCTGGGACCTGCAGGTCGTGGTCCCCGTGCCCGACCTGGCTGACCTGGCGGCCGCTCCGGCGCCCGGCACCAGCCCGCGACCAGGGGCGTCGGTCTGGCCGTACGTGGAGCAGCGGATCGTCGACCTGGTCGCGCAGCACCGCTCCACGCTGGTGTTCGCCAACTCCCGGCGGCTGGCCGAGCGGCTGACGAGCCGGATGAACGAGATCTGGGCCGAGCGTACGGGCGGGCCGGCCGACGGCAGCGACCCGTCTGAGGCCGACCCCGAGACCCACGGCCCGGACCCGGGGGCGAGCCCGGTGACCGCAGTAGCCCCACCCGTACGGACGCCGGCGGAGGTGATGGGCCAGGCCGGCTCGGCGGCGGGGGCACCACCGCTGCTGGCCCGGGCCCACCACGGGTCGGTGTCGCGGGAGCAGCGGGCCCAGACCGAGGACGACCTCAAGGCCGGGCGGCTCCCGGCGGTGGTGGCGACCTCCTCGCTGGAGCTCGGGATCGACATGGGCGCGGTCGACCTGGTGGTGCAGGTGGAGGCGCCGCCGTCGGTCGCCTCCGGGCTGCAGCGGGTGGGCCGGGCCGGGCACCAGGTGGGGGCGGTGTCGCGCGGGGTGCTGTTCCCGAAGTTCCGCGGTGACCTGGTCTCCACGGCGGTGGTCGTGGAGCGGATGCGCCAGGGGGCGATCGAGCAGACCACGGTCCCGGCGAACCCGCTCGACGTGCTCGCCCAGCAGGTGGTGGCGATGTGCGCCCTCGATGACTGGGCGGTCGACGACCTGCACCAGCTGCTGCTGCGGACCGCCCCGTACGCGGGCCTGACCCGGCCGGTGCTGGAGGCGGTGCTGGACATGCTGTCCGGCCGGTACCCGAGCGAGGACTTTGCCCAGCTGCGGCCCCGGCTGGTCTGGGACCGGGTCACCGGCACCCTCTCCGGGCGCCCGGGGGCGCAGCGGCTGGCGGTCACCTCGGGCGGCACGATCCCCGACCGGGGACTCTTCGGTGTCTTTCTGGCAAGCGGAGACGGTCCGGGGCGGCGGGTCGGTGAGCTGGACGAGGAGATGGTGTACGAGTCCCGTGTGGGCGACACCTTCACCCTGGGCACGTCGACCTGGCAGATCACCGAGATCACCCACGACCGGGTGCTGGTGACACCGGCCCCGGGGGCTCCGGGCCGGCTGCCGTTCTGGCACGGCGACGCGGCGGGCCGCCCGGCCGAGCTCGGGCAGGCGCTCGGCGGGTTCGTCCGCGAGCTCGGCCGGCTGCCCGCCGCGCAGGCCCGCGACCGGGTGGCGGCGGCCGGGCTGGACGCCTGGGCGACCGACAACCTGCTCGGCTACCTGGCTGAGCAGCGCTCGGCGACCGGGCACGTACCCGATGACCGCACCATCGTGGTGGAGCGGTTCCGTGACGAGCTGGGTGACTGGCGGGTGGTGGTCCACTCCCCGTACGGGCAGCCGGTGCACGCGCCGTGGGCGCTCGTGGTGGCGGGGCAGCTGCGGCAGCGGTACGGGATCGATGTGCAGGCGGTGCCGGCCGACGACGGGATCGTGCTGCGGCTGCCGGAGACCGCCGAGCTGGAGGCCTGGGGCGACGACCAGGGCGGGCCAGCCTTCGACGTGGCTGCGGTGCTGGAGGCGCTGCTGCCCGACCCCGGCCAGGTGACCCGTCTGGTCACCGAGGAGCTGGGCGGCTCGGCCCTGTTCGCGTCCCGGTTCCGGGAGTGCGCCGGGCGGGCGCTGCTGCTGCCCCGGCGCCACCCGGGGCGGCGTCAGGCCTTGTGGCAGCAGCGTCAGCGGGCGTCCCAGCTGCTGAGTGTGGCGTCGGGGTACCCCAGCTTCCCGATCGTGCTGGAGACCGTACGGGAGTGCCTGCACGACGTCTTCGACGTGCCGGCCCTGGTGGGGCTGCTGCAGCGGGTCCGCAGCCACGAGGTGCGGGTGGTCGAGGTGGAGACCCCGGCGCCGTCACCGTTCGCGGCGTCGCTGCTGCTCGGGTACGTGGCGCAGTTCCTGTACGAGGGGGGCCCGCCGCTGGCGGAGCGCCGGGCGGCGGCGCTGACCCTGGACCCGGCCCTGCTGGCCGAGCTGCTCGGCACCGGGGACGGGCTGGCGCTGGCGGACCTGCTGGACCCGGAGGCCCTGACCCGGACCGAGGCCGAGCTGCAGCAGCTGCTGCCTCAGCGCCAGGCCCGAGATGCCGAGGGCCTGGCCGACCTGCTGCGCCGGCTGGGTCCGCTGAGCGAGCGCGAGCTGGCCCGGCGGGTGCCGGGCCCGGCCCGAGACGGGCGAGGTGACCAGGGCAGTCGCCTCGCCGGTGAGTCGTCTGGGGCGGCTCGGGCAGGCCCGTCTCCGCCGGCCGAGGCGGGGGCTGGCGCCGCGGCGGGCTCGGACCGGCTGGTCGGGGCCGACCTGGCCGCCTGGCTGGGCCAGCTCGAGTCGGCTCGCCGGGTGATCCGGGTGGCGGTCGGTGGTGAGCAGCGGTGGGCGGCGGTCGAGGACGCGGGCCGGCTGCGGGACGCACTCGGCACCGTGCTGCCGGCGGGCCTGCCGGACGCCTTCACGGCCCCGGTGGCCGACCCGCTGGGTGACCTGGTGCTGCGCTTCGCCCGTACCCATGTGCCGTTCACAGCCCACGAGCTGGCTGCCTGGCTCGGGGTGGGGGTGCAGGTGGCGCGGGATGCGGCGCGGCGGCTGGTCGGGGCCGGGCGGCTGACCGAGGGCGACCTGCGCCCGGACGGCTGGCGCTCGCAGGCCGCGCAGCCGCCGGTCGACGAGACCGGCGCGCCGCCTCAGCTCTGCGACCCGCGGGTGCTGTCGACCGTACGGCGCCGGTCGCTGGCCGCGCTGCGGGCGGAGGTGGAGCCGGTCACGATGACCGACTTCGCCCGGTTCTTGCCGGCCTGGCAAGGGGTGGGGGAGCCGAGCCGGGGGCTGGACGGGGTCGCCCGGGCGGTCGACCAGCTCTGCGGCGTGGCGCTGCCCGCGTCGGCGCTGGAGACCCTGGTGCTGCCGGCCCGGGTGGTCGACTACCGGCCCGGGATGCTGGACGAGCTGCTCGGCGCCGGCGAGGTGGTCTGGCAGGGTCATGGCGAGCTGGCGAGGGGTGATGGCTGGGTGTCGCTGTACCCGGCGGACCTGGCGCCGCTGCTGCTGGCCCCGCCGAGCGAGGTGTCCGACGAGCTCGACCGGGCGGTCCTGGACGCGATGGCCGGCGGCGGGGCGTACCTGCTGGCTCCGCTGGCGGCGGCCGTCGGGCGGGCCCCGGCCGAGGTCACCGCGGCGCTGTGGCGGCTGGTCTGGGCCGGGCGGGTGACCGCCGCGACCCTGGCGCCGCTGCGGGCCCGGATGGGGACCGGGTCGACAACCCACACGGGGCGCAGGCCGGCGGCCCGGCGGTCCCGGTACGCGCGGACCGGCGCCCGGCTCAGCCTGGGCCGCCCGGCCGCGCCGACGCTGCCGACCGGGTCGGGGCGGTGGTCGCTGCTGCCGGCGCTCACCGGTGACCCGACGACCGCCGGGCTGGCCCGGGCTGAGGTGCTGCTCGACCGGTACGGGGTGGTCACCCGCGGGTCGGTCGTCGCCGAGGCGGTCGACGGCGGCTTCGCGGCCGTGTACCGGGTTCTGGCTACGGCAGAAGAGGCCGGCAGGGTACGGCGGGGGTACTTCGTGGAGGGGCTCGGCGCCTCTCAGTTCGGCGGTACCGGGGCGGTCGACCGGCTGCGTGCCAGTGCCCGGCCGGAGACCGGCGGCCCGGGCTCGCAGGACCCAGCCCCGGCGCTGGTGCTGGCGGCCTGCGACCCGGCGAACCCGTACGGGGCGGCGCTGCCCTGGCCGGAGCCGACCGGGTCGGGTCGTGACCGTACGGGGGACGACCCGCGGCACCGTCCGGCCCGGAAGGCCGGCGCGGTGGTGGCGCTGGTCGACGGGGCCCTGGTGCTGTACCTGGAGCGCGGCGGGAAGACCCTGCTCAGCTTCAGCGACTCTCCCGACGCGCTGCGGTCGGCCAGCCAGGCCCTGGCCGGTGCCTGCCGGCGCGGGAGCCTGGGTCGCCTCACGGTGCAGAAGGTGGACGGGCAGTCGGTGATGACGAGGCCCACGCCCCTGACCGAGGCCCTGGGGGAGGCCGGCTTCCAGCTGACTCCGAGGGGGCTGCGGCTGCGGGCCTGACCGCCTCGTCGTCGCGGCCTGCGCGCCGGCACGGCGTCGCTGACGAGGGAGGTGCTGGGCGGTACGGGGCGCCCGGTACCGTGAGCTCATGTCTGTCCCGGTGCTGCGTCCTCGCCCGACCTCGCCTCCGGTCTACCGCGGTGAGGTGAGCAAGGTCTTCGGCTCGGCTGCCCGCACCTGGGGCCTGGATGACGTTCTGGACGCGGTCTTCTTCATCTTCTCTGCGCTGGCTGCCCTGTGGCTGTCCTGGGTGGTGCTGGGGTCGGGGCTGGGCCTGGGCCCGCTGATCGTGGTCCACGCGGTCGTCTTCTGGGGGCTGCTGTCCTACCTGGCGCTGCCGCGCGCCCACCAGATCCTCACCTGGCTGTACGTGCCCGACTACTTCATTGGCCGCACCCGTACGACCGACGGCCTGCTGGGGGACCCCGTCAACCTGGCTGTACGGGGCAGCGAGGAGGACCTCCACGAGGCGATGACCGCGGCCGGCTGGGTACGGGCAGACCCGATCACTGCGGCCACGGCCTGGAGGATCGTCATCTCCTCGCTGCTGCGCCGCTCCTACCCGGCGGCGCCGGTGTCCCCGCTGGTCCTGTTCGGGCGCACCCAGACCATCGCCTACCAGAAGGAGGTGGACGGCAACCCCTCCCAGCGCCACCACGTGCGGTTCTGGCACACCCCAGCCGACTGGGTCCTGCCCGGTGGGGTGTCGGTGGACTGGCTGGCGGCGGCCACCTACGACCGTGCGGTGGGGCTGAGCACCTTCACCTTCCAGGTGACCCACAAGATCGACGCGGACATTGACATTGAGCGCAACTACGTGGTCGACGACATCATGTGGGCCAACCCGGCTGCCCACGACGTGGTCCTGGCGGACTTCTTCACCGCCTACCACTCCACGAACGGCGGCGGCGACCGGGTGCGCACCGACGGCGACCTGCACGTCCTGGACCTCACGCAGGTGGTTCCTCAGGAGACCGGCTCCCTGGAGCTGGCGCGGGCCCGCGCTGGGGAGGCCGAGGCTCGCCGCCAGCGGCCCACTCAGCTGCTGGTGGCGCTGGTGCTGATCGTGGTGAACCTGGTGTGGCGCGCGGTCGAGGGCTGGGTGCGGGGCCCGGAAGGAGTGCTCAGCGTCACGGTGGCCCAGGCCTCCCAGCTCCCGGCGCTGGCGTGGGTGGCTGACAGCCAGATCGCTGAGGTCCTGGCGGACGTCCTGGTGGTGGGCTCCCTGGCGGTAGGCGTGGTGGCAGTCCTGCTGACGGTGGCTACCTGGCACGGGCACCCGCGCGGGCGGATCGCGCTGATGCTCATGCTGGCGGTCAAGCTGACCTGGGACATGGCGCGCATGAGCGTCGTCGGCCTGGACGGCGCCTCCTACTCGCTGCTGATGGCGAGCGGCCTGGGGGTGCTGGCGCTGCTGGCCCTGTCCTCGCGCGAGTGCCACCTGTGGGAGCGCTCCCGCAAGGAGGAGCGCCGGCAGCGGCGCGCGCTGCGCCGCCAGAAGGAGCGAGACAGCGTCCGCCAGCACTGAACGAGCGCTTGACCAGGGGGATCGTCACCGCGGGGTCAACCACACCGAAGTCACCAGCATCCAGGAGCTCGAACGCCCCTACCCACGACAAGCCTCCAAGACCCACTGGTGGCCGCGGGTGGTCTCCACCATCGAGTGGTCGCGCCGGCACGCAGGGCGGAGGGCGTACGACGGGGCACCGGTCAGGCAGCGAGCGGTCACAGCGGGCGATCACAGCCGCGATCTCGACGAGAGACGCCACCTGGCGCCGGGCTACGGGGCGCGGCGGGTCCCCGACCAGTCGCCGTGGGCTTCTTTGGGACGGCCGGCTCGTGCGTGCCGGGCGTGGACGTCGTCGGCTGGTCATCGTCTTCTCCTGACTGTGAGTGGTCGTCCTGGCTCTGCGCGGGCCTAGTCGTCAGACCCGACAGACCCAGCCAGGTCGGTGACCCGCCCCGGGCGTGGCCTGGACCGACGGCCGCGGAACATGCTGACGACCGCGCCCCCAGGCCCACGGCGTCAGCCACACTCCGGGCAGAGTCCACCGCCTCCTCGGTCGTCCTGGCTCTGCGCGGGCCTGCCGGCTGGCGACGATGGCGCCACCTGCCCGCCCTGCCGGGCCCGACAGTCCTCAGCAGGGCATGTCGACATCCTGTCCAACGTCCTCGGCCAGCTCAGGCACACCCAGCAGCGGATGGCCGAAGCCGGACCTGCGGCCGCCGCCGTGGCCGTGGCTTGTCCCCAACCTGGGCCGGGCACCTCACGGACGAGCTTCCCCTCTCGAGCCGTGAGCTGCGCCGACCGTGGCGGGCCCGGCAGCCGGCGCCTCATGCCGCCAGCAGGTCGCGCTGGGTCGCGAGGCGCCTGACCCCCGACGAGCACCGCCACCGCACCGCCGTGGCCGACAGCCCCAGCGCGTCAGCGGCCTCCGCGCTGCTCAGCCCCTCCACGTACACGGCGTCCATGGCCTGCCGTACGGGGTCGGAGATGATGCCCAGCGCGACCGCGTCGATGAGCAGCCGCCGGACCTGCAGGACCGCAGACGGGCTGGCCCGGGTCAGGGGGCGCAGCGGTCTCTGCTCCGCCAGGACGTCCTTGCGAGCGTCGAGCACCAGGTTGGCCACGACGTGGGCCGGGCGGCGCTGGAGCGGGTAGCTCTGGATGCGCACCCACAGGGCTGCCAGCAGCGTCTCGAGCGGCAGGCGGTGGTCGCGTCGGCTGATCCGGAGCAGCAGCTGCAGCACCGACATCACCACCACCTGCCCGGCGAGCTGGTCACCGCCCTGCGCGGCGTCGATCAACCTGGTCAACCAGGGATCGCCCTCGTCGCGCACCTGAGCGAGAGCCTGCTCGGCCGTGACCGGTGCCCAGCCCAGCGACTGCTGCGCCATCCGGTGCCAGTTCGCCCCCAGTCGTCCCAGCAGGATGGTGTCCCGGATCATCGCTGTCCCCTTCACTCGGTCTGAGAC
Source organism: uncultured Propionibacteriaceae bacterium (assembly GCA_937926975.1). GTDB lineage: Bacteria > Actinomycetota > Actinomycetes > Propionibacteriales > Propionibacteriaceae > Fen-668. The sequence continues at coordinate 21,178 of CALBCJ010000039.1, read as the reverse complement.
CAGCAGATCACACCGGTGTTGTCCCAACCGTTGTCCCAACCGGGCCTGGTGGTGGCAGCAGAGCGCGAGTGGTGTCGCGCTGAGCGGGGGTGTTGTCCGGACCCCGGGCAGGTGTTGTCCGCGGCAGGCAGGTGTTGTCCGGATCAGGTCAGGTGGTGTCCGGCGTCGGCGGTGCCGGGCTGTCCGTAGTGTCGGGCACCGGCCACAGCGCGAGCCGGAAGTCCTGCTTGCTGTGGATGGTCTCGGTCGGAACAGCCACCAGCTGCAGGTCCGGGGTGTCTGACTGGACCACCACCAGAATCCGGTGCTCGAACATCACCGCCATCCGGGAGGCCTGGGCGAGCTGGTCCAGAAAGGACAGCGCCTCGGGCCGGTAGCGGGACATGAAGTCGTCGTACACGCCGAGCACCAGGGCCAGGCGCAGCCGCTCGTCCCCGTACGGGGCGTCGGAGCGGGCCAGCTCGCCAAGCCAGGTGCCGACCATGTCCATGGTCCGGGGCAGAGACACCGGCATCGCCAGGGCCTGGGCCAGCTCGTGGGCTGCGCCGATGGGGGTCTGCCACTTGCGGCAGTCCAGGGCTGCGATCCGGTAGGCCTTGGCCTTGAGGTCGGTGAGCACCGAGCCCAGGACCCGGCGCTCGTACACAAGCGCCACCGCGCCTCGCGCCAGCGAGGCTGGTGTCACTGAAGCCGTCCCATCCATAGCGCTGCCACGCTAGCGCACGACCCGTCCACGACGACGTGCGATGAGGAAGCCGTCACCGGCCACCCGGCCGTCGGCAGGCCGGTTGCCACCGCCACCAGCCCGGGTCGAGGCGGCCCCTCTCACGAGGCCGGTCGGGTGCCCTTCGTACGGAGAAAGGCGAGGCCCACCAGGCGCATGACGCGGCCCGTGAGGAGTATCCAGACCACTCCGTACCCGATGAAGAACAGGACCCGCGCCCAGTTGGGCATGATCCAGTCCCCACGGGGAACGAGGACGTCATAGGTGACGGACTCGGAGTACCCCTGCTTGTCAATGATGCGGCCACCGTCGGTGCGACGCTCAAGTTCCGCCGAGCCGGCCAGCGGGCGACGGGAGACGATCTCGATCGGCTGGCCGACCTGGGGCCCTGGGCCGGTCCAGCGGGTGACCGTGGCCTGGCAGCGGTGGATCACCAGACCCTTGCGCTGGCAGGCGGTGACCTGGGCCTCGCCCTCTCCCGGGACCGGCTCCGGCCAGGCCTGCATGCCCACGTCGACGCTCACCATGGCCAGGAGCAGCACGCCCAGCACGATCATCCCGGTGGCGACGACGGTCATTGCGGCGTTCGCCCGTCGGCGCTGCTCGGGTGTGACGCCGTGCTCCAGGTCCCACTGCTCGGCAGGGGAGAGCTTGCGCCGACCCTTCCGCCTGCTGGCCATGGCTACCTCAGTACCCCTCGGGGAGGTCCTGGAGCTGGGTCGGGGGAGTGGAGTCGGCCACCTTGTCGGCCGCCTCGGTCGCCCGCTTGGTGTGCTTGTAGACATCGTTGAAGGTGTCGTAGCCCGGTGTGTTCTGCTTGAACTCGTCCATGTTGTTGAAGGGGAGCTTCGGGGCGCCGCCCTTGCCGATGTTCAGCTTCGACCGACCGAAGCCCTGACTGCTGCGGTGCCCCATCTGCTTGGCCAGCTGGCGCAGCTTCTCAGCCGCCACATGGAACGAGCGGCTAACCTTGTGGAACTTCTGGCACAGGTCGCCCATCTTGGTCATGAGCTTGGAGAGGGCCTTGCTGAACTTGCCGGCGATAAGGGCCATCTTGCCCGAGAACCAGGCCGTGAAGGCGCCGACCGAGCCGCCCGCGGACGGTATCGCCGCGAAGACGGCAGCCACTGCTGCCTTGATGACCTCGGTCACGAAGTCGACCAGCATTCCCCAGAGGAACTCGCGGAACATGCTGACGATCCCGCCCCCCAGGGCTACGGCGCCAGCCACACCCCGGGCGGAGTCCGCTGCCTCTTCGTAGACCCCGTGGGCATGGCGTACCACACCCTTGTAGGTCTCGGCAGCCGGCCCCTCCCAGGTGGACAGCTGCCCCAGGGAGTCGAGGTAGCTGTTACCACTCGTCGCCACTGCGTCAGCAGTCTCGTCCCAGCTCCGGACCACGGCCTGGATGCCCTTCGGGTCCCCGAGCAGCCAGTTGACCGCGTCCCCTAGTGGCTCGATCTTCTCGACGAGGAACTTCATGAGAAAGTCGACCGCGGAGCTGACGATGGCCCCCACGGGGTCCAGCGCCGTGTTCAGGATCCCGAGGTGCAGGTCGACCATGGAGGTGACGTCCCCGCACCGGAGCTTTCCATCACCCAGGTTCTCGGTCACCGACACCAGGTCCTTGTAGACCGGAATCTTGAGCTCGACCCCCCACGGCTTTGGGTTGGCCAGTGTCGGCTTCTCAGTCATCACTTCCCCTGAGTCGTAGCGTCGAGCTGGGCAGCGATCTCGTGGCTGCGCTCGACATTGTCCTGCTCGGTCTGCTCATAGGCCGCCACGGCCTGGGCCAGGCTCTCCTCGAGCGAGTCCAGGAATTCCGCGAGCCCCTGGAGCATGTTCTCCCCGCCATCGCACACGTAGCTCAGAACCGGGTGGGCGACCTGGCTCACGAGGATTCCGTACATCTCCTTCGGGCCCGGGCCGGTTGCCGACATCGTAGTCGACGTCTCGGACATGGTGGTCGACTGGCCTGAGACCCCGTTGGCGTGGGACCTGATGGCGTCCAAGTCATAGTGAAATGTCATGGCTGCTCCTCGTCGTGGTGGGTCAGGAGCGGTGCTGGGTCTGCTCCGCTGCCTCGGAGACCGCCTGGTCGAGGCGGTTCAGGAAGGACTGGGTGGGGTCGTCGTCCCCGCCCAGCCCGTGCTCGTGCAGAGCCGCCGTCATGGAGACCGTGACCTGCTGGGTGGCGCGTGCGTAGAGCTCGGCAAAGTCCGCGGTCAGACGCTCGGCCGTGGCCGAGCGGAACCCCGAGTGGAACCTCAGGTCAACCAGGCGGCCGCTTCCTGCGACGACGACCTCCATCCACCGGCTGCTGGCCTGCTCCTGCAGGGCTGCCAGCTGAGGCCCGAGATCGCGGGCTGCGTCGGAGACGGCCTGGATCTGGCGGTCAAAGTCGGCCTGGGCGGTGCTGGGGTCGAAGCGCCCGACTGCGCCGAGCGTCCACCCCTCGACATCGCCCATCAGGTCACGAGGGTCGTCGGAGAGAACGAGCTCTCGGTCCACGGTCGCATCAGCCCAGGCCAGGACCTCGTCGACGGTGGCGCTCTCGGCCACGGGCTGCGGTCGCCCACTCTCGCGACCCTGTGAGGGGTCGTCGTCCTCCACGGCTTGGGCCCGGTCGAGCATGTCCTGAGGCAGCGCGGCCCTCATGCCGACCGCAATCTCAGGTGCGCCCAGAATGCTGGCAGCGGCCCTGGCCTGCTGGGCATTGCCTGCGACTCCCAGGCGGGCGTAGGCGTCGAGGACCTTCTCCCGCAGCTGCACCGGGCTTGCGCCGAGGGCCGCGTCCTTGAAGCGCAGCTCCACGATCTGAGTGGGCCCAGCCGTACGCAGCGTGAACTCGGGGTGCTCTTCGGTGCCACCGGCCGCCTCCATGGCGGCGGACAGCTCCGCGGCTCGCTGAGTCCACTCGCTGGCCAGCTTCTCGAAGTCGGCGACGACGGTCCGGAAGTCGGGGAAGATGCTCACCCGGCCACGGTAGGCCATGGCGGGGCACCTCAGGCCGGGAGCGGTCCGCTGCTGCGCTGGGCTGGCTCGCCCTGCCGGTGGACCCAGGTGTCAGCCGGGTGGGCGGCCAGCGCAGAGCGCGGCTGGTCAGGCTCCGACCGTACGGTCGAGGAAGGCGATCACGTCGCGGGTGACCTCGTCCCGGTTGGTCTCGTTGAGCAGCTCGTGGCGGGCGCCGGGGTAGAGAGTCAAGGTGACGTCCTGCACTCCGGCCGTACGGTAGCGCTCGGCCAGCGTGACCAGGCCGGCGCCGGCCGGCCCGCCGACCGGGTCCATGTCGCCGGAGATGATCAGGACGGGCAGGTCGGGGCGGACCCGGGCGACCGCGGCCGGGTCGGAGGCGTCCCGCAGCCCCTCCATCCGGGTGAACGTCTGCCCTTGCCAGCCGCACATCGGCTCGGCGACGTAGCGGTCGACCTCAGCCTCGTCGCGGCTCAGCCACTCGAAGCCCGTCCGGTGCTCGAAGGCGTCGTTGAAGGAGGTCAGGTCGGCTGGCTCGGGACCTGACAGCACATCGACCATCGGGCCCACGTCGGTCGAGCCGCACAGGACCGCTGCGTCGACCAGCCCGGAGTGGTCGAGCAGGAAGTGCTGGCTGGCGAACGAGCCCAGGGAGTGGCCGAAGAGAGCGACCTTGAGCCCGGGGCTGTCTGCCCGTACGCGCTCGTTGAGCCGGCCCAGGTCGGCGACCCAGCCGGCCCAGGAGTCGGGCCCCCAGTCCCCGTACCGTCCCTGAGCGGTCCGGCCGGAGCCGCGTCCGTCGGGCCCGTACACGAGGTAGCCGGCGCCGGTCAGGGCCTCGGCGAAGCGGCGGTACCGGGCCGCGTGCTCGGCCAGCCCGTGCTGTACGCAGACCACCGCCCGCGGACTCCCCGAGGGCGCCCATCGGTAGGTCTGGAGGGAGATGCCGTCGCTGGTGGGGATGCTGATCGTGGTCTCGTCCATGCGCAGACTCTGCCACGGCGCTCACCACGCGCCGAGCCCGGGCCGTGCTCGGACTGAGACCCCTGGTGGACGCTCGGTTGTCCGCTGCGTGCCGGGCGGGGCCTGCGGCACAGGTACGGACCTCGCGGGGTCGGCGGCAGCCTGGACGGTCGCAGCGGGCCGGGTTGGTCCGGTGGTGTGCGGCGACCCGGCCCGGAAACCGGCCCCCGTGGGACGGGCCGTCCTTCTGCTGGCCCGGACTGGTCACGCCCGGCTCCAGGGCCCTCGCTGGCCCCCGGGGCCGACCTATGAGAAGTCCCCCACAGTCGGGGTCCGTGGCCCACCTGGAGTGAGGCAATGGGGGGCCGTATTCCAACGAGAGGCTTGGGTAGGAGTAGATGAGGAACGGACGACGAAGGCCCCTGTGGGGGGCCGCACTGGTGCTGGGGATGCTGGTGTCACCCCTCGCCATGCCCAGTGCACAAGCAGGCTCGATCGCGATCCAGCAGGCGCAGGTGACGGTCTCACCGAACAGCGCGGTCTCGACCTGGGGGCAGCCGATCACCACGAGGCTCAGCTTCTGCACCCCGGACTCGGCTCGGGCGGGTGACAGCTTCACCCTCGGCCTCCCGAGCGTGATCCGGGACTGGCCGGCGGGCTTCGAGATCAAGGACGCTGCCGGCACGGTGGTGTACAACGTCGCGATCGCGGGGACGCCGGGGGTGGCGACCTTCACCCTGACCGACGCGGGAGCGTCAGCGGTCAACCTGTGCTCCGAGGCGACGTTCGCCGGTACGGTCGGCGCAGCAGCGGGCGGAACGCACCCGCTGCGCTTCACGGTGAACCGGAGCACGGCGCTCGACGGCGGCGCGATGACCGTCACCCTGCCGGTGTACGACCCGCCGCAGTACCCGAGCAAGAACGGCTGGTTCACGAACCAGGCCGACCAGTGCCGTACGTCGACCGACGGCTGTCTGATCTTCCGGTTCCGGACCCCGATGAGTCCGGGGCCGCGGGTCGTGATCGACGACCCGGCAGGCCCGGGCTGGACCTGGGACTGCGACTCGATGCAGCCGTACGACCGGATCGAGGTCCACACGTACGCGAACGGCACCCGGACCAGTGTCCGCGGTGCGGCGGGCTCTCCGGCGAGGACTCAGAGCTTCCAGTGCAGCCCGGACCGGGTCCACCTGGAGGTCGACACGTCGCAGCTGGGGGAGCGTGACAGCTTCGAGGCGTACCTGGTCGCGTCGGCGAAGCAGGCCTCCCCGGCTGGTGGGGTCAGCTTCCCCAACGAGGCGACCATGGAGCTGAACGGCACCCCGCAGCAGTACGCGGTGGACGTCCAGTCGAGCTGGGCTCGCGGGCACGCCACCACGGCGTCGATCGAGATCCTCAACGACGACGCGGCGGGCAACACGGCCGACACGCAGGCGGACGCGGTGCCGCTGGCGGGCGGGTCGACCGAGAAGGTGATCACGGTCCGCAACAGCGGGAACACGGCGCTGCGCGACGTCCGGGTCACCACCGAGCAGGTCTCGGGCCCGGGCACCACGAGCGGCCTGAGCTGTGACTTCTCACCGCTGGGCGGCCCGGCCGATACCACGACCTGGGAGGGCCCGCTGGAGGTTGGCCAGAGCGTGACCTGCCGGGCGGCGCTGTCGGGGGTGACGGGCCTGAACCAGGACCGGGCCCGGGTGACGGCCGGTGCGAACGGCGTGGTCACGGCGAGCAACGACTACTGGTCGACGGTTCCAGCGCAGCCGATGAACCTGACGCTGTCGACGTCGCTGATCTCGCCGGCCCCGTTCCGTCAGGGCGACGCAGTGGAGCTCCGGCTGGTGCCGCGGAACACCGGGGGCCTGCCGGCCGCTGCCGGCTGGCGGGTGACGCAGGTGCTGCCGCCGGGGCTGGACCTGGTGTCGATGAGCGGTGCCGGGTACGACTGCGCCGGACTGACCTGTACGGCGCAGGCGCCGCTGGCGCCGGGCGCGACCGGGCCGGCGGTGACCGTACGGGCGACGATCGCGGCCGGTGCCCAGGGGACGCTGCGGAGCGTGGCGTACGTGTCCCCGGCAGCCGGTGACGTGGCGGAGTCGAACCCGCTGGCGGTCCCGGACACCACGACCGACACCGGTGCCTCGGCGACCGACAACGACGACTCGGCCGAGGTGACGGTTCAGCCGGCCGCTGCTGCGGTCCCGGCTCCGGCAGGTCCGAACCCGGGTAACCCGGCTCTGGCAGGTCCGAACCCGGGTAACCCGGCTCCGGCTCCGGCAAACCCGGTTCCGGTGAGCCCTGCGAACCCGGCTCCGGCAGTCCCGGCCGCTTCGGCTCCTGCTCTGGCAGCCCCGGAAGGCTCGGCGACCCCGGCCCCGCCAGCCCAGCCGGCCGGGCTGGACGCGGTGCTGGCCGAGACCGGCGCCGTGGTGACCCCGTGGGCGGCCGGGCTGGCCCTGGTGAGCCTCGGCGGGGGCGTGGGCCTGGTGGCGAGCAGGCTGCGCCGCTCCTGAGCCGCTCGGCGGTACCTCCCCGCCGGGGGAGGTACCGCCGTCAGCGGTCCCGCCCCGCTCTGCCCTCGCGGCTCGTCGTCCCGGCACACCTGCGGACCGACCGAGGCCTGGGCGCCGAGGCACGCGGGCCGGCCGGTGGTCTGGTCCGTCGGTGCGCGGGCTCTGCGAGTCCGTGGACGCGCTCGGAGGGCGGCCCTCCGGGGGTCGCAGCAGCAGGGCCTTCGGCACACCTGCGGACCGACCGAAGGCCTGGCGCTGAGGAGCCTGGCTCCGGGCGTGGTCTGGTCCGCCGTAGTGCGGACCGCTTCGCCAGGACTGACAGCTCGACCGCGTCCTGCTCACCCGTCGCTGTCAGTGCCGAGCCCCGGCCTGCCGGGCGGAGAGTGGCCGCCCTCGGGCGGTGCCGGCGCCAGGGGTCGTGCCACGGGTACGGCCCCTCTGGTGCCTGACCGCCCCTCTTCGGGGCTGTGCCTGACGGTCTCTGCTCGACCATGCCGCGGGTACGCGGGTCAGCGCTGCGCCGCTCTTACCCCGGTCGTCCTCCTCGCAGTGACGTGCGCCGGGTCGTGGTTGAGCCCGTCGCTCCCCGCCCCGACTGCGCCGCTGCTCTCAGGAACCGTTAAGGTTTGCCCAGGTCGGTGAGGCGACCCCTCTCGCCGTCCCCGTGGAACCTTCGGTAGCCCCGACAGATTGGCTCGCTGATGCACAGGGTGGTTGCTGCGCTGCTCCTTCTCGCCATGGCCGTGACCGGCTGCAGCGTACGTCCGCCGGCGGTCTCCGGCTCCGCCCCGGTGGTCGTGGGGGCCGGCAGCGGCAGCCCGGCGACTCAGCCAGGAGCCAGGCAGTCCACGGCCCCCGGGCCGGACGCCGCAGACTCGTCCCAGGCTGTCACCAGCCCCACCCCGGCTGACGCCTCGACCTCGGCGGACCCTTCGCCAGCGGAGCCCACCGCACCGGTCGTCGACGGCCTGACGACGGCCCCGGTCCCCGGGCCGTCTGGGACCGCTGATCCGTCTGCTGCCGGGTCGGTCGTACCCAGCCACGGGGGCTCTGCCACGGTGCCTTCCTTGCCGAAGGCTGCTCCCACCAGGCCGGCGACCACCAGACCGGCGACCACCAGGCCGGCGACCACCAAGGCCACGACACCGCGCCCGACCAGCCAGCCCAAGGCCTCCCAGCCAAGGGCCACGACACGGTCGGTGGAGCCCTCTGCCACCCAAGGCAGCGGCTCCCCGCAGCAGACCACGGCGCCGTCTCAGCCGTCCTGCCAGGTTCCTCAGCAGCAGGGGGTGTGGCTGAGGGTGACCGACCAGCCGTTCGGTGCGGTCGGCGACGGCCGTACGGATGCGACGGCGGCGATCCAGCGGGCGATCGACCAGGCCTCGAGCGTAGGCGGCGGCACGGTGGAGGTGCCGTCGGGGACGTACCGGGTCAACCCGGTCGCGGTGCACTCGGTGCACGGGCTGATGATGCGCAGCGGTGTCACGCTGCGGCTGGCCGATGACGCGGTGCTGTGGGCGCTGCCGACCGACCGGACGCACTACTCGGTGGTCTCGTTCGTGCAGGTCCGCAATGCCCACCTGATCGGCGGTACCATGCGCGGCGAGCGGTACCAGCACACCGGTGACGGCGGTGAGTGGGGGCACGGCGTCAGTATCCAGTCCTCTCAGAACATCACCGTTTCTCACGTCACGTCGACCCAGATGTGGGGCGACGGCTTCTACGTCGGGCAGGCCTGGAAGGTGGAGGGCTCACGCACGGACAACGTGACGCTGTGCCGGGTGACCTCGCCCGACAACCGGCGTCAGGGCTTGTCGATCGTGGATGCCACGAACGTCAAGGTGCTGAGCTCGACCTTCTCCGGTACGCACGGCACCAAGCCGTCGGCCGGTCTGGACATCGAGCCGGAGCCCGGGAACCTGGTCGAGAACGTCGAGGTCCGCGACTCGGTCTTCGAGCGCAACGCGGGCGACGGGATTGTGCTGACCTGGGGCCCGCACAACCAGGCGCATATCAAGAATGTCCTGATCGAGGGCAACCGGGTCCTCAGCAACAACCAGGGCATCATGCTCCACCGGGCCCTGCAGTGCCGGGTGATCAACAACACGGTCCGCAACGGCGGCAACCAGACGAACATGTGGTTCCCGATGACCATCCACCTGTTCGAGGGGGCCTCCGGGAACGTGGTGAAGGGGAATGTGCACATCGGCGGCAAGACCGTCGACAAGGGCACCGGCAACACCGTCGCTGACGCCGCGACCCGGGCCGGGGTCTACATCGTCGGGACGCCGCAGGCTGGGCAGACCGTGAAGGCCCAGGTCCTGGACACCGATGGCGTTCCTGCGGCCGTCAGCTACCAGTGGCTCGTCAACGGCGAGCCGGTCCCCGGGGCCACGGCCCCCGAGTACCGGCTGACCTCTGACCAGGTCGGCAAGACCATCACGGTGAGCGCGAGCTTCACCGACGGCGCCGGGCACCAGGAGAACGAGACCAGCGAGGGGGCGGTCGTCAAGCCACCTCAGCAGCCAGTCTGAGGCAGCGAAGCACCTTCGGCGTCGTCCCTCCCAGCCGTTAGCTGCACTCGCAGAAAGCCCCGGGGAACACGACCTAGACTTCGCCGCGCGGGCACGGTCGCGTCCAGCAGGTCCTGTTCAGTCGGGCGCAGTCTGCGACAACTCGGGGCGATTCACCTTACGCAGCGAGGGCATCGCCGCCACGAGCCGTCGACGGACCCCGCCTGTAAGCTGCGACCGGTACCGCAACGGCGAGAGGAGGCGGATCTGCTAGCGAGAGCTCAGGGCCTCCAGGGCCCGGCGTAGCCCAGCGAGGTGGTCCTGCCGCTCGGGGCCGCTCCAGGCCCTGGCCGCGACGGCTGCGGCGTCGGGCCCGGCGAGCCGGGCGGCGACAGCGAGCAGATCCTGCTCCGTACGGCCGCGAACCACTCCTGGGCCTGCTCGCGGGTCAGGGACGAGATCTCCCGCAGCCGCTCGACCGCGCCTCGGGCCTGGGCTGCCAGGTCCGGGCCGTCGGCGGCGGCCGGGGTGTCGAGCGCGACCTGGCCGTCGCCGTCCTGCACCACCAGGCGGTCCACCACCCCGGCGGCGACGATCTGGGCCACGCTGCCGGGGATCGCTGCGGCCCGGTCATCATGCGCTGACAAGGTGACCGAGCGCTCTGCGCCGTAGTCCTGGGCCTGGCCCAGGTACCGGGCCAGGGTGCCCAGCCGGGAGACCTCGGGAGGCACCGCCACCACCCGGAGCTGGGTCGCGAAGCCGGCGGCCCGGTACCGGGCGAGCTCTTCGACCAGGAAGGCCGGCCGGTGCAGCGTGGTCTCGATCACGGCGGAGACCCGCCGCTCCCGCAGCCACTGGCTCGCCATCTCGACCCACTGACCGCTGGCCTGGGCGGTGACCTCGGGCATCCTCAGCGGGTCGCTGGTCATCAGCCGCTCGTACGCAGGGTGGTACGGCCGCAGCTCGTCACCGTTGACCACCACCGATCCCGGCAGGGACCGCATGGCCTGGTCCACGGCCCGGCCCTTGCCGGACCCGGGCTGACCGCCGACACTGACGAACCAGGGCTGGTCCTGCTTGCCGGCCGGCTGCGGGTTCCGGCTGGCCTCCAGGTGAGCCAGGACCTGGGTGTCGAAGACCTGGCGCAGCCGTACGGGATCGAGCTCGGTCTGACAAGCGGAGATGCTCTCGTCTGCGGCTGGGCTGGCCGGCTCCGCCGGCAGTGAGGCGAAGAGCTCGCGCAGCTCGCGGCGCTTGGCGGTGACCGCGGCGAGGTCGTCGGCCCGTACCTCGAAGACGTCCCGGGTGACCGCGAGAGCCCGGTCCAGCCAGTGCTGCCGGGTGCCGGGATCAGCGGCGGCCGCTGACCAGGCGAGGCAGCGCCCCGAGACCCTGATCGCGAGCTCCAGCATGACGTCGTAGCTCAGCAGGTAGTCCGGCATCAGGTCTCCTTCGGTGGCTGAACGGGACGGGGCAGCGGGCGCCGGGCCACCGCCTCGGCGACCTCGAAGACCTGCTCCTCGGTGGCGACCTGGCCCAGGTAGGTCAGCCGGTACGCGACCGTACCGATGATCATGTCGACGCTGGTCTCGGGGTCCGGCCCGGGCCACTGGCCCTCGGCGGCCGCCCTGGCCACAGCGCTGACCGCGGCGTCGCGCAGGGGGGCGATCACCCGTTCCCGGTACGAGGCCTGCGCCTCGGGGCTGGCGGTCAGCTCCATGGCGAGCTGGGGCAGGGCGGTGGCCAGCGGGGGCGTCGTCAGGTACCCGTGGGCGACGTGGACCACGGCGGCCAGGTCGGCCAGTGGGTCGTCGGTGGGGGGCAGGTGCCGCTCGCCCAGGGCAGTGTCCATGGCGTCGACGGCGAGCTCGGCCAGCGAGGACCAGCGGCGGTAGATCGTGGACTTCGGCACCCCGGCCCGCTCGGCCACAGCGTCGATCCGCAGGCCGTGGTAGCCGACCTGGGTCATCAGGGCGAAGGTCTCGGCCAGGATCCGGGCGTCGAGGCTCGGGTCACGGGGGCGGCCGCCGCGCGGTCTCGGGGTTCCCATCGAGCCCAGACTACGCTACTGTCAGTTGCGCAACTAACGGTTGCGTTTCTTGGCTCGACGAGGAGTGTGATCACGATGAGCGCATCGACCGGCCCGGGCACCCGCCGTCTCGACCGGGTGGACCTGGCCACGGCAGGCCTGTTCTTCTCCTGGCTGGCCCACGACCTGGAGGAGTACCTGACCATGCCGGGCCGGCCCCACCCCTTCACCGGCCACCTGCCGCGGTGGGCCGGCTGGCCGCACACCAGCGGACCTGACCGGGGGCTCCGGTCCGCGGGGTGCCGGCGTCCGGCCCGTACGCCCGCTGCTGTGCCCGGGCCGCAGACCAGCGGACCCAGCCCCCAGCACCAGCCCTGGGAGCACGACCACCCGGCCCGTACGCCCGCTGCCGTGCAGGTCGGGCAGCCGCTCTCCCGCGACCAGGTGTACGTGGCGCTGTCCCTCGTCGGACTGCTGATGGCGGCCGCCTCGGTCGACGGGTACCGCACCCGTGGACGGTCCGGCTTCTACCAGTCGGTGCTCTTCGGGTACGGGATGCACGCCGGCATCCACCTCGCCTCGGCGGCCCTGGCCCGCGGCTACACCAGCGGGAGCGCGACGGCCGTACCGGTCGTGCTGCCGTTCTGGCTCTTCGCCCGCCGGGCCCTGCAGGCCGACGGCGTCGAGCTGCGGCCCCGGTGGTGGACGCTGGCCGCCTTCCCGGTGCTCGGGCTCGGGGTGCACGGCCTCGGCGCCTGGGTGGCCCGCCGCTGGGAGGCCCGCTCATGACGGCTCGGGGGCGCGGCCCGCGGCTCAGCCGGCTCGACCGGGCCTGCCTGGCGCTGGCGCTGAGCTACCTGCTCAACGACGGCGAGGAGCTGGTCACGTACCGGTCGAGCTCGGCATGGCTAGCGCAGATGCTTCCGGACTGGGTGCCGGTAGCGGCCTGGCGCCGCCACGGGATGAGCCAGCAGCACGTGACCATCGCGATCGGGCTGATCGGGGTCCACTGGGTCGGGGCGTCCCTGGCGGGCTGGCGCAGCGGCGGACGCTCGGCCTGGTTCCAGAACGCTGCCGCCGCCTTCGGGCTGCACGGCTTCGCGCACCTGGGGCTGTGCGCGCTGCGCCGCGGGTACGTGTCGGGCGCGGTCACCGCCCCAGCGGTCATCGCTCTCGGGGCCTGGACCTGGAGGGTGCTGCGCGACGAGCAGGTGCCGAACCGGGTGACCCTGCCGGGAGCTGCGGCCTCGCTGCTGGTCCTGGTGGCCGCGCACACCGGGGCCGAGATGGTCCTGGCAGCCCGCCGGCGCCACCGCAAGACGCCGTAGCAGCACGGGGAGCTCAGCCGTCGTGGCGCCGGTCACGGCCCTGGCGGAGCCGTCAGCGAGCCCGGCTCAGAACCGCAGCAGGGTGGACTTGCCGAACATCGACTCCACCAGGTCCACCGCCAGCTCGGCGGTGGTGTTGCGGACGTCCAGGGCCGGGTTCAGCTCGACGAGGTCGAGCGAGCCCAGCAGCCCGGTGTCGGCGACCAGCTCCATCACCAGCTGGGCCTCCCGGTAGGTCGGGCCGCCGATGACCGGGGTCCCGACCCCGGGAGCCATCGCCGGGTCGACGAAGTCGAGGTCCAGGCTCAGGTGCAGGTGGGTGTCGGGACCGGTGCCGGTGAGGGCGTCCTCGATCACCGCCCGCATCCCCACCTCGTCGATGCGACGCATGTCGTACACCTGGACGCCGCGGTCCACCAGGCGCTGCTTCTCCTGCTGGTCGACGCTGCGCAGCCCCACCTGCCGGACCTGGCTCGGCTCGATCGCCGGAACCTGGTCCGACAAGCCGATCAGCTCTGCTGGTCCCTCGCCGGTCAGGCAGGCCACCGGCATCCCGTGGATGTTGCCGGTCGGAGTGCCCTCCCAGGTGTTGAAGTCGGCGTGGGCGTCGACCCACAGCACCCGCAGCTGCTTGCCGACCGTACGGCACCAGGCCGCGGCCGCGCTGATCGAGCCGATCGCCAGGCAGTGGTCGCCGCCGACCATGATCGGCAGCCGCCCGGCGTCCAGCGCCTCCCGGACCGCGTCGCGGACCGCGGTGTTCCAGGCGGCGACCTCGGCCAGGTGCCGGTAGCCGCCCACTGGTGGCAGCTCTGGGTTCGGTGGCCCGGTCACGTCGCCTGCGTCGTACACCTGGTAGCCGAAGCCCTCGAGTGCCGGCCCTAGCCGGGCCACTCGCAGTGCGCCCGGGCCGAGTCGGCACCCCGTACGGCTGGCGCCCACGTCCGTGGGGGCGCCGATGATCTGGATCTGCTTGCCCACGAGCGCCAGCATCCCACGGCTGGCGGCGCTGCACCCAGTCGGCTGGTCCGTGTCCTGGGCTGAAGCCCGGGACTCTCACGCCGGTGACGAGCCCTCGATTGTCTGAGCGGTACGTTTCGGCAGATACTGAAGGTATGGCTGAGCTGACCGTTTCGGACGCTAGGGCGAGGCTGGCTGACGTGGTGGACGCCGCACGCGTGCACCACGACCCTGTGTACCTGACGCGCCATGGTCAGCGGGTTGCTGCCGTCATCGACGCTGACGACCTAGAGCGGCTGATCGAGGCCGCCGAGGACCTGGCCGACATCGAGGCTGCCCGGCAGGCTCGAACCGAGATCGAGTCGGAGGGCACGATCCCGTGGGACGTGGTGAAGGCTGACCTGGGCCTGGCGTGACGTACAGAATCGAGCTGAGCCCGGCTGCACCGCCAGCACCGGAGCCCGACCTTCGCTGACCGGCGGGCTGGGGCCGCCGGCCGGTGAGTACGGTGGCAGGTATGCGGATTGCTCTGGTCCTCGGCGCGGGAGGGGCTCGCGGGTACACCCACATCGGCGTGATCCAGGTGCTGCACGAGCAGGGGCACGAGATTGTGGCGATCACCGGGTCGTCGATGGGGGCCCTGGTCGCAGGGCTGGAGGCGGCCGGGAAGCTCGACGAGTACACCGACTGGGTGACCACCCTGACCCAGCGGGACCTGCTGCGCTACCTCAACCCAGGCGGCGCCGGTGGTGGTGCGTTCCGGCTGGCCCGGGTCTTCGAGCGGGTCTCCGGGATCATCGGCCCGGTCCGGATCGAGGACCTGCCGGTCCCGTACACGGCGGTCGCGACCGACATCGAGGCCCGCCGAGAGGTCTGGTTCCAGGAGGGGCCGCTGGAGGCCGCGGTGCGGGCTTCGGTCTCGATCCCGAGCTTCATCGCCCCGGTCGTGGTCCGCGGGCGGCTGCTCGTCGACGGCGGGGTCACCAACCCGCTCCCGATCGAGCCGACCCTGGGCGTACCGGCCGACCTGACGCTGGCGGTCTCGCTGCACGGCCCGCCGGGCGGCGTGCTGCGCCCCGAGCCGGAGCGGGGTCTGGGCCACGGGCTGCTCGCGCCGCTGCAGAGCCTGTCCAGCCGGCTCCTGTCGAGCGGCAAGGAGCCGCAGCTGCCCTACTCGTACGCCGGGAAGGAGGTCTCGGCGCTCGATATCCTCTCCCGCTCGATCGACGTCATGAGCGCCCAGATCGGGCGCAACCGGATGGCCGCGAACCCACCCGACGTGCTGATCAGCGTGCCGTCAGACATCTGCTCCACGGCCGACTTCCACCGGGCCTGCGAGATGATCCAGATCGGCCGGGACTACGCCACCGAGGCGCTGCAGGGGTACGCGGAGGAGACGCGCCCGTAGCGGGATGCCCACTCGACCAGGTGGGCACAGCACGAGGGGCCCCGACGGGGCCCCTCGCTCAGGTGCTGCGGTCAGCGGATCTCGTACAGCTGGCAGGCGGCGTTGTCGCCGCCGACCGAGATCGCGTCGGCGGTGCACATCAGGTCGGTGTTGTGCCGGCACTCGAGGCGCTGGCAGGCG
Source organism: uncultured Propionibacteriaceae bacterium (assembly GCA_937926975.1). GTDB lineage: Bacteria > Actinomycetota > Actinomycetes > Propionibacteriales > Propionibacteriaceae > Fen-668. Next base: position 5,584 of record CALBCJ010000039.1, on the reverse strand, counting down.
CCGACGGTGCCCTGGACGACGGGCAGCCCGCCGCGGGCGTCCAGGCTGATGAAGGTGCCGCAGGTCGCGCTGCCCGCAGCCCCGCCGACGGTGATGGCGTACGCGGCGCAGCCGTCGCGGTTGAAAGCGCAGCTCGTGGTGGCGCAGGACATGATCTGGGTAGCAGTCGCCATGGTGGCCTCCTGAGATTGCAGAATCGGTTGAACGAGTTTCACGCTACGCGGTGCCGTCACTCTTTTCAAGGTGAAACAAGTGTTTTCAAATACGCTCTGCCTAGGCATTACGCGACACTCATATTTTTAAACCGCCGACAGCTCCCTCGCCGCTGACGGTTTTCGCGCCACCGGTCTTTTTCACGCAGTGAGGCTGTTCGAAAGCCGGTGGGTGCCGGCTGGGGGCCAGAGCGACCGGCGTACGGGCCCGCGGGCAGGGCAGTGCCGCCGGCCCAGGTCGGGGCCCGGCGTACGACCCGCGGGCAGGGCGGTATCGCCCCGAGAGCCGTGATCAGCCCTCAGGGCCCGCGGTGGCGAGGCCTGTCTAGGGCCTGGCGAGGCGCTCCGGCAGCAGCGTCGCTGCAAGGTCGTCCAGCAGGGGGCCGACCTCGTGGGCGGCCACGGGCCCCTGGGGGAAGGCGACCAGCAGGGTGACCACCTCGTCGGTGCCGATCTGCATCAGCGTCGCCCCGTACCCGTCAACGTCGGCGCACAGCACCTCGCCCCACAGGCTGGGGCAGATCCCCATCGTCGGGCGGCTGGACAGGACCCACCCCGGGACCGCCCCGGACTGGACCGCGTCGCAGATCGCGTGCAGGCCGAACAGCCCCACCCCGGCCACACCGTCGTGGGCGACGAGGTCATCGACAGCGCTCCACAGCGGTGCTGCCTCGTCGGCCTCGACATCGATCAGCTCGACCATCAGGTGCCCCGAGACCCCGGTCGGGCTGTGCAGCACGACCCGGCCGGTCCTGATGAGCCCCACCCGGCTGCCCTCCAGGCCGGCGACCTCGGCCAGCCGCTCCAGCGGGTTCTCCCCGGTGATCGCGCAGTGGCAGGCCGGGGTCTGGGCCGAGGCCAGCACCCGCTGCGCGGCGTCCGCCTCCAGCCACTCCAGCGATCCCAGCAGGTGGGCGCTGGCGACTGTGATCTGGACGCCGGGCTCGGCAGCGTCCAGGGCCACGTCGAGGCGGACGTCGACGGGGGTCTGGGCTGCGACCTGGGCTATCGCGGCGTCCGAGGGTGGGCAGGTCACCAGGATCCGACCGTCGTCCAGCAGTGTGTGAGCGACGAAGACGGCCGTCCACCGGTCGATGTGGTACGCGGTGACATCGGCGCTGCCGGCCCCGGACAGCAGCCGCCGAGCGGTGCGTCGAGCGAGCTGGGTGATGTCGTGCTGGACTCCCACGTTGGCCGCCTTTCTGCCGTACCTCCGCGTGTAGGTAAGGCTAGCCTTGCCTTCCCCTCGGTCTTCGTCAAGACGAGAGGTCCTAGGGTGGACCACAACGACAGCAAGGAGTCCTGATGGCAGAGCGCGTGCTGCACCCGATGCGGATCCGGCGGCTGCAGGTGGCGAAGGTGGCCGACCTGAGCCCGAGCCTGCGGCGGGTGTGGCTGGCTGGCGACCTCTCCGGCTTCCCGTACGGCCACTTCAGCCCCGGCGACCACGTCCGGCTGATCCTGCCTGAGAACGGGGAGCTGGTGCTGCCGCAGGTCGTCGACAACCGGGTGGTCCGGGTGCCGGGGATCGGCCCGACCAGGGACTACACCCCGCGTACGGTCGACGCAGACGGCCTGGTGATCGACATGGTCACCAGCCATGACGGCCCGGCTGCCCGCTGGGCGGCGGCCGCTCAGGTCGGCGACGAGATCGGGGTCGGCGGCCCGCGGGCCTCGGTGCTGATGCCGGCCGACCGGGAGCACTACGTGGTGGTCGCCGACGCGACCGCGCTGCCGGCCGCTGCCCGCTGGGTCGAGGGGGCCCCGGCCGCGGCCCGGCTGACCCTGCTCCTGCACGCGCCGGGCAACGAGCGCTACCTCGACGAGGTCGACCAGTCCCGGGTCGGTGCCCACTGGTGCGCCACCGAGGCCGAGGTCCTGGACCGGCTTCGAGACCTGGACCTGACCAGCGCCTTCGTCTGGGCGGCGGGCGAGGCGCAGTGGATGATCCAGGTCCGTGAGGTGCTCTCTGAGCGCCGCGTACGGCGCCCCGACCGCAAGGTCGTCGGCTACTGGCGCCGCGGCGAGGCGGGCTTCGACCACCACACCGACCTCGGCTGAGGCTGTTCGGGGGCGCCGCTGCCAGGGTCGGCCCTGGTCACCGCAGGTCCTGCGGTGGCTCTTCCGGCCGCCGCTCCGGGTCCTGCTCGGCGCCGTCAGACCGCGGCTGCTCCCACTGCTGCGGCCGGGCGTCCGTCAGCTCGTCAGGCTCCTGCGGGGCCGGCTCCAGCCTCAGGCCTCCAGCCTGCAGGGCCTCGTGGTCTGCGGGCGGGCTCTCGGGCTCGCCCGGTCGCGACCGGCGCTGGCGGAAGAACGACCAGGAGCTGTGGACGAGGGCCATCGTGGCGACGGTCCACAGCGAGAGGCCGACACCGTTGAGCACCGGCATCTCACCGCGGACCAGGGCGGCCAGGGACAGCCCGGCGAACAGCAGCGGAACCAGGGGGAGCAGCCCGGTCAGAACCGGGTCAGGCTTGCTGGAGCGCGGCTCGGGGAGCAGCGCGACGACCACCACCAGCGCGGCTGCGAGCCCCCACGCGGCCATGGTGAACCAGGCCTGCGACGACGCCGCCCAGCCACCCACCGACGCGATCAGGAAGGCCACCCACAGCAGGAGCTTGGCCACTGACCAGTCGATGCGGCGGCGCTGCGGTCGGTGCACGGGTCCTTTTCTACCAGGCCGCGCCGCAATCCCCTGGTCACTACCGCGGCGCTCGTCGGGACCCGGCCGGTCGTCGTACGCTTCCCAGGTGCCTAGATCACTACGGATCGCCATGGTGTCGATGCACACCTCGCCGTACGAGACCCCCGGATCGGGTGATGCCGGCGGGATGAACGTGGTCGAGCGGCACACCGCCGACGCGCTGGCCTGCCTGGGGCACGAGGTCGAGATCATCACCCGCCGCAGCGACCCGGCCCAGCCTGACCGGGTTCAGCTGTCGCCCCGGGTCACCCTGCGCCACGTCACCGCCGGTCCGGTCACGAGGCTCGCGAAGTCGCAGACCGACCAGTACATCGACGAGTTCCAGGCCCAGATGGCCGGCCTCGGCCCGTACCAGATCGTGCACTCGCACCACTGGATGTCGGGAATGGCGGCGCTGCCGCTGGCCCGGCGCTGGGGGGTGCCGCACGTGCAGAGCTACCACTCGGTCGCGGCCCGGCCAGGCGACTACCTGTCGGAGGGGGAGCCGCCCGAGTCCTTGGCCCGAGTTGACGGCGAGGCCTGGCTAGCGCGGGAGTCGGACCTGGTGGTGGCGATCTCGGCCGCCGAGGCCCGGACCGTTGTGGAGCGCTGCGGCGCCGACCCGAACCGGGTCGGGATCATCGCCCCCGGCGTCGACTCGACCCTGTTCCGGCCGCTGGTGCCCGGCGAGCCGAAGTGGACCTGGCCGCACGAGAAGGGCCCCGCCTGCCGCAAGGGGTACGTGCTGTTCGCGGCCCGGCTGCAGCCGCTGAAGGGCCCGGACCTGGCGATCGCGGCCCTGGCCCAGGTGCCGGTTGACCTGCGCCCGCACCTGGTGGTGGCCGGCGAGGTGAGCCAGGACTTCGCCTCGTACGCCGACGAGCTGCACGCCATGGTGGAGCGTCTCGAGCTGCAGCAGTACGTGACCTTCACCGGCCCGCAGCCCCGGGACCGGCTCGCCGAGATGCTGCGCGGGGCGATGCTGTGCCTGGTGCCGTCGCACTCGGAGACCTTCGGGCTGATCGCGCTGGAGGCGGCAGCCTCCGGCACTCCGGTGATCGCCTCCGCCGCCGGCGGGCTGCGGGAGGCCGTGGTGCACGGCGAGACCGGCCAGCTGATGGACTCCCGGCTGGCGGCGGACTGGGCCTCGGCGATGGTCCGCCTCTGTGCCGACCCGGCCCTGGTGGACCGGATGGGCGTGGTGGCCCGGATTCACGCCCGGCGCTTCTCCTGGGAGGCGACAGCGATGCTGCTCACCCACGCCTACCGCCAGCTGCTGGTCCCGACCGAGGGCCAGCCGCCGGCGCTGGACATTCTCCCCGAGGTGGAGCCGGCTCCCTCCAGCGGCGACCTGCACGCCGACGGGCACAGTGCTTGACTGCCCGAGCTCTGCTCGGGCTGTGCTTGACCGCCCGAGCTCCGCTCGGGCTCGGCCGCTTCGCTATAACCCCGATCTTCCTCCTCGCGGTGAAGAGGTAGTTCAGCCCGGGTACAGCCAGTCGTTCTTCACCGCTCCTTCGTCCAGCCAGGAGGACGGGCGTTTGGTCGCTCAGCCTTCGTCTGAGGTGTTGCTGCTTGTCGGCGGGGGAAAGCGGCGCAGTCCAGCGGCGAGTCGCAGCGGCTGCTGCTGGCCGCCGACATGGGTGACGGTGCCGGCGTCGAGGGTGAGCTGCGTGGCGTACGTGTGGTGCGCCGCCTCCAGCGACGACCGGTGGCCCTCGCTGTCGTACCACTGCACCTGCTCCCCAGGCTCGGCGACGATCACCCAGAACGGCAGCCCCAGCTGCTGGGCCGCGGCCCGGGTGGCCTGGTGCAGCAGCACGTGGTCGGGGTGCCCGTAGCCGCCGTCGGCGTCGTAGCTGACGAGGTCAGTGGCTGCGACCGCGGTCGCGTACGCGGCGATGTCGTCGACCACCTCGGCCAGCGGCGCCGAGGTCAGGGCCTGCGGCCCCGCCTCCCCGGAGGGCCCGGCAACGGTGGGCGTCACCCAGCGCATCCCCGAGTCCTGGTAGTCGCGCGGCTGACGGCCGGGCGCCCGGGCCGGAGGGGTGCCCAGGAAGGCGTGCCCGGGCACTCCCAGGACCGCGACCGCGGCCCTCAGCTCTGCCTCCCGGGCCTGCGTGAGCTCGGCCCCGCTGCGGTACCGGTCGAGGGTGCCGGGCACCACCTCCCCCTGCTCGCCGCGGGTCGCGGTCAGCACGTACGCGGGCACCCCCTGCTCCCGCATCGCCAGCAGCACCGCCCCGGTGTCGAGCGTCTCGTCATCAGGGTGCGCGTGAACGAAGAGGTACCTGGCACGGGTCACATCTCTCCACGGTAGTCGCGGTGATGACCGCCGCGGTCGAGCCGCACTGAACCAGGTTGATCCGGCGCTTTCGCCTACGCTCCCCCCGGGAAGAGTCATTGTGCCGGCGGCTTCGCCATCGGTCGCGCCCTCCGGGGTCGGCTCGCCCAGCTCAGCCACGGTCGGTGAGGTGACTGCCCAGCCCGACCACGACCGGCCGCGTAATCCCCCGTTCTGGACGACGAAGAGCCAACTGGGGCCACAGCTGCGAGGTTGTCCACCCATCCTGGCCACGTCCGGCCGCGGAGCACGCCGTCTGGACGATCGAACGACGAGGAACGACTGGCTGGACCACGACGGAAAGGACCTCCTCGTCGTGAGGAGGAAGACGGCGTGTCAGGCGGA
>CALBCJ010000038.1 GCA_937926975.1 uncultured Propionibacteriaceae bacterium | reverse complement strand
CGGGTCCCGCCACATGCCCGTCGGCGAGCTCCAGTCCGTCATCGTCCCCAACCGCCCCCAGCCCAGCTAGCCCTGAGGCGCGCTGCAGAGCCCAGGTCGGTCACGTTCTTCGGGGTGGGTTCTCACGTGGGGCTGGGATGGTGCCGAGCATGAGAGGACACGCCTGGGGCCCATCCCGGTTCTGGTTCTGTCAGTGCCTCCCCGCACACTAGTGTCATGGGGGACAGAGAGTTCAAGCGCGCCTTCGACGCGGGCTTCCAGGCGGGATATGCCGTCGGCCTGCGCGACGGCCGACAGTCGACTGCGGTCTCACCAGGCATGGTGCCTCCTCCTGCGGGCTCGGCTGCTCCGGCGGCCCGGCCACCGGCACCTCCCCCGCCTAGCCCGGCCGAGCTCGCCGAGCGCCGGCGACGGGCCAGCGACCGCAATCTCAACGCCCTGCTCTACCTGTCGAGCTTCTTCCTGATCGGGGCCGCGGCAGCCCTCCTCGCCGGGTCCCTGCCGAGCACCACCAAGCTGCTCGGCGTCTGGACCCTGATCGGGCTGTTCTTCGGCGCCGGGCTGCTCCTGGTCCGGCGGGTCGCCCGGCTCCGTACGGCCGGGCTGGCCTTCACCTGGACCGGGCTGGCGATCCTCCCGTTCGGCGGGGTGGCCCTGGCCGGGTACACGCAGATGTCGGGCGAGCTGGCCTGGATGATCACCTCCCTGCTCGGGCTGGCGGCCCTGGCAGCCTCCCTGATCGTCATCCGGCAACCGGTGATGGGCTACCTGAGCGTGCTCATGGTGATCTCGCTGACGGTGTCGGCGACCGCGGTGCTGCCGGTGCCGCAGACCTGGATGCTCGTGGCGCTGGTGGTCTCCGGGCTGGGCGCGACACTGGCGCGCCGGATGCTGCCCCGCCGCAACGCGGTGGCCCTGCTCCACCGGCCCTCCTGGATCACCACCTGGGTCGCCAGCCCGCTCGCGATCCTGATCGCCTGGGCGACCGTGCCCCCCAGGGACCAGGTCGCGGTTGCCGTGGCCGGTGCGGTCCAGTACGCGGTGGCCTGGCTGCTGGAGGTCTCCTGGAAGCGCTTCACCGGTCTTCGGGTGCTGCTCCTCGTGGCGCTCGTGAACGGCTACTGGGCCTTCCCCACCGGCCGGTACGGAGGGGTCGCGGTCGCCGTGACCGGCTCGGCCCTGGCGGCACTGTCGACCTGGTTCCTCACCCGGCCCCGGCTGGCGGCCGCCCCCTCGACCACCAAGGGCCGCTCAGACACTGAGCCGACCAGCCCCGAGAGCGCCGAGACGGCCCCGGCAACGGAGGAACCGAGCCCCGAGCAGGCCCCCGCCGTCGGCTACCCCGCCCGGGCAACTCCTGCGGACGCGGCCGACCTCACGCCTGACGCCGAGCAGCCGGACTCGTCGGCACCCACCGTCGGCTACCCCCCCACCCCTCCCGGCGCCACGCCCGACACCTCAGCGACGCCCACCGTGGGCTACCCGCCCGCGCCAGCCGACACCCCTGCCGGGCTCTCAGGCGCTGGAGCTCCGGCCGGGGCAGCCACCGTACGCACCAGCTACGGGATGGTGCCGGCAGCGTTGCTGTCCGACCCGGAGCGGGCCCCGGGCGACCGCTCACCCAGCCCAGCAGGATCGGTCGCCACCGACCGGACCCTGGAGCAGGTCCTGCTGGGGCTCGGGCTAGCCACCACCGCCAGTGGCTGGCTGTGGCCCGACCTGCCGGCAACGAGCTGGTTCTCCGTCGTGATCGGGCTGCTGCTGACCGTGACCGCGGCCGGGTCCAGCCTCATCCTGCGCAGCTTCCCCCTGGCGGTCGTGGCCGGCTTCGCGTCGTTCCTGATCCCGGTCACCAGCCCGTTCACGACCTGGGATACCGTCATCCCCTGGCCAAGCGCCTACGACGTCACCAGCCACACCGTGATCGGTGCCCTGGTCACCGCGCTCGCCGTACGGGTGCCGCCGCGGCAGCCGAGCTGGAAGGGCCTGGCTGCGGTGGTCGGCTGCGGGCACCTGCTGCTGGGCAGCCTGCTGGGCAGCCTGTCCGCGTACAGCACTCCCACCGGGCACCTCTTCCGCGCCGGCGTCGCCATGTTCGGGCTCACGGTGATCGCCACGACCACCCGGCTACGGCCACTTCGGGTGCTGGTCGTGGCCCCGTCCGCCATCGCCTTCGGGATCCTGCTCAGCGAGAGCGGAACCCCGAACGCCTGGCAGCAGGTCGTGGTGCCGGTCGTCGCGCTGCTGGCCCTGGTCGCCTGGCTGGTCATCGACTTCCGTCGGCCCCGAGGGCCCAGCCTCACCCTCACCCTGACGGTCGCGACCTGCCTCGCCTCCGGCTGGCTCGCGGACACGCTCGTGTGGGGCTACTCGATCGGTCCGGCCACGACCGGGGTCATCGGCCTGCTGGTAGCGCTCGCGGGCACCGGGCTGCTGTGGCTGTGGAGCGGCCGCCGGGTCTACCTGGTCGCTCTGGCCTGGCTGTCGGCCTGGACCGTCCTGGCCAGCGTGCTGCAGGACAACGCCTACCTGACGCTCCCAGCCCTGGCCCTGATCACGGCGATCTGCTGGTTCGTTGCCCTGACCACGACCAAGGCCCTACCAACCGGGATCGGCGCCGGCACCGGCGCAGCCCTGCAGGTGCTGGCCGCGCTCGTCTGCTGGTTCTCGTGGCCGATCCACGACCTCACGGTCGCGGTCGGCTACATCCACGCCGCGGCCGGGATCCTCGCCGCCGCAACCCTGTGGTGGCGCCGGCACGCCGTCCCGATGCTGCCGGCCGTGCTGGCGATGCCGACCGCACTACTGGCGATCGCCGCCGCGGACGGCCAGTACATCACCCTGTTCCTGGCCGAGCAGGTCGCAATCGTGGTTCTGGGGACCTGGCTAGAGCGGCGCTGGGCGGTCCTGTGGGGCCTGGTCACCAGCACCATCGCGATCCTGGCCTTCGTCCGTGGCGACCGGTTCATCCAGCTGATTCTGCTTGCGGCCACCATGATCGGGATCGTCGTCTGGCGACTCCTGCGCCAGAACCCGCGCCCGAGACCGTCCAGTCCGCTCCCCGCCGGGCGAGCCTCCGCGCCAGGAGCCAAGACCAGCACCCGCAGGCCGGTCCCACCGCTGGAGCACCCCGCCCGGCCTGCCTTCGACGCTCCCGCGACCGGTCAGCCGGGGCCAGCCCGTCAGCCTGAGCCGCCCGTGCTCCCGCCCCAGCCAGACGCAGCCGCCAAGCCCGGGTCTCCGCCCTCAGCCGACCCCGGCCCCCAGCCAGCAGTCCCGGAAGGGCCCCACCCGCCGGACACCTCACCGGCCGCAGGCACGCCGCCGCACCGGCCCGACTACCTGGCCCACGGGCCACGCTCGCACTCCAACCGGGCCCAGGGGCTCGGCCCGCGGCACCGCTCCCCCGACGCCGACCGCCACTAGAGACTGGACCACGACACCCGTGCCGGTCCGCTCAGCCCGGCTCGCCGTCCTTGTGCGCAGCCACGACCGGCCGCGTAGTCCCCGGCCTGGACGGCGAAGAGCGAGAACCGACTGGCTGCTGTACCTGGGCTGACGTGCCTCGTCACCGCGAGGGGTTACAGCGAGCCGGCCCGCCCGAGCGAAGCTCAGGCAGTCAAGCACAGCACCGTCGCGTACGCGGCGGGCGGGAGGGTGACCCGTACGGTGCCTGGCTGAACCGTGACCGGCAGGGGGCGGGGCACGACCCGGTCGGGGTCGGCGGCGGTGTTGTGGGCCTGAGGAGTGTCTGCGGTCAGGACCAGGCCGGTGGCTCCGGTGACCGTACCGCCGCGCAGCTCGTAGCAGACCTCGACCGGGCGCTCCAGGTCCAGGTTGGTCAGCGACAGCAGCACCTCGTCGCCGCGGCGGCTGGCGGTCGACGACACCAGCGCTACCTCGGCCCCGTCCACCTCGCGGGTCGGGACCGACCGCAGCACCACCGGGAGCGAGTCGGCGTCGTGGTGGCCGCGGTTCATCCAGAAGACGTGGTAGGTCGGGGTCCGCACCAGGGCGTCACCGTCGGTCAGCAGCACCGACTGCAAGACGTTGACGGTCTGGGCGATGTTCGCCATCCGCAGCCGGCCCGCGTGACGGTGGAAGGCGTCGAAGTGCAGGGCCGCCACCAGCGCGTCGCGGACCGTGTTCTGCTGGTACAGGAACCCCGGGTTCGTCCCCTCCTCGACGTCGTGCCAGGTGCCCCACTCGTCGAGCACCAGCCCGACCCGGCGGTCCGGGTCGTAGCAGTCCATCACCGTCGAGTGCCGCTGCAGCAGCCGGTCCACGGCGGCCGCCCGGGCCAGGCAGGTCCAGTACTCGGCGTCACTGAACCGGGTCGCCGAGCCCTTGTGCTCCCAGGGTCCGACCACCGTGTAGTAGTGCAGCGAGATCGACTGGAAGTCGTTGCGGCGGTGGCAGCCGCAGCCCAGGTCACCCTGGCTGCGCATCAGCACCTCGGTCCAGTGGTAGTCGTCACCGCTGGCTCCCCCGGCGATCCGGTGCAGCCGGTTGTCCCCGTGGTCACGGCAGTACGTGGCGAACTGGCGGGCCAGGTCGGCGTAGTGCTCGACGCGCATGCTGCCCCCGCAGCCCCAGCTCTCGTTGCCCAGCCCCCACCACGGCACCCGCCACGGCTCGTCGCGGCCGTTGCTGCGGCGCAGGTCCGCCATCGGTGAGGTCCCCGGTCGGGTCAGGTACTCGACCCACTGGCTCATCTCCTGCACCGTGCCCGAGCCGACGTTGCCGCAGATGTACGGCTCGGCGCCGAGCTGCTCGCACAGGTCGAGGAACTCGTGGCTGCCGAAGGAGTTGTCCTCCACCACGTCACCCCAGTGGGTGTTGACCATCCGGGGGCGCTCGGAGCGCGGGCCGATCCCGTCACGCCAGTGGTACTCGTCGGCGAAGCAGCCCCCGGGCCAGCGCAGGTTCGGGATCTGGATCTCCCGCAGGGCCGCCACCACGTCGCTGCGGATTCCCCGGACGTTAGGGATCTCGGAGTCCTCCCCGACCCAGATGCCGCCGTAGACGCAGCGGCCGAGGTGCTCGGCGAAGTGCCCGTACAGGTGCCGACTGATCTGCGGGCCCGGCAGGTCGACGCTGACGATGGCGGTGACGCTCATGGAGCCACCCTAGGGGCGGCTCAGCGCTGGTGGTGCTGGACCCGGCAGGTCCACTCGCCGCAGGTCAGCGTCGACCAGTGCCCGGCGTTGTGGAAGCGGATGGTGGTGACACTGTTGGCGGTGAGGTCGGAGTCGATCACGAAGCTCCGGTCGAGGTGGGCCCGGTAGTACGCCAGCAGCTGCGCGGGCGGAACCCCCTCCAGCAGGTACGAGCTGCCCTGCTGGCTGAGGGTGATGTCAGCAGCGCGGGTCCCGGGCGGGTAGGTCATCGCCCAGGGGACCCCGGTGACCAGGCCCAGGTCGTCGGGAACGAGCTCTCGGGAGGCAGTGGCGGCAGGTGCGCTGGCGGTGGTGGCAGCCGGCTCAGGGCTGGGGGCCACAGGACTGGTGGGGGCTGCGGGGCTGGTGGGGGCCGAGGCCGTGGTCGAGGGGGTCGTGGTGGCCACGGCCCGGGCGGCGGGGGGTGGGCCGAGGACGGGGACAGTGGCGTTGCCGCAGCCGGTCAGCACCAGCACCGCAGCCGCTGCCACGACCTGTCTCATGCCCGCTCCTTCTGTCTCTCCTACCGTGCCACGGCGCGGGGTGACGAGCGACGACGGGTCAGTGGACGAGGGCCGGCAGCAGGTGCCACACGTACGACACGAGGGCCATGACGACCCAGGCGACCAGGCACAGGGCGACGGTGCGGGGGGTGGTGCTCACGGTGGTGTCCATCTCGATCCTCCTGCCGAACTGCTCTGAGCACCAGGGTGTCGACTGCGGCCCGGGTCCGCACGACGGATGTTCTGTTGTCGGCAGAACTGCCGACAGGCCCTGGGCGGACCGGGATGAGGCATGCTGAACCCCATGAGCCCGGCACCTGAGACCTCCCCGCCGGATCCGACCCTGACCACGCCCGGCCCCGCGTCACCGGCCTCCACAGCCCCGGTGGTGCAGCCGGGACCGGGCTGGCCGGACCGGCTGCGGCAGGCGCTGTGCCCGGCCACCCCGCCAGCGCTCGCGGACTACCCCCGGGGTGTTGTCGGGAGGCTGGTGGCGGTGCTGGCCGCGATCGCCGCCTGCCAGGCGCTGGCCTGGCCGCTGGCGGTCTGGACGACCTCCTGGGAAGGGGTCGCCTCCCCGCGGCTGGCTCAGGTGTCGTACGGGATCGGACTGGCGTCCACCCTGGCGGCGCTGGGGTGGGGCTGGTGGCGACGGTCGTTCCCGGTCCGGCTGGTCCAGGCGGGCGCAGCGGTCGCCGGACTGGCCCTGGTGCTGGGCGGTGCGGCGACGGCGGCCGGGTACGCGACCGCGTACGCGCACCCGAGCGTGCCGCTGGCGGTCTGGGCCGGGATGCTGGCCGCCGTCTGCCTGCCCGGGCGGCAGACCGCGGTCGTCCTGGCCGGGCTGGCCCTCACGTACGTGGCAGGCGCGATCGCGACCCTGGTGATCGGCCCGGTGGTGCTGTCTGGGCTGGCCACCGAGCTGGTCTCGCTGGTCGGGGTTCCGGTGCTGACCAGGCTGGTGGTGCCGCCCTGGCTGGCGGCCAGCGCGACCCAGGCCCGGGCCACCGCCGAGCTGGAGCTGGCCACCCAGCAGGTGAAGGCCGCCGAGGCCCGCGAGCTGGAGCGCGCCAAGCAGTACCGCACCCTCCACGACACCGTCTTGTCGACCCTGTCGGCCTTGTCGCGCGGCAGTCTGGACCCGCAGCAGCACGACATCCGGCGCCGGATCGCGGCCGACGCTGACTACCTGCGGGGCCTGATCGCGACCACCGACTCGGCCGCCGGGATGTACCTCGTCGGCGAGATCGCCCGGCTCACCCGGGAGCAGGCCCCGTCGGGGCTGCGGGTTCACCCGCACATCGCCGACGTCCCCGACGTGGTGCCGTCCGAGGTGGTCCGGGCGGTCAGCGACTCGGTCCGGGAGGCGCTGAACAACGTCGTCAAGCACTCCGGCACCCAGGAGTGCTGGGTGACGGTGGTCGGCGCCACCCCGGAGCACCCGGTCGACGTCGACGGCCGGACCCGGCTGATGGTGACGGTCACCGACCGGGGCAAGGGCTTCGACCCGTCGGTCCCGGCCCGCGGGCTGGGAGTCAAGGGGTCGATCGTGGCCCGGATGAGCGAGGCGGGTGGGGTCGCCGAGATCGACTCCGAGCCCGGGCAGGGAACAACGGTAGAGCTGAGGTGGCCGAGATGATCACAGTCGCAGCGATCGACGACGACCGGATGCTGCTGGGCGGGCTGGACTCCTGGCTGCGCCCGATCCCCGACATCGAGCTCCAGGCGATGGCGACCACGGTCGGTGCGTACCTGGAGACGCTCAGCACCCCGCCCGACGTGGTGCTGCTGGACCTCAACCTGCGCGACCACTCGGCCCCCGCCGACAACGTGGCCCGGGTGCTGGCGACCGGGTCGCGGGTGCTCGTGGTGTCGACGATCCCGGACGCCGACGGGGTGCTGGCCACGATCGAGGCCGGGGCGTCGGGCTACATCACCAAGGACCAGGACCTGGAGGTGCTGGTGCAGGCGATCCGGGACGTCGCCGACGGGCAGTCGGTGGTGAGCCCCGAGCTGGCCTTCGTGCTGAGCCGCGACGCCCGCCCGAACCGGCCGCAGCTCTCACCCCAGGAGCGGGTGGTGCTGACCGCGTACGCCTCGGGCGCCACCCTGGCCGCCGCTGCCCGCCGCGCCGGGATCGCGTACGGAACTGCCCGGGAGTACCTGGAACGGGTGAAGCGCAAGTACACCGACGCGGGCCGCCCGACGTACACAAAGCTGGACCTGGCGACCCGGGTCCGCGAAGACCGGCTGGAGCTCGACGGGCTGGACTGAGCGCGCCAGTGTGACAGCCGGCCCGTACGTGGCCGAGAATCGGACGGTGCCCGACTACGACAGCCCTGCCCCTCGGATCTCCCGGCTCGCGATCATCACGCTGGTCTGCTGCGCTGTGGGGATCGCGACCCTGGTCACCGCCTTCGTCTTCGCGTCCTGGTCGGAGAACCTGTCGCGGACCGAGCTCTGGATCGGCCGGATCGCGTTCTGGACGGCCGTGGCCTCCGGCCCGGCGGCGGTCGGGACCGGGATCGCGGCCGCGTCCCGGATGGCGCAGCCCGGCTGGGCGTCGACTGTCTCGATGGTCGTCGGCCCGCTGCTGATCACCGGCGCCGGGGTCGCGGTGCTGATGACGTACGCCGTGTGACCTCGGCCACCGTCGAGGCGGTCCTCGACTGGTACACCACCCACGCCCGTGACCTGCCGTGGCGGTGGGACTCGGTCACCCCCTGGGGTGTGCTGGTCAGCGAGGTGATGCTGCAGCAGACCCCGGTGGCCCGGGTGGTTCAGCCGTGGCAGGACTGGCTGCGTCGCTGGCCGGCGCCGGCGGACCTGGCCCGGGAGCCGTCGGGTGCGGCGGTGGCGGCCTGGGGCCGGCTGGGCTACCCGCGCCGGGCGCTGCGGCTGCACGCGGCGGCGCAGGCGATCGTGGAGCGCCACGGCGGGCAGGTCCCCCGCCGGCTGGACGACCTGCTGGGGCTGCCCGGGGTCGGTGAGTACACAGCGGCCGCGGTCGCCAGCTTCGGGTACGGGCAGCGCCACCTGGTCCTCGACACCAACGCTCGCCGGCTGCTGGCCCGCCTCGACGGTGGGACCGAGCACCCGGGGCCCTCGCTGACCGTGGCCGAGCGGGACCGCGCGCTGCGCTACCTGCCTCGTCAGGCCCGGGCTGCGGTCCGCTGGGCGGTCGCCTCGATGGAGCTCGGTGCGCTGGTCTGCACCGCCCGCAGCCCCGGCTGCCCGCAGTGCCCCCTGGCTGGCCGCTGCGCCTGGCTGCGGGCCGGCTGCCCCGCCGGCCCGGCCCGCCGCGGCCAGCCCTGGCAGGGCACTGACCGGCAGTGCCGCGGGGTGCTGCTGGGCGCGGTCCGCGACCGGGGCCCGACCGTACGGGCCGAGCTGCTGCGGCTGTGGCCGGACCGGGCCCAGGCCGAGGCCTGCCTGGCGTCACTGCTGGCCGACGGGCTGCTCCACGGTGACACCTTTGTCCGTCTTTGACTCTTCGGCCACCAAGGGTCGGTCTTCCTTCGTAGGCTTCTACGGTGACCCTCCGCTGGTCCTCCCGAGGTCAGCGGCAGGACCGGTCCACCCCGAGCAGAGAAGGAGGCCAGATGACGGTCTCGGCGTCACCCTCGCCGCCTCGGCGCCGCTTCAGCAAGCGCCGCCGCACCGAAGCCTTGGTCTTTCTGGCCCTGGCGCTGCCGAACCTCGTCCTGATTGGCGCGTTCACGTACCGGCCGCTGGTCATGAACATCTACTTCTCCACGCTCCACTGGACCCTCGGGTCCCAGACGGCGTCGCCAGCGGGTCTCGACAACTACACCCGCTTCTTCACCACCGACGCCCCGGACGTGCTGCGCGCGACCGCTGTCTTCGCGGTCTGCACCGTGGGCGGGTCGATGCTGCTGGGGCTGCTGGTGGCGCTGGCGCTGAACCAGAAGGTCCGGGGCCGCACCTTCGCCCGGGCGGCGGTGTTCGCCCCGTACGTGCTGTCGGGGGTCGGTGTCGGACTGGTCTGGCTGTTCATCTTCGACCCGGTGTACGGGGTCTTCGCGTACGTGCTGCGGGCCTGGTTCAGCACCGAGTCGCCCTCCTGGTTCAACGACCCGGACCTGGCGCTGACGATGGTGATCCTCGTGTACGTGTGGAAGAACCTCGGCTACTGCGCGGTGGTCTACCTGGCGGGGCTGCAGGGGCTCAGCAGCGACGTGATGGAGGCTGCCGCGATCGACGGGGCGACCAGCGTGCGCCGGTTCTGGCACGTCAGCCTGCCGCTGCTCGGGCCGACCACCTTCTTTCTGACGATCACCACGCTCCTGTCGTCGCTGCAGGCCTTCGACCTGATCCGGATCATGACCCCGGCCTCGCCGGGCACCCGGACCCTGATCTACGAGGCGTACGTGCAGAGCTTCGGCGCCTACCAGCGGGCCGGCTACTCGGCGGCGATCTCGGTCGTCCTGTTCGTCATCCTGATCACGTTCACCATCGTCCAGATCGCCTGGGCTGACCGAAGGGTGCACTACTCGTGAGCCGCGCCAGGCAGCGGGCCGCCACCCTGGTCCTCAGCGGGTACGTCCCGCTGGTTGTCGTCGTCGCCGTGGTCTTCCTGCCGCTGCTGTGGATGATCCTGTCGAGCTTCAAGACCCCGAGCGAGATCATCACCCTCACTCCGAGCCTCTTTCCCGAGAGCTGGAGCCCGGCGAACTACACCGAGGCCTTCCGTACCGCCCCGTTCGGGCGGTTCTTCGCCAACTCGGTGCTGGTGACCGCGGTCGGCTCCTCGGTCAAGGTGCTGCTGGCAATCCACACCGCGTACGCGCTGGTCTTCGTCCAGTTCCCCGGCAAGCGGGTGCTGTTTGTGATGATCCTGGTGGCGCTGATGGTGCCGCCGCAGGTGGCGATCCTGCCGAACTACGTCCTGATCGCCGGGCTGAACGGGCTCAACACGTACTGGGGGATCATCGTGCCCAGCCTGGGCACGGCGTTCGGGACCTTCCTGCTGCGCCAGCAGTTCCTCACCATCCCGACCTCGATGCTGGAGGCCGCCGAGCTCGACGGCGCCGGGCACTGGCAGCGGCTGTGGCGGATGGTGGTGCCGGTGTCGGTGCCGTCGGTGGCGACCGTCGCGCTGGTGACGATCGTGTCGGAGTGGAACGACTACATCTGGCCGCTGATCATCACCACCGACCCGTCCAAGATGACGCTGCCGGTCGGGCTGACCCTGCTGCAGTCGAACGAGTCCGGCCCGCAGGGGTACGGGCTGATGATGGCCGGGGCGGTGATCGTCATCATCCCGGTGCTGGTGGTCTTCTCCCTGCTGCAGCGCTACATCGTGGCCGGGCTCACTCAGGGCTCCGTCGCCAACTAGTCGACAGAAAGGTACTCGCATGTCCACTTCGCTGGATCGACGCTCCTTCCTGACCCTCGGCGGGGCCGGGCTGGGCGCCCTGGCCCTGGGCGCCTGCGGTGGCCCGTCGGTGAGCTCGCCGGGCGAGGCCCGCAGCAGCGCCGCCCAGGTCGACCTCACCGGCGTCAAGCCGGCCTCGGAGATCACCTTCTGGACCAACCACCCGGGCAAGTCGAGGGACATTGAGGCCGCCCTGGCCGAGAAGTTCACCCAGCAGCACCAGATCAAGGTCAACCTGGTCACGGCCGGCGCCACCTACGAGGAGGTGGCGCAGAAGTTCCAGACTGCCCAGCAGGGTGGCCAGCTGCCGCACGTGGTGGTGTTCTCCGACATCTGGTGGTTCCGCTACTACCTCAATGAGGCGGTCATCCCGCTCGACAGCGTGCTGAAGCAGCTGGAGGTCCAGACCTCGGACTATGTCACCAGCCTGTGGCAGGACTACAGCTACGCCGGCAGCCAGTGGGCTGTCCCGTACGCGCGCTCGACGCCGGTCTTCTACTACAACCGCGACATGTTCGCCGCGGCCGGCCTGCCCGACCGGGCCCCGAAGACCTGGTCGGAGCTCGCCGAGTGGGCCCCGAGGCTGAAGGCGGCCAACCCGTCCATCCAGTTCGTCCACATGTACCCGGCCCTGGCCGACTACGACTCCTGGTCGCTGCAGAACAAGATCTGGGGCGAGGGCGGCTCACTGAGCAAGGAGTGGGAGATCACCTGCGACGCGCCGGAGGTGGTCAAGGTGCTCCAGTTCACTCAGGACTCGGTGCATGTCGGCAAGTGGGCCGGGGTCTCCTCGAAGGACGCCGGGGCTGACTTCTCGTCTGGTGCGGTGGCCTCGTACGTGGGCTCGACCGGCTCCCTGGTCGGGGTGCTGAACGCAGCCAAGTTCAACGTTGGGGTTGGTTTTCTGCCGGGCGGCTCGAAGGCCACCGACAAGGTCTGCCCGACCGGAGGCGCCGGGCTGGGGATCCCGAAGGCGGTCTCCAAGGAGCACCAGCTGGCGGCGGCGATGTTCTTGAAGTTCCTCGGTGAGCCGGAGAGCACGGCAGCCTTCGCCGCGGCCACCGGGTACCTGCCGGTGCGCACGTCGGCCGACATGTCCGAGGTGGTCGCGAAGCGCCCGCAGGCCAAGGTCGCGATCGACCAGCTGGAGCACACCCGCACCCAGGACTACATCCGGGTCTTCCTGCCCGGCGGTGACCGGGAGGTCGGGATGGCCTCGGCCGACATCTTGAACCAGAAGGCCGACGTGCAGCAGCGGCTGACCAGGCTCAAGGCCACGCTGACCGAGATCTACACGAACGACGTCAAGCCGAAGCTGAAGTAGCCCTACCGCAGGCCGGGCGGCGGTGTACGGCGCCCCGCCCGGCTGTGCTGCCACGTCCAGATAAGCGCTTGCCTCACCTTGCCAGGCGGTTGCGCCCGCTGCTACTCATATGAGTGCGGGCGGCCAGCCGAAACTTGTGTACGGGGGTGAAATGATGTGAGCAGGGGCTTCACCTGGGAGGACGAGATCGCAGTCGCAGTGCTCGTGCGGCAGGACCTGCAGGTGGCCGACACCGTGCCGCTGTGGGAGTATGACTTCCCCCGGGTAGCGGCGACCCAGGAAGATGTTCGAGACGCTGAGCGTGCTCTGGGATTCGCCTTGGATGAGCAGGTTCGCGAGTTTCTGCTGCGCGCAGACGGCTGGGAGAGCTTCTACCAGGACGTCGATCTCTTTGGAACACCAGAGTTCAGGGGAGCAGGCCACTGGGGAATCGCTCATGACTACCTCGACGAAGCCGAAGCAGCGGGGGTTCTCGCCTCATCTGGCCTCGAGAAGAAGGACGTGCTCCCCATTGCTGCGTGCGACGAGCAGTCTGATCTCTTCCTGATGGTTCGCCCTACCGCCCAGCAGCCCGGCCGCGTCCTGTGGCTGGCGGGCGACCTGATCGATGAGTTCCCGACATTCGAGGAGTACTTCTTGGCCATGGTCGACTACACGCGGTACAGCCTGAAGAGGCTCACAAGCCGGAATCAGCACTAGCAGCTCAGGACGAGAACAGGGCACCGGGTCTCGGCTGCTCCCCGACACGGGTCGGCCTGTTTCATGTTTCGTCGCAGTCGAGGGGTGGACAGGTGGTGACAGGGTGAGCACCGCAGATCCTGGCTTCACAGATGATGCGCGTGCCTTATCGGGCGAAGTCGCCATATTCGTGGGTTCCGTCGGCAAGGACCCGGCCGAGCGGTCCGAGCTGGCTGCGCTGCTGAGTCTTCTGGCGCCCGAGGAGGTTGAGACTGAGGAGGTCAGCAACGACGGAGGGCCGCCCAGTGTCTTCTGGGCGTACCCGGGCGCGGGCGTCGAGCTTGAGTGGCAGGGACGGCGGCTGGTGTCAGCCCACCTCTACGTGCAGCCGGACGAAGCCGAGGGCTACCGCGCCTATGCTCGGCCGCTCTTCGACGGGCTTCCCAACACCGCCACCCGGGACCAGATCGAGGCCCGGCTTGGCGCGCCCGACACGGTAGGCGAGTGGAGCGGTCAGTGGATCAGGTATGACCTGGGCTCCTGCTCGGTCCACTTTGAGCTCGATGACGACCTCCGGGCCAGGCTTGTCACTGTCGACGCTCCCTTCGAGTGAGCACCTATCGCCCGGTACGCCCTCAACGACTGCGTCCGACCACCGAAGACCGGCCGGTGGTTTCAGCTCCTCAGCGCTCCCAGCGTAGAGCCACTTTGATCGCTGCCGCTCTGCACTTCGTTCGACGGGAGGGGCTGCCAGAGGAGCAGATCAAGAGGATCTGTACAATAGAATCGTGAAGGAAAGTCAGGCGAATGGCAGGCTTCCCATGGCCTCCGGACCTCGTGGCGAGATCGGTCGATTCCTCTCTGCCGTCGGCCTGACCGCACGCGACGGCGACGTCATCCCTGACCTCATTTCCCACATCGCTGCCCCATTCGAGACCGACTCTGTTCGAGAAGCCGGGGTCACCTGGACGTACTGGATGTTCCACTCAGTGGGCACAGAGCTGGTGTGGGTAAAGAAGCGGCTGGCCGGGGCCACCTTGTATGTCCAGGGCTCAGCCACTGCTGGCTATCGTCCCTACCCACGCCCACTCTTTGCCGGCTTCAAGAACGAGGCCGACCAGGCCACCGTCGTTGACGCCCTCGGCACCCCCTCAGCCACGGGAGACTGGAACGGGCCATGGATTCGATACGATCAGCCCCAAAGACAGCTGCGATTCGAGTTCGACGAGGCAGACACGATCTGGACCGTCTCAGTGTCCCAGCCAGTCGACTGACCACCGTCTTCCGTCCTGCCCGAACCGCGCCGGAGCCACCTGCTCCAGACGGAGGTGAGAGCGGGGCTGACGACTGGCGAGTCGGGCAGACGAACAGGAGGATCGAGTATGAGTCACTCTCTCGGGGAGATAGACCTCTACCTTGAGGCAGTCGGGCTCCGGGCGCACGACGGCGATGCCGTGCCGGACCTTATCGTGCTCATTGGCGAGGGCTTCGAGACCGAGACACTGGAGACAGATGGCCGGCTGAGCACTTTCTGGAGCTTCAGCTCATCCGGCGTCGAGCTCGAGTGGGTTGCTCAGCGACTCGTCCACGCAACTGTCTACCTGCAAGGTTCCGCAGACGAGGGCTACCGACCGTACCCGCGACGGCTCTTTGCGGCTTTCCCCAACACCGCGGAGCAGTCAGAGGTTCAGGCAGCCCTCGGCGCTCCGGACCTGAGCGGCTACTGGAACGGCCCCTGGATTCGCTACAGTATCAGGGATCGTCTGCTGCGCTTCGAGTTCGATGACGGCGGTACCCTGTGGACCGTGGACGTCGGCTGCGCCGACGACACTCTCTAGCCCAGAAATCAGGTCCGATGACCACCGAAGACCTTCCACCGGCCGGTGGCTCCAGCTCCTCAGCGCTCCCAGCGTAGAGTCAGAGCATGATCAGAGACAGAGACTCGAATGAGGCCGCGAAGGTGGCCTTCGAGAACTATGTCCGGGAGAACCTGCAGGCAGCGGTGAGCTTCGCGGGCGGGAACCCAGGCATCGACCGGATCTGGCTGTACACGATCCTGAGCCCGAGCTCCATCGAGACCGGTGTCTACTACCGCTACCGCGGCAGCTTCATCGGGTTCGGGGACCTTCCGTACCTCGACCCCGACGGTCCGTACGAGTACGACACCAGTCGCCTGATCGACGAGCAGGTCAGCGCCCCTGGCAAGCCGCTGATCGACGCCCTGATGAGTACGGGCGACCTGCCGGAGCGGATCATCGTTGCCTACGACCCCGCCGCGGGCACCATGGAGTCAACCTGGGACTACGAGGGCACGAAGGCGCGCCCCACCGACCCTGGGTGGAAGGCACGCGACGCCTGGATCGAGTCCATGGGCGGCGAGCCCGCCTTCCGGTAGCTCGCCACCGGCTCCATCGTTCGGGAGACCATATGATTCCGCCGGATACCGGCCAGCTGAGCCGGTGAACCGGGGGTAAAACAGCAATCAGGTGGAAGCCCGGCTCAACGGGCAGCCCATTCTAGCAGCGAGCGTCAGGACCATCACTGGATGAATAGCGGGCTCTTCAGTAGGATGATGGACATGAAACCCACCCACGGCACTGCAAGAAACTGGCGGGTCTTGATGGCCGTCCCAGATGACCCGCGCGAGGCCGACGAACGCATCGCGAACGGCCTCAGTCTTCTCGATGGCACGGACCGATGGTCCTACGCCCTGTGGCGTCTGCCAGAGGACAACCCGGTACGTGGCCTCAGCCACGAGGGGGCCACCGAGTTCCTCCAGTCCGCCGGAACAGCACAGCGCATGACCATCGAGATGATGCGACACCAGTCCCAGCCAGAAGACGCCTACTACCTCTACGCCGTCGGCAAGCCAGGAGGCACCACCAGCCTCCAGGACACAACCATCACCTGGGCCGGCAAGACCACCCCCGTCGCCGAGAACGAGGTCTACACCGCCGCCGAGGCCGCCAAGGTCTACGCCTACTACCGCAAGCACGACACCGTACCCCCCGACTCCACCCTCCGCCTGGTCGACACCTTCCCCGTCGACTGAGCACTACACGCCTGCCTGGTGGTGACCGACCAGATCAGCCGGCTCGGGGCCCCCTTCACCGCGCCGGCCGGGCAGAGCTCGGACGGTCAGGCACGGTATAGTTCAGGGCCGTACACGGGAGCCCGGCAGGGCTGAGAGGAAGGCAGCGCCTTCGACCGTCGAACCTGATCTGGGTTATGCCAGCGCAGGAAGGCACCTCAAGGCGCCGAGAGTCGGCGCCGTACCCGTGGCGAGCCGTGAAAGGGCACGTCACATGACCATCACCACCTCCCCCACCCGCCGCTCGTGGCGGGTGATCGACATCGTCGTGGCCGCGGTGCTCGCGGTCGCGGTCGGGGTGATCTTCGTCGGCTGGAACTTCGTCGGCAGCGCCGCAGGCAAGCTGGTCGACGCCGTGACCCCGGGCCTGGGTGGTCTGATGGCCGGGACCTGGCTGCTGGGCGGGGTCCTGGGCGGACTCGTGATCCGCAAGCCGGGCGCCGCACTCGCGGTCGAGACGCTGGCAGCCGTGGTGTCGGCCCTCGTCGGCAACGAGTGGGGAATCACCACGATCTACTCCGGGCTGGCGCAGGGGCTCGGCGCCGAGCTGGCCTTCCTGCTGCTCGGCTACCGGCACTGGCGGCTGCTGGCGGCGATGCTGGCCGGGGCTGGCGCCGGGCTGGGCGCCTGGGTCCTGGAGCTCGCACTGGGCAACATCGCCAAGAGCGCCGCGTTCAACGTGGTCTACCTGGTCTGCCTGCTGGTCTCCGGCGCGGTGCTGGCCGGGGCGCTGGGGCACTGGCTGACCCGGGCCCTGGCCGCGACCGGGGTGCTGAACCGGTTCGCGTCGGGCCGAGACGGCGCTGCGGACGTCTAGGTGGCGGCCCAGGTCTGTCTTGAGGGCTGGGGCTGGCGGCACGCCGGTCGCCAGGCCTGGGCGGTACGTGACCTCGACCTGAGGGTCGAGCCCGGCGAGCGGGTGCTGCTGCTGGGGGCGTCGGGGGCGGGCAAGTCGACCGTGCTGCATGCCCTGGCCGGGGTGCTGGGCGGCGCCGAGGAGGGCGAGCAGGCTGGTCAGATCCGGTTCGCCGACGACACCCGGGTCGGGCTGGTGATGCAGGACCCCCAGGCGCAGGTGGTGCTGGCCCGGCTCGGCGACGACGTGGCCTTCGGGCTGGAGAACCTCTGCCTGCCGACGGAGCAGATCTGGCCCCGGGTACGGGAGGCGCTGGACCTGGTCGGGCTGCGGCTGCCGCTGGACCACAGCACCGAGCACCTGTCGGGCGGGCAGAAGCAGCGGCTGGCGCTGGCCGGGGTGCTGGCCATGCGGCCCCGGCTGCTGGTGCTGGACGAGCCGACCGCGAACCTGGACCCGGCCGGGGTGGAGCAGGTCCGTGACGCGGTCGCGGCCGTGGTCGCCGACCGGCAGACCAGCCTGGTCGTGGTGGAGCACCGGATCGACACCTGGCTGCCGCTGGTGGACCGGGTGGTGGTGCTGGCCGCCGGGGGCGGGACCGTCGCCGACGGGCGCCCCGACGAGGTCTTCGCCCGCCACGGCGCGGAGCTGGCCGAGATGGGGGCCTGGGTGCCGGGGCAGCCGCTGGGCGCCGAGCCTCGTACCGGCCTGTCCTCGCCGGGCTGGGCGCTGGCGGGGCGCGGGCTCGGCATCGGCTACCGCGCCGGTCATGTGGTGCAGTCCGGGCTGGAGGTTGAGGTTCCGGCCGGGCTGTCGACCGTGGTGACCGGGGAGAACGGGGCCGGGAAGACGACCTTGGCGCTGACCCTGGCCGGGCTGCTGCCGGCTCTCGCGGGCCGGGTCGAGGCCAGCGCGGCGCTGGCCCCGCCGGGGCGTACGGACCCTGGCCGGTGGCGCTCGAAAGAGCTCCTGACCAGGATCGGGACCGTCTTTCAGGAGCCGGAGCACCAGTTCGTCACCGCTTCCGTACGCGACGAGCTGAGGATCGGGCTGCGGGCCCTGAAGCGCCCGGCGGCCGAGACCGAGCAGCGCCTCGACGAGCTGCTGGAGCTGCTGCGGCTGACC
This sequence comes from uncultured Propionibacteriaceae bacterium, assembly GCA_937926975.1. Taxonomy (GTDB): domain Bacteria; phylum Actinomycetota; class Actinomycetes; order Propionibacteriales; family Propionibacteriaceae; genus Fen-668. The sequence goes on along the minus strand of CALBCJ010000038.1, from coordinate 80,893 downwards.
CGGCTGGCGCGGGCGAACCCGTTCACCTTGTCGGGCGGGGAGAAACGGCGGCTGTCAGTCGGCACGGTGCTGGCGACCCGGCCGCAGGTGGTGGTGCTCGACGAGCCCACCTTCGGGCAGGACCGGACCACCTGGGTGAACCTGGTCCGGCTGGTTCAGGACCTGCTGGAGCACGGCACCACGGTGGTCTCGGTCACCCACGACCAGGCCTATCTCGACGTGCTCGGCGAGCACCGGATCCACCTGGAGGCGTCATGGCCCCGGCCGGCGGCCCGGTGACCGCGCTGGACCGGGCGAACCCGGTCTCCCGGGTCGGGGCGGCGGTGATCTTGTCGCTGCCGCTGCTGGTCACGCTGGACCCGGTCAGCGGCGCAACCGCCCTCACCCTGGTGCTGCTGGCGGCGCTGGGGCTGGGTTTCCGGCCCGGCTACATCGCCCGCCGGGTGGCGCCGGTGCTGGCGCTGGCGCCGCTGGGTGCGGTCAGCATGGCCCTGTACGGCAAGCCGGGCGGGACGGTCTGGTTCGACTGGCTGCTGATCCACATCACCGACAGCTCGCTGCGGCTGGCGCTGGCGGTGCTGCTGCGGGTGCTGGCGCTGGGAGTCCCGTCGCTGCTGCTGCTCAGCGGGATCGACCCGACCGACATGGCCGACGGCCTGGCGCAGGTGTGGCGGCTGCCGGCCCGGTTCGTGCTCGGTGCCCTGGCGGGGTTCCGGCTGCTGGGCCGGTTCTCGGACGACTGGCGCAGCCTGGCCCTGGCCCGCCGGGCCCGCGGGCTGGGTGACACCGGGGCTGTTCGGCGGTTCGCCACGATGGCCTTCGCGATGCTCGTCATTGCGCTGCGACGAGGGTCGATGCTGGCGACCGCGATGGAGGCCCGGGGCTTCGGCGGCAGCCAGCGGACCTGGGCCCGGCCCTCAACGGTGGGGCGGGCCGACCTGGTGCTGCTGCTGGCGGCGACCGCGATCGTCTCCGCCGCCCTGGCCGCTGCCTGGGTGAGCGGCAGCTTCTGGGCGGTCTGGTCATGAGCGGGCCCGCCCTGACGGCTGGAGACGGTCCGGGCAGGCCCGTGAGGCTGGCGTACGGCGAGGCCCCGACCGCTGTCGTCGCCGCCTGTGCGGGCCTACCGCGGCCGGTGGTCCTGGTCGACGGCGGCTCCGGGGCGGGCAAGACGTCCCTGGCCGCGCTGGTGGCCGAGGCCTGGGAGCACCCCCGTCCGCTGCGTACGGTGTCGCTGGACGAGCTCTACCCCGGCTGGTCCGGGCTGGCGGCCGCCTCCGAGCAGCTGCCCCGGCTGCTCGGGCCCCAGCCCGGCTACCGTCGCTGGGACTGGGCCCGCTGTGCCCCCGCCGGCTGGGTGCCGGTCGACCCCGAGCAGGCGCTGCTGGTGGAGGGCTGCGGCGCGCTCACCCGGGAGTCGTCTCCCCTCGCCACACTGCGGGTCTGGGTCGAGCTCGACGCCGAGGCCCGCAAGGCCCGGGCCCTGGCCCGCGACCAGGGCGGCTTCGACCCGTACTGGCAGGTCTGGGCCGACCAGGAGCACGACCACTGGCGCCGCAACCAGCCCTGGCAGCTGGCCGACCTGACCGTGATCGTGTGACTCTCCCCCAAAGGGAGCGACCCCCGTTAGGGTGACGGGCATGACTCATCCCCCGGGTCCTGCCCAGCCGCCTGGACCAGGCCAGCCCTGGTCCCGGCAAACAGCCTCTCCCGGTGCCGGTCCGGGGTACACCGGCCCAGCGCCCGAGGCCCTCCCGTACGGAGCGCGCCTTCCGGACCTGCCTCAGACCGTCCCCGCCTCCGGACCACCGGCTCCTGGCGCCCCGCCGGGACCCACCGGCCCGGTCACGGCCGGGGCCCCGCCGGGCAGTCCCCCCTGGGGTACCAGCTCCCCGCTGGTCCTGGACTCGGAGGCGGCTCGGCACCTGCCGCAGCAGGTGGTCGCCGGCGCTCTCCACGTCGACACCCGGTCCGGGTTCCGGGGCACCCTGCCGAGGCCCTCGGCCACGGTCCAGCACCCCCACCAGCCGCTCCCGCCTCACCCGCAGAAGCCCCCGGTACGGGTCTCGTCCTCGATGATGCTCGTCGCCATGGCGGGCGTGGTGCTGGCAGTGTTCACCTCCGCCCTCTACGCCTGGCTCGTGGCTGACTCCGGCATCCTGGAGTACCGCTGGGACGGCGAGACCTGGCTGCTGATCGGGGCCACCGCGCTGCCGGCGCTGACCGCGCTGGTCGGGGTGGTGGCGGGGATGCTTCGCCGCCCCGGCGGGTACTGGGCGATAGCGGTCTTCGGGGTCCTTGAGGTGATAGCCGGCATTCTGCAGGTGGTGATCGACCCCTCGTACCCGCTGTGGATCGTGGGGGTGATCGCTGGCCTCTCCGGCATGCTCCTGGTCCTCGCCGGCGTCCGGGGTGCGACCACTGCCACACCCCAGCCAGCACCGGCACCGTAGGCCACGGCATCAGGGGTCTTCCGGCACCCCGGGCCCGACAGCCTCACGGGGTAGTCCACAACAGCTGGCTAGTGACTGGCCCTGACCGGGCGCCCGCTAGCGTGCGGGCGTGCTGACGTTCACGACCATGACCCTGCCGGTGGCGGGCCCGGGCCCAGGCAACGGGCTGCCGATCCTCGACGCTGGCGGCGCCCGGCAGGTGAGTCCCGACGAGGCCGAGGTGCTGGGAACCGCCGGGTACGTGCCGCGCCCGACGACCGTGCTGCCGTACGACGACCAGGACGGCTTCGACCGTACGGTCAGCCCGCAGCCGCTCTCGGTCGCGGTGCTGGAGAACGAGCACCTGCGGGCCACGTTCTTGCTGGACCTGGGCGGTCGGCTGTGGTCGCTGCTCGACAAGGCGACCGGGCGGGACCTGCTGCACCAGCCTGCCGAGCTGCGGCACGGGAACCTGGCGCTGCGCAAGGCCTGGTTCGCCGGCGGGGTGGAGTGGAACCTGGGCTTCACCGGGCACTGGCCGCTGACCAGTGCTCCGGTCTTCGCCGGTGAGGTGGCCGGTGAGGTGCTGCGGCTGTGGGCGTACGAGCGGATGCTGCGTCTGGTGTGGCGCCTCGACGTCTCGCTGCCGGACGGCTCGACCGACCTGCTGGTGCGGGTGGTGCTGCACAACCCGCACCCCGACCCGGTCCCGGTGTACTGGTGGTCGAACACCGCCGTCCCGCTGGCCGAGAACGGCCGGGTGCTGATGCCGGCCCGTACGGCGTGGCGCTCCAGCTACCGGGTGATCGAGAAGGTCGACATCACCGCCGAGATGCTGCGGCCCGACCGGGTCGGCCAGGCGTACGACCTCTTCGGTGGCCTGGGCGAGCAGCAGCAGCCGTGGATCGCTGCTGTCGACGCCGACGGGTACGGGCTGCAGCAGACCTCGACGCCTCGGCTGCGGGGCCGCAAGCTCTTCGCCTGGGGAGCTGGCGCCGGCGGCCGCCACTGGCAGCAGTGGCTGGGCGGTGACCGCTCGTACGCCGAGGTCCAGGCCGGCCTGGCCCCCACCCAGCTGCACCATCTGCCCTTGCCAGCTGGGGAGACCTGGTCGTGGACGGAGAGCTACGGCCCGGTCCGGGTCGATGCCCGGTTCCCGGACCTGCCCGGTGCGGTGCCGCCGCCGCGGGCGGTCGCCGTGGCCGAGGCCGACCAGCGCCTGGCCGCGCAGCAGGACAGCCCAGTCGAGATCCGCCACACCGGTGACGGCTGGGGCGCGCTGGAGGTGACGGCCGGGCACCTGGCCGAGTCGGCGGCCACCCCGTTCCCGGCGGCCACGCTGGGTGACGAGCAGCAGCCGTGGCTGACACTGCTGCGCACCGGGCAGCTCACCGCCCCCGCCGCCCCGGTGCTGGGCGAGAAGTGGGCCCGGCGGCTGAGGCAGGCGCACGGGCCGCAGCGTGACCTGCAGCTCGGCTACCAGGCCTGGGCCCGCGCCGAGCTGGCCGAGGCCCGGGCGCTGTGGCAGCGCTCGTACGAGATGGACGGCTCGCCGCGGACGCTGCGGGCGCTGGCGCTGACCGCGGACCCGGTCGATGTCGACGCGCTGCGGGAGGCGGCCGACCGGGACGGCTCGGTGGCGCTGCGGGTGGAGCACCTGGAGGCCGCGGTGGCGGCCGGGCGCTACCAGGAGGTGGTGGCGGCGACCGAGCAGATCGCGCCTGGCCCCAGGGCTGGGCGGCTGGCGCTGCTGCGGGTGACGGCCCTGGTCGGGCTGGGTGAGCTGGCCGCGGCCCGGGAGCTGCTGGCGACCCACCTGGAGGTGAACGACCTGCGCGAGGGGGCGCTGTCGTTCAGCGAGGTCTGGCAGGCGGCCTGCCCCGACGAGCCGCTGCCGGCCGAGTACGACTTCCGGATGCGGCCGTGACACCACGCTTCGTCGCGCGCCGGCTCGACCACCCGGACGTGGTGCGGCTGGTGGAGGTGGTCCAGGACCTCTACCGCCGCCTGTACGGGGAGGGTGACGAGGCCCCGATCGCGCCCGACGAGCTGGCGCCGCCGCGCGGCGAGCTGTACGTGGGGTACCTGGGTGACGAGCCGGTGGCGACGGTCGCCTGGCGGCACCGGGGACAGGTCGCGGGGCTGCCGGGCCCGGTCGCGGAGATCAAGCGGATGTCGGTGCTGCCCGGGTACCAGGGCCGCGGCTGGGGGCGGAGCGCGCTGGACTTCATCGAGCAGCGGATCGCTGCCCACCAGGTTGAGGTGGTGGTCCTGCAGACCGGCAACCAGCAGCACGTGGCGGTCTCCATGTACCGCTCGGCCGGGTACCGGCCGCTGCCCGACGACGCCGACCGCAGCTGGGACCCGTACGCCGACGACCCGCTGTCGCTGCAGATGTGGAAGGTGCTCCCGACCGCGCACGAAGAGCGAGAACGATCCTGTGCGCCCGGCTCCGGCCACAGCGGGTGAGGTGACCGCTCGGCCCAACCACGAGGGCCGGTGCCGCGCAGGCGGCGGCGGTCAAGCACCACTACGATCACGGCCATGAAGCCGCTGCCGTTTGCGCTGCCTGACATCACCGAGGCCGAGATCAGTGCCGTGGTCGAGGTGCTGCGCTCGGGCTGGCTCACGACCGGCCCGACGACCCGGGCCTTCGAGGAGGAGTTCGCCGCGTACGTGGGCGCCGAGCACGCGGTGGCGGTGAGCTCGGCGACGGCCGGGCTGCACCTCGCGTACGAGGCGGTCGGGATCCGGCCCGGCGACGAGGTGATCATGCCGACCTGGACCTTCACCGCGACGGCGGAGGCGGTCCGGTACCTGGGCGCCGACCCGGTCTTCGTCGACATCGACCCGGACACGTACCTGATGGACCTGGAGGCCGCCGAGCGGGCGGTCACCGAGCGGACCCGGGCCGTGGTGCCGGTGCACCTGGCTGGGCTGCCGGTCCCCGACGACGGGCTCACCGCCCTGGCCGAGCGTCACGGGCTGGCGGTGGTTGAGGACGCTGCCCACTCCTTCCCCACCCTCAACCAGGGGACTCTGGTCGGCGGGCACGGGCACCAGGCCACGGTCTTCAGCTTCTACGCCACGAAGACCATCACCACTGGTGAGGGCGGGATGGTGGTGACCTTGGACGCTGACCTGGCGCAGCGGATGCGGACCATGCGGCTGCACGGGATCAGCCGCGACATCTTCAACCGGTACGCGGATGTCTCGCAGCGCAGCTGGTACTACGAGGTGGTGGCGCCGGGCTACAAGTACAACCTGACCGATGTCGCCGCGGCGCTGGGCCGGGTCCAGCTGACCCGCGCCCAGCAGCTGCGGGACCGCCGGACCGTGATCGCCGCCCGCTACAGCGAGGGCCTGGCCGGGCTTCCGCTGGTGCTGCCGCCGGACGCGCCGCCGGGCTCCTCCCACGCCTGGCACCTGTACCTGGTGGGGGTGCGGCCCGAGGCCCGGCTCGACCGGGACAGCCTGGTGCAGGCGCTGACCGAGGCCGGGATCGGGACCTCGCTGCACTTCATCCCGCTGCACCTGCAGCCGTACTGGCGCGACACGTACCACCTGGTGCCGGAGCAGCTGCCGGTCGCGACCGAGCTGTACGGGCGGACCTTCTCGCTGCCGATCTACACCCGGATGACCGACGCCGACGTGGACCGGGTGGTCACGGCCGTCCGGGCCGCCCTGGAGGGATGATGATGGTGCTCTCTCAGACCCGTACCCGCCCGTCGGTCGCGGCCCAGCTCGCCCGGACCCGTCTTGACGCGAAGCGGGCGGCGGACCTGGTCGTGGCCGGTGCCGGGCTGGTCATGGCCTCACCGGTGCTGGCGGTCTGCGCCGCGGCGGTGAAGCTGGGCGACGGTGGCCCGGTGCTCTTCCGGCAGACCCGGGTCGGGCTGCGGGGCCGTCCGTTCCGGATCCTCAAGCTGCGCTCGATGCGGGTCCGCAGTGCCGGGGCTGAGGTCACCTCGGCCGGGGACTCCCGGGTCACCGGGGTGGGCCGGGTGCTGCGGGCCACGAAGCTGGACGAGCTGCCGCAGCTGGTCAACGTGGTCGCCGGGGACATGTCCCTGGTCGGGCCCCGCCCTGAGGTGCCGCGCTATGTCGCGGCCTGGTCGGACGAGGACCGCGAGCTGGTCTTGTCGGTACGGCCGGGGATCACCGACCCGGCGTCGCTGGCGTTCGTCGACGAGGAGGCCCGGCTGGCCGAGGCCGACGACCCGGAGCAGTACTACCGGGAGGTCATCGCCCCGGCCAAGCTCGCGCTCTGCCGGGAGTACGTCCGGACCCGCAGCCTCGCTGGCGACGCCCGGATCGTGCTGCAGACCCTGGCCGCGGTGGCCGGGAAGGTGCTGCGCTCCCGCTCCTGACCGGGCGGTGACCTGGGCAGACAGCAGCGCCGCCCGAGGTGCTCCCGAGCGGCGCTGTGATGTGAAGGGTCAGTCAGGGACGCTGGTTGTACGTCGCAGCATCACCCGGTTCAGGCCCAGCAGCGCTGCGGCCGCGACCGGGATCACCACGAACGACGCCACCGCCCGCTGCCGGGCGGCCCGGCGGCAGGCCAGCTGGATGGGCCGCAGGTCCGAGTCATCAGCCATGCCCCGCATCAGGGCCTCGGACAGTGGGCCTCCTGGTTCCGCCCCGCACAGGATCTGCCCCCGCTCGCCGTAACTGAAGGAGACGGGCCAGCCGAACAAGGCCAGCCAGGCGCCAGCGACCATGACGACCATCGCGACGACTGCCAGCACCCGCCCTCGTCTGCGCCACAGCAGCGCGACCAGGGCCACACTGACCAGGGCCAGAGCCCAGAACCCAGCCGTGGCCCACCCGTACGCAGCAGTGCGCACCCCGTCGACGAAAGGACCAATGCTGTCATCCATGCGAGTACCTCCTACCCGAACGAGGTCGACGGTTACGACTCATCGAGGTTCACTAGGTCGCGATCCCGTACCAGTTGATGGGGTAGTTTCCACCATCCCTGGCCAACTTAATGCTGACCGACAGCGGCAGCCAGTACCTGTTGGGGCTCTTCTGATCGATGAGAGGGATGTTGTTAGCCCGTCCCACGACCACCATGGTGTGATCGATCACGCCGTCCGGTCCGTGCTGCCAGTCAGCGAAGAGGTAGTCCGCATACTCCGCGCCCCAAATGTCATTCATCCCCGGGAAGCCCCACTGCTTGTACATGTAGGCGTTCAGCATCTGCGAGTTGATGAACGTGTGCGAGGAGCGTCCAGCGACCCCCTTGGCAAACCAGTTCGTTGGGTCCCACAAGTTGAAGTACCCAACCTGAGGCATACCCCCGGCGACGAGCGTCTGAGAGGCGAAGTTGGCACAGTCGTTCTTGTAGCTGTTGTACTGCGGGTTCATCTTGTCCCGCTTTGTCCAGTCATCAGCGTAGGCCACGGCCTTGTACTGGTCGAGCACCGGCCGACTCTACCTCTGGCTCTCCGCAGAAGCGGCCGGAGTCGTCGCCCCGGCAGGAGCAGCGTTCAGCTTCTCCTTCCCAGACCTCTGAGTGACTAGCCCTGGCCCCGTGTCGACCTTGCTGGCCGCTGGGTCATCGTTCGCCCTAGGCCCAACACCCAAGCCGCCAGCAGACGCATTCGAGTCTTCCGGTGGCTGGGGGGTGGCCGCGATGGAATCCCTATGGACAGCTTCTCCTTCCACCACCATGGGCTCGGTGAACTTGGCAGTCCAGGTCTGCCCGGTGGTTCGCAGCTGGATGTCCCAGGTGACCGCCACGTCTACGGCGATGCGGTCACCCGTCTGCCCTCGGGTGACGCTTGTCACCGTCACCGTAGTTGCCGCATCAACGATGCGGGCATCCATCTCTGCGATGGCCCTCTTGACCGCCCCACGCGGGTCGATCGCACGCAGCATCAGGCCATCTGGTGTGGCTGCCGCAGGATCGAGCCAGTACGCGTTGAGCTCTGACGACATCCGAGCCGTCAGGGCGTCGTACGAGGTGTCTGCCCGTGCCTCGGGCGCATAGAGTCCCAACGATGCAAGGGCGAGGGCTATACAGAGCACGCCTCGCTCTAGACCTTTTCGATATCGAGCCATGCCTGAGGGTACCCCTCTCCACACGCCCCGTCAAGGCAGATGCCGACTCACGTCAGACGAGGAGTCGCCTTCCCTGTCTCTCAGCTCTGACTGAACCTGCCCGGCACCTTGCGTGGTCATCGCACCTAGCCAGCACGGAGCTGCTCATCGTGAGACAGGTCGGGCACGTGGGTCCTGACGGCTCTCGCGGCCGGCAACTATCTCACCAGCTCCTGGACGGCCGTACGCCACTGGTCGCGGTAGCGGGCCACGTACGCCCAGTCGATCTGCTGGACCGGGAACCGGTCGGCCAGCTGGAGGGTGGTGGGGTCTCCGGCCGCGTCGGGGTGGACCGGAATGGTCTGGAACCGCCGCGAGAACTCACCCTGGACCTGGGGGGAGCCGAACCACTCGACGAACCGGGTGGCCTGCTCGACCCGGTCGGAGCGGCGCAGGACGCAGATCCGGCGCTCGAGCACCGGTACTCCGCTGCGAGGCAGCATGGCGGCGGTGGCGATGTCCTTCGCCGGGGCATCTCTGCGCCACCAGTTGAACGAGGTCAGAACCAGGTACAGCTGCCCGAGCTTCATCCGGCCGAAGTCGCCGTAGGCGACCGAGTAGGTGGCGTTCTGGTAGTACTGCCGCAGCAGCGACCAGCCCTGCTCCGAGACTCCAAGCCGACCGCCGTCCTGGCGGTAGCGGTAGAGCAGCCCGGAGGCAACGACCTCGGGAACGACGCCCAGGTCCCGCACCGCCTCGTACTTTCCGGCCAGGTCGGGCCGGGTCACCAGCTCGGTCCAGTCGGCCGGGGCACGCTGCCCGTCGGGGAAGGCGTCGAGCGAGTACGCGAGAAAGACCGGCTCCCTGGTGAGGGTCCAGGAGCTGCCGGACCCGGTCTGTGCCGTCTCCCAGGACGGGCTGAAGGGCTGCAGCAGGTCGCGGGCCTGGAGCTGCTCGTGCAGCACCGCGGAGAAGCCCAGCAGCACGTCGCAGCGGAGCTCGCCCTGCAGCTCGTGCTGGAGGCGGACCTCCAGGTCAGGCATCGACAGGTCGAGGATCTCGATGTCGTGCCCGGCGCTGCGGGCGGCGTCGAGCAGCCAGTCGCCGCGCCGGTCACCGCTGGTGCCGTCGGCCAGGTCGGTGTAGACCCAGAGCTTGGTGTCCTTGCTCGGCGGCCGGCTGCAAGCCATCAGGCCCAGCCCGGCGCTGCCAGCCAGCAGGCGACGACGTGTCAGCACTCCCCTCTCCTTGTCAGCGTGACTGTATCGACCCGGCCGGGACCGCTGCATCCTGGCACGTCGACGGTTCGGCAGCCTGGGCCGGTCTAGCCTGAGTCCCATGGACAAGCGGCTCTGGGCTAGGACCGGGACCCGGCGCGCCCAAGAAGGCGCCCGTGACCTAACCGGCTCGGCCGTCCAGCCACTGAGACGCGGCCCGTGGCTGGGAGCAGCGTGAGGCGGCGGGTACGGGCGGCGGACGTCGCCGCGGCGGCTGGGGTGTCGACGACCGCGGTGTCGTTCGTGCTCAACGGCCGCGACGCCGGCAACATCTCCCCCGCCACCCGGCAGCGGGTGCTGGACGCGGCCCGCGACCTCGGCTACCGGCCGAACCATGTCGCCCGCTCCCTGCGCCGCCGCTCCACCAGCTCGATCGGCCTGGTCACCGACGCTTTCGCCTCGTCACCGTTCGGTGGCCGGCTCCTGGCCGCGGCGACCGAGACCGCGAACGCCGCCGACCACGTGCTGCTGATGATGGACCTGCGGCACCGCCTCGACCTGCTCGACGACGCCATCGAGACCCTGGAGCTGCGCCAGGTCGACGCGCTGGTCTACGCCAACATGGGCTTCACCATCATGGAGACCGCCCCCCGGTCCCGGGTGCCGCTGGTGCTGGCGAACTGCACCACCGACGATCCCGACGAGCTCGGCGTACGGCCGGACGACGCCGGCGGGGCCCGAGCCGCTCTGGAGCACCTGGCCGGGCTCGGGCACCGGCGGGTCGCGATGCTGGGCGGCCACTTCGACCCGCGGCGGCCCTTCCGTGAGGCCGGGAACGTGTCTGGCCCGATCCGGTGGGAGGCGTTCCAGGCCGCGGCCGCCGAGCGGGGGGTCGAGGTAGTCCACGTCGGTGAGGGCTGGGACATCGCCGACGGGGTGGCCGCCGCTACCCAGGTTCTCGACGTCACCCCTGGTCAGCGCCCCACGGCCGTCTTCGCCGTGTGTGACCGGGTCGCGGTCGGGGCCCTGCTGGCAGCGGCCCGGCTGGGTCTGGCCGTACCCCGCGACCTGTCGGTCATCGGCTTCGACGACCAGGAGGCCCTGGCCGAGTGCACCGTCCCAGCGCTGACCACGATCGCCCTACCGCACGCCGAGATGGGTGAGACCGCGGTACGGCTGGCGCTGGCTGTCACCCGCGGCGAGCGCCCCAACCCGGGCCGTCTCCTGCTGCCCTGCCCCCTGGTGGTCCGCGAGTCGACCGCCCCGGCCCAGGCCTGCTGAGCCCTACGAGCTTGAGGTACGTCTCTCATGCCGGTCAGCCGACCCATGAGCGATGAGCTCGGGCTCGGCCGGTCCGTGTCGAGCAGGATGAGAAGCCTGTCCGGCTAGGGTGCCCGAAGGTCGTCCAGACTGACCAGCCACCCTTCGTCGGTGTCCCACGTCAGGTTCTTCCGGTGGATCACGTTCCCGTCGAGCCGGACCGGCGCTGCATCGCACGTGCCTGCCAGTGTGAAGCGGCGCCAGGCACTGGAGACCGTCTCCTGGATCTCCACACTGGTGAGCGTGAGCCGCTCGGCCCCGTACTGGGCGACGAATCTGGAGATGGCCTCGTCATCGGGGCGACGGTCAGCGTCAAGCACACGTGTGATCGCGGCGACGTCGCAGCGACGCAGGGCATCGGTGAAGGCCGCGACGGCCTCCTCCGGGGTGTCAGCCCCCGTCGAGCAAGCGGACAGGAGCCCTGTCCCCCCGAGGAGCGCTGCGACCAGGACTGCTCGCCTGCGCAGTCCTTTAAAGCCCTCAACGGGCATCATCGAATGCCACCTGGGTACGTGATTGCCTTGCGGTTTCCACTGTCCATCAGAATATCGCTCAACGGCTTATCGACATAAGGTGTGCTGTGCTGCATCATGTGCTTTTCGAGGCCGTAGACTGCGGCGCAGATCTGTCGACCTCGTCCCTGGCCCACCGGACGGACACGACATGCGCCCTGGCTGTGTCATCGTCATCGTTCACGAGACCTATCCTGCCGCAGACCGGGCCAGGAGTCACCGCGCGGGGAAAAATACCCAGGCTCACTTCTGAAGGCGTACGGACGCGGGTCAGACGGGCTTCGGCACCGGCCGGCAGGCCATGTCGGTAGCCGGCTGCTGCGCGTCGGGCATTCTGAAGACGTCACCTGAGTGCCGCTCCGCCGACGAGACAGTGCGCGAGGTCGGCACACAGACAGACCCTGTCAGGGCGTACGGGGCAGCACCTCCCGTACGGCGGCAGCGCCGGGCTCGGGGACCTCAAGCCGCCAGGGCTGGTCGTGGCGCCAGGTCGAGGGCACCGCGTCGGGCGGGTACAGCTCGACCACGTCGCCGTCGACCCAGACCTCGCTGCCTGGCGGGACCTCGACCCGGCCGTGCTCGGGGTGGACCAGGGTGACCGGTGCGGCCGCGACCACCGACCAGCAGCGCCTGGCCAGGTTGAGGACTCCGGACGGGGCCGGCACCGCGTCCCCGGTCAGGGCTGCTGCGGCGCCCGGGTCGACCCGGCTGCGGAGCTCGCCGCCGGCCAGGTGGAGCCGGCGGGGCAGGCTGAGGCAGCCGACCTGGCCGCGTCCCGTGGGGTCCTGCTGGTCCTGACGGACCCAGCCGATCAGCAGCGGCTGCCCGTCGGCGGTCGTCACCTGCGGCGCGTACAGCCGGGTGCCGGCGTCGACCGGCGCCGCGGTCTCGGCCCGGAACCGCAGCCGCTCCCCGTCGGCGTCGAGGTCACCGACCGCGGCGACCACCTGGCCGAGCACGCCCCGGTTGTGGACCGAGACCACCAGCACCCAGCGCCCGTCGAGCTCAAACAGCTGCGGGCACTCCCAGATGTCGGCCTCCCCTGCGCCCCGCAGCACCGGGTCGTCGCCGACCAGCACCCCGAGGTAGCGCCAGTGCAGCTCGTCGCTGCGGTCGTACAGCAGCACCGCGGGCCCGTCCGGCATCTCGGCCCCGAGCACCGCGAGCCGGCGCCCGCCGTACGTGAAGACGTACGGGTCCCGCATCACGACCACCTGCTCCGGGGTCTCGGCCACGACCACCGGCGGCCCCCAGCTGAGCAGGTCCGGGCTGCCCCAGCGCAGGCAGACGGTGGACTGGCCGCTCGGGTCGCGGACCCCGGAGTAGACGACGGCCGGCCGGTCGTGGCCCGCCACGTACACCCCGGACCAGCAGCCGAAGCTGTCCGGGCCGTCGGGGGTGGGCCCGAAGGCGACCGGCTGCAGCCGCCAGCTCGCCAGGTCGGTGCTGGTGGCGTGCCCCCAGGCGATCTGGGCGTGACGGGGCGCGTCGGGGTTGTGCTGGAAGAAGACGTGCCAGGTGCCTGCGACCAGGGTCATCCCGTTCGGGTCGTTGAGCCAGCCGCTGGCCGGGCGCAGGTGGTACGAGGTGGTCGGTACGGTCATGTGACGCTCCTTGTCAGCGGTGTGATCCGGCGGTGAGGCCCTCGCGCAGGGTGCGCTGGCCGAAGACGAACACCAGGAACGCCGGGACCATCGAGATCACGACACCGGCCAGCACGGTCGCCACCGAGCCGGAGCCCATGTTGCCCTGCAGCGACACCAGTCCCAGCGGCAGGGTGAAGTTCTGCTCGCTGATGGTGAGGATCAGGGGCCGGAAGAACTCGTTCCAGTGGTAGTTGAACGCCAGGATCCCGACGATCGCCATCCCCGGGGTGGCCAGCGGGGCGTAGATCGAGACGAAGGTCTGCCACGGGCTGGCGCCGTCGATCTCGGAGGCCTCACCGATCTCCTTCGGCATCCCCAGGAAGTACTGCCGCATCAAGAAGGTGCCGAACGCGGTCGGGATCGCCGGCAGGATCAGCGCCAGCAGGGTGTCGGCCAGGCCCATCCCGCGGATCAGCATGAACACCGGCACGATCGTCACCTGCATCGGCACCATCATCGTCGCCAGGATCAGCGCGAAGACCAGGTTCTTGCCCTTGAACTCGAACCGCGCGAAGACGTACCCGCCGAGTGCTGCCGACACCATCTGCCCGATCGCGATCAGTGCCGTCACCAGCACCGAGTTCAAGATCAGCAGCCACATGTCGACCTTGTCGAAGACGGCCGGGTACGAGGAGAGGTCGAGGCTGGTCGGGACCAGCGAGCCGTCGGTGGACAGCGACTCGGCCGGGGGCCGCATGGAGGCCAGCACGGTCCACACCACAGGGGCCAGGGTGGCCAGGCAGACCAGCGACAGAGTCACGTACGTGATGATCTTCTTCATCTCTTTGATCCCTTAGCCGTAGAAGACGAACCGGCGCGACAGGCGGAACTGGACGGCGGTGACCAGCATGATGATGACCGTCAGGATGATCCCGATCGCCGACGCCTTGCCGAACTCGAGCTGCTTGAAGGCCGACTCGTAGATCACCATCACCGCGGTCCGGGTCGAGTCGCCGGGGCCGCCTCGGGTGAGCACGTACGGCTGGTCGAAGATCTGCAGCGCGGAGATGATCGCCATCACCGAGGCGACCAGCGTTGTCGGGCTGACCAGGGGCAGCGTGATCCGCCAGAACTGCTGCCAGCTGGAGGCGCCGTCGACCTGGCTGGCCTCGTACACCTCGTTCGGGATCGACGCCAGACCGCCCAGGAACAGCAGGAACGAGAACCCGAAGTTCTGCCACACGTACACCAGGACCACGACCACCATCGCCCCACGTGACGAGGTCAGCCAGGGTACGTTGCCGATCCCGACCAGGCCGAGCAGCTGGTTCACGACCCCGAAGTTCTCGTTGAACAGGTAGCTCATGATGATCGACACCGAGGCTGCCGACAGGATCAGCGGGAAGAACAGCACCGACCGGAAGAACGACCGCAGCAGCTGCGGCATCTTGGTACTCACCAGGACTGCCAGCAGCAGCGCCACCGCCAGCTGCAGGGTGACCGCCACCACGACGAAGCCGATGGTGTTGGCGAACGAGACCCGAATGGTCGGGCTGGTGACGACCGAGGCGAAGTTGCCGAAGCCGACGAACCGGGGCGGGGTGATGATGTCCCACTCGAAGAACGCCAGCAGCACTGAGGCGATGATCGGCAGAAAGGTGAACAGTCCCAGCCCGATGAGGGTCGGCGCCAGGAACAGCCAGGTCAGGGTTCTACGGCTCATGTCAGGCCTCCAGGGCGCGGGTGAGGTCCTCGTCGAGGCGCGCCAGCGCTGACGGGAGCGCGGCGGCGCTGCCGGTCACCGCTCCGAGGACGTTCTTGATCAGGGCGGTCTCGACGGCGGCCTGCTGCGGCGGGGCCGGGATCGGCGCGCAGGGCAGGGTGTCGAGGGTGTCGTAGAAGACCTTCCAGTGGGCGGGGCCCTTCTCGGAGTAGAGGGCCTCGTTGCACATCGAGCGGCGGGTGGGGGTGGTCTCCGGGCGGGGGAAGGCGAGCGTCATGCCCTCCCGGGAGGTGCAGAACTTGATCCACTCCCAGGCCTCGTCCTGCCGCTTCGAGGTCTTGAGGATGGTGTACCCGGCGGCTCCGAACTGGTGGCGCTGGCTGCGCAGCCTCGGGAAGAAGGTGACGTCGTAGTCGGCGGGCTTGAGCCCGGCAGCGTTGAGCCCCTCGACCCAGAACCCGCCGGCCGGGGTCATCCCGATCGAGCCGCCGGAGAACTGGCCGACGAGCTCGTTGCCGCCGCCCTGGGCGGGGCTGGTGCCAAGGCCTTCCTGGACCAGGGAGCGGACCATCTCGAAGGACTCGGCGACCCGTACGTCGCGGGCGTTGGACCGCTGCCACAGGTAGCCGCCGGAGCGCTGCCCGCTCTGGCCGGGGTAGAACCGGTCCCACAGCCAGTCGCCGCCGGGTGACTTCTCCTCGGTCAAGAAGCTGGTGTCGTTGACGTACAGCCAGGGCACGATGCCGCCCCAGAGCCGGTTGGTCCAGTAGAAGGGGACGAAGGTGGAGTCGGCGGCCCGGCGCATCCGCCGGGCGACGTCGATGAAGTCGTCAGTGGTCCAGGCCGGGTCGGGGTAGGCGATCCCGGCCCGCTTCATGGCGGCGGTGTTGAGGTAGATGTTGGCGGCGTTGAAGTCGATCGGCATCTGGTAGAGCGAGCCCTTGTACATGAAGGCCTCGATCAGGCTGGGGTGGACGTCGTCGAAGTAGTCCTGGACCTCGGCGGCGTCGCGCTGGACGAACCGGTCGAGCGGCTCGGCCAGCCGCTCGGCGAACAGCTGCGCCCCCTCGGTGGCGGCGACGCAGACGTCCGGCGGAGTGCCGGCGGCCACCATGGTGAGGATCTTGGCGAAGAAGTCGGCCCAGTCGGTGCCCTGGATCCCCTGGACCCGGACCGGGATGTCGGGGTGCGAGCGGTTGAAGGCCTCGACCAGGGAGCGCCGGGCGACGGCGTCCTGGTTGGTGCCGAGGATGGCGACCGACAGCGAGTCGTCGTGGCGGCCCGGGATGTCGGCGCCGGTGAGGCGGGACCACTGGCTCCCGGCCAGGGCAGCCGCTCCCGCCCCGACAGCCGCCGTCAGCACCCCGCGTCGGGTGATCTGAGTCATCGTTGACCTCCGGCCTAATTCGATTTAGGTACGATCAGTCTGCGCCTCGACGAGACGGCTGTCAAGGGGGCGGCTCCACCCGTCGCCGACAACCTGGTACGCGCCCTGCGCGGCGACGCCGACGCTCTCCCCTTTCCCTGCTCGAGACGGCCCTGGGCGCCCCACACTGACCCGTGACCCGGACCGGGATCGTCGCAGCTCGCAGCGGCAGCCCACCGCCCTGACCTGGCGCCGGACCAGCCGCTAGCTAGCGCGGCATGGCCTGGGAGGGCCTGGTGCGGCTCGCGCGCAGCGGCCCGGCCTGCGAGAGGTCGGGCAGTGCTCCGTACCGGCCGCTCAGGTAGCTGGCCTCTACCCGGGCTCGGCGGCGTACGCGGCTGCCGTTGAACTCAGCCAGCGACCCTAGGCGGGTGGCACCGCCCTCGTTCTTCTCGGTGAACCAGATCTCGTCGCGGTTCAGCTGGTCCAGCAGGTGGGTGTCGTGGGAGGTGAAGACCAGCTGCGCACCGCGAGGGTTGGAGTCCGGATCGGTGAACAGCTCGACCAGCCGGGCCGTCAGGAGCGGGTGCAGGCTCGCGTCGATCTCGTCGAAGAGCATGACCTGGCCATGATCGAGAGCCGTGAGGACTGAGCCGATCAGCAGGAACCAGGCCCAGGTTCCGTGGGACTCGTCACGCATCTCGAGCTCGCGCCGCTCGCCCCCGGCCTCATGGACCAGGCGGGGAACCGGCCCAACCAATAGCGACCCCCCGGATATGCGCACCTGCCGGTCGTCGTACACCACATCCGACACCCCCAGGTCCGCCAGCTGGAGCAGGGCCAGCGCCCGGTCACGCTTCGCGCTCGGCTCAGCGTCAAGGAAGAAGTCAGTCGGCCCGGTTGCCCACCAGTCCGCCCGCGGCAGCCGGCTGACCGACAAGGGCTGCAGCGCGCCGATCTGGTCACTGACTGCGCTGATCAGGGGGTCGTCGAAGCGACGCATGATGGTGAGCGCCAGCACCCGCTCACTGAGCTGCGCCCGGGCCCCCGACAGCCGGCCCAGTCCGCGCTGCAGGATCAGCCGGTGCGACGGCACGGTCCCGTTCTGCCCAGCCACGCGTTCCCGCTCGAAGACCCGTCGCCGGCGGCCCTCCGGATAGTGGAACAGGCCCTCGTACGTCACATGCTCTGGACGCAGATCGAGCAGGTACTCAACCCGTACCCCGTCGACCTCAAGATCGACTGCGAAGGAGGAGTCTGTCGTCGGTCCGTCTCCGAAGGCGAACGGCTGGACCGGAATCTCGTCACCCCAGCGCAGCGAGTCGCTGACCGCACTGCTCAGCACTCCATCCCGGTTAGGATGTTCGACTTGCCCGAGGCATTCGCCCCGAAGATCCCGGCCACCGGCAGCAGGCCCACACTCAGCCCCTCCGGCCGGCGGACCTCGGGGCGGTCGTCGACGGCCACCATCGACAGCTCGACCGACCCCCAGACGGACCGGACGTTCTCCATCGCGAACCTGATCAGCATGCGCCACCACCCGCAGATACATGGGCACTTTCGTCCAGATTCTGCCAGATTCGCTGTCTGTCAGCAGACTTCTCGGCCAGGTAGGGTCTTGGGCCATGACGGGTACGGATGCGGTGCTGGCGGTGTGGCGCCGGCAGCTGGAGGCGATGGACGCCGGCGACACCGAGGCGCTGACGGCCTGCTTCACCCCCGATGCGCACCTGGTGCACATGACCGGGTACGTCCAGCCGCTCGACGAGTGGATGGAGGGGATCCAGCAGGGTCAGTTCGTCTACCACCAGGTGATCGAGGAGGGAGCCGAGGTCAGCACCGGCCAGGACACGGCACACCTGGTGGGTCGGGTGGTCACCGGGTACCGCCCGGACGGCTCCGGACAGGCCTGGCCGCTGCGGATGGACCAGACCTACCGGCTCGTTGACGGCTCCTGGCTGTGCACCGAGAGCCGGGTCACGCTGCGCCACTGAGCCGCCGAGCGCGCGTAGGGCCCTCTCGTCACTCCCGAGCAGGTGGCCCGGCTCGTCCCGCTCGACTGACCTCCGGCCAGCGCAGACCGCCGCCCCCGGGGGTCAGTCGCGCAGGCCGCTCCACTGCTGGTAGCGGGCCACGGTGGAGACGATGAAGCTCACCGTACGCTCGGAGCAGTTGCCGATCTGGTAGTCGTCGGGGACCACCGTCGGCTCGCGGAGCATCGCCAGCCGGACCCCGTCCAGCACGTTCGCCGGGTCGAGGCCGGTCATCACGATCGCCCCGGTGTCGAGCGCCTCGGGCCGCTCGATCGAGTCCCGCAGGGTGACCGCCGGGAAGCCCAGCAGGCTGGACTCCTCCGCGATCGTGCCGGAGTCCGACAGCACGCAGGCGCTGTGCAGCTGCAGGTGGTTGTAGTCGAGAAAGCCCAGCGGCTCGTGGAAGGTGACCCCGTCGAGGGTCCGGCCCAGCGCGTCGAGGCGCTTGCGGGTACGCGGGTGCGTCGACACCAGCACCGGCAGCCCGAGCTCGGTGTGCGCGGCCTGCAGGCAGTCGAGCAGCGCCCCCAGCCGGGCCGGGGAGTCGACGTTCTCCTCCCGGTGGGCGCTGACCAGCAGGTACCCCCGGTCGGTCAGGCCGAGCCGGCTCAGCACGTCGGACGCCTCGATCGCGGCCCGGTGGGCGTCGAGGACCTCCTTCATCGGGGAGCCGGTCTTGAGGATCCGGCGCGGGTGGAGCCCCTCGGCGAGCAGGTTCCGGCGGGCGTGCTCGGTGTAGACCAGGTTGTAGTCGGCGACATGGTCGACCAGGCGCCGGTTCGTCTCCTCCGGCACGTTCTCGTCGAAGCACCGGTTCCCGGCCTCCATGTGGTACACCGGCACCCGCATCCGCTTCGCCATCACCGCAGCCAGGCAGGAGTTGGTGTCGCCCAGCACCAGCAGCGCGTCGGGGCGCAGGTCCCGGATCGCCTGCTCGGTCCCGGTCAGCACGTCTGCGAGCACCTGGCCGAGGGAGTCGGTCCGGACCCCCAGCAGCCGGTCCGGGGCCCGTAGCCTCAGGTCAGCGAAGAAGACCTCGTTGAGCAGCGGGTCCCAGTTCTGCCCGGTGTGGACCAGCACGTGGTCGACCGTACGGTCGAGCCGCTTGATCACCTCCGACAGCCGGATGATCTCCGGCCGGGTCCCGACGACGGTCATCACTTTCGTCACAGCGTCATCCTTCCACCCAGACCGCTGTCGGCGGTCACGACGGGGTCGTACGGGTCGGAAACCGGGTGGCCAGCACGGCTCGGACCAGGTACCTTTCCCGGGCTGAGCTGTTCTTCGCACTCAGGATGACGATGCCCACTTTTCCCCGACCAGAGCTGAGCGACGGCACGCTGGTGCTGCGAGCCCTGCGGCCCGCACGGCAGGCCGGGTTCAGGTTCGAGGGTGTCGCCCGGCGGGCCGGGACAACGCACTCTGGGGTGGTCGACCTGCACGTCTTCTCCAGAATCAGCGACGACCTTCCGTGACCGGCCTCAGGACCCTGGCGACAGCCGTCCGTCGGTGAACCTGGACACCGCCTCCGCGACCCGGTCCGCCGACGGGTCGGTCAGGCCGCCGACGATCGGGATTCCCCGGCGGCGGTAGAAGCCCAGCTCCTGACCGCGGACGCTGGACACCACCCCCGGCGTGGCCGCGGTGAGCCGCGGGTCCAGCCGCAGCACCAGGGCCCGCCGCCGTACGCGAGGCTCCCACGAGGCGCTGGTGACCAGCCACCACGGCAGTCGCAAGGTGCCCTCGCGGTTGTCGACGGTGATGCCTTCACGGTCGAGCACCAGGTACGGGGCACCGGCGTCGCGGACCTTGTTCGACCGCCTGATCCGTAGCAGGCCCACAACGCACAGCACGACCGTAGCCATCGACAGCAGGGCCAGGCCCAGCGCCGCGATCGACACCCTCGCCGCCAGCACGAGTCCTGCCAGTCCTGCCAGTGCCACCATGACGACCGCGAGCACGATGAGCGTGATCACCTGCGATCGCATGACCACGGCGGACGCTCCTGGCAGGTACCGAACCGTGACGGTCTGGACGGGCTCCGGGAGGGGTACGGGTTCCGGGCTGACGCCTGCCTGCTGCCCGGCTGCTGCTGGCCCTGCCACGACCACGGGGTCCTGCTCGTTGGCGGTCATGCTGTGAGCCTACGGCTCGTCCCGCCCGTACCGGTTAGCCGAGCCGTACCGGCTCGGGGTAGGTGTCGGGGTGCTCCGGGTCGAACAGCTCGTTGGTCCAGAACATCGTGGTGACCTGCTCGTCACCAGCGGTGATGCTGTGGGTCCACATCGTCGGCATGTCGATCGCGACCGGCTCGTCACCCGACACCTGGAAGGTGACCACCTCGTCGGTCAGGTGGCGCCGCAGCGCGATCTCGGCCCGCCCGGCGAGGACGCAGAAGCGCTCGATCTTGCGCAGGTGGAAGTGCTCGCCCCGGGTGAAGCCCGGGTTGGTCGTCGAGACGAAGGCCTGCCCGCCGGCGCTGCGGCTGCGGACCCCCTCCACCAGCCGGCCACGGGGGTCGCTGCGCGGCTGCAGCCAGATCGGGTACCCCTGCGGGAACAGTGCCGCCCGGTAGGTGTTGAACAGGTCCAGCCGAAAGTCGTCACCGATCTGGGGGATGGTGCCGGTGGCGTAGTCAGCGTGGAGCTCGGTGAGCAGCTGCCAGACCTCGGGCAGCCGGACCTGGTGGGGCTCGGGGCTGGTCGTCAGGCTCGGCCCGGCCAGCCCGGCCAGCAGCACCTCGGCGGCGCGCTGGGCGTGCAGCAGCCCGATCGGGCGGTCGTCGACCTGCTCGGGCACCGAGCCCTCGGCCGCCATGGTGACCATGGTCTGGACGAACGAGTTGTAGTACGGCCGGCCGTGCTCGCCGAAGAGGTTCGGCAGCCGGGCCTCCACGTACGCGGTGCCCCAGCCGGCGGCGGCCTCGCCCAGGACCTCGCCGGCGACCGCCTTGCCGGTCCCGTACGGGGTCCCGTTGCCGGCCTGGACCGAGGAGGCGAAGACCAGCCGGGCCCCGCGCTCCCCGAGCGCGGCGACCACGTCCCGGGCCAGGGCGATGTTGGTGTCGCGGACCTCGTCCTGCGGGCCGCGGTTCATCCCGGCCAGGTGGATCACCGCGTCGGCCCCGGCCAGCAGCTCGGGCAGCCGGGGCCAGTCGGCCTGGGCGACCGGGACCACCTCCAGCTCGGGGTGCAGCGCCGAGGCCCGTACCCGCAGGTGCCAGCCGAGGAAGCCGTCGGCCCCGGTGACCGCGACCCTCATCGCCGGGCCTCGGCGACGGCGGCCTGGATCTCGGGCAAGGTCATCATCAGCCGCTGGGTCTGCTCCAGGTCGAGCTGGGTGGTGCTGGCGCTGGTGTAGTCCTGGTCGCGCGGGATCCGCTGCCGGCCCTGGTCGAAGTACAGCTCGTACTGCAGGCCGCGGGCGTCGAGCGGGACCCGGAAGAAGTCGCCCTGGTCCTCGGCCTTGGCCATCTCCTCGGTGCTGAGCAGCGACTCGTGCATCTTCTCCCCGTGCCGCGCACCGATCACCTGGATCTCGGGGTGCTCGACCCCGAGCAGCCCGGCGACCGCCCGGAACAGGGTGTCGACCGTTGTCGCTGGGGCCTTCTTGACGAAGAGGTCGCCCGGCTGGGCGTGGCTGAAGGCGTGCAGCACCAGCTCCACCGACTCGTCCAGGCTCATCAGGAAGCGGGTCATCGTCGGCTCGGTGATCGTCAGCGGGCGCCCGTCGCGGATCTGCTGCACCAGCAGCGGGATCACCGAGCCCCGCGAGTACATGACGTTGCCGTACCGGGTGACGCTGACCGTCGTCGGCGAGTCGGGGTGGTTGCGGGCGAAGGCCTGCGCGGTCTTCTCCATCAGCGCCTTGGTCATCCCCATCGCGTTGATCGGGTACACCGCCTTGTCGGTCGACAGCACCACCAGCGACCGGACCCCCGCCTGCGCCGCCGCCTCGATCACGTTGTGGCTACCGGTGACGTTGGTGGCGACGGCCTGCTGGGGGAAGAACTCGCAGCTCGGCACGATCTTCAGCGCGGCGGCGTGGAAGACGTGGTCGGCGCCGGTCATCGGCGCGGTCAGGCTCTGCGGGTCACGCACGTCACCGATGAAGTAGCGGACCCGGGCGTCGTTGAGCGTACGGCGCATCGCGTCCTGCTTGGACTCGTCGCGGCTGAGGATGTTGACCTGGCCGACGTCGTGGGCGAGCAGGTAGCGGGCCATGGTCGACCCGAAGGAGCCGGTGCCGCCGGTGATCGTCACCACCCGCCCGGCGGTCTCGGCAGCCGTACCCGACGAGGCGGCTGTGGTCTGGTCTGGCTGGGTGCTCATCGGCCGCCTTTCCGCGCCTGGCGCAGGATCTCAGTCAGTCGGGATCCGCCGATCGCCGAAGACATCTGAGACTCGTACAGCGCCCGCCCCCGGGCGCCCATCTCGCGCAGCATACCGGGGCCGGCCTGCTGAGCGGCCCGCAGCGCCGCCACCACCGCGTCCGGGTCGTCCGGGGAGGCCGCCCAGCCGGCGCCGGCCTCGGTGACCACCCGGGCCGGGTCGCCAGCCGCCACCACCAGCAGCGGGTGCCCGGCGGCCAGCAGCGACGGCACCTTGCTCGGCATGTTGACCCTGAACAGCGGGGTGTCGGTGAGGCAGACCAGCTGCAGGTCGGCTGCCGCCAGCAGCCCCGGCATCTGCCCCATCGGCCGCCGGCCCAGGAAGTGCACCCGGTCGCTCACCTGGAGCCGCTCGGCCAGGCCCCGCAGCCGCTCGGCGTCGATCCCGTCGCCCACCGTCACCAGGTGGATCCGCTCGGACGGGTCGGTCCGGGCCATCGCCTCCACCAGCACCCCGAGGCCCTGCGCGGTGCCGTGCGCGCCGGCGTACAGGGCGACGAAGTCGTCACCAGACAGGCCCAGCTCGGCGCGCAGGCTCGGGTCCGGGGCGACCGGCACGCCGAAGAGGGACTCGTCGACCCAGTTGTAGACCAGGGAGATCTTCTCCGGCGGCACCCCCCGCTCGACCAGGACCTGCTTCATCGACGGCGACAGGACGGTGACGTGCGAGCTGAGCCGGTACGAGAGCTTCGCGAAGGCCCCCATCACCGCACTGGCCACCCGGTACAGCGGGCCCGAGGTGAGAAAGCCGGAGGCGAAGACCGAGTCCGGCCAGAGGTCCTGGATCATCGTCACGTACGGGGTCCGGAACAGCAGCCGGGCCACCATCGGCGCCAGGTTCGCCGTCACCGGCGAGCTGTACACGACGGCCAGGCCGGCCTTGCGGATGTCGCCCACCCCGTACACCACGCTGGACAGCGCCCAGGAGCAGATGTTGAGGACCCGTCCCAGCGACGACGAGTCGTGGCTCGGGTAGAGCGGGGTCCGGCGCACCTCGACCGGCCCGATCATCTCCCGGCTCGCCAGGTCGGCCCGGTACCCGTCAAAGACCACCCCGGTCGGGTAGTTCGGCACCCCGGT
This sequence comes from uncultured Propionibacteriaceae bacterium, assembly GCA_937926975.1. Lineage (GTDB taxonomy): Bacteria > Actinomycetota > Actinomycetes > Propionibacteriales > Propionibacteriaceae > Fen-668. Next base: position 57,189 of record CALBCJ010000038.1, on the reverse strand, counting down.
CAGCACCGTCACCTGCCAGCCACGCCGCTCCAGCTCCTCCGGCACCCAGCAGGCCACCCCCACGTTCTCCGGGTGGTACCACTGGCTGACGTAGCAGACCCGTTCCCTCATGGGTCAGTTCTACCGGGTCCGGCCGGCACTGCACGTACGGACGCACCGCGGCCCGGCCCCGCCCGGCCCTGGCCTGCCCGGGTGACGCCGGCGGGCCAGCGCCTGCCAGGTCCCCGGTGGTCGGCTCGTGACGGGACGGACCGTCAGCGGCCGGCTGCGGCGGGGCCCCCGGCGCGGTCCGCCACTCGTACCCCAAGAATCCCATGAGGGAAAGAAGAACGACCACGAATACGGCAGCTCCCAGGCGCCAGCGAATGCCCGTGAGATAGGGGCTCGCACCCCACTCCGGGATGTCAAAGGTGCCTCTCATTCTTCTGACACAGCAGCGATCTTGGCGGCCGTCGCGGACCTGGGGCCGAGAGCCAGCCCGGCCCGCCCCCTGGCCGGTCCGCTCGTAGCCGCACAGGTTCCTCGGGGCCGCCGCCGAGGCCGGCAGCCCGCGCCCGAGGCCGAGTGTCCACCTGTTGAACCACCACTCTCGAATGTCCTGCGACCGGTCGAAACCGCTGGCCAGACGGTCAGCCCAGTGGCTCAGCCCGGCGCCGGGAGAGGCTCATCGGGGATCGCTTTCCGATTCCTGTCGGGGATTCGCCCCATCGCCTATTAGGGTTGATCAGATGAGGGATGGGGTGGCTGCCGCCGTGGTGTCGTACGAGCCGACGACCGCGCTCGTGCACTTGGTGACCACTCTGCGTCACGCTGGCCTTCCGGTCCACGTGGTCGACAACGCCAGCACGACCGCGACCGGAATCCTGCGCCACTGCCAGTCCCTGGGCGCTGAGGTGACCTGGCTGGACCACAACACCGGGGTCGCCGGAGCGCTCCAGGTTGCCCTCGAGCAGACCGACGCCGAGTGGCTGTTCACCTTTGACCAGGACAGCCGGGTCACCCCCGAGCTGATCGACCGGCTGCTGGTGACCGCCGCCCGCCGGGTGTCGCGGGTGGCGGTGGTGGCGCCCGTGGTCCGCGACCAGCGCACCGGGAACCTGCTGCAGGGTGACCCCGGCCGCTCCGCCTGGTACGTGGTGCGCCGTACGGTCACCTCCGGCTCGCTGTGCCGGGTGGAGGCGCTGCGCCAGGTCGGGGGCTTCCGGACCGACCTGGTGATCGACTTCGTCGACTGGGAACTCTGCCTGCGGCTGCGGGCCGCCGGCTGGGAGATGGTGATCGAGCCCCAGGCCGAGCTGCTGCACACCCTCGGCGCGGCCACCCGCCACCAGCTGCCGCTGATCGGTGAGGTGACCACGACCAACCACTCCGCCGACCGGCTCTACTACCGGTACCGCAACGCGCTGCTGGTGGCCCGCGCCGGCGGGCTGGGGATGGAGGCCCGCTGGGCGGCCCGGACCGCGCTCGGGCTGGTGCTCGGGGTCGGCAAGGTGGTCGCGCTGGAGCACGACCGGGCCAGCAAGCTGCGGGCGATCGGCGCCGGTCTGCGTGACGGCGTACGGGGCCGCGCTGGCACCCGCCGGCTCCCGGCGCCAGTGCCGATTCACCGGACCCCGGTCTCGGTCTGCATGGCCACGTACAACGGGAGCCAGTTCCTGACCACCCAGCTCACCAGCATCCTCGACCAGCTGGGCCCAGACGACGAGGTGCTGGTCCAGGACGACGCCAGCACCGACGACACCCTCGACGTCATCGAGGCGCTCGACGACCCTCGCATCCAGGTCCAGCGCAACCCGTTCAACCAGGGCCTGATCACTACCTTCGAGCGCTGCCTGGCGCGGGCCACCAAGCCGGTCGTGTTCCTCGCCGACCAGGACGACCAGTGGCTGCCCGGCAAGGTGGATGCCGTCCTGGACGAGATGGCGATCCCAGGCGTGACGGCCGTGGTGACGAACGCCGAGATCACCGACGCCGACCTCAACCCGACGGGCGAGCTGTACTTCGAGCACGCCCGCAGCGGCCCCGGGGTGGTGCACAACTTCATCAAGAACAGCTACCTCGGCTGCTGCCTGGCCGTACGGCGCGAGGTGCTCGAGGTGGCGCTGCCGGTCCCCCGCTCGGTCCGGACCCACGACGGCTGGATCGGGATCACCGCCGACCTGATGGGCGAGGTGGTCTTCCTGCCCACCCCGTACCTGCGCTACCGCCGCCACCGCGGCAACGCCTCCCAGATGACCCGCTTCGGGCTGGCCGACATCGCCAAGCGGCGGGCCTTCCTCGCCGCGCACCTGGCCCGGATCACCCCCGAGGTGCTCCGGCGCCGCCGTACCTCGTGAGAACCGGCTCATGATCTGACCGTCCAGTCAACCCGACCGGCAGCATGCGCCCATGACGTCTACCGCAACGGGGGCTGGCGCCTCGGCGCGTGCCGAGGCTCGGCGCCAGCTCGCCCTGGCCGATGCCTATGCGGACGCGGCCGAGAAGGCCCGCCAGTGCGCAGCCCGGTACCGGGTCGCCGCCACCACCGAGGCCCAGACCGCCGCGCTGCTCAGCCCGCTCACTGACCTGGGCCACCGCCTGCTCGCCGACCGTGGCTGGCCAGGCAGCCGGCGCTCCCAGGTCGACCTGGTCGTGATCGGCCCGGCCGGAGTGTTCATCGTCGACACCAAGGCCTGGGCGGGCCTGCGCGTCGACCAGGGCCGGATCTTCCGCGGCCCAGACGATGTCACTGACGACCTCGCCACACTGGCTGACCTGGCCGAGGACACCCAGGTCCACCTGGCCGCCGAGCTCGGGCTCGCGCCCGGCGAGGTACGGGCGGTGGCGGCGATGGCCGGGCACCGCAACCTCCAGGTCCAGGTCGCCGGGGTCACCGTCGTCGGGCAGCACGACCTGCTGCACCACATCACGGGATTCGGGACCCGGCTGACCGAGGCCCAGGTCGACGCCCTGGTCGAGACCTGCCAGAGCTTCTTCCCCGTCACCCGGGAGCCGGCCCCGGTAGTGACCACGATCGTGCCACCAGCCGTCGCCCCGCCCGATCAGGAGGAGCTCTTCTCGACCGAGGAGATCCTCGCCAGCCTGGAGGAGGCCGCGCTGAGCGCCCCGATCGAGGACTGGATGACCTACCTCCACCCAACCCAGGCCCGGACCGTCTGCCGGTCCTTCAACGGCCCCGCGCGGGTCCGCGGCCCGGCCGGCACCGGCAAGACCGTGGTCGGGCTGCACCGGGCCGCCTGGCTGGCCCGGACCCGGCCCGGGACGGTGCTGCTCACCTCGTACGTGCGGACGCTGCCGTCGGTGCTGCACGGCCTGCTGGTCCGGCTCGCCCCCGATGTCGCCGACCGGGTCGAGTGCCGGGCCATCCACAGCTGGGCACACGACTTCCTGCGGGAGCGAGGCGTCCCGTTCACCATCGGCCAGCAGCAGGCCGACCGCGCCTTCAGGCAGGCGCTGCGCGGCACCGGGCAGCCGCTGCTCGAGATCGTCGACGACCCGACCTACTGGCAGGCCGAGATCGGCAGCGTCATCAAGGGGCGCGGCATCACCACCCTTGAGGAGTACGTCGCCCTCCCCCGGACCGGGCGGCGGCAGCGGCTGAGCACGGCGCAGCGGCGCCTGGTGTGGGACCTGCTGCTCGCCTACCAGGAGCAGCTCCGCGAGCAGCAGGTGATCGACTTCGCCGACCTGGTCCTGCTGGCCGAGCAGGAGCTGGCCCGCGAGCCGCTGACCGGGTACGCGGCGGTGGTCATCGACGAGGCCCAGGACCTGTCCTGCGCGATGGTCCGGCTGCTGCACCGGCTGGTCGGTGACGCAGAGAACGGGCTGACCCTGATCGGCGACGGGCAGCAGGCCATCTACCCGGGCGGCTGGACCCTGGCCGAGGCAGGGGTCTCGGTCGCCGGGCGCGGTGTGGTGCTGGACATCAACTACCGCAACACCGAGCAGATCCACGACTTCGCACGCCTGGTCGTCGAGGGCGACGAGTACGCCGACCTGGAGGGCAGCACCCGCCCCGGCGAGGTCGCCTCGATGGTGCCGCGGCAAGGGGTGGCCCCGCACTGGCAGGAGTACCACGACCGGCAGCAGCAGGCAGCCCAGATGCTGGCAGCCGTACGGGAGGCGCTCATTGACCCCGGCACCGACCCTGGCGACGTCGGTGTGCTGTGCCTCACCCGAGCCGGCGTCCGCTGGGCCACCACGGTGCTGCGGCAGGCCGGGCTGCCGGTGACCCAGCTGACCTCGTACCAGGGCAGCCGCTCGGCCGGGATCCTGGTCGGGACCGTGAAGCGCGCCAAGGGCCTCGAGCTCAAGCAGGTGGTGCTGCCGGACCTGCCGCGTGAGGTCACCGGGCCGGCACCGGACGGCGACGCTGCCCGGGAGCGCTGGGAGCTGCTGCGCCGCGAGGCGTACGTGGGGATGACCCGCGCCCGGGACCGGCTCTGGGCCCAGGTCGAGGCCTGACCCGGGCACAGCACGCCGCAGCGCCCGTCCCAGGGACCGGGGCGGGCGCTGCTGGCGTGCTACGGGACTACTCGGCCGACTCGCTCGGACCGGCCAGCTCGGCGAACGGGACGTCGGGCAGGTGCTTCTCCGTCCCGGTGAAGCTGAACGGGGTCTCGCTGCCCTCCTCGGCGGCGTCGACCAGCACCAGCTGGCCCGCCTTGAGCTCCCCGAACAGGATCTTCTCGGCCAGCACGTCCTCGACGTCGCGCTGCAGCGCTCGCCGCAGCGGCCGGGCTCCCAGCACCGGGTCGAAACCACGCTTGGCGATCAGCGACTTCGCGGCCGGAGTGAGCTCGATACCCATGTCCCGGTCCTTGAGACGGGTCTCGATCTGGCCCACCATCAGGTCCACGATCCGCTCGATCTCCGGCTGCGACAGCTGGTGGAAGACCACCACCTCGTCGACCCGGTTCAAGAACTCCGGACGGAAGTGCTGCTTCAGCTCGTCGGAGACCTTCGCCTTCATCTTCTCGTACGACCCCTCGGCGTCGGTTCCCACCTGGAAGCCCAGGTTGACGGTCTTCGAGATGTCCCGGGTGCCGAGGTTGGTGGTCATCACGATCACCGTGTTCTTGAAGTCGACGACCCGGCCCTGAGCATCGGTCAGCCGGCCCTCGTCGAGGATCTGCAGCAGCGAGTTGAAGATGTCCGGGTGGGCCTTCTCGATCTCGTCGAACAGCACCACCGAGAACGGCTTGCGGCGCACCTTCTCGGTCAGCTGGCCGCCCTCTTCGTACCCGACGTAGCCGGGAGGCGAGCCGAACATCCGCGATGCGGTGTGCTTCTCGGAGTACTCGCTCATGTCAAGGGTGATCAAGGCGTCCTCGTCACCGAACAGGAACTCGGTCAGGGCCTTCGTGAGCTCGGTCTTTCCGACCCCGGACGGGCCGGCAAAGATGAACGAGCCGCTGGGGCGCTTCGGGTCCTTCAGACCGGCCCGGGTACGGCGGATCGAGCGGGACAGGGCATGGACCGCGTCCACCTGCCCGATGATCCGGCGACCCAGCTCCTCCTCCATGTGCAGCAGCCGCGCGGACTCCTCCTCGGTCAGCTTGAAGACCGGAATACCGGTCGCCGAGCTCAGCACCTCGGCGATCTGCTCCTCGTCGACCTCGGCCGGAACATCCTGGTCGCCGACCTTCCAGGCCTGCTCCTTCTCAGCCCGCTGCGCCAGCAGCTTCTTCTCCGAGTCCCGCAGCCCGGCCGCCCGCTCGAAGTCCTGGGCGTCGATCGCGGCCTCCTTCTCCAGCCGTACGGAGGCGATCTTCTCGTCGTACTCGCGCAGGTCCGGCGGGGCTGTCATCCGCTTGATCCGCAGTCGCGCCCCGGCCTCGTCAATCAGGTCGATGGCCTTGTCCGGCAGGAAGCGGTCGGCGATGTACCGGTCGGCCATCTGGGCCGCGGCTGCCAGCGCCTCGTCGGTGATCGTGATCCGGTGGTGCGCCTCGTACCGGTCGCGCAGGCCGCGCAGGATGTCGATCGTCAGCGCGATCGACGGCTCGGCCACCTGGATCGGCTGGAACCGCCGCTCCAGCGCCGCGTCCTTCTCGATGTGCTTGCGGTACTCGTCGAGGGTGGTGGCCCCGATGGTCTGCAGCTCGCCGCGGGCCAGCATCGGCTTCAGGATCGAGGCCGCGTCAATAGCCCCCTCAGCGGCACCGGCACCCACCAGGGTGTGGATCTCGTCGATGAAGAGCATCACGTCTCCGCGGGTCCTGATCTCGGCCAGGACCTTCTTCAGCCGCTCCTCGAAGTCGCCGCGGTAGCGCGAGCCAGCCACCAGGGCGCCCAGGTCCAGGGTGTAGATCTGCTTGTCGCGCAGGGTCTCTGGGACGTCTCCGCGGACGATCGACTGCGACAGCCCCTCCACCACGGCGGTCTTGCCGACACCGGGCTCCCCGATCAGGACCGGGTTGTTCTTGGTCCGGCGCGACAGCACCGTCATCACCCGCTCGATCTCCTTCTCGCGCCCGATCACCGGGTCGAGCTTGTTCTCGCGAGCAGCCTGGGTGAGGTTGCGGCCGAACTGGTCCAGCACCTTCGAGGAGGACGACTGCGGGCCCAGGTCGGGCGCCCCGGCGGTCGCCGCCTCCCGGCCCGACTGGAAGCCGGACAGCAGCTGCAGCACCTGGGTCCGGACCCGGTTCAGGTCGGCGCCCAGCTTGATCAGCACCTGCGCTGCAACACCCTCCCCCTCACGGATCAGGCCCAGCAGGATGTGCTCGGTCCCGATGTAGGTGTGGTTGATCTGCAGCGCCTCGCGCAGCGACAGCTCCAGCACCTTCTTGGCGCGCGGAGTGAAGGGGATGTGCCCAGTCGGGGCCTGCTGGCCGTGGCCGATGATCTCCTCGACCTGCTCGCGGACAGCCTCCAGCGAGATCCCGAGCGACTCCAGCGCCTTGGCAGCGACCCCTTCGCCCTCGTGGATCAGCCCCAGCAGCAGGTGCTCGGTTCCGATGTAGTTGTGGTTGAGCATGCGCGCCTCGTCCTGCGCCAGGACGACGACTCGACGCGCACGATCGGTGAACCGCTCGAACATCGACACTCTCTTCTCCTTCTCGGGGCCCTAGCCCCGCCCGGCGGCACCTCAGGCGCCACGGCACGTGTCAGTGTACGGAACGTCGCTGGGCGTCCCCGCCTTCCGCTGTTCGCTCTCAGCGCACCGGTCCTGGACGCGACAGGAGCCGGACCCGCTCGGCGGGCCCGGCTCCCTCAGCTCAGCGTTGACTCCGCAGCGCCTTCGCAGCCGTTCGCAGAACGTCAGTGCGCCCGATCGTACGCGGCGCGAATGTCAGCCGGCACCCGACCGCGGTCGCTCACCTGGTATCCGTTGTCTCGCGCCCACGCGCGAATGTCGTTGGCCTGAGAGCGCGCAGAACGCCCGCCGCGGCCAGACTTGCGGCCCCCCGTACGGCGCCCGTGGCCGATCCACGGCGCCAGCGCCGAGCGCAGCTGCTCGGCATTCTCTTCCGACAGGTCGATCTCGTACGCGACGCCGTCGAGCGTGAACTTCACCGTCTCGGCAGCGGGGCCACCATCGACATCGTCCTCGAGGACGATCTGAGTGCGCCGAACCATCTTTGCTCCATATCTCGAGTCCTTGCCGGCACCCATATTGAAGCGCCGTCAAGGCCCACCTTATCGACAAAGGGGGCACCTGCCAATCACCCATCCCACGATCCCGGAATCCCCACTGTTTTCGAGCGGCCTCAAAGACTGTTCCCCGGCTGGGGGGCCGGACGATAGGCTGAGCGGGTGCGACGAAAGGATGCCGGTGGGAGCCGGCGCGCGCGTCCCGGCCCGGGGCGAGCCAGCATCAAGGATGTGGCCCGCCAGGCCGGGGTCTCGGTCGGCACGGTGTCGAACGTTCTCAACCGCCCTGACTTCGTTGCTGAGCCGACGCGTGAACGAGTGCTGGCGGCTATGAGCACGCTCAGCTTCGTCCGCAACGGGTCCGCCCGCCAGCTGCGGGCCGGCTGCTCCACCACCGTTGGGGTGATGGTCCTCGACCTGGGCAACGCCTTCTACACCGAGCTGGTCCGCGGCATTGAGGACCGGCTCGCCGCCGACGGCCTGCTGCTGATGCTGTGCAGCTCCGACGAGGACCCGCAGCGGGAGGCCCGCTACCTGCGCCAGTTCGCCGAGCAGGGCGTACGGGGCATGCTGGTCGCCCCGTTCCAGACGTCACCGCAGTGGCTGGCTGACCTGGCCTCGCTGCGGACCCCGGTGGTGCTGCTGGACACCCACGCCACCAGCCTGCCCTCGGTCGGGGTGGACAACGTGCTGGGTGCCCGGCTGGCTGTCGAGCACCTGCTCGGCAACGGGCACCGGCGGATCCTGCTGGCCAACGGGCCGAGCGACCTCCAGCAGTGCCGCGACCGGGCGGCCGGCGCCGAGGAGGCGGTCCGGCTGGCCGGGCTGGACCCGGCCACGGTGCTGGACGAGATCACCCTGCCCGACACCACCGCCGAGGCTGGCGCCGCCCGGATGAACGAGGTCCTCGGCCGCGGCCTGCAGGTCAGCGCGGTCTTCTGCGTGAACGACTCGGTAGCGCTGGGGGTGATGCGCGCCCTGCGCTCTCACCAGGTGAGCCTGCCCGGAGACGTGGCCGTGGTCGGGTACGACGACGTCCCCCTCGCCCGGGAGCTCGCAGTGCCGCTGACCTCGGTACGTCAGCCGATGCCCGAGATCGGGTGGCGGGCCGCTGACATCCTGCTCAGCGGCCAGCAGACCGGCCACGTCAGCTTCGCGCCCGAGCTGGTGGTCCGGGCCTCGTCCGACTGGCGCGTGGCGCCAGCCGGACGTACCTGACCGCCAAGCGGCCAGCTCCGAGTGCTCTGCCCCCGTGGCCCGCAGACGAGCCCGGTCAGCGTGGCTTGTCGGTGACCAGGAAGAGGTCACCGGGCTGGCACTTCAGCACGTCGCAGATGGCGGTGAGGGTGGAGAACCTGATGGCCTTGGCACGCTGGTTCTTCAGCACGCTGAGGTTGACGCTGGTGACGCCGATCGCCTCAGCCAGGGCGGTGACGGTCATGCCCTGCTCGGCGAGCAGCTCGTCGAGCCGGCAGACCACGCGGTGGGGCTCCTCGACAGGCACTCAGACCAGCCCCTCGACGTCGCGCTCGAGATCGGTTCCCCTGCGGAAGGCCTCGGCGAGCGCGGCCAGCAGCAGCCCCACCCCCATCACCATCAGCGGGGCCGGCGACAGCAGGAAGAGGAGCCCCGGAGGGGAGTCGACCAGGGCGGCGTGAGTCAGCGAGCCGAGCGAGAAGGCGCTCGCGACGGCGTGCAGGGGCGGTGCGAGCAGCAGGACCCCGGCGATGCCCCGCAGCCGCCAGACACTGGCCGTGATGAAGGGGTCCCCTGACTGGATCGAGCGCAGCAGGTGCCACAGCAGCCACGCGACAAGCAGGGTCGCGACGGTGAGGACCAGCCCCGGGGCGAGGTAGGCCAGGAAGGTCTGCGTGTCGAGCGTCTCGAACCTGGCCCGACCCACTCCGGCCGAGAGCACCTCAGCTCCCGGCGCAGTCTGAGTCTCGCCGAGCCGCTGACCGCTGAGGTCGATCTCCCCGACCAGCCCGGTCCCGCGGGCCCAGGTGGCCAGCGGCATGACGAGGGTGTAGACCGGTACGGCCGCCGCCAGGAAGGCAATGACCACGAAGCTGATGCCGAAGTCACTGCGGTCGAAACGCAGCAGCCGGTCCAGCCGGCTGTGAGGGGGGCGGTGGCTGCCCCTGGTGGTGTTGGCAGGCATGGTTTCTCCTTCGACTGAGGTGTATCGAATTTCGATAACACGAAAAACGATACCATCGATAGTCGATAGGTCAAGAGGTGAGGGCGACATGGTCGCGGACACACAGAACCGGCCGGGCCTCCCCGTGCCCGGCCGGTTCCGAAGAGCTCAGGCCTGCTTGCGGTAGAGCGGGGTGCCGCCCTGGGCCTGGTCATCGCGGTCAGCCATGACCAGCGCGGCCACCGACGGCATCTCCTCGGTGCCCCAGACCTCGGCCTCGAGCCGGTCGTCGGAGTCCCGCCGAACCCGGCGCGGAAGAGTGAGCACCTCGGCCGCGTGCGCCACCTCGGTGTCGCTGACCTCGGGAACCACCTCGGGCTCCAGCTCCTCCTCAACCGGCTGGGTCAGCCGCGCCAGCAGCTCGTCGCGCTCTGCGGTCAGAGCAGCCGCACCACCGCGCAGCGTCGAGACCAGCTGCTGCTGACCAGCCAGCTCCTGCCGGGCCTCGACCAGGTCGGCGCGGGTATCAGCCAGGTCTCCGGCCAGCTGGACGTTGCGGGTCCGCAGCAGCGAGGTCACCAGCTCGTACCCGGCGCGCTGGTCAATCAGCTCGTCGTGGTACCGCTCGTGCATCACCATCAGCCGGTCGTGGTACGCCTGCTTGGCCGTCTGGAACTCGCGCCAGATGAAGTACAGCGCTACCGCGGCACTGACCATCAGGGCGGCGATCCCGAAGCGCCCGACCCACGGCGCGAACGGGAAGCAGACGATGCCGACGGCACCTCCGGCCCCCGCCACAAACTGGGCGACCCGGAAGTTGCGGCTGAGCTGGGCACTACGCGTGGGGGAAGTCACTCTCCCATGCTACGCAGCACCATGCCGTACGACCGGAGGTGCCCCCGCGTGTCGGGCCGGGCTGTCGGTAAACCACACCGTGCGTCCACCCTGGTCAGTCCGGCTCCGGCCCGTCCTCGTCCGGGTCCGGGTCCGGTGGCCGGGGAGCGCGGCAGGCCCGCTCGGCGAACCAGCCGGCCACCACCATCGCGGCCGCCGCCAGCGCCGCCGCCAGCCCGTGGACCACCCGCTCCCGCGGGCCCGCGGCGTCGAAGCGGGGCACGAAGAACAGCGCGAAGGCGAGGTACCCGCCGGTCAGCAGCGAGCCGCCCAGCAGCAGCGCCCGCGCCACCGCCAGAGTGGTCACCGAGGCCCTCGGGTCGGCCGGACGGCGGTGGACGTGGTTGCGGACGTGCGTCACCCGGGCCATCACCGCGCCGCCAGCGGCCGCAGCCAGCAGCAGCGCCGGGGTGGTCCACGGGATCTCCGGCGCCACCAGGGAGAACGCGGTCACCCCCGACAAGCCGACGAAGGTCACCGCGGCCCCCACGACCAGCGCCGCCAGCAGGGTACGCACCCGGGTCGGTGTCACCGTCGGCTCAGGCATGCCCCACCCGCAGCCTCAGGTCCGGCCGGGGCCGGACCCCGTCGCGCCCCACCCGGAGCAGGTGCTCGGCGACCCGCGAGCCAGCGAGCACCGCGTCCGGGTCGACCTCGGCCCACGGCACCAGCACGAAGGCCCGCTCCGCGGCCCGCGGGTGCGGCACCGTCAGCTCCTCGCTGGCGACCTCGCTCGTGCCCACGGCGAGCAGGTCCACATCGAGAGTGCGGGGGCCGTTGACGACGCCTCGGACCCGGTTCGCCTGCTGCTCCAGCCGCTGCCCGAGCCGCAGCAGCCCCCAGGGGTCAAGGTCGGCCTTCCCCACCACCACGGCGTTCAGGAAGTCGGGCTGCTCGACCCCACCGACCGGGTCGGTCTCGTACACCCCGGAGACCCTCAGCGCGTCGACCCCACCCGCAGCGAGCCCGTCGACCGCCTGCTGCAGGTACCCCAGCCGGTCGCCCAGGTTGCTGCCCAGCGCAACGGCGACCCTCATGGCCGTCGTCTGCGGACCGTCACCGACAGATCCGTACAGCCGGCATCCTTCGCGGCCCGCGGCTTGTGGATCCGTACGTCCACCGCGTACGCCCGGGGCTGGCCGGCCAGCAGCACCTGGCACAGGTGCCGGCCCAGGGTCTCCAGCAGCCGGTACGAGGTCTCGGCAACCTCACGGACGATGGTCTGGCTCACCTCGACGTAGCTGACCGTGTGGTCGAGGCTGTCGGGACGCTGCGGCTCCGGCTCCAGCCAGACCACCACGTCGACGAGGAAGTCCTGCGGCGAGGTCTGCTCGTCCTCCCAGACCCCGTGGCAGCCGCGGGCCGCCACCTGGGTCAGGTCAATCCGGTCCAGGTGGTCGAGCTCGGTGGTCGGCACTGACAGGCTCATCGGCCCTCCCGGAGACGCTCCGCCACCCTGATCGCGGCCAGGTGCTCGCTGACGGTGTGGGTACGAACCGCCCAGACCCCCACTCCCGCTAGCCAGCCAGACACTGCCGCCGAAGCCGGGTCCCGCTGCCTCGGGCCGCCACCGCCGCTGGCCTCGGTCAGGAAGCGCTTGCGTGATACCCCCCACAGCACCGGCAGCCCGATCTGCTGGAAGTCCTCCGCGGCCCGCAGCAGGGCCCAGTTCTGCTCGGTGTCCTTGCTGAAGCCGATGCCGGGGTCGAGCACGATCAGCTCCGGCTCGATCCGGGCGCTGACCGCGGCCTTCACCCGGTCCAGCAGCTCGGCGCGGACCTCGGCGACCACGTCGGCGTACGTGGCGGCCTCCTGCATCCGGTCGGAGTGGCCGCGCCAGTGCATGGCGATGTAGAGGCAGCCCAGCCGGGCCACCGTCGCCAGCATCTGCGGGTCGGCCAGTCCGCCGGAGACGTCGTTGACGATCACCGCGCCGGCCTCGGCGCAGCGCTGGGCGACCTCGGCCCGCATGGTGTCAACGCTCACCGCCACACCCTGCTCGGCCAGGGCCGCCACCACTGGCAGCACCCGCTCCAGCTCCTCGGCGGCGCTGACCCGGCCGGCCCCAGGGCGGGTCGACTCGCCGCCGACATCGATGACCGCGGCCCCCTCAGCGGCCAGCCTCAGCCCGTGCGCGACGGCCGAGGCGGTGTCGAGGTGGTCGCCGCCGTCACTGAACGAGTCCGGCGTGACGTTGACGATCCCCATCACCCGGGTCGGCGCCGGGGCCAGCAGGGCGGGGATCATGACCGCCCGCCCAGGATCAGGCTCATCGCCTCGGCCCGGGTCGCCGGCTCGTGGAGGCGGCCCCGGACGGCGGAGGTGATGGTCTTGGAGCCGGGCTTGTGAGCGCCGCGCATGGTGAGGCACATGTGCTCGGCCTCGATCACGACGATCACGCCGAGCGGCTCCAGCCTCCGGACCAGGGCGTCGGCGACCTGGCTCGTGAGCCGCTCCTGGACCTGGAGCCGGCGGGCGTACCCGTCGACCAGCCGGGCCAGCTTCGACAGCCCGGTCACCCGCTGGTCGGGGACGTAGCCGACGTGGGCCCGCCCCACGAAGGGCAGCAGGTGGTGCTCGCAGAGCGAGTACACCTCAATGTCGCGCACCAGGACCAGCTCGGAGTGGTCGATGTCGAAGGTCTTGTCGAGGACCTGCTCCGGCTCGGTGCCGTGGCCGGCAAGGACCTCGGCGAGAGCCCGGGCCACCCGGGCCGGGGTCTCCCGCAGCCCGTCCCGGTCGGGGTCCTCTCCGGCCCCGGCCAGCAGCTCCCGTACGGCTGCCTCAACACGTGCAGCATCAAAGGCCATCTCAGGCTCCGGCGGCCGGTCCCGACGGCCCCGGCTCGCCGGGCTGCTCCCCGCCGGGCTCGGAGCCGGTCGGCGCAGACGGTGACGAGCCGGCCTGTGGTGACTCGCTGGACTGCGAGGACGGGCTGGTCTGTCCTGGCTTCCACGTCGGCGGCGCCCAGCCAGTGGTCGGGGTGGCGTCGGTCCACTGCGAGCCGGGCCGCCAGCCGAGCGGCACCTGGGTCGGGGCCGGCAGAGGCTGGGCCGGGGCCCCACCAGGCAGCTGGGGCGGGCTGCCGGCAGTGCCGGCAGCGGGCAGCGAGGCCGGCTGCTGCGAGGCCGGCCGCGGCGGCGGAGTCACCGGAGGCAGGTCCGACGGCTTACGGCTGTCGGAGCCGGTCCAGGCCGGGCGCTTCTCCCGGCGCCGCAGCGGCTTGAAGACCTGAGCCACCTGCTCCTTGTCCAGGGTCTCCTTGACCAGCAGCTGGCGGACCAGCTCGTCGAGCACGTCCCGGTTCTCCTGGAGCACGTCGAAGGCCTCCTGGTGCGCGGTCGCGATCAGCTGCGAGACCTCCTCGTCGATGATCGCCGCGGTCCGCTCCGAGAAGCCCCGGCTCTGGCCCATCTCCATCCCGACGAAGGGCTCCCGGTCGTCGCTGCCGAGCCGCACGGCGCCGAGCCGCTCGGTCATCCCGTACTGGGTGACCATGGCCCGGGCCACCTTGGTCGCCTTCTCGATGTCGTTGCTGGCGCCGGTGGTCGGGTCGTGGAAGACCAGCTCCTCGGCTGCCCGGCCGCCCAGCATGTACGCGAGCTGGTCCAGCAGCTCACCGCGGGTCTGGCTGTACTTGTCCTGGTCCGGCAGCACCATCGTGTACCCGAGGGCCTTGCCCCGAGGCAGGATAGTGACCTTCTGGACCGGGTCGGTGCCCGGCATCGCGGCCGCCACCATGGCGTGGCCACCCTCGTGGTACGCAGTGATCAGCAGCTCGTGCTCGCTCATCAGCCGGGTCCGGCGCTGCGGGCCGGCGATCACCCGGTCGATCGCCTCGTCCAGGGCGTGGTTGCTGATCAGCGGCTGGTTCGAGCGGGCGGTCAGCAGCGCCGCCTCGTTGAGCACGTTCGCCAGGTCGGCACCGGTGAACCCCGGCGTACGGCGGGCCACCGACGCCAGGTCCACACCCTCGTCCATCGGCTTGCCAGTCGCATGGACCCGCAGGATCTTCTCCCGCCCGGCCAGGTCCGGGGCGTCGACCGCGATCTGGCGGTCGAACCGGCCCGGGCGCAGCAGCGCCGGGTCGAGCACGTCGGGACGGTTGGTCGCGGCGATCAGGATCACCCCGCCGCGGACGTCGAAGCCGTCCATCTCGACCAGCAGCTGGTTGAGGGTCTGCTCCCGCTCGTCGTGGCCGCCGCCCATGCCCGCGCCACGGTGCCGCCCGACCGCGTCGATCTCGTCGATAAAGACGATCGCGGGGGCCGACTCCTTGGCCTGCTCGAAGAGGTCCCGGACCCGGGAGGCGCCGACACCGACAAACATCTCGACGAAGTCCGAGCCCGAGATCGAGAAGAACGGCACCCCCGCCTCACCGGCGACCGCCCTGGCCAGCAGGGTCTTTCCGGTGCCGGGAGGCCCGTACAGGAGCACGCCCTTGGGAATCTTGGCGCCGACCGCGCGGAACTTGGCCGGCTCGGCGAGGAACTCCTTGATCTCCTGCAGCTCCTCGATCGCCTCGTCGACCCCGGCCACGTCGGCGAAGGTGGTCTTCGGGGTGTCCTTGCTGGCGATCTTGGCCCGCGACTTGCCGAACTGCATCACCCGCGAGCCGCCACCCTGCAGCGAGTTCATCAGGAAGAAGAAGATCACCCCGATGACCAGGAACGGGATCACCGTCCCCAGGAACGAGCCCCAGAAGCCGGGTGTGGGGTTCACACCCTTCCAGGACTCCAGGCTGCCGTCCTTGACCCGCTGGTTCAGCCGCCCGGTGAGCTCGTCGACCTGGTCACCGACCCAGACCGCCTTGATCTTGGTCTTGCGGTCGTCGGCCTTCTCGATCTGGATCGTCTGCTCGCTGTCAGTGAGGATGACCTCCTTCAGCTTGTCGTCGCCGTTGATCACGGCGACTGCCTCGGAGGTCGGGACCTCCTTGTACCCGGTGGCGTCGTCCGTCAGCTGGAAGACCAGGTACAGAGCGAACAGCGCCAGCAGGATCCATACCAGTGGTCCCCGGAAAAGTCGTTGCAGCGTAGTCATGCCCTGCCTAGAGGTCGTACCGTAAGCACCCGAACCTTACCAGCGGGGCCCAGCCGCTGGGGCTCGTGAGCAGCGGCCCCGGTCACAGCAGGTACGGCACCAGCCGACGGGTCCGAGCCATGTACGCGGCGTACTCGTCGCCCCAGCGGGCCAGGCACTCGGCCTCGTCGGCCAGGCACATCTGGTACCCGCCCACGCTGGCCACCACCGCCACCAGCGCCCCCACCAGGCTCGGGTCGCAGGCCAGGACCCCCCAGCCGACGAGCACCAGGCCCAGGTACATCGGGTGCCGGACAATCCCCCAGATCCCGTCACTGACGAGCACTGTCGGCCGCTGCCAGCACCCCACCTGCTCCGGCTCGCCCTGGGTGAGCAGGGTCACCGCGGCTGTCAGCATCACTGCCACGGCGAGCGCCAGCAGCCCGAGCGACAGCCACGACCGCCACCCGGAGCCGCCCGACAGCGCGGCCGCGTTGACCACCACGAGGACTCCGAGCGCCAGCCAGGTCACCAGCCGCCACCAGGCCTGCCGCCGGCTCTGCCGCCGGCTCACCCAGGTAAGCAGCACACAGACCGCAGCCCAGCCCGCCAGCACCACCAGCTGGCCCAGGCCGAGCCCGGGCACTACCGGTACACGTGCTGGGCGAGGGTGCCCAGCCCGGTCAGGTTGCGGTACCGACCGGCGTAGTCCAGCCCGTACCCGACCACGAACTCGTTGGGGATGTCGAAGCCGACGTACTTCACGTCGATCGTGTTCTTGGCGGCCTCGGGCTTGCGGAACATCGCCATCACCTCCAGCGAGGCAGGCTGGCGGGAGCGCAGGTTCTCCAGCAGGTACGCCAGGGTCAGCCCGGTGTCGACGATGTCCTCCACCACGAGCACGTGCCGGTTCTGGAGGCTGGTCGAGAGGTCCTTGAGGATCCGGACCACCCCCGAGGACTTCGTCCCCGACCCGTACGACGAGATCGCCATCCAGTCCATCTCGCAGTGGATCGTCAGCGCCCGCGACAGGTCCGCCATCACCATCACGGCCCCGTTGAGCACCCCGACCAGGAGCGGCTCCTTGCCCTCGTAGTCGGCGTCGATCTGGCTGGCCAGCTCGGCCAGCCGCTCGGCCAGCTGGCTCTCGGTGTAGAGCACTCGGGCCAGGTCGTCTGACACATCGCTCAGGTCCACGGCGATCACCCTAGCCAACAGGGGACGGCTCAGGCCGGTGCCCGGCAATCGTGTCCCCGGTCCGGACCACCCTCAGCCCCGGCACGTCGACGCCGGCCTGCCCGTGCCAGCCGGTGATCAGCGCATCCACCTGCCGCAGGTGCTCGGCCCGCAGGTCGTCGCAGCCCTCCCGGCGCAGCCACAGCAGCAGCACCCTGCGCCGCAGCGCGGGGTGCGCCTGCGCCAGCGGAGCCGCCTGAATCCCCTGGTCGGCGGTGACTTCCACCAGCAGCCGGGCTGCCAGGCCGTCCAGCAGGTCGGCGTCGTCGCGGCACAGCCCGGCGGTACGAGCCAGCGCGGCGACCAGCCCCGGGCCGAGCTCACGCTCCAGCACCGGCAGCAGCCGCCGGGCCCGTACCCGCAGGTAGCGCGGGTTGTCGTTGTGGGGGTCGGCCCACCAGACCAGGCCCTGCTCGATGCAGGCCGCCTGGGTGTCGACCCGGCTGAGCGGCAGCAGCGGCCGCCACAGCCGCCCTTGCCGGGCTGCGATCCCGGCCAGCGACCGGGTCCCCGAGCCGCGGGCCAGGCCGAGCAGCACCGACTCGGCCTGGTCGTCGCGGGTGTGCCCCAGCAGCACCCAGGCGTCCCGGTTGGCCAGCAGGGCCCGGTGCCGGGCCACCCGGGCGGCAGCCTCGGGGCCGTCACCGCGTACGGTCACCGTCACCGGCACCACCTCGGCGTCCAGACCAAGCGAGCGGGCCTGCCCGGCGGCCCGCTCGGCGACCGCGGCAGAACCCTCCTGCAGCTGGTGGTCCACGACCACGGCCCGGGCCGGGACCGGCAGCCGCTCCCGCCGTACGAGCCAGGCCACGGCCGCCGCGAGGGCCAGCGAGTCAGCCCCGCCGGAGAGCCCGACCACCAGCTCTGACGCCTGTCGCCGGGAGACGCTCTGACCGGCTGGCAGCGGCTGCGCCAGCGCGGCCTCGACCGTGGTCTGGACCGCCCGGAGCACCCGCAGCGAGGTCGCACCGAGCTCCCGGCGAGACATCAGCAGACCCGGGCGAGCCACCGTCCGGGCTCGTGGATCTCGTCCGGCGACGGCAGCAGCTCGGCCGCCTCAAAGGCCCGGTTCAGCCCGTCAACCCCGGCCCGGTCTACCACCTGGCGGCAGAAGCCGGCTCCGTCGCGGTACTGCGCGAGCTTCTGGTCCAGACCCGTCATCCGTTGCCAGAGCCGGGTCAGGCCGCTCGTCTCGCGGCGGCGCTGGAAGCGGGCCCGGATCGTCTCGATCCCCGGGACGTGCCCGGTCCGGTCCATGATCAGCTCGGCGTGCCCCTCGAGCAGGCTCATCACCGCTGACGCCTCGGCCAGCGCCTGCTGCCCGCGCGGGCTGAGCGCCTCGGCGGCGCCGCTCTGCCCTGCGCCCAGCAGCCAGGCGATCCCGGAGGTCTCCGCCTGCAGGACCTCACCCAGCAGCCGCTGCAGGTGACCGGCCAGCCAGGGGGCGTGCCCGAACTGGTACCGGTGGGTCACCTCGTGCAGGCAGACCCAGAGGGCGAAGGCTGCCGGGTCCGCCTCGACCTGGGCCCGGGCCTCGGCCACGTTCGGGGCCACCAGCAGCAGCCGGGGCGGGTCGCAGAACGGGTCGAGCTGGCCCAGCACCCGCCGGCCCACCCAGGCCAGCACGCTGCCGATCTGAGCACCGGCAGCGACCCCCAGCAGCCCGCCGAGCAGCGGCGGTGACGACACGTACGGGGCCAGCAGCCCCGCCGCCAGGTCGGTGTTCCAGCGCACCCAGGCCGGCCGGTCCACCACGTACGGCTCCGCCGCAGGCGGCGCGCTCAGCCCGGTCGCCTCGGCCACGAGCGGCTCGGCCTCGGCCGCGGCCACCCGTAGCCCGGCCACGGTCTGCTGCATCTCGCGGGCCGGCACCGCTGGCCCCGGCGGGACCAGCTCCACCCCGATCCGGGCAGCCAGGTCCCAGCTCACCCACGGCACACTGCTCATACGGGGAGGCTAGTGGGTGCGCGACCCGGGTGGCGCTGAGCCGCACGGCTCTAGCAGCCTGCCGACCACGGGGCGGCCGCCGCGGGGCGCGAGACCTGCTCAGCCGGTGACCTCCTGGTGGAAGGCGGTGGCCACCTGGGTGTCGGTCGTCTCGCTTCCGCGGAGGGTGCTGAGGCGGGGCTGGCGGAGGGCTCAGAGGCTGAGGCCGGGTCTGAGGCCGTGGGGGATGGCGAGCCGGCCCCAGAGGATGGGGTGCGGAGCGGGCGAAGCGGTCCTGGAACGTCCAGCCTGTCGGGGTACGCCGGCAGTCCAGTCCGCCTCAGGTCTGACTCGACCAGGTGGTCATCGGTTCCCCGACGACCGTGAGCCACCTGGTAGCCATGGATGGCGGCAGTCTGCCTCGCGGCCCGGCCTCCGGGCCGTGGGGGGTCAGCAGCCGCAGGAGGCGATCGCGGCCGAGGCCCGCTCCAGCCAGTCCCGGGCGGCCAGGTCCTGGTTCGGGGCCACGTCGTTGGTCATCAGCGCGAAGGCCACCACCGTGCCGCTGGCGGTGGTGGTGAACCCGGCCAGGGTGTGGGTCCCCGTCAGGGTGCCGGTCTTGGCCCGGACCACGCCGCGGGCCGCACCCTCGGTCTCGGGGTCGTCGAACCGGGAGCCGAGGGTGCCGTCGGCGGCGGCGGTCGGCAGCCCCGTCAGCAGCGAGCGGTAGCGCGGGTCGGTGAAGCCCTTGGCGACGGCCGCGCTCAGCACCGACGCGGTCGCCAGGTTGCCGCGCGACAGCCCCGAGCCGTCATCCATCCGCATCCCCTCTTGCCACAGGCCGATCTCGCGCAGCTTCGCGGGGACCGCGGCCTGGGCCTCGGTGATGCTGCCGGGCTTGCCGGCGGCGACCGCGACGTGGCGGAACAGGGCCTCGGTGGCGTCGTTGTCGGAGTGCAGCAGCAGCTCCTGCACGATCAGCTCCAGCGGCAGCGAGCGGACCTCGGCCAGGACGGTCGCACCCTGCTCGGCGGTCGCCGGGGCGACCGCGGTGACGGCGATCCCGCGGGCGGTGAACTGCTCGGCGAAGACCTTCGCCGCGTCCGCCGAGGGGCTCTTGCTGTGAACCGACCCGACCACGCCCCGGTCCAGCCACAGGGCCGAGGTCGGAGTCGAGAACTCGGCGTAGCCCGGCAGCCAGACCGGGTTCCAGCCCGGGCCGGGGAACAGCGTGTCGTCGTAGCCGAGGCTGACCGACGTCGTACCAGCGGTCTTCAGGGCCTGGGCGGTCTGCTCGGCCAGGTCGACGACCGAGGCCCGCTCCGGGTAGCTCGGCCGGGTCGCGCCCCGCAGGTACGGGTCACCCCCGCCGACCAGGACCACCCGGCCCGGCTGCGGGCTGACCACCTTCGTCGTGAACTGGTGGTCCGGCCCGTACGCGGCCAGCGCCGCGGCCGATGTCAGCAGCTTCAGCGACGACGCCGGGGTCAGGGGCACGTCGGCCGCCTCCCCGGTGACGGCCTGTCCGGTCGCCGGGTCGGTGACCGCCACCGAGACCCGTCCCAGCCCGGTCCGGGGCACGGCCTGGACCCGGGCCAGCAGCGCCGCGCCGGCCGGCGCCGGCGCCGAGGGCTGGCCGGCCGCGTACCGGGTCGGCTGCTGCGGGGTGGGAGTGGGCGCGGGCGACGGGTCGAAGACCGCCGGGTCGATGGTCGGGCTCCCGCCGTCGACCCAGAGCCCAGCCGCGTACAGCGCCGGCCGGCCGCCAAAACCGACTCCCGCCCCGAGAAGCGCCAGGACCAGCGCCAGGACCAGCAGACCGCGCAGCTCTCGTAGCACAGAACTCTCCTGACGGCTATTGTGCGAAGCGTCCGACGGACACATGATATGGACCGACCAGCGGCGGATGGGGAGATGGCAGTGGCTGACTTCCGGAGGGAACTGCACTTCGAGCACACCGACGGGCTGACGTTCGACGTCACGATCGAGATCCCACGGGGGTCGAAGAACAAGTACGAGCTCGACCACGAGACCGGCCGGATCCGGCTCGACCGGACCCTGTTCACCTCGACTCAGTACCCATCTGACTACGGTTTCATTGAGGGCACGCTAGGCCAGGACGGGGACCCGCTGGACGCCCTGGTGCTGGTGCCGGAGCCGACCTTCCCCGGAGCCCTGATCGAGTGCCGCGCGATCGGCATGTTCCGGATGACCGACGAGATGGGCGGCGACGACAAGGTCATCTGCGTGCCGACCGCCGACACCCGCCAGCCCTACCACGACATTGGCGACATCCCCGAGTACATGCTGCTGGAGATCCAGCACTTCTTCACCGTCTACAAGGACCTGGAGCCGGGCAAGTCGGTCGAGGGAGCCACCTGGACCGGGCGCAGCGCCGCCGAGGACGAGATCCGGGCCTCGTACGAGCGGGCCAAGGGCACCCACTACGAGGCGCGCCACATGAACCTGGCCTGACGGCTGCTCTCGAACCCCTCAACCCGTCTCACCTGACCAGGCTGGGGTGCCGGGCCGTGCCAGACTGCGCTGGTGACCTTCCTGCTGCTGCTGGCGCCTGCCGCGAACCACGTCTACGCCCAGGAGACGCCTCGGCTGGCGGCCGCCGAGCTCGCGGTGACCGCCCAGGTCGAGGTGGAGCCGGTCCGGGTGGCCGGGGTCGACTACCTGCGCTTTGAGCAGGCCGAGCTGGCCACGGTGGCTGCCCAGTCCGCCCGGCTAGCGCTGTTTGAGGAGGTGGCTGACGGGCTGCTGCGCCCGGTGCCGCTGCCGGTGACCGACCGGCTCGACACCGACCTGGTGACGATCCCCAAGTACCCGGGCAAGACCAATGAGCAGTTCACCCGGCTGCTGCTCAACGTCACCCTCGCGCAGGTCCGCACCCGCTCTGCGCGCCGGGCCGTGCTCGACCCGCTCTGTGGGCGCGGCACCACCCTCACCACGGCCTGGCTGCTGGGCCTCGACGCGGCCGGGGTGGAGGCCGACCCGAAGGCGGTCGAGGCGCTCGCCGCGTACCTGAAGACCTGGCTGCGCCGCAAGCGCCTCAAGCACACCGCCACCGTCTCCCCCGTCCGCCGTGACGGCAAGAGCCTGGGCCGCCGCTTCGACGCCGAGGTCAGCCTCGGCGAGGGCCGGCTCCGGCTCGGGGTCTTCACCGGCGACACCCGCGACTCGGCCCGGCTCTGGGGCCGGCGCCAGTTCGACGCGGTCGTCACCGACGCCCCGTACGGGGTGGTCCACGGCTCGCACAGTGACGTCCGCGGCCTGGGCGGCAAGGACCGCTCCGCGGCCCGGCTGCTGAGCGAGGCAGTCCCGGTCTGGGCCGGCCAGCTCAAGCCGGGCGGGGCGCTCGGGCTGTCGTGGAACACTCACGGCCTGGTCCGCGAAGAGCTGCTGGCGCTGCTGGCCGGTGCCGGGCTGGTCCCGTACGACGAGGGCCCCTGGCGCAGCCTCAGACACCGGGTGGACGCGTCGATCCACCGCGACCTCGTGGTGGCGGTGAAGCCCGGGCCGTGAGACGGGCCTAGGCGGGGGTCTCCTGCTGGAACCGGATCCGCCAGCCGTCCCGGTCGCGCTGCCACAGCGACGAGCACAGCCGCTCCTCGCCCTGGCGGCGGACCCGGTAGCGCAGCTGGACCAGGGCGTCGCCCAGCTGGCTGAAGCCGATCACCTGGAGCGTGGCCGTCCCCGGGAGTGCTGTGGCCCGGGCCAGCAGCGAGCCGCGGGTACGGATCTGCCCGTCCGCCTCGAACCCCGCGTAGTCCCGGTGCAGCAGCTGCGAGAGCCGCTCCCTGTCGAGCAGGGTGGCCTCGTCCAGCAGGGCAGTCTGCAGGGCCACCACGGTCTGCTCAGTGCTGGTCTCCGGCGCCGGCCACAGCCCCGTACGGCCGCCCGGCGCAGGGTCGGCGCTGAACAGGTCAGGCTCCGGCTGGGGGCGCGGGGTCGGCGCCACCGGCAGTGACTCGCGTGGTGCGGCCGGGTCTGCGAAGCCCGGCCCGGCCTCGACCGGCCGCCCGTCGCGGAACGCGGTCGCGGCGGCCCGGGCCAGGGTGTCGGCGCGCTCGTTGAGGTAGTGCCCGGCGTGACCTTTCACCCACTGAAACCGGACCTGGCGCCCGGCCAGCTCGGCGTCGAGCTGGCGGACCAGCTCCAGGTTCAGCACCGGGTTGCCGTCCGCCTTGCGCCAGCCGCGCCGCTTCCAGCCCGCAATCCACTTCGTGGCGGTGTTGGCCACGTACTGAGAGTCGCACAGCACGGTCAGCGGCTCGTCGCTGGCCTGGGTCTGCTGCAGCAGGTTGATCACCGCCATCAGCTCGCCCATGTTGTTCGTGCCGACCTTCCAGCCGCCCGCGGCCCAGCGGCCCTCGTCGATGTACCAGGCCCAGCCGGCCGGGCCGGGGTTCGACAGCGAGGACCCGTCCGCGGCAGCCGTGATCATCAGGCGCCCTTCACGTACACGGACGCGTTGTTGCCGCCGGTGCAGACCGTGTACGTGGTCTTCGTACAGCTCATGACGTAGTCCTTGCCTGTGACGGGAGAGTTCGCTGTCACCTGGAACGTCCCCGACGCCCCCGGTGGTATCCCGGCGGCGACGTTGGCGCCGAACTCGCAGGAGGTGTTCGCGCCGACCGCGACCGAGTCCGAGCCGGTGCACAAGGTGGCCCCCGACGGCGGGAAGGCCTCACTCGACGAGGCCGACGGGCTCGCCGAGTCGCTGGCCGAGGCCGAAGGGCTGGCCGAGGGCGTACGCGGCCGGGCCGACGAGGAGACCGCGGATACCGACGGCGGGGGTGGCTCGGACTGCTGAGGCCGCCGCGGCGGCTGGGTGCTCGCGATCACCACGATCACCCCGACCACCCCGGCCACCAGCACCAGCGTCAGCAGCGAGGCCAGAACCACGAAGCCCGCACCCCGCTTGCGTGGCGGCGGCTCCGGCAGGAACGCGGTCTGCTCCAGCCGCTCCGACGGCAGCAGGTCCGCCTCCGGGGTCCCTGCCGGGAGCGGCCGCCAGGGCGGCACCGGCGCGCCCGGGGCGCCACCCCAGCCAGCCGCCCGGACCGTGGTCTGGTCTGGGTCGGCTGCCTGGGGCTGCGGGTCACGGAAGAGGTCGTCCGGCATGGCCGGCACCTGGTTCTCCGAGTCCCAGGTCGGCAGAGGGGGGCGCACCACTGCGGTGGACACCCCGCACGACGTGCAGAACAGGGCATCCTCGGGGAGCGGGACGCCACAGCTCTGGCAGTTCATGGGCGGTGAGTCTACCGGGCGGCCCGCCCGGGGCGATGACCTCGCCAGCCCGCTCCCGGGCAGCCCCACCACGGTCCGGCCAGCACCGTACGAGACCTTCAGGCTCGTCACCAGCCCTTGCCCGGGCAGACCGGGGTACGGGGCGAGCCGGTCATCCTGGCTGCCGGGCTCCCGGCCTGAGCAGCGCTCACGACCGGCCCGGCGGCTCAGCGCTGGCTGAGGACCGCCTTGACCTTGGCCGCAACCTGGGAGCCGTCAGCCCGGCCCCGGGTCTGAGCGGTGACGGCCTTCATGACCTGGCCCATCTGGCGCAGGCCGGCGTCTGGCCCGGCCGCGGCGACCGCGTCGGCCACGATCTGGTCGATCTCGGCCTCCGTCAGCGCCGTCGGCAGGTACTCCTGCAGGATTGTCGCCTCGGCCAGCTCGGTCTCGGCGAGCTCCGGCCGGTTGCCCTGCTGGTACAGCTCGGCCGACTCCTGGCGCTTGCGCAGCTCCCGGGTGAGGACCGTCTGCTCCTCGTCCAGGCTCAGCTCGCGGGCTGTCTTCGACGCCACCTGCTCGGTCTGGACCGCGGTCAGGGCCGACCGGATCACTCGTACCCGCACCGCGTCACGGGCCTTCATCGCGGTCGTCAGGTCGGCTCGCAGCCGGTCACTCAACTCAGCCATCTCGTCCTCCTTGTGCCGGCCGGTCATTCTGCCACGCCGGTCCGTTCTGCCGTCTGCTTTTCTGTCGCGGGGCTGGCTAGGGTCGGTCCCATGTGGATCGCCTGGGCGTTCGGCGCCGCCCTGTTCGCCGGACTGACCGCAGTGCTGGCCAAGGCGGGCATTCGCAGCACCGACTCGACGGTGGCGACCGCGGTCCGGACCCCGGTGGTGCTGGCCGGGGCCTGGCTGATGGTGCTGGTCGTCGGCTCGCACCACCAGCTCGGCCAGATCAGCACCCGCAGCCTGCTGCTGCTGGTCGCCTCGGGGGTGGCGACCGGGGCCTCCTGGCTGTGCTACTTCAAGGCCCTGCAGCTGGGCGAGGTGTCAAAGGTCACCCCGATCGACAAGTTCTCCACGGTGCTCGCCGTGCTGCTGGCGCTGGTCATGCTGGGTGAGCGGCTGAGCCTGATCGGGTGGGCCGGGGTGGTCCTGATCAGCATCGGGACGGCCCTGATGCTGGAGCCGTCCGACGTCCGCGCCCTCCCCCGGGCCTTGCGCAGCGGCGGCGGCTGGCTTGCGTACGCCATCGGCTCGGCCGTCTTCGCGGCCCTGACCGCGATCCTCGGCAAGCTCGGGATCACCGGGGTGGAGTCAAACCTGGGGACCGCGGTCCGGACCGGAGTGGTGCTGGTGATGGCCTGGGCGATGGTCGTCATCACCCGCCGTACGGGCGAGGTCCGGACCATCCCCCGCCGCGAGCTGGCCCTGGTTCTGGCATCGGGTCTGGCCACCTGCGCCTCCTGGCTGTGCTTCTACCGGGCCCTCCAGGACGGCCCGGCCAGCGTCGTGGTGCCCATCGACAAGCTGAGCATCCTGGTCACCGTGGCCTTCTCGGTGCTGGTGCTGAGGGAGCGGCTGAGCCGGCGCTACCTGGCCGGCCTCGGGCTGCTGGTGACCGGCACCCTCGCCATGCTCGGGTAGGGCCCCGGCTAGCGTCCAGCTCTTTGAGCCGTCGCTGCCCTGTCTGGCTGGCTACCGCCGCGAGCGAGGGCGTACCAGGGGCTGACCAGGCACTCACGCTACCGGGCGCAGCTCAGGGCACCTGGTCGAGCCCGACTCGCTCCGCCCGGACGATCACGGTCACACCGATCACCGCCGGGGCTGCCAGCCCACGCTGCGGGTCGTCCTCGGTCAGCAGCAGGTCGGCTCCCCGCAGCGCCCCGGTGGCCGGGTCGGCATAGAGGAGCAGCTGCTGGCCTGCGGTCGTGCCGGGCGCCTGGAGCCCGACCACGGGCCGGCCGAGCCGGTCGGTGGTCTGCCCGTACAGCTGCGCCGTACCGTCCAAGGCTGTCCACAGGGCCGCTGCCAGCGCCGGCGGCAGCAGGTACGAGCTGTGCAGGTCGACCATCGCCTGGGCCAGGCAGGCCCCCGGCTGCGGGCACCGGGCGGGGTCGGCCAGCGCGGTGAGCAGCTCGCCCGGGTCCGTGGGAAGGGTGGCGGGGTCTGGCCCAGGGCCCGACCCGGGCTCAAAGCGGCGGGTGATCGGCAGTGACTCGGGGCTGGTCGCCGCGACCTGCCCGTCCGGGGCGACCGGCAGCCCGGTCCGCTCGACGACGACCAGGCCACCCGTCGCCGGCCGGTAGTGCTCGACCACCGTGGTGACCATCTCGGGCCGGGCCCGGTCGTAGCCCCAGCGGTGGGTCGCCACGAGGGCCACCGGAGGAGTGCCCGGCACCGGGGCTGGCTGCTCGGCGGCGGCCCGGGCCAGGTCCTGCAGCACTCCGGTCGGGGACGCCGCGCCCTGCCGGCCGCTGGCCGGGACGGGCGCCAGCGCTGGGGTCGGCCCTGGCGGGTTGTCGCGGCACAGAAGCCGGCTGAGCGGCAGCGCTCCAGCCACTGCCGCCGCCACGGCGGCAGCAGCCAGGACTCGGCGCCTCGAGAGCAGGGAGGCTCGCGTCCCGACCTGCTGATGACCGGCGGACTGGCCTTCCCGCCCCGCCGAGAACCGGCCCCCGGCCTGCGCCGCCGTCCGAGGCAGGGCCCGGTCCGCGTCACCGGCGAGAGCGCTCCCAGCGCCTGCGACGGGCTCTGCTCTCACACCGCCCGTACGGCCCAGGATCTGGTCCAGGGCCCGGGCGGCGACCTGGTCCACCCGCTCCTGCTCGGGTGCGGTCAGCACCAGGCGGTGGGGCCGGGCCCCCAGGTCCCGCAGCAGCTGGCGGACCTGCTGCTCCAGGTCGGCGAAGGTCTCAGGCTCGTGGGCGGTCGGGTCAACCATCGCTGTCCTCCCCTGCCATCAGCCCTCGCAGCTTGGTCCGGGCCCGGCTCAGCCGGGTGCTGACCGCGCCCGGTGAGCGGCCGAGAATAGCCGCGATCTCGCTGACCCCGTACCCGTCAATCAGCAGCGACAGCATCTTCTGGTCTGCCTCCGGCAGCTGAGCCAGGGCGTCCAGCACCCGGCCCGGGTCGAAGTGGTCAGCCAGCCCGGCCTGGTCGACCGGCCGCTGCGCCGACAGGGTCGCCACCAGCCGGTCGCGGCGCCGGGACGATCGCTGGCTGTTGCGGATCAGCCCGTCCATGATCCGGTACGTCAGGCTCACCAGCTGGCGCTGCTCGTCGTCGGTGCCGGGCGCCGGCACCTTCTTCTCCCACACCACCCGGAGCGTGTCCAGAGCGACCTCCTGGGCGGTGTCGACGTCGAGCTGGCGCATCCCGTACCGCAGCAGCGCAGGGTGCATGGCGGTGAAGAAGGCGACGAACTCCTCGTCGGTCACTCCCACACCCTCCGTACGCCCTAAGCCCCCTGGCCAGCCTAGGGGGACCAGCTGAGTCTCGCAGGTCCAGGCCGGCAGCCGGGCCGCCGGCGGTAGAGCCCTCATGCTTGGTGGTGTCCGGCAGACCTGTGAATCTCACACCGCGGCTGTGAGATCGGCCCCGGTGGTGGACATTGATCTGGTGTAGCGAGAGCTCCTGCTCCCCGACCCCAGGAGGGACTATGCGACTGCCCCGACCCCTGACTGCGATGCTGAGCCTGGTAGCAGGCGTGGCGCTCTGCCTCGGCCCGGCGCCCGTCGCCTCCGCCGACCCCACCGACCCGGAGCAGCAGAAGCTCGCCCAGGAGGGCGGGAGCCCGCCGGCCAAGGACACGGGGTACGCCAGCTCGCTGGCCGAGGAGGAGCTGCTGCGCTCCGCCGCGCTGCCCGAGAGCATCTCGCCCGGTGTCTCGGTCCAGGGCGGCACGGTCGTCAACCGCGTCTTCGCCGATGCCAGCGCCCCCTCGCCGGGCGCCCAGCCCAGCCGGTTCACCGCCGCCTCGCTCGCCGCGCTCCAGCAGGAGCTCACTCAGCTGGCTGGCCAGGAGGGTGTCTTCTTCGGCTTTGGGTACCGGGCGGACAGCGACTCGATCGAGGTCACCGGCAACATCCCCCGCTCCCGGCTGCCGCAGGCGGCCCTGGAGAGCGGCGCGATCACGTACCAGCAGGTCAGCACCGGCGGCCGCCAGGACCGGGTCAATGACACTGAGCCGCACTGGGGCGGGGCGGCGATCACGAGCAACCTCCACGCCCGCTGCTCCTCCGGGTTCATGGTGCAGGACGCGAACATGAACCGGTTCGCCCTGACCGCCGCCCACTGCGGCTACCACGGAACGGTGTGGTCGTCTGGCATGTTCAGCTACGGCACGATGGTCCGGCGCGGCCGGTTCCCCTCGTACGACATGGCCCTGATCGGCTGGGAGCGGTACGGCACGTACACCTGGATGGGGGGCACCGCCGGCCCGCCGATGAAGACCGGCCCCGCGGCCAACCCGGCCGTCGGGATCAGCTACTGCACCAGCGGGGCCACCAGCAACGAGAACTGTGACAAGAAGGTCATCGGCCTGCACGACTCGCTGTGCGACTCGTCGGGCTGTACCTACGGCCTGGTCGCGTACACCGGGGGTGCCCCCACCCGGGGCGGTGACTCCGGCGGGGCGCTGGTGCTGAAGAGCGGTGACCGGGTTCACCCGCGCGGCATCCACATCGGCGCCTCCGGGTCCACCATGTACGGCGAGAAGTGGAACAGCATCCAGGCCCACTTCCAGGTCACCTCCGTCGTCTCGCCGTCATGAACCGAGCAGCCGCCGCCGGCCTCGTCGCCCTGCTGATAGCGGGCTGTGCCCCTGGGGCGCTGACGCTGGACACGGCAGCCCCCAGCCGGCGCAGCGCCGGCCTGGACTTCGACGAGCCGCTGCAGGGGCAGGTCACCGGGGGGCATGCCTGCTTCTGGGTCCAGACCGCGAGCGACGGCGTGGTCTCACTGGTCTGGCCCGAGGGGTACGTCGCCCGCGACGACCCACTGCGGGTCGAGGACGACACCGGGCAGGTGGTCGCGAGGGTCGGAGACACCCCGCGCCGCATGGTCGGGACGCCCTCCACAGAGCCTGGGTGCCAACCCGGCAGCACTCGCTTCGTGCTGGGGCTGCCGAGTCGCTAGCGACGGCAGTGGGCGCCGTCGCGCTGGTCTCTTGGGGTCGATCGACCAGCCGTAGCGCGGCACCAGGATGGTCAGCCCGGGTCGGAAGGGGTACGCCTCGACAGGGTCGAGGCGGGGACGCCGGCCTGGGCCTGACCATAAAGCGGGCCGGGAATCCCTCGGCCGTGCTGCTCTCCAGGCAGGCCCCCTGCCCGCGCCGGGGAAACCGCCCCCTGACGGGCGACGAGGTCGCCTGGATCAGCACCGGCCCGGCCCACGCCGGGGAGCCCGTCCTCTGCGCGACGAGACGAGACGGCTCGACGGCCTCAGCCGCCAGCCCCAGGTCGCAGGTGCAGACCCCCGGCGGTGCTGATCCGGCTCAGTCCTCGCGCCAGCCCCAGGCCGCAGGGGTGCAGGCGCTCACCCCCGGCGACCGCGGCGCAGCAGCAGCCCGCCGCCCGTCACCAGACCGAGCCCGACAGCAGCCCCTGCCAGGCTGGCGTCAGAGCCGGTGTCGGCCAAGACCGGGACAGGTGCCGGGCTAGGGGTGATAGTCGTGACCGGGGCCGGGCTAGGAGTGATAGTCGTGGTCGTGGTCGGGCTTGGGGTGATGGTGATGGTCGGGGTCACGGAGGGCGCCGGGGTGACCGGCGTGTACTGGTTGCTGAAGCTGAACGCGGTCGGGGTGGTCCGACTGGTGATCGCCTGGGTCTGCGGCGCCGGAGGGGTCAGCTGGTAGCCCGGGACCTGGGCTGAGGCCTGGTCCTCGGTGACGGTGCACGACACGTTCAGGGGGATCTGGACACCGGCGCTGACCGGCGTACCGTCGCCGGGCACCTGAAGGGTGCCACGGACCGCACCGCAGCTGTAGCTGAAGGTGTACGTCCGGGCCTGCCCGGCACCGTCCTCGCCGGAGACCGTCTTGGCCACCATGAACGTGCCCGAGGCTCGAGCCGCGGTGTTGTCGAGCTGCAGGCTGGTCATCTGCTGGTCGCCGATGGTGAAGGTGCTCGTCGTGGTCCGTCCCAGCCTCCAGACCGGGCTGGCCCACTCGACACCGGTGACCGTCGGCTCGGCCCCGGCGGGGTCCTCGCTCAGGCTGACCTGGGTGCCGCGCGGCAGCGAACCACCCCACGGTGCGCTTCCGCCCAGCTTCACGCGGTAGCTGAAGGTGCCTCCCGTACGGCCGGGGTTCAGGGTGCCCGGCGGGGTCCACCCCGGGTAGTCGTCGGCGGTGGTGCCGGCCGGCAGGGTGTAGCTGCCAGTGACCGGGAACGTGGTCTGGGCCGGGACCTGGGTGATGCCGTCGCCGCCCAAGGTCTTCACGACCCGGAAGCCGCCAAAGCCCGGCTGGTAGCTGACGGTGATCCCGAAGGACTCTGCCAGGACCCGCTCGCCGCTGGCCGAGACCGTCGTACCGTCGAGGCGGGCGGTGTTGGTGTAGCGCACCCCGACCACGGCGTTCTGCTGGTTCCCGTCAGCGTCCACGATCGGGCTGACGTAGGAGACGGTGTAGTTGGCGTTGGCAACGAACGGGGCCGTCACCGTGACCTGCGCTGAGCGGCTGGCGGGGTCCACAACCTGATGGGCGATGCTGTGCCCGGGGACCAGGGTGCCGGGGGTCGTGCTGGCCACCAGCTGGCGAGTAGCCGGGTCGGTGCTGACGACCCGCACCAGGTTGAGACTGGTCGGGACCGCCTGCCCGGGGCCGAGGATGTCGCTGAGCGAGATGGTGGAGACGGTGGTGCCGTCGGTGGGGACCGGGGCCAGCCCGGCGGCAGCCCGGGCCTGGTTCACGTACGGGATGCCGAATGTGATGCTCCAGGAGACCTGGCGGGAGCTCTCGGCGAGCGGAGTGGAGATCTTCGTGAAGGTGGCGGGGACGAAGGTCGCTGTCGAGCGGGGCAGGATCCCCCCGGTTCCGGGCAGGTCCACCGGCACGGGGGTGCCGTTGACGCGCACCGGGACCGTCTCGTCGGTGGTTGACTGCATGGCCAGCAGCAGCACCGAGGTGGTGCCGCGAACCTGTGGCGCGACAGCCCGCTGGCGCACGTACTCGTCGTTCAGGGTGCAGGTCACCGACGTGGCGCCGACGAGGCAGGTCCCGACCACGACCCCCTGGTACGAGATCGGGTAGCTCTGGTTGGGGACCCGGGAGGCAAAGGTCGGGCCGTAGTCGACCTCGAACGAGTCACCCGAGCCGATCGACGGGTCGGAGGCGTCCCAGTCGAACGAGAGCTGGGCCACCTGGTCGACTCGCATCTGCACCCCGGGCTCCAGGTTCCCGTTGGCATCAGCCTTGACTATTCCCGTCGGGCGGACCTGGATCGCTGGGTTCACGGCTGCCCGCGCCGGGACCGGAACCGAGAGCACGAGCATGCTGAGCGTGAGACCGGCGAGCACAGCCCCCCAGCGACGAGCAACGGTGAAGCGCATCGACTGCCTTCCTGTGATTCCCCGCGTGACCGCAGAAGCACCCTGCCCGGCAGGTCGAGCGAGGCCGGGGGCGCCTCACGCTACGCAGGCACCCCGAGAACGGCCTCCTCAAAGGAGAAAACTCTCATCATCGCTGGACTTTCGGCCCGCGTGGTGGTCACCAGACGCCCCCCAGAAGGCAGGCTCGGGCTGGCGGAGGGGGATCTCTCGCCGGCCGAGTCGGCAGCCGCTCGGAAGGCGCCCGGCCCGGCCGGGCGTCGCGCCGCGGCTCAGGCGGAGGCGCGAGCCGTGACCCGCTTCACCCACAGGTACAGGCCCAGCACCAGGCCAGCAAAGAGGAGCACTCCGAGCAGCTCGCCCCAGGTCTCGAAGCCGGGCCCCATGAGGGCCAGCGGCTCGTCCTTGCCGGAGGCCGCAACGACACCCGCGAACGCCACCCCGAACAGGCTCTCCCCCACGATCAGGCCGGTCGCGGCCAGGGTCCCGAGCCGCTTGCTGCGCTCCGGGTTGCCGGTGGTGGCGGCGAACCGGTCGTACAGCAGGCCGGCCAGCGCACCCAGCGGGATCACCAGGGTCAGTCCCATCGGCAGGTACATGCCCATCCCGACCGCCAGCGGCGGCAGGTGCGCCCGGTTCTTGGTGACCCGGCCCAGGACCTCGTCCACGGCCACCACCACGGCCCCGATCACCGCCCCCAGGCCGAGCAGGTTCCAGTTCAGGTCGCCTCCGAAGACCCCCTTGGCCAGGGACGACAGCAGTGCCGCCTGCGGTGCGGCGAGCGCGTTGTCGGTGGCGTTGGGGGCGCCGGTGAATCCGAAGCTGGTGTTCAGCAGCTGCAGCACCGGCGGGATCACCAGCGAGCCGAAGACCACGCCGATCACCAGTGCCACCTGCTGCTTCCAGGGGGTGGCGCCGACCAGCTGGCCGGTCTTGAGGTCCTGCAGGTTGTCGTTCGAGATCGTGGCCACGCCGAAGACGACCGCCGCCGTGAACAGCGTGTACGCGATCAGCGCGTCTGCCTCACCGGGCTCCTGCGGGCCGTGGACCAGCCGGATGACCAGCGCCGCGATGATCACGATCAGGATCCCGACTCCCGAGATCGGGCTGTTCGAGGCACCGATCAGTCCAGCCATGTAGCCGCAGACGCCCGCGACGGCGAGCCCGATCAGCAGCGTGAAGATGATGCTGACGACGATCATCAGCCCGGTATTGTGCGAGATCGCGGTCGTGCGTACGAAGTACCACAGCAGCAGCCCGATGGGCAGCATGGAGGCCACGATCACGCCACCGACCACCCGCATCGACAGGTCCTGCTCCTGCACCGGCAGCGCCTCGCCCTGGCGGCGGCTCTGGGTGGAGCCCAGGGCCTCCTTGATGCCCCGGGCGATCGGGGCTGCGATCTTGGCCAGGGTCCAGACGGCTGCCACGGCCATCGCCCCAGCGCCAACGAAGCGGACGTCGGAGCTGAAGATCTTCCAGACCGCCTTGCCGATCTCGCCGTCGACCGGGAGCTGGCCCATGGTCCGGAGCGGCAGCATGACCCCGAACGAGATCAGCAGCCCGACGATCATCGCGATCCCGACCGTGACACCGACCAGGTGCCCGACGCCGATCAGGGCCATCGACAGGCTGGCGCTGACGACGCTGCCGCCGTTGCCAACGCGGAACGAGCGCTCCAGCGACCCGGCGACGACCTTCATCGCCGCCAGCAGCGAGAACCCGGCCGCGGCCAGGCCGCCACCGATGATCACGAGCAGTCCGCGCCGGTTCTCCTCCACCCCCTCGGAGCTGTCGCCGACCTTGAGCACCTCGGCCGCAGCCACCCCCTCAGGGAACGGCAGGTCTGACCCGGTGACCAGGGCCCGGCGCAGCGGGATCGAGTACATGACGCCGAGGATCCCGCCCAGGGCGGTGACCAGCACCGTCTGCCAGTACGGGAAACCGGCCCACCAGCCGATCATGACCAGGCCTGGCAGCACGAAGATGATCGCCGAGAGGGTCCCGGCCGCCGAGGCGATGGTCTGAACGATGTTGTTCTCGATCACGGTGTGGTCGCGGAAGTACCGGAGAATCGCCATCGAGATCACCGCGGCCGGGATCGAGGTCGCAAAGGTGAGGCCGACCTTGAGGCCCAGGTAGACGTTGGCCGCGGTGAACAGCAGCGTGATCAGGCCGCCGATGATGACGCCGCGGATCGTGAGCTCACGGACCCGTGCTCCAGGGCTGGTGGGAACGGACATGCTGCTCCTTCGCCGGGCGTCTGGGTGTCCGGCCGGTTGGGTGTGCTCACCCTAGCCCGCAGCCTGACCCCAACGTCGCCGAGGGATACCGGGGCCGTCTGGGTCGCAGCCCCTGGGACCGTCCAGATCCCCAGGGCACCGGCCGGCAGCGGCGGCCCCTGCGCCAGACCGGCACCGGTCTCAGGACCGGCGGGGGCCCCAGCATGCAACCACGCCCGGCGCTGAAGCCCTGCCCTGGCAGGGTTTCGGAGGCGATCACAGGTGTAGCCTCGGCTGTGGCTACCGTCTTACACCGAGGAGAGCTGATGCGCACTGCTGCGTACGCGAGACTCGGTCTGGTCGCAGCCAGTGCCCTGGCGCTGGCCGCCGGTCTGACCGCTCATGCCGCACCTCCGAGCCCCTTCCCGGCCGGGCCGTCGACCACCGGGGCGCTGCCCGACCAGTGGATTGTCTCCATCGCTGGCTCCCCCGTCGCCGCTGGCGGCAGCACCACCCAGGTCGACGCCGCCCAGCAGGGCGTCCTGGCGCAGGCCCAGTCCCAGGGGATCCGGGTCATGCCGACCCGGCTGCTCAAGCACGCCTACAACGGCATCACCGTACGGGCGACGAGCCGCGCCGCGGCACAGCTGCGGGCCCTGCCCGGGGTGACCGGGGTCTGGCCGGTGTACCGGGTCGACGCACCCCCAACCACGCCCGGCACCCCGGACGTCGCCGACGCCAAGGCGATGACCGGCGTCGACATCGCCCAGTCGGCACTCAAGCTGACCGGCCGCCAGGTCAAGGTCGGGATCATCGACTCCGGCGTCGACATCGACCACCCCGACCTGGGCGGCTCCGGCAAGCCCGGCGGCACAGCCTTCCCGACCTCGCGAGTGAGGTGGGGCACCGACTTCGTCGGCGACGCGTACACGGGGGTCGGGTCTAACCCGCAGCAGACCACCCCGAAGCCGGACCCGGTCCCTGACGACTGCCGCGGCCACGGTACGCACGTCGCCGGGATCATCGCCGCCGCCGGCGACCCGGCCCAGGCCGGGATCCGTGGTGTCGCCCCGGAGGCCGAGCTCGGCGCGTACCGGGTCTTCGGCTGCTCCGGCTCCACCACCACCGACATCATCCTGGCCGCCATGGACCGGGCTATGGCTGACGGGATGCAGGTGGTCAACATGAGCCTGAACCTGAGCTACATGAGCTGGCCGTCGGACCCGGTCGCGGTCGCTGCCCAGGCCATGACCGAGGCCGGGGTGCCGGTGGTGGTCTCGGCCGGCAACAACGCCACCGCCTTCACCCTCGGCTCGCCCGGGGTGGCGCCGGGCGCGATCACGGTCGGCTCGGTCAGCAACGCCACCGTCAAGCAGCGGATGCTCCTGCTCTCCCCCGACAGCAAAGAAGTAGTGTTCGCGGCCGCGATCGGTTCTCCGCTGCCGCCCAGCACCGGCGGGCTGACACTGGTTGCGGCCGGGCCGGACAACCCGCCCGACGTCCCGAACACCGGCTGCTCCCAGCTCGCGGACGTCCGGGGCAAGGCGGTCCTCATCACCGACTGGGGAGGCGGCTGCTCCCAGTACGACAAGGCACTTCGCGCGCAGAAGGCGGGCGCCGCGGCGGTCGTGATGCACAGCCAGTACGAGCCCCCGTTCAGCCCCTACCTCAACGGCGCCGAGCCGGTCACGATCCCGGTGGTAGGAGTCAGCCAGCCCGACGGGGACCTGATCCTGAAGCGACTGGCCGAGGGCCCGGTCACGGTGAGCTGGACGCCTCACTGGCACGCCTCGCCCAACCCGTCGGCCGGGACTGTTTCCGGTAACAGCTCCGGAGGGCTGGCCGCCGACCTGAGCCTGAAGCCCGACCTGGTAGCTCCGGGGGCGGGCATCGTGTCGACCTTCCCGCTGGAGAAGGGCCGGACCGAGAACCTGTCCGGCACCTCAATGGCGGCCCCGCACGTGACGGGCTCGGTCGCGCTGTACCTCGAATCGACTCAGGGCAGGGCCCAGCCCTCCGCGATCCGGCAGCGGCTGCTGTCGACCGCGGTACCGGTCCCTGAGAGCAGCAACGACGACGAGCGGCGGGTCCCGGCCACGGTCAGCCGGCAGGGCGCCGGCCTGCTGCGGGTCGACCGGGCCGTGCAGACTCGGCAGAGCGTGACGCCAGACAAGATCAGCACGGGTGAGGGCCAGGGCGGCACCAAGACGATCCAGATCACCCTGACCAACACTGACGACGGGTACCACCTGTACCAGGTGTGGAAGCAGGACTCGATCGGGCTCGCCCCGACCGGCGGCCGGGTCTGGTCCAGCGCCGGGATGTCCGGGCCCGCCATCGTCCACTTGGGCGGGCAGAGCAAGGCCACCTTCCAGGTCAGCATCACCCCGCCCGCCGGCCCTGAGCACGCGGTCTACGGCGGCTGGGTGGTCCTGAGCACGGACAACGGGCAGACCTTGCGGATCCCGTACGCCGGGATGGCCGGCGACTACCAGACGGTGACTCTGTTCACCGGCATCGGTCTGCCGACGCTGGCCAAGCAGTCCCCGGACGGTCCCCGGCCGGAGCCCGGGTCGCCGACGTACACGATGGTGAACGGAGACCTGCCAATCGCGGTCGTGCACCTCAGCTTCCCGGCGAGCAACCTGGCCGGGGAGATCTACCGGGTCGACGAGCAGGGCAACCACCACCTGGTCAGCCCCGGCTTCACGACCTGGTTCCAGACCGGGCCGATCGGCAAGGACCCGGGCGGCGTGCCGTACGTGTTCGACGGGACCTTCCCCGGCCCCCAGGGTGAGCCGCAGCCGGTCCCGGACGGCCGGTACGTGATCGTGCTCAAGGCTCTGAAGCCGCTCGGTGACCCGACCAACCCGGCCCACACCGAGACCTGGACCTCGCCGGCGTTCACGATCCAGCGAGGCTCGGCCTAGGAGCCTAGGAGGCAGCGCTCCTGGTCAGACCGGGGTCGAGCGGGCTCGCCGGCCCCGGTCGGCCGTACCGCACCTGGCCCAGGCGAGCGTCGGTCTCTCCGGCCCGGCCACCGGCCTGCCGGCGACCTCGGCCCCAGGGCCGCGGCTGGGCGAGTGCCCGTCGGCAGGGCAGATACTGAGACGCCGCTGAGGGCTGCCCCCTCAACGACGTAGGGTCGAGCCGCCCGGACGCCGTCCGGAGCCGGCCTCCTCCGCCAGGAGAGTGAGTGCCTGCTGGGACGACTCAGGTCACCCTGCGGCGCCCGGGAAGGACATCGCATGAACGACCAGGCACCGGTCACCGCGACCGGCGAGACCACCACCGAGCTCAAGCGGGTCCTGAGCCCTGGGCTGCTGCTGCTGTTCATCATCGGCGACGTCCTCGGCACTGGCATCTATGCCCTGACCGGCACCGTGGCCAAGCATGTCGGCGGCGCCGTCTGGGTGCCCTTTCTGCTGGCCTTTGTGGTCGCCTTCCTGACCGCC
The DNA here is from genome assembly GCA_937926975.1 of uncultured Propionibacteriaceae bacterium. Lineage (GTDB taxonomy): Bacteria > Actinomycetota > Actinomycetes > Propionibacteriales > Propionibacteriaceae > Fen-668. Next base: position 19,904 of record CALBCJ010000038.1, on the reverse strand, counting down.
TTCAGCTACCTGGAGCTGGTCACCAAGTACCCGCAGGCGGCCGGGGCAGCCCTGTACACGCACAAGGCCTTCGGGATTCACCTGCTCACCTTTCTGGTCACCTTCACCGTGATGGCGTCGGGCATCACCTCCGCGGCGACGGCGTCGCGGGCCTTCGCCCAGAACCTGGTCAAGGGCTTCCACCTCGGCTCGTCGCAGCTGCTGGTGACGCTGCTGTCGATCGCGTTCGTGCTGATCATCATGGGCGTCAACTTCTGGGGTGTCGGGCACAGCATGGTGACCAACGTGGTGCTGACCCTGATCGAGCTGTCCGGGCTGCTGCTGGTGATCTTCGTCGGGATCTACGCCGTCACCCAGGGCCGGGCTGACTTCTCCCAGGTCGCGGTCTTCGACACCGGGCAGGACAAGAGCGTCTTCCTGGCGGTCTCGGCGGCGACCTCGCTGGCCTTCTTCGCCATGGTCGGCTTTGAGGACTCGGTGAACATGGCCGAGGAGACCAAGAACCCGTCCACGGTGTTCCCGAAGGTGATGCTGACCGGGCTCGGGATCACCGGCGTGATCTACGTCCTGGTGTCGATCACTGCGGTCGCGCTGGTGCCGCCGGGCGAGCTCAGCAAGCAGGGCGCGACGCCGCTGCTGCAGGTGGTCCAGGTCGGCGCCCCGAACCTGCCGATCGGCACGATCTTCCCGTTCATCTCGATGTTCGCGGTCGCGAACACGGCGCTGCTGAACATGATGATGGCGTCGCGGCTGCTGTACGGGATGTCGCGCGAGCGGGTGCTGCCGGGCTTCTTGAGCAAGGTCCACCCCACCCGCCGTACGCCGTGGGTGTCGATCATCTTCACCACGGCCCTGGCGGTCGTCCTGATCACCTTCGTCGGGCAGGTCTCCCAGCTCGGCGGCACGACCGCGCTGCTGCTGCTGGCGGTGTTCACGATCGTGAACATCGCGGTCCTGGTGCTGCGCAAGGACCAGGTCGAGCACCACCACTTCCGGACGCCGGCGGCGGTCCCGGCCGTGGCGGCGGTCTGCACCTTCTACCTGGTCGGCCCGTGGACCGGCCGTGACCTGGAGCAGTACTGGATCGCCGGGGTGCTGCTGCTGCTCGGTCTGGTGCTGTGGCTGGTGGAGTCCTTCTTCCGCAAGCGCCACCCCGAGACCACCCTGGACATGCAGTTCGACAACCTCGACGACTTCCCCGGCGCCGAGGACCTGCGCTGACCAGGCCCGTCAGCGCTTCGCTGGTGACGTACGACGCTGGGCGAGCGCCTGCTCCCGCAGCGCACTCAGCCGACGGGCGGGCGGGCAGTCACCGTCGGGGGTGTGCAGGGTCCACGAGTCGGCCTCGACGCTGACCCACACCCCGTCGGGATCCCTGGTCCCGGCCGGGGCGGTCGCGGTGTCGTACCCGGCGCGGTACATCGTCAGCGCCGCCGTCGCCGCGCGTACGCCGTCGCCGTGGACCACCACCCGCGGGCATCCTGCCCGCTCGCTGCGGAAGGTCAGCGTCGCAACGTCGAAGCACACCCCCGGAGTGGCGAACTGCCTTGTCAAAGTGCCGTCGAGGATCATCTGCTCGGGTACTGCGCAGGACAGGCCGCCATCACCGGTCGTCACCCAGACCTGGTCGACGTCGCGCAGCACGCCCTCCAGGTCGTGGGTGCACACGACCACCGCCAGCCCGCGGCTGGTGCACAGCTCGCGCAGCAGGTCGATCAGGGCGACCCGCCCGGGAGGGTCCAGGAAGGCGGTGGGCTCGTCCAGCAGCAGCACGCTCGGCTGCTGCGCCAGGGCCCGGGCCACCAGGACGCGCTGACGCTGGCCGTCGGAGAGGGTGACGACCTCCCGGTCTCGAAAGCCGAGGGCGCCGCAGACCGTCAGCGCGTCGGTGATCACGCGCTCGTCGTCGGCGCTGGTCGACCCGGTGACCCCGGTGTACGGCTGGCGCCCCAGAGCGACCAGCTCGTGTACCGTCAGCCGCTCCGCGTCGAACCGGTCGGTGAGGACGACGGCCATCCGGCGGGCGACCTCGCGCCGGGACAGGGAGTCACGCTCGGCCCCGCACAGCCGTACGGTGCCGCCGAATGAGGGCTGGAGGCCGGCGAGGCTGCGCAGCAGAGTGGACTTGCCGGCCCCGTTCGGGCCGACCAGCGCCACCAGCTCGCCTGAGTGGACCGTCCCGGACACCTGGGTCAGGACATCGCGGCGGCGCCGCCGTCGGGCCGCGTACCCGACGGTGAGGTTCTCGAAGACCAGCGGGGCCGTCATGTCAGCCTCCGGCGGCTGCTCAGCAGCACGAAGATCACCACAGGTGCCCCGAAGGCCGCGTTGACCGCGTTGAGCGGGAGCACGTTCTCCCCGGGCAGCTGCGAGCAGATGTCGGCCAGAAGAGCCACCGTGCCTCCCACCACGAGGCAGGCCGGCAGCAGGACCCGGTGGTTGGACGACGCGAACAGGCCCCGGCAGACGTGGGGAACAGCGATCCCGAGAAAGGCGATCGGACCGCAGAAGGCGGTGGAGACCCCAGCCAGCGCGGCGGTGACCAGGATGATGCGCAGGCGGGTCGCACGGACGTCGATGCCCATCGTCCGGGCGTACCGCTCGCCGAGCAGGAGCGCGTTGAGCGGCTTGGCCAGCAGCCAGGCTCCTGCGGCTGCGACCAGGATGACCGGGGCCAGGATGCGCAGGTTGTCCCAGGTGACCCCGCGGTAGCTCCCGAACCCCCACAGGGTGAACTGCTGGACCCGTTCTGGCGACGCAGCCGCCAGCAGGATCGTCACCCCGGAGGAGACCAGGTACCCCACCATCACGCCGAGCAGCAGGAGGGTGGTCGCCGACCTGAGCCACCGGCCTGCGGCCAGCACCAGGGTCATGACGACGGCGGCTCCGGCGCCAGCGGCGAGGGTGATCAGGACGTCGCTGGCGAGCCCGAGGCCCGAGGTGAAGGTCTGAGCAGTCCCGGGCGCGCCGCCCGCGCTCAGAACCACGACCGCCACCCCGAAGCTGGCGCCCGAGGACACGCCCAGCACCTGAGGGTCGGCCAGCGGGTTGCGAAACAGGGTCTGCATGAGCAGACCGCTGACCCCGAGGGCCGAGCCGACGAGGACGGCGGTGACGGTCCGCGGCAGCCGTACGTCGCGGATGATCAGCTGGTTCATGCGCGGCCCGCGCGACAGTAGACCGTCCCAGACCTCCGCCAGTGACAGCGGCAGGGGCCCCACCACCAGCCCGAGCACGACGACGACCGCGAGGGCAGCCAGCACGCACGCGAGCCGCAGCCCGCGCCTGCCCGGTCGCCCGGCTGGGCTGGTGGTGGCCCCCGGGGCCACCACCGTCACCTCAGCGCTTGATCTGCTCGTAGTAGGTGAACTGGTGGTTGGGCAGCACCTCGGGGTGGAAGATCGCGACCAGGTCGGCGAGCACCAGGTCGGGGCGTACGACGCCGTTCTGCCAGTAGTCGTTGCCGCCACTGGCGTTGACGCGCTTGGAGTAGTCCCAGACGCTGCCGTCCTTGACGGCCTGAAGCTCGGCCAGCCGCGGGTCGGCCTGGGTCACCGCGGCCAGGGTCGCAGAGGGGCCACCCAGGTTGCTGTTGATCCAGAACTGGGCGCTCGACCCCTTGGCCAGGACCACTTCCAGGCCCAGCTTGGTGCTGCCCTGGCCGCTGGTCTCGGCGGCCAGCGCATTCGTCGCCCCGGCGTCGCGGATCAGGGCTCCGACGTAGCCGTCCTCGCTGGCCGCGTTGAACTCACCCTGGTACATCGCCCCGGCCAGGACGGTCGGCTTCGCGCCGGTCGCGGCGGCGGCCTTCGCGGCCACCTCGGTGTAGTCCTTCACGATCTTGTCGAAGACCGGGTTGATCGTGGCCTCGGCGTTGAGGAACAGGGCCTGGAGCTTGATCCACTCCGAGCGCCCCAGGGGTGAGGTCTCGAGCCACTCGGCGTCGGCCACGACCGGGATGCCCAGCTCGCGGATCTTGGCGTGGGCCGGGTCGCTGGTGCCGGAGGTGACGAACAGGTCCGGCTTGACCCCGGCGACGCTCTCGACGCTGACCGACATGCCGTCGCTCTGGAGGCCCTGGATCTTCCCGGCCGCGATCGCGTCCTTGGTCGGGCCGTCGCTGATCATCTCGGCGTTGCCCACCCCGGCCAGGGCGTCAACCCGGTTGGCGAGCTCGAAGGCCGGGACCTGAGTCGTCGAGGCCGCAGCGACCCGCTTGACCGGGACCGTGATCTTCTGGGCCTTCTCGAGGTCGCCCTCGAGCGTGGGGGCAGGGGCGCCGCAGTGGACCAGGACGTACGTCTCGGCGCTGGCCCCAGGAGCCGGCTGCTTGACCGTGACCACCTTGTACGAGCGGTGGTACTCGACGGTGATGTTGCTGGCCTTGGAGAACGTGGCCTTGTCAGGGAAGTAGTCCTGGGCCGCGTCGAACGCGGAGATACACCCGTCCGCGTTCAGGGCGGACGCACTGGGTGCGGAGGACGGACCGGCGTGGCACCCTGCCACCGCCAGGCAGGCCACCACCGCCGCGACAACCACGCGACCCCGCAACGATGTCATGGGATCATCCCTTCACTTTGTGGAAGAAAGCCCACAGCGCACACCGGGGGACCACATCCCCCAGCGCCCGACTCGTTCTTCCTTCGCGAACGAACCATCGGATCTGAGACCAAGGCGACCGGGCTGGCGGCTGGACACGCCGCATCACCGTTGCGGGACAGCACTGGGTTCTCACCAGTTTCGCTCGGTATCAGGTGTCAGTCCGTCGTGAACCGACGAGGGCAAGGTAGCACCCTGGGCTCGCCACCAGGAAGGACAGGGGCACACCCTCTGGAGCCTCCGGCTGGGCCGGCTCGCTGGGCCGCAGGCCATGGACCGTGGCACGGGACTCCTCGCGCCGACGAGGTGCGCCGGAGCACCGGCTCACCGGCTCGGCTCTGTGCTGGTAGGCCACAGTCTCTGGTATCTGCCGCGGCGGCTCGGCTCTGTGCTGGTAGGTCACAGGCCTGCCGCAGCCGGTTGACAGGGCGGCCGGGAGGGCAGGTCCATGAGCCAGGTCCATGAGCCCAGAGCTGCGACTCTGACACGATCCGGCGTTTCCGCTGCGCGGCCCGGGCCGTGGGGCTTAAGGTCAGGCAGATTTCTTCCCTCAAAGGAGAGCCGATGCGCGCCCTCAAGCTCACCCTGGCGTCGGTAACCGCGGTGGCCCTGGCCGTGACAGTGGCCCCGGCGGGGCACGCTGCCCCCACCGACCCGATCCCCCAGGTCCCCGTCACCCCGTCCGGCACCCCAGCCAAGGTCGTGGCTGACCAGTGGATCGTCGGGCTTGTCGGAGCCCCTGTCTCCCGGGGTGGCAACGCAGCTCAGGTCAGCGCCGCCCAGAACAGCGTCCTGGCGCAGGCTCAGGCGCGGGGGATCCGGGCCATGCCGACCCGCCTGCTCAGCCACGCGTACAACGGGATCACGGTCCAGGCCACCCGGCAGGCCGCCGACCAGCTCCGGGGGCTGCCCGGGGTCACCGGCGTCTGGCCGGTCTTCCAGGTGGAGGCGCCCAAGCCCGCCGACACCACCCCGGCGATGGCCACCGCGCTGGCGATGAGCGGGGCCGACATCGCCCAGTCCGAGCTCGGCTACACCGGCAAGGACGTCAAGGTCGGCATCATCGACTCCGGCGTCGACATCGACCACCCCGACCTGGGCGGCACCGGCAAGCCCGGCGCCACGAGCTTCCCGTCACCGCGGGTGAGGTACGGCACTGACTTCGTCGGTGACGCGTACAACGCGGCCGGGACGACTCCGCAGGAGACCACCCCGAAGCCAGACGCTGTGCCTGACGACTGCGGCGGCCACGGCAGCCACGTCGCCGGGATCGTCGGCGCGGCCGGTGACTTCGCCGCTGGAGGGGTCCGCGGCGTCGCCCCGGCGGTCACCTTCGGCGCGTACCGGGTCTTCGGCTGCACCGGCTCGTCAAGCACCGACATCATCCTGGCCGCGATGGACCGGGCGCTGGCCGACGGCATGGACATCGTCAACATGAGCCTGGGCGCCAGGTACATGTCGTGGCCGTCGTACCCGACCGCGGTCGCTGCTGACACGATGACCGAGGCCGGCGTGATCATGGTCACCTCGGTCGGCAACGAGGGCACCGCGACGGTGTTCTCCCCCGGCGCGCCCGGGGTGGCGAAGTCCGCGATCGCGGTCGGCTCGGTGGAGAACACCACGTCGAGGTGGCCGGTGCTCCAGGTCTCCGGCGGCACCCAGGTCGCGTACGGGGCAGACGACGACGTCCCGGTGCCCCTCAGCGGGGAGCTGCCGATGGCGCTGGCCGGGCCCGACGCGGCCGGCCCGAACGCCGCCTGCGGCACGATCGGGGACGTCTCCGGCAAGGCGGCCCTGGTGGCCCGCGGCGGCTGCACCTTCTACCAGAAGGCGCTGCGGGCGCAGCAGGCCGGCGCGAAGGCGGTCGTGCTGTACAACAACGCTCCCGGGCTGACCTCCCCGAGCGTCAAGGGGGAGGTCCCGATCACGATCCCGGTCGTGATGATCGGCATGGCCGACGGCCGGGCGATCGCGGAGAAGCTCGCCGCCGGCCCGGTCACCCTGACCTGGACCAGCCAGTGGGTGTCGCTGCCGAACCCGGCCCAGGGCGTGACGTCGAGCTTCAGCTCGTACGGGCTGGCCGCTGACCTCTCCCTGAAGCCGGACGTGTCGGCGCCGGGCGGCAGCATCTTCTCGACCTACCCGCTGGAGAAGCGCGGGTACGCGAACCTGTCGGGGACCTCGATGGCGGCCCCGCACGTCGCTGGGGCGGTGGCGCTGCTGCTGGAGGCGAAGCCGGACCTGCGCGGCCAGCCGAAGGCGGTCCGCGAGCTGCTCCAGACGACCGGCGAGCTGACGCCCTGGTCGGGCTTCCCGAAGCTGGAGATGGCTGAGCCCGCGCACCGGCAGGGCGGCGGGATGATCAAGATCGTCCGGGCGATCCAGGCCCAGCAGACGGTCTCGCCGGGCAAGATCAGCATGGGCGAGGGCGACTCGGGCCCCAAGACCACCGCGGTCACGATCACCAACAGCAGTGCCCAGCCGGTGACCTACACGATCACCAAGAAGGACGCGGTGGCGACGCTCGGCAGCGTCAGCCCGGCGATGCGGTTCACCCTGGCCAATGCCGGGATCACCAGCCCAGAGACGGTGACCGTGGCGGCGCACAGCAGCACCACGGTCCGGGTCACGATCACCCCGCCGCAGAGCCCGGAGCAGGCGGTCTACTCCGGCTGGGTGGTCTTCACCTCGAAGGACTCGACGCTGCGGGTCCCGTACGCGGGGATGGTGGGTGACTACCAGTCGGTGACCGTGCTGTCGGGTGGGCTGCCGTCGCTGGCGAAGGTGTCGTCGGGCAAGGTCTCGAAGGTCTCCGGGGCGCCGTCGTACACGATGGCGAAGGGTGACCTGCCGACGCTGCTGCTGCACCTGGACTACCCGGTGAGTGACCTCGCGGTCGACATCTACCGCGTGGACGAGCAGGGTCAGCAGAGCCTGGTGCGCCCGGGCTACTCGACCTGGGAGCGGACCGGCCCGTACGGGAAGGACCCGTCGTCGCTGACCCTCACCCACGACGGGACGTACCCGCTGGAGAACGGCACCTCGGCGCCGCTGCCGGACGGCCGGTACGTGTTCGTGGTGCGGGTCCTGAAGGCGCTCGGTGACCCGTCGAACCCGGCTCACACCGAGACCTGGACCTCGCCGGCGTTCACCGTCGCCCGCGGTACGGCCTAGCCTGCGGTCGAGGTCCGAGACGAGGGCACCCGGTCTGGCTGGGTGCCCTCGGTCGTGCCTGGGGGTGTCAGTCCTGGTCGAGACCGGGTGAGAGCACCTGCAGGCCGACCGCGGCGGCGGCCTCGGCGAGACGCTGGTCGTACGTGAGGACCGCGTCAGCACCGAGGCGCAGGGCTGCTTCGAGGTGCAGCGCGTCGAGGGTGCGCAGGTGCGGGAGCGGAGTCAGGCCCGCGCTGCGGAAGGCCGCCCGGTCGAGGGACGCCACTGATACCCCGTCAAGCAGGGCAGACACGTCGGACTGGGCGCACTCTTCACGGACCGCGACCCGGCGCAGCTCGGTCTCCAGCAGGTCGCACGAGACCAGCGCGCTGGCCGTGGTGTCGAGCCAGGCGGCTAGGGCCTCGCTGTGCGGCTGGTGCAGGAGCAGGGCCGCCAGCGCTGAGGTGTCGACGTACACGGTCTGGCTCACAGCCGCTCCTCGCGCAGCTCGTCCAGGGTGGCCGGCAGCGGGTGCCGAGGTTCTCGCCGTACGGCCAGGGCCGACCAGCCGCCGACGCGGCGGGCGGGCCGGGTGATCGGCAGCGACGGCGCCGGCTCGCCGAGCGGGACGACCCGCCCCACCGGGACTCCCCGGTTGGTGAGGATGAACGAGCGCCCCTCGGCCAGCTCGCGCATCAGGCGGCCGGACTCGTTGCGCAGCTCGCGCTGCGACAGCTGCTCGGTCTGGTCGGGAAGACTCACAACCTGAGTGTAGCACATGTGCTACACAGACCGGCCTCATGACGCCGCCGAGGGTGTCCCGATCGGCTAGCCGGCCCTGCGCCGACCCCACTCGACGGGCCGTCGAGCCGACCCCGCCACCCGGAGCCCGAGGGTCCCCCACCCGGTCGACCGCCGCCCAGAGGTGACGACCTCCCTTGCCAGCCGGCAGTCCAGCCAGCCGGGCAGCCGAGACCTTGCGTACCCCCAGACCTGGCCCTACCATATGAACCACCGGTCATATGACCGGGCGGTCATAGGAGGTGCGCGGTGCCGCTGCCGACGTTCGAGAACCTGCCGGAGCCGAAGCGGGCCCGGCTGATGGCGGCCCTCAAGGCCGAGTTCGCCGCCCACCCGTACCGGCAGGCGTCGGTGGAGCGGATCACGACAGCGGCCGGGGTCTCCAAGGGCAGCTTCTACCAGTACTTCACTGACAAGGAGGACGCCTACCGGCACCTGCTGGCCGAGCTGATGCGTGACCGGCTCGGGCTGGAGGGCACCCCGGTCCCCGACGCCAGCTTCGAGCAGGTGCTCACCGGGATGCTGCTGAGCAGCCAGGAGTACCAGCGCCGCGACCCGCAGGGCTGGGCGGTGCTGTCGCGGGCGCTGGCCGATGACGCGCCGCCGTTCCTGCTGCAGGACGAGTCGGTGCTGGGCGGCCTGCACGGCTGGGCGGTGGGCGCGATCGCCGCCGGGCAGGCCAGCGGCGAGCTGCGCGACGACGTCGCCCCCGAGACCGCCGCCTGGCTGGTGGAGCGGGTGCTGCTAGGGCTGCCGCAGCACGTCACCGTACGGTTCCAGATCGACCCGGCCCAGGCCGCGACCGACGGGTCGGCCTTCGCGCGCCCCGAGGTGGCCCAGGTCGGCCACGACGCGGTAGCGCTGCTCGTGGCGGCGATGGCCCGCCATGACTGAGGTGGTCGGCGCCGCCGGGCTGGGCTTCCGCTACCGCGGGGCAGCCGGGCCGGCGCTGAGCGGGGTCGACCTCAGCGTCACCGAGGGTGAGGTGCTCGGCCTGCTCGGCCCGAGCGGCGCCGGAAAGTCCACCCTGCAACGGGTTCTGACTGGGCTCCTGGCGGGCTACTCCGGCTCGGCCCGGCTCTTCGGGCGAGAGGTCAGCGGCTGGGGGCGTGACCTGTACGAGCGGGTCGGGGTGTCGTTCGAGTCCCCGGTCGGCTTCGGCACGCTCACCCTGCGCGAGAACCTCACCTACCTGGCCCGGCTGTACCGGCGCCCCACCCGCGACCCGGAGGAGGTGCTGGCCGCGGTCGGGCTCGGCGACGACGTACGGCTGCGGGCGTCGCAGCTGAGCAAGGGGATGGGGGTCCGGCTCAACGTGGCCCGGGCCCTGCTGCACCGGCCCGAGCTGCTCTTCCTCGACGAGCCGACCTCCGGGCTGGACCCGGTGCAGGCGGCGCGAATGGTGGCGCTGGTCGCCGCCGAGCGGGAGCGGGGCGCCACCGTGGTGGTCACCACCCACGACATGGAGCTCGCCCACCAGGCCTGCGACCGGGTCGGCTTCATCCTCGCCGGGCGGCTGGTCGAGCTCGGCGTGCCCGACGAGCTCTGCCTGCGGCACGGGACCCGCGAGGTCCGGCTCACCTGGGACGGCGGCTCCGGCTCGTACCCCCTGGACGGGCTGGCCGACGACCCCGGCTTCCACGAGGCGCTGCGCAGCCGTACGGTGCGCACGCTGCACTCGCGGGAGGCGGACCTGGCCGACGTCTTCGCCGCGGTCACCGGGCAGGAGCTGGGATGACCGGGCTGGTCAGGCTCGGGTCGACCTGGGTTCTCGACCTGCGGCGGCAGGCCCAGGAGGGCTTCTGGCTGGTGGCGCTGCTGGCCGGGCTGGTGGTGGCGGCGCTGCTGACCGCGCTCGGCCCGCTCCCCCGCGGCTGGTGGCCGGTGGTGGTGGCCGGCGAGCTCACGATCACCTCATTCATGTTTGCCGCGGTCCAGGTGGCCAGGGAGCGCGGCGACGGTACCCTGCCGGCTCGGGCGGTGACGCCGCTGCGGGCCGGTGAGTACCTGGCGGCGCTGGCCGGGTCACTGACGCTGCTGGGCGTCGCGGAGACCGGGGTGCTGGTGCTGGCCGGGTACGGGAGGCCGTCGAGCTGGTGGTGGCTCGGCCTGGGGGTGGCGATGACGTCGGTGCTGCTCGTCCTGTACGGGGTGGTCGCGGTCGCCGAGTACGAGTCGGTCACCGCGTTCCTGCTGCCGTCGGGCGCCTGGACCGCGGCGCTCGCAGTGCCGCTGCTGCCGTACCTCGGAGGGCCGGGCGGCTGGTGGCTCTGGCTGCACCCGCTGCAGCCGGCGCTCGCCCTGGTGGACGCAGGTTTCGGCGAGCCGACGGTGAGGGTGTGGCCGTCGCTGCTGCTCGGGACCGCCTGGTGCCTGGCGCTGGGGGCGCTGGCTCGGCGGCGGCTGGCTCGGGCCGTAGTTCCGCAAGGCGCACGGTGATGCGCCCGACGCTGGCGCTGCTGCGGGCCGACCTGGTACGGGTCGGGCGCGACGAGCTGCTGGTGTGGATCCTCGCAGTGCCGCTGGTGATGGCCCTGGCCGCCCGGCTGGTGCTGCGACCGTGGCTGCTCAGCAGCCCGTACGGGGCCGGCTGGCTGGCTCGCCTGGACGCCGCGGCCTTCGTCGTGGTGGTGCCGGCGCTGGTCGGGACCGTGGTCGGCTTCCTGATCCTGAGCGACAAGGAGGACCGGGTCTGGGACGCGCTTGCTGTGACGCCCTGGTCGCTGCGCGGGTACCTTGCCTGGCGGGCAGCCGGCGCGGGCCTGGTCACAATGGTCGCGTGCCCGGTCTGCCTGCAGCTCGGCGGGCTCAACGACCTGCCGGCTGCGTCGACCCTGCTGGTGGCGCTGGCCGCCGCACCCCTGGCGTCAGCCACCACCCTCGCCCTGGCCGCCTGGCTCAGCAGCACCCTGCAGGGCATCGCCGCCGTGAAGCTCGGACTCGCGGTCCTGGTGCTCCCCGCTGCCCTGCTGGGAGTCCCTGCCGGCTCGGTGCTGGCGGTCATTCCCTCCTGGTGGCCGGTCCGCGCCTACGCCGCGGCTCCGTCCGGGCAGTCACTCCTCTGGTCCCTGGGGTCCTGGCTGGTCTGCCTCGTCATCAGCGCTGCCGCCCTGTCCCGTACGGGCTCCGCCCACCGCGGCTCCTCACAGCTCGACCGGGCTGGCGACCGGGATGCGGGGAGGGACAGGCGCCCCTCACGCCCGGTGCCTGACGGCGAGCCTGAAGAGCCCCCTACTCGTAGTGGTAGCGCGCTTGAAGAACGATGATGTCGTCGCCCTCGATGAGGTACACCAGCCGGTGCTCTCCGGTGATCCGCCGCGACCACGCGCCAGCGAGAGCATGCCGCAGAGGCTCTGGCTTGCCGATACCCTCGAACGGGTGCCTCACAACATCGTCGAGGAGCTTGTTGACTCGCGGCACCATACGACGGTCGGTGACGAGCCAGGATGAGTAGTCGGCCCAGCCTCGGGGGGTGAAGACCAGCCTCATGTCAGCAGGGCGTGCTCTTCCACCTGCCCCTGGCGCGCCTGCTCCAGGCTCTCCAGAAGATGCCGAGCGTTCGCGGGCGAGCGCAGCAGGTGGGCCGTCTCCTCCATGGCCTCGTACTCGTCGCGAGAGATGAGCACGGCATCGCCCCGCTTCGAGCTGATGTGCACTGGCGCGGCATCCTCATTGACCTGCTCAATCAGGCCAAACAGGTTGGCTCGCGCCTCAGTCGCCGTGAGCGCCACAACTCCCCCTCACGTACCAAATCTTGCACCAGTGTAGCCGGATATGAGGCACTCAGCACCGTCCGCCAGGCCTCCAACCGCATAGGATGACCAGATGAGTCAGTGGCGCCCGGTCGAGCCGACCAACGAGGAGCTGGCGCAGCAGCAGTACCCGGCGGCCCCGCAGCAGGGGCAGGGGTACCCGTCAGCCCAGATGCTGCCGTACGCTCCCGTGCGACCGCCGCGGCCACCGCAGCCAGCGTTCAACCCAGCCCGGGCCGTGGTGATCGTGCTCGTGGTCGTGGCCCTGCTGGTGGTGCTCAGCCTGGTCCTGGGTATGGGCATGTTCCTCTTCGCCGCCCGGGTCGCGGTGAGCTGACGGGCAGTGCTCCCGCGCCGCGGGAAGGGCCGCTGGCCGAGTCGTCACTGACGGCACCGCGGCACTACGGTGGTCGGGTGAGTGAAGGACTGACCGCGCCGTCGACCGAGCCGGGCGCGACGCCCGTGCCGGAGCCAGACGACCTGCCCCGCCCGATGGGGCGCGTCAGCCGCAGCATCATGATCGCCCTCACGGTCGTCTTCGGGCTCACCACGCTGGTCGTCATCGCCGGAGGGCTGGTCTTCCTCCTCGGAGGCTGACACAGCCCGCCTGGTGGCCCGGCAGGCTGCTCACGGTCGTACGGGTCACTGGTCGGAGGCTACGGCAGGCGGCTCCGGCGCGAGCCGGGCCAGCCGCGGCGCGTACTCACACCCGACGGCCCGGTGCGGGAAGACCAGGTCGCGGCGGTCGCGGTGCTGCATCGCCACCGGCTGGTTGACCAGGTGGAGGACGCCGGGCTCCTCGGCGGGCAGGCCCTCGGTCTTGTCGTACCGGATGTCGACCAGCTCGATCCGCCGCCCCTGGCACACGAGGAAGTCCCGCTGCGCCACGGCGTCGTGCATCCGAACCGGGTGCTCCGGGGCGAAGACCAGCTCTTCCTGCCCGTCAGGCAGCAGCCGGATCACGCCGCCGTTGTGGTTGTGGACCTGCACCTCGGCCGGGGGCTCCGCCCCGTACGCCTCGGCGCCCAGGCCGAGCACGGTCGGGGCATGGACGCTGGTCGGGGCCAGCGCGTAGCGGCGGGCCGCCTGCCGCAGGTAGCCGTCGAGCTCGCCCGGCCACCGGAAGACCAGCCGCGGCCCGGGCCGCAGCATCGACCCGTCCTCGCCGCCGAGCGGCCCTGAGGTCAGGTCGAGCCGCCCGGTCAGCCGGCTCCAGGCGACCAGCTCGGCCGCCAGCCGCAGCCGGCCGCAGCGCAGCGCCAGCCGCAGCACCCGGTCCAGCAGCCCGGCGCTCAGCCCGTCACGAAACGCGGTCCGGCCCGACGAGCCGACGATCGTGAACCGCCGGGCCGACTCGGCCAGCAGAGCCGGCACGGCCAGGTCGAGCGCCTCCAGCGCGGCCTGGTCACCCTCGGCGAGGGCCTCGCTCAGCTCGAGGTCGGCCTCCGCGAGCGCGTCGTACTCCTCGGCTGTGACCAGCACCTTTGCTGCGCAGCGGAGTGCGTCGACGGCTCGCGCAGGCTGCCCGAGGTCGCGGTAGACCCGGGCCAGGTGCCGGTAGCAGACCGCCTGCTGCCGGGCGCTGCCGGGAACCGCCCGGTACGCGCTCAGCGCCTCCCACGCCCACGGCAGCCGGCTGCCTCCCCTGGCGCAGCACGACTGCAGGTAGGCCCAGGCGGCCCGGCCCGGGTGCTGCGGCTCCAGGTCGTCGAGCTGGCGGTGGATCGGTGTGCGCTGCAGGCCCGTCCCGGCCGCGAGCTGGGCGAACGCCAGGTTCAGCGCGGCCCCCAGGCAGTCGGCGGAGCCCCGTACCAGGTGCGTCGCCCGGGTCAGCGGCCCGAGCGCCTCCGTGGCCCGCTGCTCGTCGACCAGGAGCAGCCCCCGCAGGGTCTGCTCAGACGCCTCGTACGCGGTCCCAGCCTGCCCGCCGGCCTCGTCGAGAGCCTCCTTCGCGGCTAGCGGCAGGTTCCGCCGGTACAGCACCCACGCCCTGACCAGGTGAAACGCCGGGCCGACGGGCTGGTCACGGGCAGCTAGCCAGAGCTCTTGCCACGGAGTCGGCGAGAGCGCCACCGAGGTCCGCGAGATCTGGCACAGGCAGGCCACGTACGCGAGCGACTGGTCGAGGTCTCCCCGGCCCTGCGAGGCCTGGCCGACCAGGGTCGCCGCCTCCTGGTAGCGGCCGGCCCGGTAGAGCGCGGCGACCAGGGGCTTCAGCGCCGGGCCCTGCTGGCCGGCCTCCCACCACTGCTGCCACGCCTCGCCCAGCGGGACCGGCTCCAGCTCTGGGTAGACCGGCAGCACCAGGTGCCACATCGGAATCACCGGCTCACCTCCCCCTCCGGCTCCTCCGGGGCCTGCCAGGCCTGGTACGTCGTCAGCGCGGCCCAGCCGCTCGGCGCGTGCTCCAGGGCCCCGGTACGGCGCCAGCGGTCAAGCCAGTCGCGCTGCACCTGGGCCAGGGCCCGGGCCGGGTCGGCGGCGACGAGGACCTCGTCGACGGCCTCGGCCAGCCGGGCGAAGGCGGCCTCACCAGCCCCGAGCAGCTGGTAGCCGGTGTCGCTGAGCAGGCTCCAGCGGGTCGCCACCACGGTCTCGGCGCCGGCGTCGATCACCGCGGTGACCAGGCCAAACGGCTCGGGGTGGGAGAGGTCGTCACCGCTTCGGCAGGCGACCAGGCCGACTCGGGGCGGCATCGGCCACAGCCGGGAGCCGTCGACCTCGACCAGCCCGTCCGGGCCCCAGGCCGCCTGGGGCAGCTGCTCGTCGCGGGCGCCGGTGGCGCCCCGGCTGCCGCGGACCAGGTCGGCCGCGGTGAGCAGCAGCCGACCTCGGTACGGCTGCGGGTCGGCGGACCACAGGCTGGTCGAGCAGCCCAGCGCCAGCCCGGCCGAGGCCGGGTCGTCGCCAGCCTGGGCGACGTGCCCCACGTACAGGAGGCGGGAGCGGCCGGGCAGGGCCTGCGACAGCCAGCGCCGGTCGATGAGGGCGGCGACCGCACCTCCCGGTCCGAGGCCGCGCAGCCCGGTCTGGGCGCGCGCCTGCCACGGGCCGGGGTCGGCGAGGACACTGCCGGCCGGGGTGGTCGGGTCCACCACGTACAGGGGTGGCAGCTCGCAGCACTCCTCCCAGCGGGCGGCCGTGACGCCGGGGTCGACGTCGCGGCGTACGGTCGGCGGCACCAGGCTCACCGTGGTCCGCTCCACCAGCCGCGGGGCGTCCGGTTCTGCCCCTAGTGGCAGCAGCTCCCACGGTACGGCGGCAGCGGCCGGGGCGGGCAGCAGCCGCAGCGGCTCCCCGTCGAGCAGCCGGCGCCGCAGCGGCTCCGGCAGCAGCGCCCGAGCCAGCCGGCTGACCAGCGCCCACTCCTCGCACGCCTGGGCCAGCAGCCCGGCCCGCAGCCGGTCGTCCGGCCCGTACCCGGGCACCGCGGCCTGCAGCGACCGGACGAGCCGGTCCATCGTGGCCCGGGGGATGAACCAGGTGACCGGCTCTTCAGCCCCTGTGCTCCGGCTGGCGCCAGGGCCCGCGACCCGGCTGCGGCCGACGCTGCCGGGCCTCTCCTCGTCGGCGTCGCCGAGCCGGTCAGACCACCAGGTCCACCAGTCGCCGTCGCTGGTCTCGGTGCCGACGACGATCACCATGGTGCCCCCGGATGGTGTGGCTCTCCGGTCATCCTGTCCCCCTGTCTGCCCGCGCTGTCATGCCCGTCTCAGCTCACCAGCTCCGCGAGCAGCGGCCGAGGTGCGCCCGGGCCGAGGCGGGCCCGGAGCACCTGCCGGACCAGGCGCCGGTCGTCGGCCGCGACCGGCTCCGGCCGGGGCGCCACCAGCTGCGAGACCGGCCGGCCCAGGTCGGCGATGTCGACCCGCCCGCCCGGGTCCGGCCCTGTGGTGCCGGTGTAGCAGCGCCGGCCCGGCTGGTGGTCGAGCGCCACGATGACCGGCAGGTCCGCCCCGTACAGGCGGGCATGGATCCGGCTCACCGGGTGGTCGCCCGCCTCGACGGTGATCGTCAGGCCCTCCCCGGTGGCCTCGATCGTGACGTTGCCCTCGTCGCCGCTCACCGACCGCGCCGGGACCTGCAGCCAGTCGACGGTCTGGGTGCGGGGGTGGGTCGGCTCGCCGCCGGCGAAGGGGGCGGCCGGCACGAGCGGGACCTGAGGCTCCGCCGGCCACTCGGCGAGCAGCCGGCCGACCTCGGCGTCCTGGGCGTCGCTGCGCTCCTGGTAGGCGGCGGCAGCCTCACCCTCGGCCGTGCCCTCCAGCACGTACGCGGCGATCTCCACCGCCTCCCGCAGCAGCCGGTCGGCCCGCTCCCGACGCGCCCCGGTCAGCCCGCTGACCAGCGCACTCACCCGCGCCAGGCCCCGGACCCCGCGGGCCAGCCGGTCAGCCGCCTCGGTCTGGACACACCCGCCAGCCCGGCCCGCCAGCAGCCCCAGGTCAAGGTCCAGCGCCGCCTGCTCCAGCCCCGGCAGGTCGACCGTCGCCGACGGCCACCACCGGTCCAGCCAGCACGCCCGAGCCAAGTCCGTCACCGCCCAGGTGGTGCCGCTCGCCACCGCCACCACCTCGGCGCTCTGCCCGTGCCGCAGCTCCTGGCAGACCGCGGCCACCTCACCCCCGTACACCTCCGCCAGCCACTCCCCCGCCGCGACCGGGTCCAGCAGCAGCGCGTACGGGAAGTCGTCACCCCTGGACTCGGCCGGGACCGTGACCACGCCGCCGGTCACCTCCAGCGGCGCCACCTGGACCGGGCTGCCCGGCTCGACCCAGCCGTCAGGGACGATGGTGACGGTCCCCACCTCGGCGGTCACGGTCACGGTCATGCGTCCCTCGTCTCCTGCATGCCGGCAACGAGCCGGCAGACCTGCTCGTACGTCGGGCAGGGCCGTGGCTGGACGGCGCGGACCACCTCGGCCCAGGCCTCGGCGGTCAGGTCGTCTCCGCGCAGGGCGGAGGCGAGCGTGGACTGGACCAGCGGCTCGGCCCTGGCCAGGTCGGCGAGCACCTCAGCAGAGCTCGCCTCGGCCGGGTCGTCGGCTAGGGGCAGGTCAACCGGCAGCCGCCCTGACCCTGCGCGCGGTGGCCGGGTGAGGTTCCACAGCCAGCTGCGGTAGGCAGCGCTGATGGCGGCGCTGGTCCCTGACCTGGGGTTGTGGTCGCGCTCCCAGGAGTGGAGCCGGGTCCACACGGTGGCGGAGAAGTCGTCGAGCGGGTCCGTGAGCCGCTGGGCGACGTGCTCAGCGAGGTGCTCAAAGCGCCCCCAGCCCAGGGCCCGGCCCAGGTGCCGACGGACCGAGAACCCGATCCTGGCCAGGACGCTTGCCCTGGCGTCGATGCTGTCACCACCGGTGAGCAGGCCCCGCAGGCTCGCCGTCTCGGTGTCCACCGGGGACCGCATCATCAGGCAGCCGGTCACCAGGACGGTCTCCCCGCTGGGCAGGCCGAGCCCGAGCGGGCGGCAGGCCCGGCTGATCTCCTGGTCGATGACGGTGCCGATGGTGTCGGGCGGGTCCCCGTACGTGCCGCGCACCAGCCGGGCCCACAGGCTCCGGTCGAGCGGCCGGGCGGCGTGGTCGGTGGTGAGCACGGGTGGGCAGGAGGGTGTGGGGCCGCCCCGAAGCCGCAGCTCGTACGCGGTTCGCGCGGCCCCGGTGTGGTCCAGCAGGGCCCGTACCTGGCCGAGCTGGGCCTCGGTGGGCTCCTCCCAGGGCGGCGGCAGGCTCCCGACCGGCGGCCAGCTGGGGGCCGGCTCCTCCCGGGGTGTGTCGTCGGGGCGGGCCTCCCAGCAGCGCGCCAGCCGGCGGCGGACCTTCTCGCGGTGCCGCTCCAGGTATGCCCGTACGGCAAGGGACGTTGCCGGCGTGTCTCGGCTGGTCGCCCCGTGCCGGGCGCGGTAGGCGTGGTAGGCGTCGTCGGCGCTGGTCTGCTGCTTCCAGGCGCTGAGTGCGACCGACAGCGCCATGGCGGTCTGCTCTCGCCCCTGCCTGGTCAGGTGCGCCACGTCCGGCTGGTGCCGGTCTCGCGCGATGAGCTCTCGGGCCCGCGTGGCGAGGCCGTGCAGCGTCCGGAGGTCGTCGGCCCGCTCAGCGACGGCCGCTTCGATCAGGCGCTCGTCCTCACTGTCAGCGAAGGCGTCGAGGCGAGTGCGTTGTACGGGGGTCAGCCGCGCAAAGACGGTGGGCCACAGCTGCTTGATGGCGCTGCGGGACGGACGTTTTTCGGCCCGGTCGCCCAGCGGGCCGGCCAGCAGGCACGGGTCGACCCGGTTCAGGGCCTGCTGCCAGACCTGCCCCCGTGTCGCCATGGTCCCCCTCGTTCCCGGTCGTGCCCGTGCCGACCGGCACAGGCTGTGTGATCCGCCTGTGTGATCCGCTGGGAACGCGGGTGCCCTCACTGCTGTGAGCGGGGCCTGGGCCAACTCGTGGTCGGCGAGGGCCGCCGGGAGGAGGGGGTGACGACCGGGCGTGGCCCTGGGCCCGGTACGAGACCGGGGCTGAATCCGCTGTGTCGCGGGACGCTGCGAACGCTACCGGGGAGACCAGACAGTGACAAGCCGTCGCGGCTGCTGCTGGGCCAGGCTCGTGTGCCCTGAGCCAGGCTCGCTGCCCAGCGGCCCGGTGACCACGCAGGGGTGGTGCCGCGCTCCAGCGTCCGCACCACCCGGTCCTGTGAGGCCCGCCAGTCCGGGTCGTTCTCCTGCCAAGTTGTCCACAAGTTCTCAGAAGGGGTTGCAGACCGTGTCAGAAGTGACCAGACTGTTACCACTCTCCCCGGGAGGTTCAGTGATGACATGGTTCCGTCGTCTTGCTGGCGCTGTGCTGGCTGCTGCTGTGCTGGTGGACTGCTCGGGCAGCTCGGCTGCCTTGCCTGTACTGGTGCCGACGTGTGTGAGGCCGGACCTGTCGAGTCCGAGGCCGTGTACCCCGCAGGAGTACCGGCGGTCACAGGAGCAGGTGGCCCTGGTCGACGAGGCGACGGCGGTGTGGCAGCGGCAGCTCGTCGAGGACCACCGGCTCACTTTCGCCGGTGGGGTCGCCTCTCTGACCCCCACTCCGGAGATCGAGGCCACCATGGCCGACCCCGGCAAGACCTTATTCATGGATGGCCTCGTGCAGCTCTACGACTCTGGGATCACGGTCGTGCAGCTGGAGCACCGCCTCAAGACCCGCTGGGACCCCACCCCTATTCACGCGGAGGCTCTGGTCACGTTGCAGGGCTGTGTCGACGACTATGGCTCGATCTATATCGACCGCGACGGGAGGGACCTGGGTGAACGTGGAATCATCCTAGAACGGTGGGGGTTCAAGCGCGTCGACGGCCAGCTGAAGATGTCCTATCCCAGCTACGAAGCGGTGGAAGCATGTCCTTTCTGACCAGAGTCACCTGCCCCACTGTGCTCCCGCTGCTCGTTCTGCAGGGAAATTCTGCCTGCAACCGTCACCCCTGCTGGCCGGCGGCCAGCGGGTTCCACTACCACCGCGTCTGAGGAGGTCCGATGACGATCCGGTTCTGTCGTCTTGCTGGTGCCGTCCTGGCCGCTGCCCTGCTGGCGGGCTGCTCGGGCAGCCCGGCTGCTGCCCCGTCGTCTCTG
>CALBCJ010000037.1 GCA_937926975.1 uncultured Propionibacteriaceae bacterium | reverse complement strand
AGGAAGACCGGGGTTATAGCGAAGCGGCCGAGCCGCCGCGAAGGCGGCGGCGATCCAACACAGCACGGCGCCCTTCACCGGGGGGCTTGGTGAAGGGCGCCGTGGGGGGTGTTGGTGCCTGACGTGGGGAGAGTCAGCGCACCAAGATATGGATGTGGTCGTAGTGGTTGGCGGTTCGGCTGCCTCGGTCAGACATTGACCGCCAGCCTTCGCTGGACCGCTGCTGGGTCCAGATCTTCTGCTCGTAGATGATCTCGGTCACGCCGAGCTGGCTGGCGTTGGCCCGCAGCCAGCTGGCGATCTCACGGCCTCGGGCGCCCGAGACCATGGCGTCGACGGCCCGACCGGTGACGTGCTCCCCGTCGCCGCGGCGCCCGATGAAGCTCTGCACATCGGGGTAGTTGGTGCAGATGGCGCGCTTCACGTTGACGGCGCGGGGGGTGATGCCGCTGTCGATGTTGCTGCCGCACGGCGCGTACGAGGAGGAGACGCCGCCGGTCTTCGTCGTGGTGGTCGACGGTGTGGAGGCCTCGTTCTTCTTCTGGGTAGCGGTGGCGGTCGGCGACTGCGAGGGCTGAGCCGGAGCGGTGTCGCTGAGGTACTCCGCGTTCACGTACCCGGCTGCGGGTGCTGCGATCTGCTGCCAGCCGCCGGTGGGGTCACCGACGCGGGTGACCTGGGTCCCGACCGGCAGGACGGCCACCAGCTCGGCGGCGGGGCTCGGCTGCCCCCGGACGTTCAGGCCGGCCGTGGTGTACCCGGGCTTCTGGGGCTGGCTGGTGGCGGTGCTCGCCGGGGCGACCGGGGCCAGCTCGGGGTCGGGGGCGGTCCCGTCCTGGGTCTCCTCGCTCTCGGCCTCTTCCCGCTCCACTGACGCGGCGCGGCTGAGCTCTTCGGTGTACCGGGACTGCGGGGTGCCGACCGAGGCCGGCAGGGTGTCGGAGGTGCCCGTGCCGTGGTGGACGGCCAGGGCGGTTCCCAGGCCGCCGATCACCGCAACGCCGGCGACCAGCCCGACGGCGAGGCGGCGCCGGCGCTGGCGAGGAGACGGGGTGGGCTCGCTGCCGAGCGCCCGGCGAGGCGCGTGCGGCGCGTCGTCGGTGACGACGTCGTCGGGCAGCGGCTCGAGTGCGCGTCGTGGTGAAGCCATGGTGCGTACGAGACCCCCGGTATCGAAGACTGAACGATTCTCAGGATAACCTCAGGATATTCCACGTCAAGTCCTGGGGGTACCCTGCATCTCCCCGTGGGGCTACGGTGGCGGCTTGACCCACCATGGCCGGACGGCTCACTGTAGGGGATGAGGCAGACCACACCAGGCACGAGCAGTGGGGGTGTAAGGAATGAGTCGTACTCGCACGATTCTGCTGGGTCTGGTCGCCGCCCTGGCCGTCGCCTTCGTGGCCCTGGCCCCGTCCGCTCCTCAGGCCAGCGCTGAGCCGCGCAAGCCCCGTACGCCGATCACCGCACTCACCAACGTCCGGCTGGCCACCACGATGTCGGTCGCCGCCCAGCCCGGCGACCAGACCCACATGGTGATCACCGGTCGGCTGGTCGACCAGCTCCACCGCCCGGTCGGCGGGGTCCCCGTCCAGGTCCGTATTGACGGCGCGGCTGTCGGCTCCGCCCAGACCAACGGGTCCGGCTCCTTCAGTGTCCGGGCACCGGTCCCCGGCCCGGGCGCGCACCAGGCCGAGGCGCTCTTCACGGGCCACCTGAGCTGGGAGGGCTCCTCCGCCACTGCCGACTTCATCGTCCAGGGCAGCGCCGCCACCACCCAGGCCACCCAGCCGCCCGCGACGCAGCCCACCGGCTCCGGCACCACCCTCACCGCCAACGCCGCCCCGAACCCGGTCCGTCTCGGCGGCACGGTCACGGTCTCCGGCACCCTGGTCGGACCGCGCGGACCGGTCGGGAGCGCCCAGGTCGACGCCCAGGTCGACTGGGGCGAGGGCAGCGGCAGCGCGGTGACCAGCAACGACGGCAGCTTCGCGGTCAGCCTGGCCCTGCCCGACTCCGGCCAGCCCCCGCAGCAGGTCGCGGTCAAGGTCACCTACGCGGGCGAGTCGGGGCTTCCCCCGGCCAGCGTCGACCTCACCGTCCCGGTGAACCAGAAGGTCCCGACCCCGACCCCGGAGCCGAGCGCCTCCGCCGCCACCAGCGCCCAGACCCAGGTGCAGGCCGCGGAGACGGCCACCACCCCGAGCGCGACCACGGCCGCCCACCCGTCGCAGGCTGGGTCGTCGATCCTCACCTCGGTCGGGATCACGGTCGGCGCCGTGGCGCTGGTCTCGGTCCTTGCCCTGGTCACCCTGTGCATGCTGGCCTTCGGCGGCCAGCGGCTGGTGGCTGGTGAGCGCCGCGGCTTCGGCAGCGACTTCGGCCAGAGGCCCAGCAACCAGCCGATGCGGCAAGATTGAGCCCATGACCGAACCTGGCGCCGCCGTCGCGGCGCTCGCCGCGACGCGCCTGGTCGCGTCCCTGACCGCCGAGGGTGAGCCCGACCGCTGCGCCGTGGTGGCCGAGGTGCTGGTGCAGGAGGGCATGGACGTGCTGGCGGCCGCTGCCAGCCGTACGGAGCTGGTCGGCCAGCTCACCGAGTCCCTGGGCGGGCGGGCAGTCATCGGCGTCCACCAGGTCCGAACCACCGCTCACCTCGAGGCCGCCGCCGCGGCCGGGGCCGCGTTCGCCCTGGTCCCGATCGCCTCCGAGGCCCTGGTTGAGCACGCCCGCAGCCTCGCCCTGCCGGTCTTCGCCGGCGGCTTCACCCCGGCCGAGCTGGTCGCCGCCTGGTCCCTGGGCCCGACCGGGGTGTACGTGCACCCGGCCGAGGTGGTCGGCGTCAGCTACGCCCCGTACGCGGTGGCTGCGGTCCCCGAGGCGCCGCTGCTGGTCGGCGGCGGCTCCCCGTACGGGGTCGGCCAGTGGCTCTCTGCCGGAGCGCTCGCCATGGTCAGCGACCGCTCGCTGGTCCTCGACAGCCTGGTCGACGGGGACCTCGGCTACCTGCGGGACCGGGCCCGCAGCTATGTCAGCGAGGCTCGGGCGGCGGCGCCCTGGCGGCCGTGACCTCGCTGGGCGACCTGCTGGACGGCTGGGCCGGGGCCCCGGCCAGCCTCGACGACGTGTACGACGGCTTCACCGACTGGGTCGAGGCCCTCGGGCTCACCCCGTACCCGCACCAGGAGCAGGCGGTCCTGGAGCTGCTGTCGGGCAGCAACCTGGTGCTGGCCACCCCGACCGGCTCCGGCAAGTCGCTGGTGGCGACCGCGCTGCACCTGGCCACGGTCGCGGCCGGGGGCCGGACCTTCTACACCGCCCCGATCAAGGCCCTGGTCAGCGAGAAGTTCTTCGCCCTGGTGGAGACCTTCGGGGCTGAGCGGGTGGGGATGGTGACCGGCGACGCGAGCGTCAACCCGGACGCCCCGGTCGTCTGCTGCACCGCCGAGATCCTGGCCAACATCGCGCTGCGGCAGGGGCCGGACGCCGATGTGGCGAGCGTGGTGATGGACGAGTTCCACTACTACGCCGACCCGAGCCGGGGCTGGGCCTGGCAGGTGCCGCTGCTGGAGCTCAACCGGGCCCAGTTCCTGCTGATGTCGGCGACCCTGGGTGACACCACCCGGCTGCGCCGCGACCTGACTCGGCGGACCGGGCGCGAGACCGCGCTGGTCGACGACGCCGTACGCCCGGTGCCGCTGGTGTACGCGTGGGCGCCGACGCCGCTGCACGAGACCATCGAGCAGGTCGTGGCCGAGCAGCGGGCCCCGGTGTACGTGGTCCACCCGACCCAGAAGGAGGCGCTGGAGCGGGCCCAGGCGCTGACCTCGCTGAACCTGCACAACCGGGAGCAGCGGGACCGGATCGCGGAGCAGGTGGGCGGGTTCCGCTTCTCGGCCGGCTTCGGCCGTACGCTGTCACGCCTGGTCAGACGGGGAATCGGGGTTCACCACGCGGGGATGCTGCCGCGCTACCGGCGGCTGGTGGAGCGCCTGGCGCAGGAGGGGCTGCTGAGCGTGATCTGCGGCACCGACACCCTCGGGGTCGGGATCAACGTCCCGATCCGGACGGTGCTGCTGACTACCCTGGCGAAGTTCGACGGGCACCGGGTGCGGCTGATGCGCTCCCGCGAGCTGCACCAGATCGCGGGCCGGGCCGGGCGGGCTGGTTTCGACACCACCGGCTACGTGCTGTGCCAGGCGCCCGACCACGTGATCGCCAACGACCGGGCCCTGGCGAAGGCCGGCGACAACCCGAGGGCCCGCCGCAAGGTGGTGCGCAAGAAGGCTCCCGAGGGCACTGTCGGCTACACCCGGGAGACCTTCGACCGGCTGGTCGCGGCGCCGCCGGAGCCGCTCACCTCCCGGATGCGGGTCACGTACGCGATGGTGCTGGACGTGGTCTCCCGCCCCGGTGACCCGGTCGCCGCGCTGCACCGGCTGCTGACCGACAACCACGAGGACCGGGCCACTCAGCGCCGGCTGCTGCGCCGGGCGCTGGCGATTGGCCGCTCGCTGCTGCAGGCCGGGATCGTGGTCCGGCTCCCGGAGCCCGACGAGCAGGGCCGCCCGTACGCGCTGACCGTCGACCTGCAGCACGACTTCGCCCTGAACCAGCCGCTGTCGGCGTACGCGCTGGCGGTCTTCGACGTGCTCGACCCGGGCTCCCCCACGTACGCGCTGGACCTGGTGTCGGTGATCGAGGCCACCTTGGAGGACCCGGTGCCGGTGCTGCTGGCGCAGCAGTTCGAGGCCCGTGGCGAGGCGGTCCGCGAGATGAAGGAGGACGGCCTCGACTACGAGGAGCGGATGGAGCTGCTGGCCGACGTGTCCTGGCCGAAGCCGCTGGCGGATCTGCTGGAGTCGACGCTGCGCACGTACCGGGCCAGCCACCCGTGGCTGCCGGACGCCCTGTCGCCGAAGTCGGTGGTGCGTGACCTGTACGAGCGGGGCCTGACGTTCACCGAGATGATCGCCCACTACAGGCTGGCCCGGGCCGAGGGGGTGGTGCTGCGCTACCTCTCCGACGCCTACCGGGCGCTGCGGCGTACGGTGCCGAGCTCGCTGTGGAACGAGCAGTTCGCGGACCTGGTGGAGTGGCTGGGCGAGCTGGTCCACCAGACCGACTCGTCGCTGGTGGCCGAGTGGGAGGCGATGCTGGCCGGCACCGACCTGGTCACTGCCGAGGCCGAGGCGCCGCCGCGGCCGATCACCGCCAGCACCCGCGCCTTCAGGGTGCTGGTCCGCAACGCGATGTGGCGCCGGGTCGAGCTGGTCGCCCGAGACGACCTGGACGGGCTGGTGGCGGCCGAGGAGCAGGCCCAGGCGGCAGCCGAGGTGGCCGCCGACGCCACGGGCGCCGACCTGGAGCCGGTCCGGATGGGCCGTGCCGAGTGGGACCAGGCCCTCGACGGCTACTACGGCGAGTACGACGAGGTGCTGCTGGACGCCGACGCTCGCGGCCCCGGCCTGCTGCTGATCACCGAGCAGCCCGGCCGGCGCTGGGAGGTACGGCAGGTGCTGAGCGACCCGGACCGCAACCAGGACTGGTCGATCCTGGCCGAGGTCGACCTCGTCGCCTCCAACGCCGCCGGCGACCTGGTCCTGCGCACTGTCTCCATGGGGTGCTGAGCGCTAGCCGTCCACTCCGTACAGGCCGGTGAGGGAGGCCCGGGCCAGCTCGGTGCGGTGGATCATGGCCCGCACCTTCGCCTGCGGGGTGCACTCGTCGGCCTCGAGGCGGGCCGCGGGCAGGGCGTGCACGGTGAAGACGTACCGGTGCGCCGGGCCCGGCGGGGGCCAGGGGCCACCCCAGCCCAGGTACTCGTAGTCGTTGCGCCACTCCCGAGCCCCCTCGGGCAGCGGCCCGCCCTCGGGGAGACTGGTGACCTCGGCAGGGATGTCGGTAACGATCCAGTGCCACCAGCCGGAGCCGGTCGGGGCGTCGGGGTCGTAGCAGGTGACCGCGTACGACCCGGTGCCGTCGGGACCCGGGCTCCACGACAGCTGGGGACTGGTGTTGTCCCCGCCCAGGCCTGGCTCCAGGTACGGGGTGCCGATCCGGGCACCGTCGGCGATCGATGTGCTGGTCAGCTTCATAGGGGCCTCCTCACCGACCCACCGTACGCGCTCTTCGTCGGCCTGGTTGGCCGTTTCACAGCAACGGAGCGGGCCGCTCGCGCGTACTCGAAGTGTCGACCTGTCCTTCAGGCTGCCGCTTCCAGTTCCGAGACCTGCTCCGCATACTAGGAACGGCGATCCGCAGGGGGGATGGCCTTGGCTAACGGATCGATCGAGGGGGCTGTACTTGTGAGAACCAGCAGACTGTCGTGCCTGACCGCAGCGGTGCTCGCTGGAGCGCTGACGCTGACCGCGCCGGCGGCCGCCGCGCCGCTGCCCCAGGCGCCCGGGCCGACCGAGCGGCAACCGGTCAGCCCGGTGATCTCCACGGTCCCAGCGGCGCCGACGGTCTCGGCCCGCTCGGCCAGCGCCGATGTCCCGCCGGGCACGGTGGTACTGGCCGAGGCCGTACGGTCGGGAGGCGACACCTTCCAGCTGGTCGGCGCCGAGTGGCAGTCCCGGTCCGAGGGCGTGACGGTCCAGAGCCGGACCCGCAACGGCTCCGGGGACTGGTCGCCCTGGTCCACCCTCGACACCGAGCAGGCCGCTGACCAGGACCCGGGGGCCAGGGACGACCGGGTCACCGCGCCGTACTGGTCAGGGGACGCGACCTCGGTCGAGGTCCGCGCGGTCGGCGCCCCCGGGGCCTCCGTCCAGGGCCTGCAGGCAGTGCTGGTGACCTCCCCGACCACCCCGGAGGACGCCTCGCTGCTCGGGGTGTCGGCCCGCTCGACGGTCTCCGGGGTCCCGCAGCCGAGCATCATCTCCCGGGCCGGCTGGGGTGCCGACGAGTCGCTGCTGAGCCTCAACGGCGCCGACTGCGTCCCCGGGAGCTACGACCAGACGGTCAAGGCGGCGGTGATCCACCACACCGAGGGCACCAACACGTACACCGCGAAGCAGTCGGCCTCGATCGTGCGCGGCATCTACGCGTACCACGTGAAGAGCCGCGGCTGGTGCGACATCGGGTACAACTTCCTGGTCGACAAGTACGGCCAGATCTTCGAGGGACGCCACGGCGGGATCACCAAGCCGGTCCACGGGGCCCACGCGACCCAGTGGAACACCAACACTGTCGGCGTCAGCTTCATGATGAACTCGATGACCGAGGCCCCGACCCAGGCCGCGCTCAACGCCTCGTACGAGCTGCTGGCGTGGAAGCTGGGCAGCAGCTACCGCGACCCGCTGGGCACTGTCACCCTGGCCGGCAAGACCCTGCCGGTGATCTTCGGGCACGGTGACGTGATGGCGACCGACTGCCCCGGCACCCACCTGCGGGCCTTCCTGCCGCAGCTGCGGCAGAACGTGGCGGCCACGATGCGGGGCAACGAGAAGTCGCCGCTGTACGAGCTGTGGGCGTCGCAGGGCGGTGACGCGGGCCCGCTGGGCCCGGTGTACGAGGTGGAGCGGAACCTGGCCGGTGGCCGTACGGTCGACTTCCTCAAGGGCTCGGGCTGGATGCGGCCCGACCGGCAGACGTTCTGGCTGGGTGAGAAGCTGACCGCGAAGTACCTGCAGGCCGGCGGGCCGGGCGGCTCGCTGGGCTGGCCCACCTCCAGCCAGACCACCGTCAACGGCGTGCTCCGCGCAACGTTCACCAACGGCACGCTGACCTGGTCGAACGAACCGGCCCCGGTCACCTTCGCGGACCCGGCCACGTACACCCCGGTCACCCCGACCCGGCTGATGGACACCCGGGCCTCGGGCTCGATGATCCCGAACGGGACCGTCGCCATGCCGGTCGCCGGGCAGGCCGGGGTGCCGGGCGACGCGGTGGCCGCGGTGCTGAATGTCACCGTGACCGGCCCGAGGGCGGGCGGCTACCTGTCGGCCTACCCGGCCGGGCAGCCGGCACCGACGGTGTCGAACCTCAACTTCACCCCGGGCCAGACGGTGCCGAACCTGGTGACCGTACGGCTCGGCGAGCAGGGCCGGGTCAGCTTCCTCAACGCCAGCACCGGCGCCAGCGACGTGGTGGTCGACGTGGCCGGGTACTACACCGCCGGCTCCCCCACCAACGGCGGCGCGGTGGTGGCGACCACCCCGACCCGGCTCCTCGACACCCGCGGCAGCGCCCGGGTTCCGGCCGGCGGGGAGCAGGAGCTGAAGGTCACCGGCTCGGTGGTTGCCGACGGGGCCCGGGCGGCGCTGCTCAACCTGACCGTGGTCTCCCCCGCCCAGGGCGGCTACCTGACCGCGTACCCGGCCGGCGAGGCTGCGCCGACCGCGTCGAACGTGAACTTCGTCGCCGGCCAGACCGCCGCGAACCTCAGCCTGGTCAAGGTCGGCACCGACGGGAGGGTACGGCTCCGCAACGGCTCGGCGGACCCGGTCGACGTGGTCGTCGACGCCTTCGGGTACGTCTCGGGCTCCGGCGCTGGCGGTGGCTTCCGGGCCGCGAACACCCCGGTCCGGGTGCTCGACACCCGCGACGGCCTCGGCTTCTCCGGCGCGGTCGGCCCGAACCGTACGGTCACCCTGAAGGTCCGGGGCCGGGCCGGGGTCGACCCGCAGCAGGGCTCCGCGGCGGTGCTCAACCTGACCGCCACCGGCGCCCAGTCCGCGGGGTACGTCACGGCCTACCCGACCGGCCAGAACGCCCCGACCGCCTCGAACCTGAACCTGGTCCCCGGCCGTACGGTCACCAACCAGGTCGTGGTCAAGGTCGGTGACGACGGCACCGTCACCTTCCGCAACACCTCCCTGGGCACGGTCCACCTGATCGCCGACCTGCAGGGGTACGTGGTCTGAGCCCCAGGCCGGGGTCACGCGCTGGCCCCGGCCTGCTGAGTGCTCGGTCTCGCCCCGCTCTCGGCGCTTCGTTGATAGCGTGGCTGCATGCCCGCCTCCGCGCCGGACTCAGCCTCCCTCGTCAGAGGCGGTGACGCGCCGGCCGGGGCTGGTGGGGGTCGCCCGGTGGCTGGGACCAGCCATGGCGGTGGTCTTCATCGTCTTGGGGCTGGTGGCGCTCGTGGTGCCCTTCACCATCCTTGACCCGCTGCATGACCGGTTCCCCGTGGTGATGATGGCGGCGAGCGGCATCATGATGCTGGGAGCCGGGGCCTGGCTGCTGTCGGCCTGGCAGCGGGCCCGACGGGGAGTGCTGGCTCCGGTGGCCCCAGCCCGAACCCGTCGGCTGACCCTCGCCGGGGCAGTCATGAGCGGCCTCGGAGCCGTCGCGATGGAGGTCAGCGCGTTCTTCCGGCCCGACAGCACTCCGTACCCGGGGCTGCTGCTCCTGGTCTCAGCGGTCGCCTTCTTCTACTCCTGGCTGCAGATGCGACGGCTGCCGGACGCGGGCGACACGGCCGAGCCCCACAACGGTCAGGCCCCACAACAGTCGGGCCCATCACGACCAGACCTCACCTGAGTGAGCGACCTGCCCTGGGGCCCTGCTCATGCACGCCACCGCGGCCCTGACCACCGTCGGCGCGCTCAGCACCCCGCAGACCCGGGCCCCCTGCGAGCTCGGCCGAGGGTGGCCCGGGTCTGCCGGTGCGTACGTGCTCAACCGGTCACAGGTCCGGCTGAACCCCCCAGATCCGGTGAATGTAGTCGCGCATTGCCCGGTCAGAGCTGAAGTAGCCGCAGCGGGCGATGTTGAGCACCGCGGAGCGGGTCCAGCGGTCGGGGTCGGCGTACGCCTTCTCCACCTCGGCCTGCGCGTCCAGGTAGGACTGGTAGTCGGCCAGGGCCATGAACCGGTCGTACTCCAGCAGAGCCGAGGTGACCGGCTCGAAGGCCCGGGTGTTCCCGTCAGAGAAGACGCCCGACATGATCAGGTTGAAGGCCGCCTTCAGCTGCGGGTTGGTCTCGTAGTACGAGCCCGGGGAGTACCCCTTCGCCTGGACCTCGGCGACCTCGGGCTCGGTCAGCCCGAACAGGAAGAAGTGGTCGTCGCCGACGAGCTGGCGGATCTCGACGTTGGCGCCGTCATCGGTCCCGATGGTGAGCGCCCCGTTGAGGGCGAACTTCATGTTCCCGGTGCCCGAGGCCTCCATGCCGGCCAGCGAGATCTGCTCCGACAGGTCGGCGGCCGGGATCAGCTTCTCGGCCAGGGTGACGTTGTAGTTCGCCGGGAACGCGACCTTGAGGCGGCCCTCCAGCCGCGGGTCGGCATTCACCACCTGGGCGACCGAGTTGATCAGGTAGATGATCTCCTTCGCCATCCGGTAGCCGGGGGCGGCCTTCGCGCCGAAGAGCACCGTCCGCGGGGTCAGGTCGCTCGCCGCGATCTTGCCCGAGATCACCTGCTCGTACAGGGTCACCACGTGCAGCAGCTTCAGGGTCTGCCGCTTGTACTCGTGGAGCCGCTTCACCATCACGTCGAGCAGGTGGTCCCCCGGCAGCACGATCTGGTCGCGGGCCTCCAGCAGCATCCCCAGCCGGCGCTTGTTCTCGGCCTTGACGGCGCGGAACGCGGCGAGGAACTCCTTGTCCTCGGCGTACGGCTCGAGCTCGCGCAGCCGCTCCAGGTCGGTCACCCAGCCGGTCCCGATGGCGTCGTTGATGATCGACGACAGCCGCGGGTTCGACAGCCGCAGGAAGCGCCGCGGAGTGACCCCGTTGGTGACGTTGGTGAACTTCTCCGGCCACAGCTCGGAGAAGTCCGGCAGCACCTTGTCGCGCAGCAGCTGGCTGTGCAGCTCGGCGACCCCGTTGACCTTGGTCGAGGCGACCGTGGCCAGGTGCGCCATCCGTACGGCGCGCTCGGGGTGCTCAGCGATGATCGACATCCGCCGGACCCGCATCTCGTCGCCCGGGTGCGCGGCCCGGACCTGCTCCAGGAAGTCGTCGTTGATCTGGTAGATGATCTCCAGGTGCCGCGGCAGCAGCCGCCCCAGCAGCTCGGCCGACCACACCTCGAGGGCCTCCGGCAGCAGGGTGTGGCAGGTGTACGCGAAGCACTGCCGCGTCACCTCCCAGGCCTCCTCCCACTCGAAGCCGTACTCGTCGAGCAGCAGCCGCATCAGCTCGGGGACCGCGATCACCGGGTGGGTGTCGTTGAGCTGGAAGATGATCCGCTCCGGCAGCCGGTGCAGGTCGAAGCCCTCCTCCAGCTGGGTCTCGATGAAGTCGCGGATTGAGCAGGCCACGAAGAAGTACTGCTGCTGCAGCCGCAGCTCCTTGCCCTGGGGGGTGGAGTCCTCGGGGTACAGCACCTTCGAGATGTTCTCGGCGAAGGTCTGGGCCCGCACCGCCTGGGCGTAGTCGCCGGCGTTGAAGATCTGCAGGTCGAACTCCCGGGTGGCCTGGGCCGACCACAGCCGCAGGGTGTTCACCCGCCCGTTCAGGTAGCCGGGGACCATGTAGTTGATCGGGATCCCCTTGACGTTCCAGTCCGGCAGCCAGCGGGTCCGCCGGACGCCGCTGTCGTCGGTGTACGTCTCGGTCCGCCCGCCGAAGTCGACCTGGACCGCGGCCTCGGGGTGCGGGAACTCCCACGGGGTGCCCAGCGACATCCAGGTGTCGGCCTCCTCGACCTGCCGCCCGTCGACGAAGGTCTGCCGGAAGATGCCGTACTCGTAGCGGATCCCGTAGCCGATGCAGGGCACGTTCATCGTTGCCAGCGAGTCGATGAAGCAGGCCGCGAGCCGGCCCAGGCCGCCGTTGCCGAGGCCCGGCTCGACCTCCTGGGCGCGCAGGGTGGCGAGGTCCAGGCCGCAGCCCGCGAGCCCCTTCTCGACGATGCCGAAGAGGTCGCTGGCGAGCAGGTTGTTGCTCAGCTGGCGACCGAGCAGGTACTCGGCCGACAGGTAGGCCACCTTCTTGGCTGAGGTCTCACGCTGTCGGCGGGCGGTCTCCAGCCAGCGGCCCACCAGGTAGTTCCGCACCGTACGGGCCAGCGCCAGGTACTGGTCGTTGATGCTGGAGCGCGACAGGGTCACGCCCCGGTCGGTGTTGAGCTCGTGCAGGAACTCCCGTACGAAGCCGTCGACGGAGTGTGCCGGGGCGACGATCGGGGCCAGCGCCAGAGGGTGGGTCGGCGTGGCGGCGGGCCCGAGAACCCGCTCTGTGGTGGGGGACTCGTCGGCCCGCTGCGGGGCGTCGGGTGAGCTGGTCGGTTCTGACATGGGCTCTACGGTAGTCAGTTCCCGGCCGGGAGCCGAACCGCCGCCGAGTCCGCTGTCGCCCCGAGCAGCAGGTCGGCCCCCTTCTCGCCGACCAGGTACGCCGGGGCCATGGTGTTGCCGCTGATCAGGCGGGGCATCACCGACGAGTCGACGATCCGCAGCTGCTCCACCCCGTACACCTTCAGGGCCGGGTCGACGACGGCCTCCGGGCCGGTCCCCATGGCGCAGGTCCCGACCGGGTGGTAGCCGGTCCGGGACCGGGCGTTGGTGTACGCGCGGAGCTCCTGCTCGCTGCCGAGGTCTGGGCCCGGCTCCTGCTCGACCACGTCCAGGGCCCGCATGGCCGGGGTCCGCAGCAGCGCCCGGGCCTGCTCGATCCCGCGCAGGGTGATCTTCCAGTCCTCGGGCTCGGTGAGGAACCGCGGGTCGATCAGCGGCGCGTCGCCGGGGTCGGCCGAGCGCAGCCGGACGACCCCCCGGCTCCGCGGGCGCAGGTTGGACACGTTGACGGTGAAGCCGTGGCCGCCCTGGCGGCGCCCGTTGCCGTACGTGGGCAGGCCGGACATCTGGATGTCGGGGCGCAGGCTGGAGTCAGAGTCCCAGAACAGGCCGGCCTCGCAGACGTTGGAGGTGATTGGCCCAGAGCGGTGCAGCGCGTACTCGGCCACCGCCGACACCAGCCGCCAGGAGTGGCCCAGCTCGTTGTAGCTGGGGACGCTGCTGCTGGCGGTGAGGCAGACATCAAGGTGGTCCTGCAGGTTGCGGCCCACGCCGGGCAGGTCGACCAGCGGCTCCACCCCGACCTCACGCAGCTCGTCGGCCGGCCCGATCCCCGACCGCAGCAGCAGTGCGGGGGTGTTCACGGCGCCGCCGCAGAGCACGACCTCCCGGTCAGCGACCACGGTCTCGACCTGGTCACCCTGCACGAACCGGACCCCCACCGCGCGGCCCCGCTCCACGACCACCTGGGTCACGGTGGCCTCGGTCAGCACCTGCAGGTTCGCGCGCCGCCGGACCGGGCGCAGGTAGGCGCTGGAGGCGCTGGAGCGCAGCCCGTGGCGCTGGGTCACGTCGTAGTAGCCGACCCCGCGCTGGCTGACGCCGTTGAAGTCGGGGTTGTACGGCAGGCCGAGCTCCTGCCCGGCGGCGACGAACGCCTCGCTGAGGCGGTGGTACGAGGGCAGCCGGCTCACCCGCAGCGGCCCGGTGGTGCCGTGGTACGCGTCGTCGCGCGGGTACGACTCGGCGCGCCGGAAGTACGGCAGCACGTCCTCGTAGCCCCACCCGGTGCTGCCGTCGGCGGCCCACTCGTCGTAGTCCTCCCGCTGACCACGGACGTAGATCATCGCGTTGGTCGACGTCGCACCGCCCAGGATCCGGCCCTGCGGGTAGCCCTTGGTGACCCCGCCGAGGGAGGCCTGCTCGACCGTACGGTACGGCCAGCCGTACTTGCGCAGCTGGGTGAACCCGCTCGGAATGTGCACCAGCGGGTGGCCGTCGCCCGGCCCGGCCTCCAGGACCATCACCTTCACACTTGGGTCGGCCGTCAACCGGTGGGCCACCACAGCCCCTCCCGGCCCAGCACCGACAACCACATAGTCAACGCGGATCATTCCGCCCCTCCCCACTCAGCCCGCCCCCCGGGCATGACAAGCGACGCCTCTACCGGGGGGTTGATTGGGGGGTCCAGCGAGACATTCCAATAGTAGCCGACTCCTCTCGTCCTGCCGAACCTGGCCCCCAGCCGACCCCGGGAACCACGTGAGGGGAGCCGGGCTTCTCAGCAGCCGGGGCACCGACCGGGCCGACCCCGCGGTCCACTAAGGTGCATCGCGTTAGATCCACACGAAGGAGCAGCATGTCCCACAACGAGCCTCAGGGTACCCCGTACGTGGAGCCTCAGGGTGCCCCGTACGCGCCGGGCCCGGCCGGGGAGGACCCCGGCAAGACCATGGGCATCGTCGGCCTGGTCCTGGCGATCTTCTGCTCGCTCATCGGCCTGATCGTCAGCATCATCGCCTACAACAAGTCGAAGAAAGCTGGCTTCAAGAACAACATCGCCCTCGCGGGCATCATCGTCGGCATCGTGTCGATAGTCCTCGCCTTCGTGCTGCGCTACTCGGGCGCCGTCGGCTGAGCGCCTGACCTGCACCGGCTCGGCCCGGCCCTGGTGGGCCGGGCTGAGTTCTGTCCAGGACCGGGTCAGTGCTCGCCACGTCACCGGGGGCGGGGCCGCAGTGCGGGCCGTGACCGCTCGTCTCCGCTACGCCTGCGGCGCGGTCTTCTGGGATGCCGCCAACAGCGACCACAACGGCTCCGGCTCAGCACCCTCCAGCAGCCGCCCAGGACCACCATTGTGCGAGCGTCATTCCTAGCCAAAGCCATAGTCATCACCCACTGTGATCTTCCCGTGATAGGTACGCCCAGCCCCTCAGCACGCTGATCCCCGGTCGCCAGAACTACATCAGTGGGAGTCACCTGATTCTTCTCGGACTTGCATTTCGGGGGGCGGAATGCTGTAGCCTCTGGAATCACGGCTTGGCCGTACTGGCATCGACCTGCTGGCGTGCTGCACCCGCCCGGCGACCCCCACCGGGGGCTGTGGGCGCTCGCGGGTCGATGCGTTGCATCTGGTACGCCGGGCCGTCTCCGGTACCTGAGGAGGTAGGTTAGGGCCCTGCCTGCGACCGCGGGCTGGCGTCAGCGGGGCTCCCGCTCTGCGCCCTTCCTGAGTGGTCTGTGACGGATCGCCGAGACTGGAGGACACATGGCCGACGTGGCACAGCTACAGCTTCCTGATGGTCGCACGATCGAGCTCCCGGTCGTTGTCGGAACCGAGCACGAGCACGCCGTCGACATCAGCAACCTGCGCTCCCAGAGCGGGTACGTCACCCTCGACGACGGGTTCGGCAACACCGGCGCCTGCGCGTCCCAGATCACCTACATCGACGGCGACGCGGGCATCCTGCGCTACCGCGGCTACCCGATCGAGGAGCTGGCCGAGCGGAGCTCCTTCGTCGAGACCGCCCAGCTGCTGATCTGGGGCGACCTGCCCACCCCGCTGGAGCGGGCCCGGTTCGGGGACCTGCTGACCGAGAACGCCGGCATGCCCGAGCCGATGCGGCGCCACTTCTCCAGCTTTCCCCCCTCGGCGCACCCGATGGCGATCCTGTCGGCGATGATCAACTCGCTCCAGGCGTACGACCTGCCGCACCTTCACATCACCAACGACGAGGAGTTCGAGATCGTCGCGGCGTCCCTGATGTCGAAGGTCCGCACCATCGCGGCCGCTGCGTACAAGGCGTCGGTCGACCAGGCGCTGGTCTACCCGCGGCCCGACCTTCCCTACGCCGAGAACTTCCTGCACATGATGTTCTCCCGCCCGTACCGGGAGTACGAGCCGACCCCCGAGGTGGCGCACGCGCTGAACATGATGCTGGTGCTGCACGCCGACCACGAGCAGAACTGCTCCACCTCCACGGTCCGGATGGTGGCGTCCTCCCAGGCCAACCTGTACGCGACGGCAGCGGCCGGGGTCTGCGCCCTCTGGGGCCCGCTGCACGGCGGCGCGAACCAGGCGGTGATCGAGATGCTGGAGCAGATCGAGCGGTCCCACATCAGCGTCAAGGACTACGTGGCGAAGGTGAAGGACAAGAAGTCCGGGGTGAAGCTGATGGGCTTCGGGCACCGGGTGTACCGCAACTTCGACCCCCGCGCCACGATCATCAAGAAGGCCGCCGACCAGCTGCTCGACCACATCCACATTGACGACCGGCAGCTGGACCTGGCCCGAGAGCTGGAGCGGACCGCACTGGCCGATGACTACTTCATCGAGCGCAAGCTGTACCCGAATATCGACTTCTACTCCGGCATCATCCTGAAGGCGATCGGGATCCCGGTCGACATGTTCACTGTGATGTTTGCGATGGGTCGGCTGCCAGGCTGGATCGCCAACTGGAAGGAGGTCCGCGACAACGTCGGGCAGCGGATCTACCGGCCGCGGCAGGTCTACACCGGGCCAGCCCGGCGCCGCTGGAGGCCGCGCGCGGAGCGGCACGACGGAACCAGCCGGTGACGGCCCGGTCCGGGCCGGCGGCCATGTTCTGGCGTGAGCCGGGCAAGGAGCCGGTGCGCATGGAGGACGCGGTCCGGGAGTGGTCGGCGGAGGCGTACCGGCTGCTGTGCCAGGTCGCGTCCCGGTACCAGGCGACGGTCTCGCCGCAGGAGCTGGCCAGCCGGGTCCAGTCCGGCACCGGGGTCTCCACCCGGCACGGTACGGCCACCTGGCTCAGCCGAGTGCTGCAGCTGGTAGCGCACCGCTGCCAGGCGACCGGGGTGCCACCGCTGACCTCGCTGGTGCTCAACCCTCGCGACGGCATGGTCGGTCCGGTGTACGCCGAGGTGCTCCGGGTGCAGCGCAAGCCCGCCAGCAACGACCTGGCCCGGGAGAAGGAGGCGGCGGTCGGCCGGCTGCAGTGCTACCGGCAGTTCGCCGCCGACGTCCCGCCCGACGCCCGGCCGGTGCTGGCCGCCGAGCTGGTCCGCCGCACGGAGAAGCCAGCCCGTACCCCCAAGGCCCGGGCGCCGAGAGTGACCAAGCCCGCAGCGCCGGCGAAGCCGCACATCCCGACCACCCGGATCTGCCCGACCTGCTACCTGGAGACCCCGGCCGGCATGGAGTGCCAGAACTGCCTGTGAGAGAGCCTGCTCAGACGGGCTCTTCCTCTATCAGAGGCCCCAGGCCGGCCATCACCCTCGGCTCGAGGAAGAAGGCCGGGGCCAGCTCCCGGTACGCCTGCCTCGCACCCTGTGCCGCCAGCCCTGACCGTACAGCGATGCGGGTGATCCGGCCGAAGATGAACACCTCCTGCTCCTCGAGCTCCACGACCCGGTAGAGCTCGCACTCGCAGAAGGCGGGGCACTCGCGCAGGTGCGCCACCGCCCCGGGGCTCGGATCGCCGAGCGTGAGCCCTGCGACGCCCAGGCGCTGGTCCCGGGGCGCCTGGGAGACGGCGGCAGCGCTCTGGGCCTGAGCCGCATCAGGGAAGGACAGGGTGAAGGCTCCTGTGGACACCGCATTGGCACAGGTGTGGTGCGTCGTCGAGCAGCCGAAGCCGACGACCGGGCCGGCGAACCCCGCCATCGTCACCCAGCTCTTGGGCGCCATGTTGACCACCCCCTGCGGTGACCGGGTCAGGACGTAGACGACCTGCCCAGCCAGGGGCGAGGGGTGCCACCGCCACTTGTCCAGCGGCAGGTCCTCGAACGCGTCGTCGCCCACCTCCTCAGGGTAGCCCTCCTGCTGGCGCGAACGAGCGGTTAGCGCAGGCTGCGGAGCAGGTCGAGGGTGAGCTCGTCCAGGCTGGAGATCACCGCGTCGCACTGGTCCAGGAGGTCCTGGGTGGGCGGGTGGAAGGCTGGCGGGACCACGACCACGGCCATCTGGGCGGCGAGCGCCGAGCGGACCCCGGCGCCGGAGTCCTCGACCGCCACGCACTGGTCGGCGGGCACCCCTAGCAGCTCCGCCGCCCGCAGGTAGCCGTCCGGCCAGGGCTTGCCGCGGCCCACCTCCTCGGTCGACACCGAGGCCCGCAGCAGCTCGGCGACCCCCAGCTCCTGGCAGACCAGGTCGATCAGGCGCCTCGGCGACGAGGAGGCAATCCCGACCGGCAGCTCGGCGGCGACGCGCCGTACAGCCTCGGCCGCCCCCGGCAGCGCCGGCAGCCCGTGCCGGTAGCTGTCGACCATCCCGTCGATGGTCGCCGTGGCTGCGTTCTGCCAGGTTCCGCTCAGCCCGACCACCTCGACCAGGTGGGTGCCCCACTCCTGGGTCGACATGCCCATCATCGCCTGGGTCGACACCTCCGGCCAGGGCAGCCCGGCCTTCGCGGCCAGGCCCCGGCGGACCTCGTCCCAGACGTTCTCGCTCTCGATCAGGGTGCCGTCCAGGTCGAAGACCACGGCTGCCGGAAACTGCATGGCCCTTGCATACGCGCCTGGCGACCTCTCCTGCAAGTCGTCCTCCGTACGGGTCGCCAGAACCGGCCCTCCTCCGCGGCGGCGGGCGCCGGGGTCAGCCCTTGACCGCAGCCTCGATGGCGGCCCCGACCTCAGCATCAATGCTCTTCCAGTACTGGAAGGCCCGGCTCAGCACCGGCTCCTGGACCCCGGCCAGGGCAGCGGAGACGGTCTCGACCAGCCGCTGCCGCTGGGCGTCGTCGTACACCTCACGCACCAGAGTGTGGGCCTGGCCGAAGTCGTCGTCCTCGGCGTGCCGGGTAGCGGCCGCGCGGACCATCGCCCCGTCGGACTCCCAGCCGTCCTCGGCCGGGCCGTCGCTGCTGGCGTACGGGCGGCCGAACGAGTTCGGCGCGTACACCGGGGCAGAGCCGTTGTGGACGTACTCCATGTTCCCCTGGGTGGCGTAGCTGTTGACCGGGCAGACCGGCTGGTTCACCGGCAGCTGGTGGAAGTTGGTGCCGATCCGGGCCCGCTGGGCGTCCGGGTACGCGAAGACCCGGGCCATCAGCATCTTGTCCGGCGAGATCCCGGTGCCCGGCACCATGTTGGACGGGCTGAAGGCGGCCTGCTCAATCTCGGCGAAGAAGCTCGTCGGGTTCTCGTTGAGCTCCAGCCGGCCCACCTCGATCCGCGGGTAGTCCTTCAGCGACCAGACCTTGGTCAGGTCGAACGGGTTGAACCGGTACGTGGCGGCGTCCTGGTACGGCATCACCTGGACCTGCAGGCTCCAGCTCGGGAAGTCGCCCCGGCTGATCGACTCGTACAGGTCGCGGCGGTGGTACTCGGCATCGGTCCCGGCCAGCTCGGCGGCCTCGGCACTGGTCAGGTTCTCCACGCCCTGGTTGCTCAGGAAGTGGTACTTGACCCAGAACTTCTCCCCGGTGGCGCTGACCCACAGGTAGGTGTGGGACCCGTACCCGTTCATGTGCCGCCAGGTACGGGGCAGGCCCCGGTCCCCCATCAGGTACGCGACCTGGTGGGCCGACTCCGGCGACAGGGTCCAGAAGTCCCACTGCATGGTGGCGTCACGCAGCCCGGAGGCCGGCATCCGCTTCTGGGAGCGGATGAACTGCGGGAACTTGAGGGCGTCTCGGAGGAAGAAGACCGGGGTGTTGTTGCCGACGATGTCGAGGTTGCCCTCGGTCGTGTACCAGCGCACGGCGAAGCCCCGCACGTCGCGCCAGGTGTCGGGCGAGCCCTGCTCCCCGGCCACGGTGGAGAACCGGACCAGGGTCCGGGTGGTGGTGCCGGGCTGGAAGACGGCGGCCTTGGTGTACGCGCTGACGTCGCCGGTCACGGTGAAGGTGCCGAACGCGCCGCTGCCCTTGGCGTGCGGGTTCCGCTCCGGGACCCGCTCCCGGTTGAAGTGGGCCAGCTGCTCGACCAGGTGCACGTCGTGCAGCACGATCGGCCCGTCCGGGCCGACGGTGAGTGAGTGGGCGTCGGTCTGCACCGGGCAGCCGCTGAGGGTGGTCGAGGGGGTCGTGATGTCGTTCATGCCAGTCCTTCCGTACAGGTGGGGCACAGGCCCCAGTAGATGACCTCGGCCTCATCGACCCGGTAGCCCTGGGGGTCCACCGGCTCGAGGCAGGGGGCGTGGCCGACGGCGCAGTCCACGTCCCGAAGCTCTCCGCACCGCCGACACATCAGGTGGTGGTGGTTGTCACCCGCCAGCTCGAAGCGCGGCGCCTGGCCGGCCGGCTCGACCCGACGGACCAGGCGGGCCTGGTGCAGGGCCGCCAGCACGTCGTACGTGGCCTGGACCGACAAGGAGCCCAGCCTCTCGATGACCAGCTCGCGAACCTGGTCGATCGTGGCGTGCGGGTGCTCTGCCAGGACTGTCAGCACCGCCACCCGGGCGGCGGTGACGCGAAGCCCCGCCGCACGGACCCGGGCTGAGTAGTCCTGGCCGCTCATGACGACACCCTAGATGATATATGGAAAAACTCCAAGTAAAGAATCTTTCGGGATCAGGTCTGGCTCTACGGCAGCACGTACCCCGAGACGTCCGCCACCACGTGCGTACTGCCCCCAGAGCCCCAGTAGAGGCTGGCGGAGCCGTCACCGAGGGTGGCGAAGGCCAGGTTCGGGACCGACACCCCCGGGCTGGTGACGTTCACGTTGGACACGGTCGGCTGCGCCGAGCCGGCCGGGTAGACCGTGAGGAAGCCCGCGGCCGTCGGGGCGACCACGGTGGCGTTCAGGACCGCCGCCTGGGCCGCGACCGGGACTCCCGCCTGCTGCCGGACAGCCACCGTCCGGGTCTGCCGAGGCTGCAGCGCGCCGCCCGAGGTACGGGTGTCGAGGACCCGGACCGGAGCCATCGCCACCACCGCCCCCGACGCGCTGGCCTGGCCCGGCAGCACGTACGCCTGCAGGTCGGCCACCACCTGGACCGGCGCGGCGGCGCCGTTGCGGATCACGATGCCGTCGGTGCCGTTCTTCACCAGCACCAGGTTCGGCACCGTCTGCCCCGCCACGAAGTTCAGGTTCGACGCGGTCGGCGGCGGCTGCCCGTCCGGGAACACGGTCAGGTACCCGGCGGCGCCCGGGTCGACGACGGTCACGTTCAGGACCGCCGCGCCCACCTGCTGCGGCAGCCCGGCCTGTCCCGCCAGCCGCAGCCGCAGCTCGCCTCCGCTGGGGACCGCCGCGGTCTGCCGGGTGTCGACCAGCCGGGTCGGGCTGGTCAGCCGGACCGTGCCGGGCTGCTCGGCGGAGCCGCCCACGACATAGCCCTGGACGTCGGCGACCAAGTCACCCGACCCGACCGAGGCGTACCGGATCGCCACCGAGCCGTCGGCGCCCAGCGGCACCACCGCCAGGTTCGAGACCGTCTGCCCGGCGGAGAAGTTGAGGTTCGAGCCGTTCCCGGTCCCGGCGCTCACGTACCCCGGTGCCGCGGGGGCGGTGACGGTGAGGTTGAGCACCACCGCGGAGGCCCCGGCCGGCACCCCGCCGCGGCCCGCGACCGGCAGGCTCAGCACCGCACCCCCGGCCAGACGGCCCCTGTGACCGGTGCCACTGCGGGTGTCGAGGACCCGGGCCGGCGCCAGCGCCCGGTACGTTCCGGGCACCGCCGCCGTGGTCGGCGTGAACGGCTGGCTGCGCCCGGTCACCGGTGCGTACCCCTGCCGCCGGCCGGTGACACTCACCGTCAGCGGCTGGTTCAGGTCGGCCGCCACGGTTGTGTAGTGCGGCCCGGTGGCGCCGGGGATCGGCTCTCCTGCCCGGTACCACTGGTAGTCAGAGCCGGTTGCCGGGGGCTCCCAGCGCAGGCTGGCACTGAGCTGGGAGCCGATCGAGGCCGATCCGGTGATCTGAGGCTGCCCGCCGGTGAGCGTGCCCAGGCCGGCGACACTGAGCAGCAGGTTCGGCGAGCGGGCGCCGCTGACCAGGCCGCCGGCAGCCCGCAGCCGCAGGTCCTCCCAGACCTGGGACGGGGTCCAGCCGGGGTGCTCCGACAGCACGATGGCCGCTGCTCCCGAGACCAGCGGGGCCGCGTACGAGGTGCCGTGGGCCGTGCCGAACGCGGTCGTGCCCCCGTCCGCGCTGGGCATCGCCACGGTGACACCGTCGCCCGGCGCGTACAGGTCGACGCAGCGGCCGTAGTTCGACCAGGACGCCTCCTGGTCGTTGATGTCGGTGGCCGCAACGGTGATCGCGTCCGGGGCCGAGGCCGGCGTGTTCTGGCAGGCGTCACGAGCGTCGTTCCCGGCGGCAGCCACCACGACCAGCCCGTGGTTCACCAGGGACTGGACCGGGGTGCTGAGGTGTGAGCCGGGAGCGGTGAGGCTGAGGTTGACGACCCCCGGGGTGCCGCTGGCGTGGTTCGCGAGGATC
This sequence comes from uncultured Propionibacteriaceae bacterium, assembly GCA_937926975.1. Classification (GTDB taxonomy): domain Bacteria; phylum Actinomycetota; class Actinomycetes; order Propionibacteriales; family Propionibacteriaceae; genus Fen-668. The sequence continues at coordinate 33,304 of CALBCJ010000037.1, read as the reverse complement.
CACTCCACCGCCGACCAGACCGCGGCTGCGGTGCCCTTCTGGTCACAGCCGAGGACCCGGACCGGCACCACCACTGCGTTCTTGGCCGCGCCCAGAGTCGCGCCGCCGACCATGCTCGACACCGCCGTCCCGTGCCAGTGGCAGTCGGGGTTGGTGGCGCCGGCGACCAGGTCTGCCCCCTCCTTCAGACGCATCCGGGCAAACTCGCTGTGAGTACGGTCAATGCCGGAGTCCACGACGTACACGGTGACGTTCTCGCCGCCGTTGCTGGTCGTGTACGTGGCGTTGCGCCAGGTCTCGCGACCGTCCAGGCGGTCCAGGTGCCACGGCGCCGGGGACTGGGTCAGGTCGGCAGCGGCGACCACCTGGTCGGGCAGGACCTGCGCAACCCGCGGGTTCTTCGCCAGCGTCGCCGCCTCACTGGCGGTCAGCCGGGCGATCGCGCCCTGGGTGACCCGGGTCAGGATCTGGGCACCGGCCCGGGTCCGGGCCGGCAGCAGCGCCTCTCCGGTGGCCTGGGCCGACGTCCCAGTCTGAAAGCTGATGAGATAGGTCTTCTCCTCCCCCGCCGCCTGGGCCGGGTGGGCCAGGGCACCGAGCAGAAGACTCAGCAGAGCAAGGACAGACAGTAACCGGCGCATACCATCTCGATTCATCGGAGGGGGAACGCCTGGATGCTCGACGCTCTGCTGAGCGTTGGCAAGTCAGATGAGAACTTGCCCAGCGAGAGACCTTACCCAGCGAGAGAGCTGACCCCCTGACAGGACGCGCCGCGGCCGGCGGGCTGCTTCCCCGTACGGCGGCCACTGCCGGTGCCGAGGCCCCGGGGCGGGGCCATGGCGACCCTCACTGCGACTGGTGCGCGTACAGGTCCCGCAGCAGTGCGACCTCGGCGCCGTGGTGGATCAGCTCACGGTTGATGTGGAGCACCAGGGTGATCATCGGACGGTCGGCCCAGGGGCCCTCGGCCGGGCCGCAGGGCGCCGCCAGGCCTTCGTCGTCGAGGCCCCGGACCCCGGTCAGCCACCGGGCGTACTCCTGGTCGAGCTGTGCCAGGGCTCCGGCCGCAGTCAGCGCGTACGACCAGGTCTGGTAGCTCGCGGGTGGCCCACCGAAGTGGGCGGCGCTGCGCACCGCCAGCACCCCGACGATCATGTGCCCTAGTCGCCAGGCGATGCTCGGCACCGGGGCGGGAGTGGGCTCGGGCCACTCCCAGTCGATCTTGGCGCCGCTCCCGGCCGCCATCGCCGTGCTGCTCGCACCGGCCGGGTGGACGGTCCAGGCCCCGGGCACCGGCTGCCACAGGTACTCGGCGTCGCTGAGGTGAGCGAGGCGGGGCCGCAGCTGCTCGCGCCAGTGCCAGTCGATCTGGTCCACCAGCTCATCAGTGGTGCTCATCGCTTCACCTCCAGGTCGGGTAGTTCTGGTTCAAGCCCTGGTCTCAGACCTGGAGCTCGCCCATCAGGTCCCAGTCGTCGCCCTCGACCCGGCGCGAGATGATCTGCGGCGTCCGGGTCAGCAGCGGCCGGATCGTCTCCATCGCCTGCTGGAAGTGCTTCGAGCCGACATGGGCCTCGGCTGCGTCGTCGTCGAAGGCCTCAACCAGCACGAGCTGGTTGGGGTCGTCCACACTGCGCGACCACTCGAACCACTTGTTCCCCGGCTCCGCCCGGGTCGCCTCCGTGAACGGCCGGACCTCGTCCAGGAAGCCGTCCGCGCACTCCGGCTTCACCGGAAACTTCACCACGATGAAGATCATGGGCTCAATTATCCCCGAACCCGGACGGTCACGATCTGGAACGGCTTGAGCTGCACCCGTACGCCGCCGTCGACGGGCTCCAGGGTGGCCAGGGTCTCGCTGACCCCGTCGGTGCGCTCCAGCAGGTTCACCACCTGGATGTCGGAGGCGTCGACGCCGAGGTGCAGGTCGGTGACCGCCCGACCGCCCGCCGACTCGTACATGCGGACCACCAGGTCGCCGCTGCGGTCGTCGGCGAGCTTCACCGCGGAGACCACCACGTCCGGGTTGGAGGAGGTGACCAGCGGCTGCCAGCCGGCGCCGGGGACCGGGCGCTCCGGCAGCGCCAGCGCGTACCCGTGGCGGGTGGCGTCGGCGGTGCTGCCGACCAGCAGCGAGGTCTCGAAGACGTGCTGGCCCTCGTCAGCGCGGGGATCAGGGTACAGCGGGCCGCGGACCAGCGACAGCCGTACGGTGGTCGGCAGCCCGCCGCGGGACTCGCCCTGGGCCGGGTGGGAGATGTCGTGGCCGTACGTGCCGCGGTTCAGCACCGCCACCCCGTACGAGCCCTCGCTGACGTGCACCCAGCGCTGGGCGGCGGTCTCGAACTTCGCCGCGTCCCAGGTGGTGTTCTGGTGGGTGGGCCGGGTGACGTAGCCGAACTGGATCTCGCTGCGGGCCTCGACCGCGTGCAGGTCGAGCGGGAAGGCGAGCTTCAGCAGCCGCTCGCGCTGGTGCCAGTCGACCTCGGTCCGGATGTCGAGCCGCGGCTCGCCGGGCTCCAGCCGCAGCCGCTGGGTCACCCGGGACTGCTCAAACGACCTGGTCACGACGACTTCGTCGGCCTCGGCCCGGATCTCGTCGAGCCCGGTGAGGTCCTCGGCCCGGTTGCGGTAGAAGTCGTCGAGGTCCCACGCCTCGTACTGGTTGGGGTGGTCGGGGTGCAGCTGCAGCAGGTTCGCCCGGGCCCCGGCCGGGACCAGCTCGCGCCCGCAGGCCAGGTCGACGACCGACGAGACCGTGCCGTCGGCGGCGACAGTCACCCGGAGCAGCCCGTTGTCGAGGGTGTACGTGCCGGCGGCGGCCACCACCGGCGCCGGCTCGGGCAGCCGGGCGACCCCGGCGCCGAAGGCCGGGACCCCGTGGCGGGGGTGCGGGGCCGGGTTCGCCAGCACCGGGCCGGCCGGGGCCGCCGCGGGGCTGCCGCCCGCCAGCGCCTCCAGGGCCCGGCCGATGAGGGCCTCCAGCCGGTTCACCAGGTCGGCGTAGTGCTCCTTCGACTCCCGGTGCACCCAGCGGATCGACGAGCCGGGCAGGATGTCGTGGAACTGCTCCAGCAGCACCTCGCGCCAGATCTGGTCGATCTCGTCGTACGGGTAGTCGGCCCCGGTCTGCAGCGCGGCGCTGGCCCACCACATCTCGGCCTCCACCAGCAGGTGCTCGCAGCGCCGGTTGCCCTGCTTGTTGGCGACGTGGGTCGTGTACGTGCCGCGGTGGAACTCCAGGTACATCTCGCCGACCCAGACCGGGGCCTGCGGGTACTCGGCCTGGGCCTTGGCGAAGAAGGCGTCGGGGGGCTCGATGGTGACCTTCGGGGAGCCTTCCAGGTCGGCCAGCCGCCGGGCGCGCTCGATCATCTCCCGGGTCGGGCCGCCGCCCCCGTCGCCCCAGCCGAAGGCCAGCAGGGAGCGGTTGGCCGGGCCGGAGTCCTTGAAGCTCGCGGCGCAGCGGTGGACCTCGCCTCCGTACACGCCGGAGTTGTACGTGTCGGACGGCGGGAAGTGGGTGAAGACCCGGGAGCCGTCGATGCCCTCCCACCAGAAGGTGTGGTGAGGGAAGACGTTGGTGGCGTTCCAGCTCATCTTCTGGCTCATGAACCAGTCCGACTCGGCCAGCCGGCAGATCTGCGGCAGGGCCCCGGAGTAGCCGAAGGTGTCGGGCAGCCAGACGCCGCGGGTGGTGACCCCGAGCTCGTCGGCGAGCAGCCGCTTGCCGTACGTGAGCTGGCGCACCATCGCCTCTCCACCAGGGAGGTTGCCGTCGCACTCGACCCACATCCCGCCGACTGGGACGAAGCTGCCGGCGGCGACGGCGGCCCGGACCCGCTCCCACAGGTCGGGGTAGCGGTCCCGGACCCAGGCGTACTGGACCATCTGGGAGCAGGCGAAGACCGCGTCCGGGTAGTCCTCGGCGAGCTGGGTGACGTTGGCGAAGGAGCGGGCGCACTTGCGTACGGTCTCGCGCAGCGGCCACAGCCAGGCGGAGTCGATGTGGGCGTGCCCGACGGCGGAGACCTGGTGCTCGCCGGCGTGGGCCGGCTGGGCCAGCAGCGGCGCCAGAACGGCCCGGGCGGCTGCGGCGGTGGCGATGATGCCCTGGTCGCTGCGCAGGTCGAGCTCGTCGAGGGCCCGGGCCAGCCCGGTCAGGATCTGGGCCTTGCGGGGGCTGCCGGCGGGCAGCTCACCCTGCAGCTCGTTGAGCACCGCGAGGTCGAGGTCGAGGGCGAAGACCTCTTCTTCGAGGCGGGCCAGGTCGCAGCAGCGAAAGCTGTAGATCGGGTTCGGCGGGGTGGTGTCGAGGTCGGAGTACGCGGTCTGGCCGGGGTGGTGGATGGCCGGGTTGGAGGCGGCCTCCAGATACAGGGTCCAGGTGTCGCCGGGGCGGATCTCGCCCGGCACCGGAAGGTACCGGTTGTCGGGGTGAATGCCCTTGATGACCCGCCCTTCAGTGGTCCAGGCCAGGGCCTCGGCCTGAAAGCCGGTGCTGTCGCTGGAGAAGCCCGGGTCGACGACCAGCTCCCAGCGGCCCTCGGCGTCGGCGGGCAGCGTGGCGGAGACCTTGAACCAGCTGGTGGACCAGCCCTTGCCCCAGGGCTCGCCGACGCTGAACGGGGTGAAGTCGGCGGCGGTGGCCTCGGCGAACGGCACCGGCTCGCCGGGCAGGTGGTGGGCCTCCAGCCGGGCCGGGGTGCGGTGGGAGTAGACCGCGGCCTTGACCCGCCCGTGAGCCCTGGCGACCCGGGTCGGCAACGACGACAGTGACGTGTGCATGAGGCTCCTGTTCGCGGTACGAGCGCCACCATCCTCGCACGCGGTCACGGAGTCCGTACGGGTGACCTGCCGCCCCGCACCCTCAAAGACGGAACGGCCCCGGGGCACATACCCCGTGCCCCGGGACCTTGGTCCGACTCACCATGACAGGTGGTCCGGAATCCCGCTCAGTGCCCTTCCCGGCGGCGGTTGAGACCGGGCTGAGTGTGAAAAGACGGGGTGCCCTTCCGCTGGACCACAGGCGCACGCAGAGCGCCTGGCGGGATTTGAACCCGCGACTCCTCCGCCAGTCTCCCGGCCGGTCGATCCGGTTTGGCTGTGGATTCTGAGCTTGGGCGAGAGCTTCACGGATATGAGTGCCGCGCACGCTGCCTCTTCCACCTGGGCTACCCCGGCCGGTGGTGCCGGGGGCAGGAGTCGAACCTGCGCTGTCACGTCGGGCATCAGCTTGAGTCTGTCCATGAGCCTTGCCGGCACGGGGGTGCCGGCTCCCTGCGCCCAGCAGGGAGTCTAGGGTCAGCGCGGAGACATCACCTCCGAGCCGAACAGGTAGCCCAGCAGAGCGTCGCCGCACTGCACATCGGTCACCTCGATGTCGTTGGCCTCCTCGCGCGCGGTCCGTACGGCCGCGAGCAGCTCGTCGACCCGGTCCACCATCGCCGCCCGCTGGGCGCCGGGGATGGCGCCGGAGTAGGTCCGGGTGGTCCAGTACCCGACGATCACGTCCTCCTGGTACACCTGCACCTGCGCCGGGTGCTTGTCGGTGGCCTCGGCGAGGACGTGGTTGCGGGGCACTTTCTTGGTGCGGGTGGTCTCCCGGGCGTCGGTCACGTACGCCCCGGCGTCGTCGTCGTACGACCAGCGCTCGCCGATGTCGAGGACCGGCAGCTTGGTGACGAAGGTCCGCAGGTCGACCAGCTGCTTCTCCAGGGTCAGCAGCGTGGTGACCGGAACGTCGGCGACCAGCACCCGCCCGGCGACCACAATGTCCGCCTTGGCTGCGGTGTTGGCCCGGTCCTTGGTGATCATGACGTCGAGCATCCGGCCCAGCGCCTTGCGGACCTGGGCGACCTCCTCGCTGACCCGGACCTTGACCTCGGTCCGCTCCTGCGGCAGCCGCTCCCCCTCGTCGTCGCGGGGCCGGTAGGTGCGCAGGATTCCGGTCAGCGGGGCCGGCTTCTGCAGCTGCTGGTAGGCGTCGGCGAGCACCCGGTGGGAGGTCGCCTTGACCCCTTTCTCGATGGCCAGGATCTGGTTGAGTCGGGTCGTTTTCTTCACGCCGGTCACCATAGCCAGGGCGGCAGGTCTCGGGCGAGTGATTTTTCTTGCAGGGCATGAGCTTGGCTCGGCCGGTTCGGGCTGGCACAGTGAGCACATGAGCGACAAGCCTTCAGACCCTGTCGAGCAGACGCAGGTCGACCCCAAGGAGGCGATGCGGCAGGCGCTCGCAGCCAAGCAGGCCCGGGTCCACGTCGGCGAGCAGCACCAGGGCGGCAGCAAGGTCAGCGGCGGCCCGCACAAGGCCGCGGCCGGCAAGCGGCAGTTCCGCCGCAAGGCCGGGGGCTAGCTAGAGGCCGGCGAGGAGCCGGTTCAGGTCTGGCCACAGCGAGCCCGGCGCACCGTACGGGACGGCGTCCCGTACGAAGTACCACCAGAACCAGCCGCCCACAAAGCGCTTGCCCAGACGTGCTGACAAGGTCGGCTGCATCGACATGTACCGCTGGGCGACGCGGCGCTTCTCGGCCAGGTCTGGCTCAGGGACGCCGTCGTCCTGCCCCTGGGCGCCGATCTCGCCGATCCCCAGCGAGGCACCGGGCGCCTCGGTGCCGATGTCGACCAGGGTCGCGGCCAGCTCGTCCGCAGTGGGGTGCTGAGCCGGGCTGCAGGCGGTCTCGTACACCGACAGCAGCAGCAGGTCGAGGTTGGCCATCACCTGGTCCGGGATGGTCCTGGCGTAGCTGCGGGTCTCGGCCCAGTCCGGGCCGTAGCAGCTGTGGGACGACCAGTAGTTGAGGGTGATCGCGGTCCGGCCGCCGGCCGCCTCGACCACCTGGGCCGCTGCCTCGACCTTGGCGTTGATCTCGGCCGGGCTGGAGCCCACCCACCCGCCGTTGAGCTCGTTGCCGATCTCCCAGACCTCGACCTGGTGGCCGAAGGCGGCGACGAAGGCCTGGGTCCGCTGGCGGACCTGGTCGGCGCTGAGGAGCCTCATCTGGCTGGAGTCGAGGACCTGCATCATGATCTGGGCGTGCGGGTCCAGGCCGTTCACCAGCGCGCGCCAGTCCTCGGGGGTGTCGTCCTTGTCGAGGACCAGCCTCACCGTCGGGTCGCTGCTCAGCGCCGCCACCGCCTGGATGACCTCGGCGGTCGGCTTGTCGGTCGACGACTCGATCGTGATACCGCGCAGAACCTGGCCCGGCCAGGCCGCCTGGGCCTGGGCTGTGGTGACGCCGGCGGCGAGGGCCAGCGCCAGCACGAGGCCGAGGACGAGGGTACGGGTGCGACCGCGTACGGGTCGGGGTGTCAGCATCATCAGACCTCCTGGGGTCTGAGCAGACTAGCAGGGGTCAGGGTCAGCCGCTGGCTGCCGGGAGCCGGGCGCCGACGACCAGCCCGGCCCCGACCGCGGCGGCCTCCGCCAGGCGCAGCACCTCCCGCTGCTCCCGGCGTGACCGGGCGGCGGCCTCGACCACGTCGGCGAACTCCGGCGTGGCCTGAACGATGACCCGGTCGCGGTGGGCGACCTTGACCCGGACCTGTCCCGCGGCCGTCTCGACCGGGAACCAGCAGCGGTCCAGGGTCCGCCGCTCCAGCCGCTGCGTACGGCGGACCCCGATCGTGCTGGTGGTGGCGAAGACCACCTCGCTGAGCCGGTCGGCGTCCTGGGGGCGGGCCAGGACGGTCAGCACCTGCCCGGGCCGGCCCCGCTTCATGGTCACCGGCACCAGCCAGGCGTCGAGGGCGCCCTCGGCGAGCAGCCGGTCCAGCACCCCAGGCCACAGCCGTGGGTCCAGGTCGTCGACGTTCGCGGCCAGCTCGGTCACGACGGCCGGCGCCTGGTCGGCCGCGGGCGGCGAGCTGTCGGCCGTGGCGAGCCCCTGAGCCGTACGGGTCTCGCCGGTCGGCGCTCCAGAGCCGCTCCCCTGCACCGGAGCCGGCTCGCCCAGGACCACCCGGACCACGTTCGGCCGCCCGGGGGTGTCCTTGGTCCCGGCCCCGACACCGACGGCCCGGGTCACCATCGCCGGCTGGTCTCCCCAGCGCCGGGCTAGGGCCCGGACCAGGGCCATCCCGGTCGGGGTGGCCAGCTCGCCCACGGGCCGCAGGCCGGTCTGGTGCTCGTGGTGACCGTGGTGGTGCTCAGCGTGGGCCCCGTGGTCGTGGTGATGGTGCTCCCCATGGTCGTGGTGGTGGTGCTCGTGGGCCCCGTGGTCGTGGTGCCTGGCGGCACCGTGGTCATGGTGGTCACCGTGGGCGTGCTCATCGTGGTGGTGCTCGCCCTGACCGTACCTGTCGTCGTGGGAGTGGCCACCGTGGTCGTGCTGGTGGCCGTGCTGACCGCCGTACGGCAGCCCCCCGCCGCGGGTCGGCCAGCCGACCGCCAGCTGCGCCACCGCCGGGACCGGGACCGGCATCAGCCCGTGCGCGACCCAGACCGACCCCTCGCCGACTGCGACCACGGTCCCGACCACCTCGTCGACGCCGAGCAGCCGGACCGCCTCGGCCACCCCGACCACGTCGGCGACCGCGTCCAGCGCCCCGACCTCGTGGAAGTGGACCTGCTCCGGGTCGGTCCCGTGGACGTGCCCCTCGGCCTCGGCCAGCAGCCGGAACACCCGCAGCGCCCGCTCCGCGGTCTCGGGGTACAGCCCGGCCTGCTCGATCATGGTCCGCACCGAGGCCCAGGTCCGGTGCGGCGGGTCGTCGACCAGCACCTCCACCTCGACCTTGGTGGCCCGCTGCCCCTGCCGTACGACCGGGCGCCGGGTCAGCCGGACCGCCCCAGGCACCACCAGGTCGACTGCGGCCTGGACCGCCTCCAGCGGTGCCCCAGCGTCGACCAGGGCCCCGAGCAGCATGTCGCCCGCCACCCCGGCGGTCGTGTCCAGCCAGCAGATCATCACCGCTGCTCCGGTTCCGGTCCGGCGATCTGGGCGGCCAGGTAGCCCGCCCCGTACCCGTTGTCGATGTTCACCACCGCCACCCCTGGCGAGCAGGCGTTGAGCATCGACAGCAGCGCCGCCACCCCGCCCAGTGACGCCCCGTACCCGACCGAGGTCGGGCAGGCCACGACCGGTACGGCGACCAGCCCGGCCACCACCGACGGCAGGGCACCGTCCATCCCCGCCACCACGACGATCGCGGCCGCCTTCCGGAGCAGCTCGAGCCTGCCGAGCACCCGGTGCAGCCCGGCCACCCCGACGTCGACCACCAGCTCCGCCGGGCGCCCCAGGTAGCGGGCGGTCAGCCGGGCCTCTTCGGCGACCGGCAGGTCTGAGGTGCCGGCGCAGGCCACCACGACCAGCCCGCCGCTCGGCTCGGGCGGCTCACCCGGCCAGGTCACCAGCCCGGCCTGGTCGTGCCAGACGGCACCCGGCAGCGCCTCGGTCACTGCCTGGGCCCGCTCCCGGTCCATCCGGGTGAAGATCACCGGACCTGATGTCTTCCCTAGCTGCAGCGCGATCTCGGCCAGCTGGTCGGGGGTCTTGTGGGCCCCGTACACAGCCTCCGGGTAGCCGCGGCGACGGGCCCGGTCCAGGTCCAGGTCCGCGATCTGGCGCAGCGGGTCAGCGGAGGGCACGCCGTACCTGCAGCAAGGTGTTGGTGAACGCGCCGGACTGCATCCCGACCAGGTCGATCGCCACGAACTGGAAGCCGGCCGCCAGGACCCCGGTGACCACGGCCTCCTTCACCTCCGGGACCAGGAACCGGCCGATCTCGTCGGCTGGAACCTCGATCCGGGCGACGCTGCCGTGGTGCCGGACCCGGCAGTCGCTGAACCCCTGCGCCATCACCATCAGCTCGGCGAACTCGATCTCGCGCAGCTTCTGCGGAGTCACCTCCTCGCCGTGCGGGATCCGCGACGCCAGGCACGGAGCCGCCGGCTTGTCGGCGACCGACAGGCCGAACGCCCGGGCCAGCTTGCGGACCTGCTTCTTCGTCACCCCGGCCTCGGCCAGCGGCCGCAGCACCCCGTGCTCGGTGGCGGCCAGCGCCCCTGGACGGTCGGGACGCTGGGCGTCGTCAGCGTTCTCCCCGTACGCGACCGCGACAATCCCGTACGCACTGGCAGCCTGCTCGTCGATCCGGGTAAAGAGCTCGTCCTTGCAGTGGTAGCAGCGGTCGGCATCGTTGGCCTGGTAGGCCTCCAGGTCCTGCTCCCGGGTGGCGACCTCCACCGCTCGGACCCCGATCTGGCGTGCGACCTCGTGCGCCTCGGTCCGTTCTCGCGCCGGCAGCGACGGCGACACTCCGATCAGCGCGACCACCTGGTCGGTCCCCAGGGCCCAGGCTGCCACCGCGGTCAGCACCGCGCTGTCAACCCCCCCAGAGAAGGCCACGCCTACTTTCCCCCCCACGGGCAGCCTGGCAGCGACACGCAGCGCCAGGCGACTCGACTCGGCGTCGAGGTTGAGCATCGGCTCACCTCATCTCTCGAAAAGCGGTGACGGCCAGGGTCCCCAGCCTGGCCCGCGACCCGTCGCACCTCGTCAGCACCCGCGTTGCGAGGGTCGCACCGGTACGAGAGGATCACCTTGAGCATAGAGAGGAGTCGGACGTTGGCAACAGTCGCACTCGGAATCGACGTCGGTGGCAGTGGGATCAAGGGTGCGCCGGTCGACCTCAGCACCGGGACCCTGGTGCAGGAGAGGCTGAAGGCCTCGACCCCGAAGCCGTCGACTCCTGAAGCCGTGGCCAGCGTGGTCGACGAGATCGCCGACGAGTTCCTCGACGACCTGCCCGCGGACGCTCCGGTCGGGGTGACGATCCCCGGGATCGTCCACCACGGGGTGGTCAAGACCGCCGCCAACATCGACCACGGCTGGATCGGCTGCCCTGGCCAGGAGCTCTTCTCCACCGCCCTGGGACGGCCGTGCGTACTGGTCAACGACGCTGACGCGGCCGGGGTCGCCGAGGTCCGGTACGGGGCCGCGAAGGGTGTGCCGGGGCTGGTGATCCTGGCCACGCTGGGCACGGGGATCGGGATCGCCCTGATTCACAACGGGGCCCTGATCCCGAACGCCGAGCTGGGTCACCTGGAGCTGAACGGGCACGACGCCGAGACCCGGGCCGCCGCCAGTGCCCGGGAGCGCGAGGGGCTGAAGTACGAGCAGTGGGCCAAGCAGCGCCTGCAGCCGTACTTCGCGCACCTGGAGCTCTTGTTCTCCCCAGACCTGTTTGTGATCGGCGGCGGGGTCTCGCGCAAGTCGGAGAAGTTCCTGCCGCACCTCCAGCTCCAGACTCCGGTCGTTCCGGCGGCCCTGCGCAACGCCGCCGGGATCATCGGCGCGGCGGCTCTGGCTGCCGACCTGGGCTGAGGCCAGTGTGGCCGCCAGCCGCGCTCGGCGGCGGCTGTACGTGGTCGGAGCCCTCTAGTACGAGCCAGCGCGCCCTTCGACGGGGCTGTACGTGGTCGCAGACCACGCCCCTCTAGTACGAGCCAGCGCGCCCTTCGGCGGGCAACTGTGCGTGGTCGCAGACCACCGCGCCTGGCCGCCTCCCGTACGTCGGCGACCTCGCCCACCGTCTCAGCGAAACCTGAACCCAGACCGTATATGCGCCAGTCGCATGAGCAACCTGCAGAATCGTTACTAGACGTATCGATGGTGGCGTTGAACACTGGAGACATGTTCAAGAAGCTGTTCGAGTCCAAGGACCTCGCTGTCGCGCTCACCCTGATCTCGGGACACAGCGCCCAGAATGGCGTCGTGCTGGCCCGCATGCTCGACCACCAGGGGGCCGAGTGATCCCCACTTCCGAGACCTTCTGGTACTGGCCGGGGAACTTCCCCATCGCCCAGATGGACCGCCCCTGCGACGTGTGCAAGCAGATCGCCGAGGGCGACCAGCACGACGACGCTCACGACCAGTCTGAGCCCGTTTCCGCCTGAACCACCTCACCAGCCGGGGCATCCTGGGGATGCCCCGGCTTTCCTCTACCCGGGAACAGCCGCTGAGCGAGCCCAAGTTAGGCTTGCCTAACTCAGATCGCGAGAGGAGACCCGTGGCCCTGACGGACGTCCAGCAGACCCTCTTCTTCCCGCTGTCCGGGCGAGCCGAGGCCGCCCGCCGCTGGCCCGAGCTGTTCCCCGACGAGTGGGCCGAGCACGCGGACGCCATCCGTGCAGCCGAGGGCAGCACCGCGCAGCAGCTGGGCGACTTCCCGGCCGCCGTGTACGGGCTGCGCCACCGGCTGACCGTCCAGGAGATCAACACCTACCTGGCCGACCACCCCGGCGCGGCCGTGGTCAACATCGGCTGCGGGCTCGACCGGATCGTGGCCGAGCTGGACGACCCCGACAGCCTCGTCTACAACCTCGACTTCGCCGAGGTGCTCCAGGCCCGCCAGCGCTGGGTCGAGCCTCACGAGCGGGAGGTCGACCTGCCGTACTCGGTCACCGACCACACCTGGATGGACCACGTCGACGCCAGCCGGGGCATGGTCGCGGTCGCCGCCGGGGTCTTCTACTACATCCCGGTGGACGAGGTGAAGGCCCTGGTCAGCGCGATCGGCCAGCGGATGCCGGGGGCTCGGCTGTGCTACGACGCGGAGTCGCCCTGGCTGACCGCGGCCAGCGAGCGGCAGATCCGGCGCAACGGCACCCCCGACGCGACCATGCCGTTCCGGGTCAAGGACCCCTACACCGTCCGCACCTGGAGCGACCGGATCGTCGACGTCCGGGTGGAGGCGGACTTCAGCCGCTACCTGCCCCAGCGCTCGCAGCTGCCGCTGGGGATCCGGTTCGCTTTCGCCTGCATGAGACTCAGCAAGGCCATGTACGAGGTGGTCGTCACCTTCGCCTGAGCCCAGCCCTCAGCGGGGCCTGGTCGCCAGGACGTGGTGCTCGTTGTACGTGAACCACTGACCGGCCGCCGCCGGGAACGGGAAGCTCGACGCCTTCGTGGTCTTCAGCCCCGCGTCCCGGGCGATCTGCATCATCGCCTCGCCGTCGAGGTACTGCACGTGGGTGTGGTCGGTGGTGTAGCCCTTCTCCTGCGGGCAGATCAGCAGCACCTTGCCGCCTGGGCGGATGAACCGCAGGTACTCGGCCAGCAGGTCCCGGCCCTCCTCGGGGGTCATGTGCTCCAGCACGTGCGCCAGCATCATCGAGTCGAACTCGTTGTCGCGGGCCCGCGGGCTGGCCAGGAACTCGTCGGTCACGTACGCCTCCAGCCCCAGCTCGCGGCAGTCGGCCACCGAGTGCGGGTTGTGGTCGATCCCGACCGACCCGAACGGCAGCGCCACCAGGAGCCGGCCGATGCCGCAGCCGACCTCCAGCGTCCGGCCCAGGTTGTACGAGCGGATCCGGGCCCGGTACGGCGCCTGGACGTTCAGCAGCTTCTTCCACCACACAGTGGACTTGGTCCGCAGGCGGTCCGCGTAGTCGATGCCCTCAGTGCTCATGACCGAACCCTACTGTGCTTGACCGCCCGAGCTCCGCTCGGGCTCGGCCGCTGTGCTTGACCGCCGCCGCCTCCGCCGCGGCGATCAAGCACAGCCAAAGCCCCCGACACTGTCGGGGGCTTCTTCGGGCCGGTCCCTGAGGGACTGGTGCGCGAGAGAGGAGTTGAACCTCCACGTCCTCTCGGACACACGGACCTGAACCGTGCGCGTCTGCCATTCCGCCACTCGCGCGAGGCCGGGAGCTCCCGGCCAGCCAGAAGAGGGTAGCACGCCGAGGTCGGTGTCGGCATCTCGACTTTGACTAGGGGCGATGCCGTACGGCCTGGACGGCGGCCACCACGACCAGGAGGGAGACAGCCAGGCAGAGCAGGGCTACCACCAGGTTCGAGGGCGAGCCGGCCGCGTACGACCCGAAGCCCCACAGGCCGACACCCAGGACGCCTTGCAGGAGCACCACCACGTACGCCCGCCGGGACCGCCGCGCCAGCAGCACCCCACCGACCGCTCCCAGCAGCACCGGTACCGCCAGCACCGCCATCCCGAAGTAGCCGAAGCGTCGCGCCTGCCCCTCCGGGTCACTGGCCGGGGCGGCCGTGGAGGTGAGCACCAGCAGTCCGGTCAGGATGAACAGCCCCGTCACGACGACCAGGTAGCCCCAGCCGGCCGCCCGCGCCACGCTCACCCACCGGTCCTGCACCCTCACACGCTATCGAGTCCTCCCGCACCGGCGGCGGCCAGCACAGGCTCAGGGCGCCTGGTCGCCCTGAGCCTCGACCTCCGTGATGGCCTGCTGAAGCCGCTCCCGCTCGTCCGGGTCGGTCGCCTTGACGAGCGCCCCGCGGAGCTTGCCCAGGTACCACGCCCGCCGCTGGCGGCGGGACTCGCCGATCTGCTCGTACAGGTCACGCAGCCGAGCGGACAGGGCGGCTGCCTGCTCTGGGGTGAAGGGAGGCTGGTCATCAGGCAGCGGCTCAGACATGCCACCATCGTCGCACCTTCTCTGGGCCACCAGACCCACCAAGCAGCAGGGGGCGAAGAGTCAAGCGAGTCACCTTGCTTACACCGCCGATGACCTCTGGCCGTGTAGATTGCGGGCTGTACGGGCGGGACAGCGAAGCCACCGTACAGCATCAATGCGAGCAGCAAGGACCTTCCATGACGTTCAAAGTTGACTACGTGCTGCTGGAGCGCACCGGCGCCAAGGCGACCGAGCTGGCCAACGACGCAGGCAAGTCCCTTCAGCAGATGCGGGTCAGCGATGTCCCCGGCGCGCTGCCGGGCAGCTGGAGCGCCGACGCGGCGCGACGGCTTGACGAGGAGTGGGCCAAGCAGGCCCCCGAACTCGCCTCCAAGCTCAGCGAGTACGGGACGAAGCTCTCCGAGAGCGCTGCCGCGTACCGCCAGGTAGAAGAAGATGCCGAGAAGATGATCGAAGCCGAGTTCAAGGAGCTCCAGTGAAGTGGGCCGACGGGCTGCGAGCCCAGCCCGATGTCTTGGAGGCCCGGGCGACGACCCTGAGCCAGGTCCATGACGCGCTGGAGCAGACCCGCTCGCAGCACGCCAGCCTGGACTTCGGACCCTGGGAAGGCAAGGGCCGCGAGGCCCACAACACCGCCTACCGTCACTTGTCTACGGAGTTCTCCGGCTGCGTCCGGCGGCTGCCATCAATCGCCAGTGCCCTCAGGGACTCTGCCCAGACCTTCCGCGACATCCAGGCCGCGCAGCAGAGCACCATCGAGCTGGCCGCCCGCTGGGACTTCGAGATTGACGACGACGGCAAGCTCCACAACCGCGCCTCGGGGCTGTCGTCGCTCGACCCGCGCCGTGCCGGTGTGTGGTTCCAGGCCGGGGCCTCGATCTTCCTTCTGGAGACCAGGCTGACCATCGCTGACGGCTATCTAGCAGCGCGGCTGTTCGGCTCCGACCTGATCGATGACGTGAAGTCGGGTCTGGACAAGCTCGGCGACACCCTTCGCGACGGCATGGACTGGGCGAAGAGTGCCATTTCTGATGCTGTCGACCACATCCAGCAGGGCGCAGGCGCTGCTTGGGACGCCTTGAAGCGGTTGGGCTCGACCATCACGAACCCGCCCAAGTGGCTGACTGAGCTCATCCATGAGCCGCACAAGCTGCCTCAGCTGGCTGAGGTTCTGGGAACAGGTCTCTATCTGGGTGGACAGGCCGTTGGCGCACTGGCCAACCTCGTCGCAGGCAAGGATCTCCATCTCTTCGACGACGGGCGCCCTTACCATGGCGACATCGTGAGGACCACCCCCCACGCCGTCACGGGGCCTGAGACCGTGTACGGCGACATGATGAAGGTCTACGACGAGCGAGGCGACACCGCAACCGACCCCGACAAGAGGCCGGCGGTATACGTGACAGCAGTGGGCGAGGGGGCAGACCGCCGGTACCTGGTCTCCATCCCCGGGACCACCGAGGAGATTGGTCAGCTGCCCGGCTGGAACGGAGGGCCCCAGGGCACAGACTGGCCCGCAAATCTCAAGGGAGTCGGGTACGGCACGTCGGCGGTCACCGAGTCGACCATGTATGCCATCGACAGGGCCATCGCCCAGGACCAGGCGGCGCACCCCGGGGCCACCGGCAAGCCCCAGATCGTGCTCACCGGGCACTCCCAAGGAGGAATCATCGCCGGCAACATTGCTGCCGACTCCACCTTCACCAGCCGCTACCAGGTCAACGGAGTGGTCACGGCCGGGTCCCCTGTGGAGACCCTGGGAGTTCCACCGGAGATCCCGGTGTACAACTACCAGCACCCCAAGGACATCGTCCCCCAGACTGACCTCAACCCCGGGCCGTCGGGGCAGAACCTCACCCAGATCGACCTGCGTGACCGCGGCTGGAACCCCATGGAGTCACACGGCCAGCAGAACTACCTGGAGGACATCATGGCCCTGCCCAGCAGGCCCTCCGATGAGGTCCTTGAGCCGTACTTCGGCAAGGAAGGCGACCAGTACACCGTCGAGATCGGCCGCGAGACCGACTAACCATGACCCGCTGTGAAAGGGTGGTTCGATGACCACGATGATGTCGGACGACCGGGGCCTGCACGTCGGCATGGTGACCGGACAGGTGTGGGAAAGCGCCGTCGAGAAGATCGTCGCGGCCACCGTACCCAGGGATGACCCCGACGAGCTGGCCCTCTGGGAAGCGACCGGGATCCTGGCCGGCGGGAAGCTGGACCCGGGCTGGGGCCAGGCGATCAGCATCGCCCAGACCGCCACCACCATGGCGCAGCTGGTCAGCGTCTACCAGGAGGTCATGTTCAGCGCCACGGTCTGGGTCGCCCGCGACGGACGGCACGCCGTGACCGTCACCACCCGGTCCACGATCGAGACCGACGACGACAGCAGCGAGCGGGTCGACCAGACCCACCCGCTGCTGGAGGTCGCCGCCGCCCCGACGGCCCGGCTCTGGGACCTGCTGCGCCGGGTGCTTCCGCCAGTCGACGAGCTGCGCCACGAGCCCCGCCCCACGAGCGAGGACGAGGCCCGCCGGGTGGTGCTGGACCCTGACCAGGTGCCCGCCTGGATGCGGACCAGCCAGGCCGCCTTCTCCGAGGGCCTGCCCCTGCTGCCGCAGCTTCCGGCCGCGATCCGGGACGCGCTGGAGCCCCGGGCCCGGGTCCACAGCTTCGTCACCCGGGAGCAGCCCGAGCCGTACCGAGTCAGCCAGCACTGGCTGCTCGGCAAGCAGCTGCACCTGGTGGACGAGAAAAGCCGGTCGATGTGGACCGTCCCGCCCGGCGCTCTCGCCCACGCCCTGGTCACCGACCTGGACCCTAGATGGCGTCCTTCTCGGTGAGCAGGTCACGCGCCCCGCGGTCTCCGGCATCAGCCGTTGACGATCATCACCACGCTGTAGAAGATCACCTCGCCGCCAGCGGCCACCAGCTCAGTCCAGGCGACCAGGGCCCTCGGCGACCTCTCACACTACGGTCAGGGTGATCTGCTCCTGGTACGGCCTGGCGCTGACCGTCGTGCCGACGAGCTGCACCTGCAGCACGTACTCGCCCTTCGGCAGGCTGGCGATAGTGAACTCGTACGGGCTGCGCGGCGGGCAGCCGACACCGGCGACCTGGCCTGACTGCACCACCTGCCCGGACTGCAGCAGCCGCCAGGCCAGGCCCGCCTCGCTGGTGCAGGCCTCACCGCGCACGAAGACCGGCTGCCCCGCCGGCACGCTCGCCCAGCGCGACGGCTGCAGCACCCAGACCGGGGCCAGGTCACGCTCCTGGTCGGCGGCGGGCGGGCGCGACGCGGTCGTCAGGACCGTCCCTCCTGCCTGGATCTGCACCGGCACCGCCAGCTCGGCCGCCTCGGTCGCTGTCCACACGACCGACTGGTACGCCATCCGCAGCTGCTCGGCGGTCAGGCCAGCCCGCGGCGGCTGGCTGAGGCTGACCTGGATCAGGCTCGGCGACACCACCACCTCGGCCTGGGTTCCTTCCGGCCACGGCTGCTGCCAGTTCGCGTACGGCAGCCGGGCGCCCTGGAACATGCCCGTGACCAGGGTCGACACCGCCAGCCGGGCTCGGGCTGACAGGTCGGCCGGGGCCGGGACGCGGATGCTGTCGCGGCCCAGCAGCCAGGACTGGCCCGTGCCGCCGGTGGTGAGGTAGTAGACCGGCACCTGCCAGCCGGCGGACTGGGCCACGGCTCCCTCCGACGCCTCGGACCGGTCGAGCGGGGCTCCCGCCTCCGACCGCGCCGGGGCGCTGCCGGCGAGCGGCAGCAGCCGCAGACCCACGACCGAGCCCACGGCCACCGCCAGGACCACCGCGGCCACGCTCAGCCAGGCCGCCGGGCGGCCCCGGCGCCGGGCCTGCCGCATCGGCACCACCGGCGCCAGCGGCTCTTCCCCAGCGGCGCCCCGGGCCAGGATCTGGGCCAGCCGGTCCTGCGGCTCGACCTGGTCTGCCTGGCGGTGCAGCTCGTCTCGTACCTGGTCGTCGAAGGTCATGCCACCTCCATCCGCTCCCGCAGGGCCCGCAGGCCCCGGTAGGCGTGGGTCTTGACCGACCCGGGGGCGATGTCGAGCGCCTCGGCGATCTGGGCTTCGGACAGGTCGGCGTAGTAGCGCAGGATGATGACCTCCCGCTGCCGCTGCGGCAGCTGCTGCAGCTCGGCCAGCAGCCGGTCCCCGTCGAGCCGGTTCAGCGCGGCCAGGTCGGCGCTCGGCGCGTACGAGCGTCCGCTGGCGTCGGCCCGGCCGGCCTCGGCCTCGTTCTCGCGGCGGACCACCGCCTCGTGGCGCAGCACCGACCGGGCCCCGTTGACCGCGCAGCGGCGCAGGTAGGCGACGGCGGCGGCCTCGTCGCGCAGCGTCGGCCAGGCCTTGTACGTGGCGACGAACGCGTCCTGGGCCACGTCCTCAGCGGCCCCCTGGTGACGCAGCATCAGCCACGCCATCCGCACCAGCGGTCTCCACTGGGACTCGTACATGGCCGTGATCCCTTCGTCCGCCGAGTGGGTACCTGGCATTCCCACACCCTTTCGACGAACCACCGACCCTACCGGTTGACATCATGGCAGACGCGGCCGCGCGGCGTACGGGATCCTCAGCAGCCCACGTTCACCGAGATGCCGATCGAGCCCGGCCGCTCGAACAGCGTCAACTCGGCCCCTTTGGCGTCGCGGGCCTTAACGGACGTGGCACCCTGGACGATCTCTCCCTTCACGTCACGGAACCCGTGCGCGCTCGCCGGCGTCTCCACCACAGCGACGAGCTCCGCCGGGGCGTGCTGAAGGGGCGGGCTGCCGGTCCACGTGCCGCCCACGAGGCCGACCTGGTACACGCACCTATTTGCGGTGTCCGAACCGTACCGCGGTGTGACAGGGTTCCACACAACCCCCGAGACGGAATCGCTCACAGCCTTCTGGACAGCGGCCACGAGCGGCTCGTACGCCGCGTCCGCATCAGCTGCGGACATGCGGGGAAGCGGCGTCGTCGACGTGCACCCAGCCACCAGCACCACGGCCAGCACCCCCACGACGCGCCTCACCGCCACCTCCAGAATCAGCAGCCCACGTTCACCGACACCGAGACCTGCCCCGGCCGACCAAGCAGACTCAGCTCCGCCCCCTTCGCGTCATACGCCCTGACCCAGGCCCACCCGTTGACCGTCTCGCCCTTGGCACCAGTGAAGCCATGAGCGCTGGCCGGACCAGCCACCACATCCTTCAGCTCATCGGGCGTAAACTCACGCGGCGGGTCACCACCCCACGCCCCCACACATGCCCAGTCTGGTACACACATCTCTTGCCCTCAGACCCTCTCAGCTCGAGCGGCTTCCACGTAACTTCAGGAACAGCATCACTCACAGCCTTCTGGACAGCAGCCACGACCGGCCCGTACGCCGCGTCCGCGTCAGCTGCGGACATGCGGGGAAGCGCCCTCGACGTGCACCCAGCCACCAGGCCCACAGCGAGCACCGCCGCCACGACCCGCCTCATCGCTGGCCCACCGGCACGTCGATGGACACCCGCAGGTCCGTACGGCTCGCCACAACCACCTCTGCGGTGCCGTCCGTGGTCGTCAGCTCCCGGAACCCCGTCGGCGTAACCGGGCCGAAGGCCGCCGGGGCGAACCCACGGGCACGAAGGATCGGCACGACCCTCGACGCGATCTCGGCCAGGTCTGGCTCAAGGGTGCCGGGCCCGAGGGCGCGGTGGCAACCCTGCCCAGCGCCTCGAGACGATCCGCTTGGGACAGGCCACCGGGCAGGATGCTCTCGACATATCGGCTGATGTCGAGCGCCTCCCCGAAGGCGCTCGTGGCAGTGCCCCAGTCACCGTGGGCCGCAGCGATGTCACCGATCCCGACCAGCGATCTGCGCAGGGTTCGGAGGATGTCCGGAGTGTGAAGGGTGCGAGCGAGGTCTCGGCTGATCGCGAGCTCCTCCTGGTAGGCGCGGGTAGCGGTCACCCAGTCCTCATCAACCAAGGCTGTGAGGCCGACCCAGTCCAGGGAGTCAAGGAGCTCCTGGCGCGCCTCACTGGTGCCGAGGGTACGGGCCAGCTCCCGGTGGATGTCGACGGCCTCCTGGTAGAACACGAGAGCCGCAGCTCGGTAGCCGCGGGTCTGAGCTGTGCTCCCGAGCCGGAGCAGCGCCTCGGCGAGGTTTCGCCGGGACTCGGGGGTGGCGAGCGTCCGTACCAGTTCTCGCCGGATGTCGACCGCCTGGTGGGTACGCGGCGAAAGCGGCGGCCCACTGCTTGCGGGACAGGGCTGTCCCCCGCCTCGATCAGGGGCGCGGCAGGGTCCTCCTCAGGCTCGCGGTCCGCCATGGCTGCACTCTATTTCCTGTGAGCAGCGGAAACGCGGCTCCTGGCACGCGCATGGAGCAGTGCGGTCGCGGGTCAACAGCGGTGTTCGTCTCGCCGGCCAGCGCGGCGGGTCGGCCAGGGTCACCGGCGCCGGGCGATCCCGAAGACCCCGCGGACGATCTCGCGGCTGGCTGAGCGGATGAACTGCTTGAAGACGCTCGACCCGGCGACCTGCTCCAGCACCGACTTCTCGTTGCGGCGGGCCCGCTCCTGGCGCTCGGCCTCCTTCTCGGCGGCCCGGCGCTGCCGCTCTGCCTCCTGCTGCGCGGCCCGCTCCATCCGGGCTGCCTCCTTGGCCCGGGCGGCCTCCTCCTTCTCGGCGCGCTTGGCGGCCTCCTGCTCGGCCTTGGCCTGCTCGGCCTGGGCCTGCTGCTCGGCGGCGATCTTGGCGCCCTCCTCCAGCTTGCGGGCCAGCATCTCCTGGGCCGAGTCGCGGTCGACCACCGTGCCGTACTTGGCGGTCATCGCCGAGCCTGCGATCCCTGGCTGGAGCACCTCGGCCGGGGTCGGAGCCATCAGCGACTCGGGGGCCCGCATCCGGGTCCAGGCGACCGGGGTGGGTGCCCCGTCCGGGTCCATCACGGTGACCACCGCCTCCCCGGTCCCGAGCTGCTGCAGCACCTCGGCCAGGTCGTACGCCGACTTCGGGTAGGTGTTGACGGTCTGCTTGAGCGCCTTGGCGTCGTTCGGGGTGTGGGCCCGCAGCTGGTGCTGGACCCGGGAGCCGAGCTGGGCCAGGACCTGGTCGGGGATGTCGGTCGGGGTCTGGGTGACGAAGAAGATCCCGACCCCCTTGGAGCGGATCAGCCGTACGGTCTGGGCGATCGTCTGCAGGAACTCTGACGAGGCGTTGGCGAACAGCAGGTGCGCCTCGTCGAAGAAGAAGACCAGCTTCGGCTTGTCGACGTCGCCGACCTCGGGCAGGTCGTGGAAGAGGTCAGCCAGCAGCCACATCAGGAAGGTCGAGAAGAGCTTCGGCCGGTCCTGCAGGTTCGGCAGCTCCAGCAGCGAGATCACGCCCCGGCCGTCGGAGGTGGTCCGCAGCAGGTCGAAGGTGTCGAGCTCCGGCTCCCCGAAGAAGAGGTCAGCGCCCTGGTCGACGAAGCCGATCAGCTCGCGCAGCAGCACCCCGACTGTCGACGCCGACAGCCCGCCCAGCTCCTTCAGCTCGGCCTTGCCCTCCTCGCTGGTGAGGTGGGTGAGCACCGCCCGCAGGTCGGCGATGTCGAGCAGCGGCAGACCGCGTACGTCGGCGTAGTGGAAGACCAGGCCCAGCGACGACTCCTGCACCTCGCTCAGCCCCAGCACCTTGCTCAGCAGGGTCGGGCCGAACGAGGTCATGGTGCAGCGCACCGGAACCCCGAGACCCTGCCCGCCGAGGGCGTAGAACTCGACCGGGAAGCCCTTGGCCTGCCAGTCCTGGCCGATTGCGCGGGTACGGGCGAGGAGCTTCTCGCTGGCCTCGCCCGGCGACGCCAGCCCCGACAGGTCACCCTTGATATCGGCGGCAAAGACCGGCACCCCGGCTGCGGAGATCTGCTCGGCCAGCAGCTGCAGGGTCTTGGTCTTGCCGGTGCCGGTGGCCCCGGCGATCACCCCGTGCCGGTTCAGCATCCCCAGCGGCATCCGGATCGTCGCACCCGGCCGGGGCTCACCCTCGGCCACCAGCACCCCCAGCTCGAGCGACGGCTCCTCGAAGGTGTACCCCTGCGTGATCTCGGCGACCTGGTCTGTCATGGGTTCATTCAACCCGGTGGTACCGACCGAGGCGAACTCCACCCCGAGCAGAAGCCTGATGCCCGCAAGGAGGTATGCCACGACTTCTGCGCCTGCTGCCCGTGGGCACCTCCCCGACCCGGCCACCTCTCTTCACCTTCCCGCCTGTGCACCCGGCTCAGCCACAGCGGGTGAGGAGACCACCCGACCTGACCACGAGGGCCGGCGAGTCCCCCGGCTGGACGAAGGAGCGGTGAAGAACGACTGGCTGGACCACGACGGAAAGAACCTCTTCACCGCGAGGAGGAAGCCGGGGGTTATAGCGAGCCGGCCAGCCGCCGCGCAGGCGGCGGCGATCAAGCACGGCGATCAAGCACAGCGATCCAACACGGTAGGCTGCGGGGGTGATCTTCAAGCGTGTCGGCGACTCGCGTCCGTACCCCAACCACGGGTACCAGCAGAAGCAGTGGGCCGCCATCGCCCCACAGCAGATCCGGCTCGACCAGCTGGTGACGACCAAGCGGATGCTGGACCTGGAGGCTCTGCTCGAGGAGGACTCCACCTTCTACGGCGACTTGTTCGCGCACGTGGTGAAGTGGCGCGGGGAGTACTACCTGGAGGACGGGCTGCACCGGGCGCTGCGGGCCGCGCTGCAGCAGCGGCAGACGGTGCACGCGCGGGTCCTGGAGCTGCAGGGCTAAGGTCTCGAGGCGCGCGATATGGGGCTGACAGGGAGGTACAGGTGACGACCCGCGAAGTCATCCGGATGGCACGGACCCCGGTCACTCTGCTGGTCCTGCTGCTGGTCCTCGGGTACGGCGCATGGTGGGGCTACCAGAGAGTCGTGGCTCCGTTCACTCCCCCGCCCCCTCAGGCGTGCGTGTCTCAGAACCTGACGGTGCTGAAGTCGAACCAGGTGACGGTCCGGGTGCTGAACGGCGGTGGGGTCCGCGGCTTCGGGTCCGAGGTGGGCAAGGTGCTGCGGAGCCGGGGCTTCAACGTCAAGGGAATTGGGAACACCGATGAGAAGATCACTGTCCCGGTGATCATTGTTGGTGCCGCGCAGGAGAACCCCGAGGTGCAGCTGGTGGCGAGCCAGTTCCAGCAGGTGGAGTTCCGGGTCGACCAGCGCCCCGACCACAGCGTTGATGTTCTCCTGGGCCCCAAGGTCGGCGACGTCATGCCCGGGGCCGGCTTCAAGACCGAGATCGCGGTCCCGAGCGGGACCGCCTGCCTGCCGTCGCAGACTCCGAGCCCCAGCGCGACCCGCTGACCTGCCCCACTGGCCGACCACCCCACTGGCCCGCTGGCTCCCGTCCCACTGGCGCAACCCGCTGGCACCTCCCCGTACGACCCACAGGCCTGTGCCCTCAGCCGCAGCCTCGTGCGTTCATCTCCTGGCAGCGTCAGACCGCGTGAGGGCCGCGCACGACAGTCGACCAGGTCCGCAAGGACGTCCCGATCCTGGCCGGGGCTGGCTGGTGGCTGCGCCCAGGCGCCAGGCGCCGGGCCATGACGGCCCCGGGGACTCGTGGCCTAGGTGGGCTCAGGAGACGACCAGCGGGCCAGCCGGCCGCGGCGGTCAATCGCCCGGAGCTGGTCCTCGACCTGCTCCCGGACCGCCGAGGGCGTGACCAGCAGCAGCTCGTCACCCTCGCGCAGGGTGTCGCTCCCGTGCGGGGTGAAGGTCTCGTCCCCTCGGATCACCAGGCTGACCTGGGCATTCGGGGGAAGCCGGAGCTCAGCGACGCTGACCCCGTGAAGACGGGACTCCTCCCCCACCGACAGCTGCAGCAGGTCGGCCTCGACCTGGTCCAGTGGGGCCACCTCGATGTCGACCTCGTTCGGGTCGCCGACCAGGTCGAGCAGGCGGGCAACCCAGGGCAGCGAGGGCGCGTTCAGCACGGTCAGCACGATCACTGTGACGAAGATGATGTCGAACAGGTCGTTCGCCGACGGCAGCCCGGCCGACATCGGGATTGTCGCCAAGATGATCGGGACCGCGCCCCGCAGCCCGGCCCAGGAGACGAAGGCCTGCTCCCGCCACGGGATCCGTGATGGGGTCAGCACCAACGCCACACTGATGGGGCGGGCCACAAAGGTCAGGAAGAGTCCCAGGATGACCGCTTGCACCACGATGGTGAGGCTGATCCGCGACGGCGTCGACAGCATCCCCAGCATGACGAAGAGCACAATCTGGGCGAACCAGCCGATCCCTTCCGCGAACGAGCGGGTGGCGTGCCGGTGAGGCAGCTTGCCGTTGGCCAGCAGCACCGAGCAGGTGTAGACGGCGGCGAAGCCGCTGACCTGAGCGACGACGCCCACCCCGTACACGATGATCGCCCAGCCCAGCGAGGCCAGGGGGTACAGGCCCGGGGCGGGCAGTGCCAGGTTGCGGAGCAGCCGTACGCCGAGCCAGCCCAGCGCCGCACCCAGGGCCAGCCCACCGAGCAGCTGGGCCACGATCATCAGCCCGGTGATCGGCAGGTCACGGTAGCCGATCTTGCCCATCGCCAGGTCGGTGGCGGCGATCACCACCAGCAGCGTGGGGGCGTCGTTCAGCCCGGACTCCCCCTCCAGCATCGCCTTGACCCGGGGCGGCAGGGAGACCGAGCGGAGCACCGAGAACACCGCGGCCGAGTCGGTCGGCGCCATGATCGCCGCCACCAGCACCGCGATCGCCAGCGGCACCCCCAGCGCCAGGTACCCGAAGGCCGCCCCCAGGGCGATCGTGACCGCCGCCGCCACGGATGCCAGCATCACTGAGGAGAAGAACGCGGGCTTGATGTCGCGCCACTTCGTCGACAGCCCGCCGTCGGCCAGGATGATCGCCAGGGCGGCGAGGCCCAGGTCGTGGGCGAGGACGGCGTCGTTGAACAGTGAGCCCTCGGCGGGCACCTCCATCACCACTCCGAGCAGGAGGAAGACTAGCAGCGCCGGGAGCCCGAGCCGGTCCCCGATCTTGGCCACGATGACGGCCACGACGACGACAACGGCCCCGATCAGCAGGAGGAGATCGATACTCATCGCGCTTCCCTCCTGTGGTCGTGTACCCGCAACCTATCGGTTTCGCCGCTCATGCCGCGCCCCACCCCCAGCATCTGGGACGGCCGGTCGGTGCTCGATCCCTGCACCCGTTCAGAACCCGCACCCGTTCAGAACCCGCACCCGTTCGGGCCTCGGCGTGCCAGGCCGAGCTCCCGCGGGCGACTGTCACCTGCCCACGGGGCCGGCCGAGCCGCTCCCTGGCCGGCGGACCTCGAAGAACCGTTGCAGCACCTCGCCGCAGGCACCGGCCAGGATCCCGCCCACCACCGTCGGGCGGTGCGGCAGGCGAGGGTCGCGGACCACGTCGAAGAGCGAGGCGACGGCACCCGCCTTCGGGTCGTACGCGCCGAGCACCAGCCGGTCGACCCGGGCCTGCACCAGCGCCCCGGCGCACATGCTGCACGGCTCCAGGGTGACCACCAGGGTGTGCCCGTCGAGGCGCCAGGTGCCCAGCTCGGCGGCCCGGCGCCGCAGCACCAGCACCTCGGCGTGCGCGGTCGGGTCGAGGCCCCGCTCCCGCTCGTTGCCCGCCACCTGGACGACCTGCCCGGCGGCGTCCAGCAGGACCGCGCCGACCGGGACCTCACCCGCGCTGCCAGCGGCCTCGGCGGCCCGCAGCGCCAGCCGCATCGCGTCGTCCCACCGGCTCACGGCTCCACTCTGCCAGGACCCTGAGAACCGGGCCCGGCCAGAGCCGATTCGACCCCAGGAGCGGGCCTGGCTACACTCGTGCGCGGTGGCGTGTCCGAGCGGCCAAAGGAGCGCGCCTCGAAAGCGCGTGTGGGGCAACCCACCGTGGGTTCAAATCCCACCGCCACCGCCACAGCGCCCGGGTCGAGGGCAGTCGCCGCCGGCCGGTGAGTCAGGCGTCGGCGATCTTGCGGACCTGCGGGCCGAAGTGGATCGCGTCGGCCACCTGCAGCGCCAGCTCGTCGGAGGTGGCGTCCCAGTCGGAGCAGATCGCCTCCAGGTTCATCGCTG
Organism: uncultured Propionibacteriaceae bacterium; assembly: GCA_937926975.1. Classification (GTDB taxonomy): domain Bacteria; phylum Actinomycetota; class Actinomycetes; order Propionibacteriales; family Propionibacteriaceae; genus Fen-668. The sequence goes on along the minus strand of CALBCJ010000037.1, from coordinate 6,797 downwards.
ACAGGCCCTGGTCGGTGAAGATGTCGAGGTCACCCACCAGGCCGTCCTCGTCGTCGTCCTCGGGTACGTCGATGCCCAGGTAGTCGACGATGTCGCTCGCCAGCGACCAGGTGTCGGCCGCGTACACGTCGGACAGCACCACCTGGACGTGACGGCCCCGGACCCGGACCGCGGCGAAGAAGTCCCCGTCGACCGACACCAGCGCCGAGGCCCCGTTGTCGCCGGGGAGCCGCCGCAGCTGCGCAATCAGAGCGTCCAGGTCGTTGGCCAGGTCTGGCTCCAGGGCGGTCACCACTGGGGTGCCGTCCTCGCGGTGCAGGGCCACGATGAAGTCGACATCGTCCTCCGTGGCGTCCTCAACGTCACCGAAGTCGAGGTCGTCGTCATCGTCGTCAGTGTCATCGTCGTCAGGGTCGGCGTCCTCCAGGCCCGGCCGGTCGTCGCCCAGGTCGCTGGGGTCGAGGTCGTCACCGTCGTCGGTGCCATCGTCGTCAGGGTCGGCGTCCTCCAGGCCCGGCCGGTCGTCGCCCAGGTCGCTGGGGTCGAGCTCGATGTCGTCACTGGTCATGGCGCCTCCCTTCGAGGCTCAATATCTTCACACGTCCCGGCTCAGCGCGCAGCCCGGGGGCGCCGATCCTCGATCACGACCCACCTAGGGGTTGTGCCATGGTTGGACCTGTGGACGTGCGAGTCATCGATCATCCCCTGGTCTGGCACAAGCTCAGCCTGCTGCGCGACAAGCACACCTCGTCGCCGGTCTTCCGCCAGCTGGTGGAAGAGCTGGTGATGCTGCTCGCGTACGAGGCGACCGACCAGGTGCGGGTGGAGCCCCTGCAGATCGAGACCCCGGTGACCACCACCACCGGGGTCACGCTGTCGAGGCCGCGGCCGCTGGTGGTGCCGATCCTGCGGGCCGGGCTGGGGATGCTGGAGGGGATGGCGCGGCTGATGCCGTCGGCCGAGGTCGGCTTTGTGGGGATGGTCCGCGACGAGGAGACCCTGGAGCCCTTCACGTACGCGGAGCGGCTGCCGGCCGACCTCTCCGGGCGCCAGTGCTACGTTCTCGACCCGATGCTGGCGACTGGCGGCTCACTAGCGGGTACGGTTCAGTTCTTAGTGAAGCGGGGCGCCGACCACATCACCTGCATCTGCCTGATCGCGGCACCCGAGGGCATTGCCCGGATGCGGGACCTGCTGGAGCAGGTCCAGGTCCCGTGCACGCTCGTGGTGGCGGCGGTGGACGAGCGGCTGAACGAGGTCGGCTACATCGTTCCCGGCCTGGGTGACGCCGGAGACCGGCTGTACGGGCTGGCGCAGTAGACGGGACGGGCGCGCCAGGCGCGGCTCCGCTCTGAGACCCGTTCCGCTCCAGGCCTGCTCTGGTCGCGCCGTGCGGGTCAGCCAGCCCTGGTGGGTCAGCTAGCCGGGTCGGGCTGGCTCGGCACCTCCGCTGGCTGTGCTGCGGCCGGGACCGGCTCGGGCAGGTCCGCACTCGGGGCTGGCTCGCCCGGGTCTGGCTCGGGCGCAGCCGCGCTGGCCTCCCCTGCCGCCGGGCTCGGCTCGGGTACCGCCAGGCTCGGCTCGGGCGCAGCCGCGCTGGCCTCCCCTGCCGCCGGGCTCGGCTCGGGTACCGCCAGGCTCGGCTCGGGTGCAGCCGCGCTGGCCTCCCCTGCCGCCAGGCTCGGCTCGGGTACCGGGCTCAGCCCCGGCACGGCCGAGAGGTCCCGCACCACCGGGCTCGTCTGCTCGGGACGCGGCTCCTCCACGGCCGGGTGCTCCCGTACGGGGACGCGTCCTGCGACCGTGGCGGGCGGGCCCGCGGCGCCCGGGCCCTCCGAGACCAGCACCACGGAGAAGGCCGCGACGGCGAAGGCGACCGATCCGATCGTCCAGGTCCAGACCGGGGCGGGGGCACCCGGCCAGGTCCACGGGTCGGGGGCCCCCAGAAAGAAGGCTCCCTCGGTCCCGACCGCGAACCGGCGCATGAAGGCCAGCAGCGCCGAGCAGTGAGCCACCGACACCGCCAGCCACACCGTCAGCGCCTGCAGCCGGGTCAGGCTGAGCTGGCGGCCGAAGACCGGCGCCACGCAGCTGCCGACCAGCACCGGCAGCAGCGGCAGCACGTACCGCGGCTGGATGACCTCGTTCACGTACAGCAGCGAGACCTGCAGCAGGTACAGGGGCAGCGCCACCAGCAGAGCAGCGACCGTCCCGATCACCAGCAGCTTGCCGAGCGTCACCTGGCGCAGCCCGACCAGGCACAGCCCGGCGGCCACCGCCAGGGCCGGGACATAGACCGAGCTGGGCATCGGGGCGTCCAGCTGGGCCAGCGGCCAGGTCCCGTAGTTCCCGATGACCAGGCTCAGAATCTCGTCCAGGTTCTTGAAGAACGTCAGCCGGGCGTTGCGGTGGCTGACATCAATGCCCGCCAGCACCGCCGGAGTCTGCATCGCGCCGATCTGGGAGGACGAGAGCAGCACCACCGCGCCCCAGACCGCGAGCAGGCCCGGCACCAGCAGCCGGAGCAGGTGGGTGCGGAACTGGCGGTGGTAGATCACCACCGCTGCGGCCCCGGCGACCACCAGGTACGGGCCGGCGTCGGAGCGGGCCGAGCCGGCCAGCAGCGCCCCGGCTGCGACCAGCACCGCGCTGCCCACGACCCGCCACCGCTGGTCGGCGTAGGCCAGGCAGACCATCCCCAGAAAGGCCGCGGTCACCCCGATCAGCGACCAGCCGGACGGGTTCATCGAGGCCACCATCGACACCCCGAGCGGCAGGTACGAGCCGAGCACCGTGTACACGAGCAGCCGCCGTACGGTCCGGCCGCCCACGACCACGACCCCGGCCCCCAGCAGGACCGCGACCACCACGGTCAGCATCCGCATCGCCAGCAGCGACGAGTGGGTGTCGGCGCCGACGAGCAGGTGCAGCGCCTTGTACATCCCGCCCGGGTAGCCTCCCTGGTCAACCCGCCAGGTAGGGACCTGCACCTGGGACGACAGGGCGCTCGTGCACTCGGCTGTCGTCTTCAGGCTGGACTGCCAGCACAAGGAGCGGACCCCGACCGCCTCGGGGACGTCCACGGTCAGCTGCCCCTGGCCGTCGGTGGCGGTCTGGCAGCCGTACGCCTCGTACGGCATCGGGCACCAGATGCTGGCCAGGTGGTACTCCTCGTCAGGAGAGGAGGCCGGCGGAGAGGCCACGGACCAGGCCCAGCCCAGGACCAGGACCGCGACCGCGCACACCAGCCCTGGCAGGACTCTGCGAGCCTTCACCCCCCACGTCGTCACCCTGCGGACCCTACCTCAGCACGCCCCGTGGGCAGGGCTGGGCGCGGGCGGCCAGGCCGTCGGCGGACCGGGGCGCCAGCGAGGCTGCCGGCGGCCGCGGCCCAGCTCAGTCGCCGAGCCCCTGGAGCTGGGCGACGATCATCAGGTGCACCAGGGCGTCACCCTTGTCGTAGGTGCCGGGCGCGAGCGAGCCGCCGAGCAGCTCCATGGGGTTCGGGATGTACACCTCGCTCGGCGCCAGCGGCCCGAGCAGCTGCTCCAGCTGGGCGACCTTGTCGGCCTCGAAGATCACCGACTGCACGTACGGGTCGTCGAGGACCTGCTCGCGGAACTCGCGCGGGTGCATCGCCCCGTACGAGCGGAAGGCGCCGCGCTGCGGGTAGAGGATCCCGTGCTCGCTGGTGGCGGGCTGGTAGAGGAAGAACAGCCCGAGCGCTGAGTGCCCGACCAGGTGGGTGAAGTCACCGACGTGCCCCTGCCAGTCGGACTCCTCGAGGGTGATGGGGTCGGAGTAGAGGGTGTATGTGGCCGCCATGGCGGTGACGCTACCGGCTGTGCAGGCTGGTGGGGTAGTCCCCGCGGCGGACGAGGTCGGCGACCCGGGCCCGGACCAGCTCGGTGTCGGCCGCGTAGGTGACCCCGAACCAGGAGTCGTCGGAGCGCAGCAGGTCCACGGTCGCCTCACCGGCGGCGACCATCTGGTCGACGACCGCCGGCAGGTACAGCTCGCCCTCGGCACCGGCGTCGAGAAAGTCAGCGAAGCGTCGTCCCAGGGCGTCGAAGACGCTCGGCCGCAGGCCCCAGATGTTCATGCTGACCGGCTCGTCGCCTGTGAACCGGGCTCCGCTGGTGTCGGTGATCCCGGTCTCAGTACGGGCGATGCCGGTGCGCTCGACCACCCCTGCGAGGCGGCCGTCGCGGGCTGTGCAGATCCCGCGGGAGACGGTGCCGTGCTCGGACAGGGTCCGGTCGAGCCGGTAGCCGACCAGGGCGTACTGGTCGGGCCCGCCCTGGGACAGGAAGCCGACCAGGCTGGCGAAGGCGGAGGCGCCGTAGAAGTCGTCGGCGTTGATGCACACGAACGGACCGTCTACCAGGTACCGGGCTGCCCAGACGGCCTGCCCGGTCCCCCAGGGCCTGGTCCGGCCCGGGACTGGCGCCCGGCCGCCGGGGAGGTCGTCGAGCTCCTGGAAGGCGTACTGGACCTCGACCCAGCCCTGGTAGCGGCTGCCGACCTGCTCGGCGAAGGCCTGCTCCAGGTCTCGGCGGGTCACGAACACCACCCGGTTCACCCCGGCCCGGACGGCGTCGTAGACGGCGTAGTCCATCACGGTCTCCCCGGTCGGCCCGACCGGCGTCAGCTGCTTCACCCCGCCGAACCGCGAGCCCAGGCCTGCCGCCATCACCACCAGGTCCATCGCATGCTCCTCACCGGCTTCGCCGTCGCAGGGTCGACGCCCTTGCCCGGGGACATCTTGCCGGACGCTCCGAGGTCGCATCTGACCCTGAGGCGCGGTAGAAAGGCCTGTACGTGTCCCCGCCCAAGGAGCCCGTCGTCATGTCGAGTTCGTTCTCAGAGTGGATGGCCGGTGCTGCAGGCCCGTCCGCCATGGGGCTGGACGACCCTCAGCTGGAAGACCGGACCCTCGAGCTGAAGCGCCGCGAGGAAGAGCTGATGACCGAGCGGGAGCGGGCGGACCGGGCCTGGGCCGAGACCGTGAAGGTGTGGACCGAGGCGACTGGTACGGGCCGGGTCGAGGACGGGGCGGTCACGGTGGTGGTGGATGCCCAGAACCGGGTGGTGGATATTGAGCTGACTCCTCAGGCTGTGCGGCTGGGCTCGATCCAGAACCTGCGGCGGGCCTTGCTGGAGGCCTGTGACGAGGCGGTCGCTGATGTTCAGAGGCAGCTCGCCCAGGCCGCGGGTGTGGAGGTCGGGGAGGACCCGGTGGCCGAGCTGCTGAAGCTGGTGCCTGAGATCGCGGAGGTGCTGCCGTACGAGCTGCGTCACCCGGCTCCCCGTACCCGGGCGGAGGACGACGATGAGTGACGTGTTTGTCCGGTTCGAGGAGGTCACCGTCTGCGCCAGCCGCGTAGCTGACCTCGCCGGTGACTCGGACCAGAAGGTGAAGGACCTGCTCACCAGGTTCGAGGGCTTCGACGCGCCCTGGGGCGGAGACGCCCCCGGGCAGGCCTTCTTCAACGCCTACCAGGACACAGCCCGCGAGGCCCTCAGCAACGCCGCTCAGGCCCCGCACCAGGTCCAGGCCATCTCCGCAGCCCTCGCCGCGACCGTGAAGGCGTACCGGGAGAACGAGCAGACCAACGCCGACATGGCAGGGCACAGCCACTCCGGTGAGACAGAGAGCTTGATGGCATGATTCCCCTTTTCACCTCGGACCTGGTCCCAGGATGGGTAGCGGAAGGCCTGTTCCCCGAGGCCAAGGAGGACCAGCTCGCCCAGCTGCAGGAGACCTGGTCAGCCCTTGCCGCAGCCGCCAGCAGCGTAGAAGGCGACCTCGCCACCCAGCAGCGCACCCTGTTCAACGGCAACTGGACCGGCGGAGCATCGGACAAGGCCTCGCAGCAGATCGGGACCGTGATCAGCTGGGCCGGCACGATCGCGACCACCTGCACCAGCCTCGCCGAGGGAGTCGGGCGCGCCTGTGCCCTGATCCAGCACACCAAGACCGCCCAGAACGTCGCCCTGCAGGCCCTCGCCATCCAGACTCAGCGGCTGATGCTCGAGATCCTGCTCAAGCCGACCGAGAGTGAGAGGCTGCTGCAGCAGGCTCGGCAGATGCAGGTCCTGACCCGATCGATCCTTGAGGCGCTGCAGGCGGCACTGACCGACCAGCTGGGCCAGCTGGGCTTCACCTCGTCGATCCAGCCGTCCCTCGCCCCGAAGCAGGCCGGTGAGGACGCCAAGAGCGCGGACGGCCTCAACGCCCAGAACGTCAGCATGATGCTAGACGCCAACGGGAATCCCGTCCCCCGAGACAGCTCCGGCTGGGCTAGCGGTCTAGTCCCTCCCGAGCCGGGAGTGGATGTCGAAGCGGCCCTGGGGAGTGAAGACAACGAACGCGCCTGCACTGCCACCTCGCAGACGGCGCTCCCAGGCGTGCCTGTCGGTAACGCCTCCATGATGCTCAGTGACGAGGCCCGCAGCACGGTACAGCAGCAGGCAGCGGCGACCGTCAGCGGCGACCCAGGAGCCCCCATGCCCACGGCCGCCGAGGTGGGGGCGGCCCTTGCCCAAGGCGCTGACCAGGTCGCAGTCCCCCCCGTGGCACTCAAGCCCGGGGAGAGCCCCCTGGACGCTGTCGTCTCGTCGCCGCCTCCCGCAGGCGGTTTCCCACCCGCTGCAGAAATGCCTGCAGGAAGAGGAGGAGGGGGGGCCACGCCCGGCGGGCCCGGTACCACCGGGGACGCGGGTAGGGTGCCGGCTGAGCCCGGTGCCTCCGGGGAAGCGGGCAGGTCCGGTGCCTCCGGGGAAGCGGGCAGGTC
>CALBCJ010000036.1 GCA_937926975.1 uncultured Propionibacteriaceae bacterium | reverse complement strand
CGACACCACCCAGCTGCGCCCCAGCCCCACCTCACTACCGCCGGCCGACACCACCCAGCTGCGCCCCAGCCCCACCTCACTACCGCCGGCCGACACCACCCAGCTGCGCCCCAGCCCCACCTCGCTGCCACCGGCCGACACCACCCAGCTGCGACCAGGCAGCCGCGACCTCCCCGCTCCCAGCCGCCAGGCCTGGGCGGCCACCCATCTGCCGCCTCCACCCAGCGGCTCGCTGCCCGACCAGGTGAGCGGTGCTCCCGACGAGCCGCCCGGGTGGACACCACCGTCGCCCGGGTCGGACACGTCGGCCTTCTCCCCCGAGTCGGACTCCGCTGGCCAGGAGCCCGTCTACGTACCGGAGGTCAAGGTTCCGCAGATCCGCAAGGACGTCCTCGAGCCCCTCGGCGAGATCCGGTACCAGGCGCCAGCGGACCCGCCACCGCCACCGCAGCGCCGCTCCCCGGTGCAGCTGTGGATGGTGCTGACCGCGGCCCTCGTGGTCGCGGCCACGGTCGCCGGGGTCCTGGTCTGGCGCAGCACCCGACCGGTGTGGATCGACCCGGCCATCCCCGGCAACGAGCCGGCCAAGATCGCCTACCAGCGCGGCGACCAGGTGGTCGCCGAGTACCTGAACGCCCTGGCCACCGGGGACATCAAGAAGGCGCTGGCGCTGGGCCCGAAGGGCGGCAGCGGCAGCGAGGTCCTGCTCCAGGAGGCGGCGGTACGAGCCTCGATCCAGGACGCGCCGATCTCGAGCATCCAGGTCCCGCCCGCCGACGAGAACGCCTCGCTGATCCATGCCAGCTACCAGGTGGGCTCGCAGGCGGTCCCGGCCGTGTTCCGGGTCGCCCGCGACGATGACCGCAGCTGGCGGCTGGCGAAGGCCACCACCACCGTGGAGATCACGGCCCGGCGCAGCAGCCGGCTTCCGCTCTACATCAACGGGATCGAGATCCCGCCGAACGTCAACCAGCTGGAGCTGGTGCCCGGCTCGTACACCCTCTCCACCCAGCTGCCGTTCGTCGCGTACCTGCCCGACACCAAGTTCACGGTGCAGAACCTCGACTACACCAACCCGATCAAGGACCTCCCGGTGGTGATCACCGAGGCCGGCAGCCAGGCCCTGGTCAAGGCCTCCCGCACCTCGCTCAACAACTGCATGAACTCCCACGCCCTGTCCCCCCCGAACTGCCCGTTCCGGTGGGAGATCCCCACCGGGTTCGAGCCGGACCTGAACACCATGAGCTACACCCCGAGCCAGGCCGACGCGGTCTCCGGAGCCACCTGGACGGTGTCGGCCTCCGACCAGGCCCTGGCCCAGACCGTGGTCCGGGTCGCAGGCAAGATGACGATCCGGTTCAAGGGGCAGCCGACGCTGAGCGAGAACGCGTACGACGGGCAGTGGACGATCACCGCCGACATCACTAAGCTGCGGGCTGAGGACCTCGACGTGCAGTGGAACAAGGCGCGATAGCGCAGCCACTAGTATGAATGGGTGACTGACTGTCTTCTCGACTCCGTTGACCCCGAGATCCGCCCGGCCGACGACCTCTACCGCCACGTCAACGGCTCCTGGCTGAAGACCGCCGAGATCCCGGACGACAAGCCGATGAACGGCGTCTTCACCCAGCTGCGGGACGCCTCCGAGCAGGCCGTTCACACCATCCTGGACGAGCTGGTCGCCGCCGACCCCGCCAGCCTGAGCGCCGAGGAGACCAGCCTGGCCACCCTGTACGCGGACTTCATGGACGCTGACCGGGCCGAGCTGCTCGACGCCCAGCCGCTGCAGGAGCTGCTGCAGCGGGTCGACCGGATCGACTCCGTGGCCGCCCTGCAGTCGCACCTCGGCTGGTCGCTGCGGCACCAGGTGGGGTCGCTGCTGAGCACCGAGGCCGAGGCTGACCCGGGCAACCCCCGCCGCTACGTCTGCTTCGCGGCTCAGGACGGGCTGGGGCTGCCGGACGAGTCGTACTACCACCAGCCGGAGCACGCCGAGGTGCGCCAGGAGTACCGCCGCCATGTCGAGCGGAGCCTGGCGCTGGCCGGGCTGGCCGACCCGGCCGGGCAGGCCGACGCGGTGCTGGCCCTGGAGACTGAGATCGCCGCCTGCCACTGGGACCTGGTCCGGACCCGCGACATGCGCGAGATGTACAACCTGCGCAGCACCGCCGAGCTGGTCGCCGAGGCACCCGGCTTCGGCTGGGAGCGGATCCTCGATGGTGCTGGGATGCGGGGCCGCTTCGACGAGGTGGTCAGCTGCCAGCCCAGCTTCTTCTCCGACGTGGCGGCGCTGCTCACCGAGGACCGGCTCGAGGCCTGGCGCTCCTGGGCCCGCTGGCAGCTGGTGTCGTCGCTGTCGCCGTACCTGTCGTCGCGTTTCGTTGAGGAGTCGTTCAGCTTCTACGGCCGTACTCTGCAGGGCACGCCGCAGCTGCGGGAGCGCTGGAAGCGGGGCGTGGCGCTGGCCGAGCAGACCATGGGCGAGGCGATCGGGAAGATCTACGTCCGCAACCACTTCAGCCCGGCCGCCAAGGAGCAGATGGACCAGCTCGTGGCGAACCTGGTCGCCGCGTACCGCGAGTCAATCAGCAGCCTCGACTGGATGGGGGCCGAGACCAAGGCCGAGGCCCTCGCCAAGCTGGCGAGCTTCAGGCCCAAGATCGGCTACCCGGCGGCCTGGCGTGACTACAGCGCGCTCGAGGTCCGGGCCCACGACCTGGTCGGCAACGTGCTGCGGGCGGCCTCCTTCGCGACCGACTACGCCTTGTCGAAGCTGGGTGGCGAGGTTGACCCCGACGAGTGGCTGATGTACCCGCAGACCGTCAACGCGTACTACCACCCGCTGCGCAACGAGATCGTCTTCCCGGCGGCGATCCTGCAGCCGCCGTTCTTCTCCCCCGACGTCGACGACGCGGTCAACTACGGCGCCATCGGGGCGGTGATCGGGCACGAGATCGGGCACGGCTTCGACGACCAGGGCTCCACCTGCGACGGCGCGGGGCAGCTGCGGAACTGGTGGACCGACGAGGACCGGGCCGCCTTCGAGCAGCGGACCGCCGCCCTGGTCGGCCAGTACGACGCCCTGGAGCCGGAGCAGACGCCCGGCCGTACGGTGAACGGCAGCCTCACGATCGGCGAGAACATCGGCGACCTGGGCGGGCTGGCGATCGCGGTCAAGGCCTGGCGGCTGGCCGGCGGCGAGCAGGCCGAGCCGGTCGGCCCGTACACCGGGCTGCAGCGGCTCTTCCTCTCCTGGGCCCGGATCTGGCGCAGCAAGCTGCGCGACGAGCTCATGGCGCAGCGGCTGGCGACCGACCCGCACTCACCGCCCGAGTTCCGCTGCAACCAGATCGTGCGCAACCTGGACGACTTCTACACCGCCTTCTCCGTGGTCGAGTCCGACCGGCTGTACCTGCCTCCCGAGCAGCGGGTCACCATCTGGTGAAACCCTGCCGGGCGGGACCGGCGGCGGGCACTACGGTGTGCTTCCGGAGGCACTGGGCCCGGAAAGGAAGCACCATGACGCGACTCGGCGCCCGTCTGGCGGGGGCACTAGCGGTCACCCTGGCCGCGGCCCTGACCGCCTGCGGCAGCACCACAGCCGGAGGGTCGAGCGGCGGCGAGACCACGTACCGGGTCGGGATCACCCAGATCGTGTCCCACCCGTCCCTGGACGCCGCCCGGGAGGGTTTCAAGAGGGCCCTCACCGATGCCGGGGTGAAGGTCACCTACGACGAGCAGAACGCGCAGGGTGACCAGGCCACGGCCACGTCGATCGCGGCGAAGTTCGGCTCCGCCAAGCTCGACCTGGTGCTGGCCATCGCCACCCCCACCGCGCAGGCCTCGGCGCAGGCGATCACCAAGACCCCGATCCTGTTCACCGCGGTCACCGACCCGGTCGCTGCCAAGCTGGTCGCCTCGAACGAGGCGCCCGGGTCGAACATCACCGGCACCACCGACCTGAACCCGGTCGCCGAGCAGATCGCCCTGATCAAGAAGATCAAGCCGTCGGCCACCTCGGTCGGCATCCTGTACTCGTCGGGCGAGGTGAACTCCCAGGTCCAGGCCGACGCCGCCAAGAAGGCCGCCCAGGAGCAGGGCCTGACGGTGGTCGAGAAGACCGTGACCGCCACCGGTGAGGTGGGGCAGGCCGCGGCCGCGCTGGGCACCGACGCGGTCTACGTCCCGACCGACAACACGGTGGTCTCCGGCCTGGCCTCGGTGGTTCAGGTCTGCGAGCAGAAGAAGCTGCCGCTGGTGGTCGGCGAGGGTGACTCGGTGGCCAAGGGCGGCGCGATCACGTACGGGATCGACTACTCCCAGCTCGGCTACCAGACCGGGCAGATGGCGGTCCGGATCCTCACCCAGCAGGCGAAGCCCGCGACGATGCCGGTGGAGAAGCAGAAGGACCTCAAGGTGTACGTGAACCAGGCCGCCGCCCAGCGGATGGGCCTGACGCTCCCGGACGCGCTGCTTGAGGGCGCGGAGGTCGTGGGCTGACCTATGCTGGCCGCGCTTGACCTGGGCCTGGTCTACGGACTGATGGCCCTGGGAGTGTACCTCACCTTCCGGGTGCTGGACTTCCCCGACCTGACCGTTGACGGCAGCTTCACGACCGGGGCTGCGGTAGCGACGACCGGCATCCTGGCCGGCATCAACCCGTGGTGGGCGACCGCGCTGGGCGGCACCTGCGGGCTGGTGGCGGGCACCTGTACGGGGCTGCTGCACACTCTGGGCCGGATCAACCCGCTGCTGGCGGGGATCTTGACCCAGATCGCGCTGTACTCCATCAACCTGCGGATCATGGGCCGGTCGAACCTGCCGCTGCTGCGGACCGACACCCTGCTGTCGGGGATGCGCGACGCCGACCTCTTCGGCACCTGGGTCTCGGTGCTGGTGCTCGCGGCGGTCGCCGTGGTGGCGATGCTGGTGCTGGACTGGTTCTTGAACACCGACCTCGGGCTGGCGCTGCAGGCGACCGGCGACAACGAGCGGATGATCCGCAGCCAGGGAGTCTCGACCCGGGCCACCAAGACCCTGGGCCTGGCCCTGTCGAACGGGCTGGTCGCCCTGGCCGGCGCGCTGATCGCCCAGTACCAGGGCTTTGCCGACATCGAGATGGGGATCGGCCTGATCGTTGCCGGCCTGGCCTCGGTGATCCTGGGGCAGGCCCTGGTTCCGAGCCGCCGGTTCATCCTGGCGACCTTCGCGGTGGTGCTGGGCTCGGTGGTCTACCGCCTGGTGATCCAGCTGGCGCTGGAGGTCGGGCTGAACCCCAACGACACCAAGCTGATCTCGGCCGTTCTGGTGGTGGTGGCGCTGCTGGTGCCTCGGCTGGGAGTCTTTCGCCGGATGCGGGCCCGAGCCAAGGACCGGGCCCTGGCCCAGGCCGCGCAGGGGGTCTGAGTGCTGTCGGTCGAGGGGGTTACCAAGGTCTTTGCCCAGCACACCGCCAACGAGAAGGTGGTGCTGCGGGACCTGTCGCTCAGGCTAGATCCCGGTGACTTCGTCACCGTCATCGGCTCCAACGGGGCCGGCAAGTCGACGCTGCTGAACCTGATCGCCGGCGAGTACCGCCCGGATCAGGGCCAGATCTGGATCGACGGCCGCAACGTCACCCGGATGCCGGACCACAAGGTGGCCCGCCTGGTGGGCCGGGTCTTCCAGGACCCGCTGGCCGGGACCGCGCCGCACGGCACGATCGAGCAGAACCTGGCGATGGCGTACGCCCGGGGCCACCGGCGGGGGCTGCGGACCGGGGTCACCCACGCCAAGCGGGCGGTCTTCCGTGAGGAGCTGGCCCGTCTGGAGCTGGGGCTGGAGGACCGGCTGAAGACCGATGCCGGTCTCCTGTCGGGAGGCCAGCGCCAGGCACTGAGCCTGGTGATGGCGACCTTCGGCAGCCCCCGGCTGCTGCTGCTGGACGAGCACACGGCGGCGCTGGACCCGCAGCGGGCCGAGCTGATCCTGCGGCTCACGGTCGACGCGGTGCAGCGTCACGAGCTGACCACGCTGATGGTCACCCACAACATGCAGCAGGCCCTGGAGGTGGGCAACCGGCTGGTGATGATGCACGAGGGCCAGATCATCTACGAGCTGAGCGGCCAGCAGAAGCGCCAGGCCAGCGTGGACGACCTGATGGCGCAGTTCCGCCGGGTCAAGGGCGAGCTGGCCGACCGCAGCCTGCTCTCCTGAGCCTCAGCCCACGACCTGGCGGCAGACCGCCGCGACCCGCTCCCCTAGCCAGGCCTGGTGCCTCGGCAGCCGGTCCAGCAGGGGCGCCGCCTCGGGCCAGGCCTCACCCAGCCGGGCCGCGGTATCGACGACGGCCTGGTTCGTCGCTGCCACCGGCGCCCCGATCGTACGAGCCAGGTGCTCGAAGGCGGCCGGGGTGACCGCGTCGAGACGACGAGACCGGCCGAGCCTGAGCGCCAGGTCCTCCGCCCCGTCCGGCAGGTACGCAGCAGTGGAGACCAGGTCGTACGCCGGGGCGAGGACCGGCAGCCGCGGGTCCCGGTAGATCAGCGACAGGTTCTTCAGGTGGAGGTCACCGTTGCCGATCGCCCAGGAGAAGAACAGCCGCCGTACCAGCTCCAGGTACGAGGCCTCGTCCCGGCCGCGGTAGACCAGCGCGGCGACGGTGGCGTACGTGCCGCGGTACTTGTCGTCGGGGTAGAAGCCTCGGACCTGGGCCAGGTCCTCGGTGTGGATCCGGCGCTGCCCGTCCCGGTCGAAGCGGCGCACCGCGTACGCCACCTCCTGGCCCGCTGGCCAGGCCGCCTCCGGCAGGGGTGGCAGCTCGTCGCGGTGGTAGAGGCGAGTCTCGGGGGTCTCGATGCCGCAGCGCGCAGCCAGGCTCATCATCGCGTGCTCGTTGAACGGGAGGCCCGGGAACCCGGCGTCCGGCATCTTGACGATCCAGTCCCCCTCCTGGTCTGCCGCAGGCACGGTGAGCCGGTCGTGCTGGCCCAGCAGCGAGAACTTGAGCGCTACCCCCGCCAGGCTGAACCGCAGCGGTCCCTGGTAGTCGGACCGGGACGGCGGCGGCTCCACCCGGTCCGGCTGCCAGGTCGGGTCGACATCGTCGCTGGGCTCCACCACCACCGCCCCGGGCAGCCCCAGGCCTAAGCGGACCAGCAGCTGCAGCTCCCGGCGCTCGTTGACCCCCGCGTCCAGGGCGACCCACTCGCGCAGCCGGCCCTCCGGGAGCAGGTTGGAGAACCACGGTGGCAGCCGGAGCGCTGCCGCTACCCGGGCTCGCGGACGGTTCTCGAAGCCGAGGCCGAGGACCGGCCGCCGTGGGTCCTCCCAGTAGCCGTCCTGCCACTCCAGCCAGGTGTAGTCGCCGCGAGCGAACAGGCGTGCCACGGTGCGCCCACCCAGCAGCACCCGATAGGTCTGGATCATCGGGCTCAGTCCTCCCGGGCATCGTCCTCGTCGTCGAAGTCGTACGACTCCAGCGGCGCCGAGGCGTCCAGGCCCTCCTGGGTCTTCGACATCAAAAAGTCACTCACCACCTGGTGCAGCCGGGTCTCGCGCTGCTGCACCATCTCGTTCGGGTCTGACTCGTCGCCAAGCAGGTGCGACCCCCGCACGTCCTCAGACCACCGCTGTGGCTCGCGCACCACCTCGATCGGGATCCCCGGCATGATGACCCGGTTGCCGAGAGAAGGGCGCAGCTCGTCGCGCAGCTCGGCTCTGGGAACCATCTCCGGGCAGGCCCGGCTGGGGCTGGTGTCTTCCCAGAGCTCCAGAGCCAGGTCGGCCCGGTCGAAGGGCTGCTCGGTGTCTGGCGACTTCCCGTGCCGAGCCCACAGGGCGCAGAGCATGATCCGACCGGCGGCCGTGCTGGCCCTGAACCTGCTGGGACTCAGGTCGAGCCGCTGCTTGCCCCGCATGCGGTCCAGCAGGCTTTGGACCGACTCATGCTCCTGGCCGGGAATGATGCATGCTGACAGCATCCTAATAGCCTGGGTCGTGCCTCCTGCTACTTGGTACGGGCCAGTGCGGGCCGCAGTCCAGAACCACCGGACCAGAAGGTCCTGGTTGCGGGGAGCAGGGTCGGGGAAGTGCGCGAAGAACCGCGTCAGCACGATCAGCAGGTAGCGGTACGGCAGGAAGCTGAAGTGAGGTACCCCCACCGGGTCCTGCAGGAAGCGGATGGTCTTCTCCAAGGCCTCGAGAGCCCCCCGCTGCGCCTGCTGCTGATCCTCGCCAGGAAAGTCGCTGTCGCGGTCGCTGGCGTCGTCGAACTCGTGGTGAATATCGCGGTACACATCAGGGCGACGACGCGCCAGAAAGGCGTGCAGCACCGTGTCCAGGTCGGGCAGCCCCCACTCCAGGCGGTCTCGGATCTCGGTCGCGATCAAACCCAGGTCCACCTGCTCAGAACTGGGTCGCCGCTCCGAGAACAGTCCGCGGAAGACCTCGGCCCGGGTCAGGCGCTTACCAGAGCTGTTCATCCGGTCATAGATCTGCCTCAGCACGTCCTCGTCCTGCGACGACACCACATAGGCCGGGACATGGAACTCACGTAGTCGTTGGGTAACCCCGTTGATCTCGTCGATCCGGTCGGTGTAATGGGGGTGCTCCGCCACCCAGCGCAGCACCTGCTTTAGCTCAAACAGGACCGGGAGTGGGATCACGTCCGCCGCTGAGTCGTTGCGACGGGCCGCTCGGACTTCTCCATGACGCAGGTCGTAGACCAGGGCGAACTTTCCGTCTCGGCCGGCCCTAGAGTCAAAAACATTGAGAAAGGTCGTGATCCGCTGCTGGCCGTCAACGACATAGAACGCCTCCGTGAACCCGGGGGCATCGATCGTCACCCCGCCCAGCTGGACGGCCGCAGCCTCAGCCTCGTGGCTCCACAGCAGCAGGCTCCCGATCGGGAACCCTCGCACCACACTGTCCAGCAGTGACACGGCATCGGAAGTCTGCCATCGCAGACCGCGCTGGAAGGGGGGCACCCGGACCTTCCCCTGCCGCACTAGGTCGACCAGGTGGGCCAGGGGGAAGGTACGCGCGCTGGGCTGCGCACTCAGATCTCTGCTCATATTCCCTCCGCAGGTGTGCTCGCTTCAGTCTGCCAGCACTCGCTTGGGCAGCCACTCACCAGAGCCCGGAGCTGCCGCGGCGGTGAGAGCCGACGAGGTGGGTGTCGACGATCCCGATGGCCTCCATCATGGCGAAGACCGTGGTCGGGCCGACGAACCGGAAGCCCTCCCGCTTGAGCCGCTTCGAGAGGGCCTGGGACTCAGCAGACTGGGTGGGGACCTCGGCCAGGCTGGTCGGGGCCGGGGTCTGGGCCGGCTGGTACGACCAGACCAGTCCCGCCAGGCCGCCCTGCTTGCGCAGCCGGACCGTCGCGGCCGCATTCGTGACCGCGGCCTGGATCTTGCCGCGGTGCCGGATGATCCGCGAGTCGGCCAGCAGCCGCTCCACCTGGGCCTCGCCGAAGCCGGCGACCTGGTCCGGGTCGAAACCGGCGAAGACCTCGCGCAGCGCCTCCCGCTTGCGCAGCACGGTCAGCCAGGACAGGCCGCACTGGAAGGCCTCCAGGCAGAGCCGCTCGTACACGCCCTGCTCGTCGCGGACCGGCACTCCCCACTCGGTGTCGTAGTAGTCGCGCAGCAGTGGGTCGCTGGCCGCCCAGACTGGCCGGGCCAGGCCGTCGGCCCCGGTCACCAGGTCGTTCACGGTCCTACCGTACGGGGGCACCGCCGGTCCTGGCTGCCGAGACCAGCCCGTCCGGCCGTACGATCGGGCCATGACCGACCGCGCCCAGCAGCAGCAGATCATGGACGAGCTGGAGGTGGTGCAGGACTTCGACGCCACCCGGGAGATCGAGCACCGAGTCGGTTTCCTCGTCGACTACCTGCGCCGTACCGGCGCCAAGGGGTACGTGCTGGGGATCTCCGGCGGGGTCGACTCCAGCGTCGGCGGCCGGCTCGCCCAGCTCGCCTGCGAGCGGGCCCGCCAGGAGGGCCTCGAGGCCCGGTTCGTAGCGATGCGGCTGCCGTACCAGGTGCAGCGCGACGAGGCCGACGCCCAGCGGGCGCTGCGGTTCATCCGGCCCGACGAGTCGGTGACGGTGAACATCGGCCCGGCCACCGACGCGATGTGGGCCGAGGTGGTCGCCACCGGCGCCGCCGACGAGCCGAGCCTGAGCGAGTTCGTCAAGGGCAATGTGAAGGCCCGGCAGCGGATGATCGCCCAGTACACGCTGGCCGGTGCCCGCGGCCTGCTGGTCGTCGGGACCGACCAGGCCGCCGAGGCGGTCGTCGGCTTCTACACCAAGTACGGTGACGGCGGCGCCGACGTGACCCCGCTGACGGGGCTGCCGAAGCGGCGGGTCTGCGAGATCGCCACCGCTCTCGGCGCCGAGCCGGAGCTGGTCGACAAGGTTCCCACCGCCGACCTGGAGGGCGACCGGCCGCTGCAGCCCGACGAGGTCGCCCTCGGAGTCAGCTACACCGAGATCGACGACTACCTGGAGGGCAAGCCGGTCTCGCCGGAGTCTGAGCAGACGATCCTGGGCTGGCACCGGCGTACGGCGCACAAGCGGGCGCTGCCCGTCACCCCCGGCCGGCTCCCTCGGCCGTAGCCTCCGCGCTGCGCGGAGCCGCCGCCCGGTCCGGCTGGTGCGGACCGAGTGGCGGGTCGCCCCAGCGGTCGGCAGCCGCCTGGTGGACAGCCGATGCCGGCAGCGGCACCGGGCTCACGGAGACCGGCGAGATCGGCTGGGCAGGGCCACCCTGGGCCGGCGAGCTCACCGGGCCGGTCCCGGGCGGCGCTTCTCCGTCCGGCTGCTGCTCCGCTGGTTCCCCGGTCTCGGTCGGTGCCCACGCCTGGTCCTGGGCTCCGGCCTCCACCGGAACCGCAGCGGCGGCGGACCCCTGCTCACCTGGGTCGTCGGCGAGGGCCGGTGGTGCCGCTTCTGGTGCCGCTTCTGGTGGCGGCTGGTCGGTGACCACCGGCGCCGGCGCCTCGGCCGAGGCTGCCAGCCCGGTGCTGGGCGACTCGGGCGTGCGGGGCTCGACAGCGAACGGAAGCCGCAGGCCGACCCGGGTCGCGGTCTTGGCGGTCCGCAGCCAGGCCTGCCCGCCGTGCGCGTCGGCCACGGCCCGGACCACGGCCACCCCGAGACCCATCCCGTTCTGGGCGATCGCCGCCGCGTCGGTGTCGGGGTCCTCCAGGGCGGCCTGGACCTGCTCGGCGGCTACCGCCCGCCCAGGGCTGACCACCCACAGCTCAAACCAGCCCTCGCGGTCGGAGCAGAGCGCCGAGCCCAGTCTGAGAACCCGCCGCTGCCCCGCCTCGGCGTCGGCAGCGACCGCGAGCTGGCGTACGGCGGTCGTGACCCAGTCCGGGTCCAGCCAGGCCTCGACCTCGGCCACCTGCAGCAGCTGCCAGCGCTCGGGGCTCTTGGCCGAGACCTCGGCGAAGACGGACCGGGTCAGCTGGTCCACAGCCACCAGCCGGGGAGTCAGGGCGCCGGGTCGGCTGACCCGGGCCAGCATCTCCAGGTGGTGCAGGGTGCTGCCCATCAGCTCTACCTCGGCCTGGGTGCGCCGCAGCAGCCGGGCCCGCTGCCGCTCGGTCCCGGCCTGCCCGAGGGCGGCGAGGTCCCGGGCGAGCCGACGGCGGGGAGCGCCGAGCCACGACTGCACCTGGGACACGAACCGGTGCTGGGCTGCGTACGCCTCGTCGAGCTCGGTCTGGAGAGCTGCCCGCTCCTGCGCCGCAGCGGTGGTCAGCCGCTGCAGCTGGCGGCCGGTCAGCACCCAGGTCGCAGCGGTCACGGTCACCAGCCCGAGCAGGGCGGCCAGGGCGAGCAGCAGCACGCGCTGGCGGACCACCAGCCCCTCTGAGCGGGTGAAGCAGACGACCAGGATGGTCCCGGTCTGGGCCCCGGCATCGGTCTGAATCTGGACCTGCCGGCGCCCCCAGCGCAGCTCGCCCTGCTCGGTGTCGACCACGCCCGAGGCGCCGGGCGACTCGAGCAGCCGCTGCAGCCGGGCCTGGTCGGCGACCAGGCGCCGCCCCAGGTCCGACCCGGTGCCGTCGGCCACGGCGGGCGTCTGGCCGGGGCCAGCGATCCCGATGATCGCCTGCCCGGGGGACGGGGCCTGGGTCGCCACGTACCGCTCCACCAGAGTCGCCATCGAGCTGAACCGGCTTCCGGTGGTGGGGTCAACCCCGTCCCGAGCGAAGCCTTCCAGCTCCTGCAGCTGCTGCTCAATGGCCGAGTTCGCTGCCTCGGCCACCTGACGCAGCATGAGCGCGTACGCGAAGAGCGTGACAGTCAGCAGGGACAGAGCGGTCAGAGCAGCGACCCACACCGTTGTCCGAGCCCGAGCCGAGCCCACCGGAGCGGGTCTGGCACGAGAACCGGCCACCATCAGTCCTCGTCGTCCCCGTCGTCGTAGTCGTACCAGTACGGACCGCGGTCACGGTCTCGCCAGCGGTCGCGGTCACGGTCTCGCCACCGGTCGCGGTCACGGTCCCGCCACCGGTCACGGTCACGGTCCCGATCGTGGTCCCGCCACCGCTCACGGTCATCACTGTGCCGGGTGGAGGTCGGCTCAGGCGCCGGTGGCGGCCAGGTGGTGGTCTGCGTTGTGGCCGTCCGGGTCGGTGCCGGCTGAGGCGCCGTCGGGCGAGTCGTCCGGTGAGATGGCGTCGACTTCGCCCTGGTGGTGGCTGACGTGGGCGGAACCGTGGGTGTCGGCTCGGGAGCCGATGCGGAGGGCAGCGTGGGCAGAGGACTCAGGGGAGCCGAGAGTGCAGGGCTGGTCTGCGACGCGTCCACCGATACCGTGCTGTCCGCTACGTCGGGGGGCCCCACCAGCGAAAGCAGGACCGGCCCCAGCAGCGCCATCACGACGGGGACCCCCAAAGCCCCGTAGCGCAAGACCTGGCGTTGGTGCATGTGCTCATCTTGTCAGGTGCTGTCGGACCACCGCCAGCCACCTACCCCTCGCCGCCGGCCCCCGGACTGCACCCTGAGCAGGGGGAATCCTCACCTGCTGCGGGTGACCACCGTCGTGCACAGGTCCGCGAGACCCCGTTTCGCTGCCCCGTCAGGAATCGGGGCCAGGTGGCCGCGAGCCACCTCGGCGCGCCGGGTGATCTCGTCCCGTGCCCGGTCAACGGCCGGGTGGTGAGCCAGCAGCTCCAGGGCCCGAGCCACCTCCGAGTCCGACAGGGGCCGGGACACCAGGTCCCGCAGCTCGTCGGTGGCGGGAACGTCCCCGCGGGCCAGGTACAGGGTCGCCAGAGTCAGCACCCCCTCGCGCAGGTCGGTCCCCCGGGTCTTGCCCGACACCTCACTGGTGATGTCGATCAGGTCGTCGCTGAGCTGGAAGACGATCCCGATCTCCTCCCCGAACCGGGTCAGGGCGTCCAGCTGCTCCTCGGGCAGCCCGGCCACCATCCCCCCAAACCGGGCCGAGCCGGCGATCAGCGAGCCGGTCTTGTCGGCGATCACGTCGAGGTAGTGGTCCAGCCGGTCACGCTCCCGCGGCCCCAGGAGCTCGGCGATCTGCCCCTGCACCAGCCGGGCGAAGGTGTCGGCCTGGACCGCGACGTAGTCGGCTCCCAGGGTGGCCACGATGCTCGACGCCCGGGCGAACAGCAGGTCGCCCACCATGATCGCGACCGAGTTGTCCCAGACCGCGTTCGCCGACGGTGCCGCCCGGCGCAGCTCGGCCGAGTCCATCACGTCGTCGTGGTACAGCGAGGCGACGTGGGTCAGCTCGACCACCATGGCGGCCCGCTCGACCCGGTCGTCATCGACAGCTACGCCCCGGTCAGCGCCGGTCCCGGCCGCCAGGGCGACCAGCATCGGGCGAAACCGCTTCCCGCCAGCCAGGGTGAGGTGGCGGGCCACCTCGGTCACAAACGGGGTGTCGGCGCCCGTCGCCTGCTGCAGCCGGTCCTCCACGGCAGTCAGCCGCCGCCGCACCCACTGGTGCAGCTCCTGGTCTGGTTGGCTCACACTCACCTCAGCAGTTGTACCCCAGCAGTGGCCAGGTCCAGCGCCCACCCCGGGGCCAGGCCCAGCACCAGGGTCGCCGCTGCGCAGACCACGACCACGACGATCGTGGCCAGGCCTGGCGCGGCAACCTCACCGGACTGCTCGTCCGGCTCCTGGAAGTACATCACAGCGATCAGCCGCAGGTAGAAGTAGGCCCCTACCAGACTCATCAGGACCGCGACCAGCACCAGCCACCAGTACCCACCGCGCCACGCAGCCGCGAAGGCAACCCACTTGCCGATGAAGCCGGCCGTCAGCGGGATCCCCGCGAAGCTGAGCAGGAAGAGGGTCATCACGCCCGCGACCCAGGGGTGCTTGCGTCCCAGCCCGGCCCAGGAGCTGATCGCGTTCTGCTCCACCGGGCCGGTCCGCACCATGGTCACGACGGCAAAGCCGCCCACGGTGGCGAAGCCGTACGCCAGCAGGTAGAAGGCGATCGAGGAGACGCTGCCGGCCTGGCCGGGCAGCAGCCCGGTCTCGGGGGTGACCGCACCGACGACCGGCGCCAGCAGGAAGCCGGCGTGCGCGATCGACGAGTACGCCAGCATCCGCTTCACGTCACGCTGCACGACGCCGAGTACGACACCCAGGCCCATGGTGACCGCGGCGATCCCGGCGAGCAGCGGCTGCCAGTCCCAGCGCATCGCGCCCAGAGCCACGTACAGGACCCGGACCAGTGCGGCGACCGCGGCGATCTTGGTGCAGACCGCCATGAAGCCGGTGACCGGGGTCGGGGCGCCCATGTAGACGTCCGGGGTCCAGGAGTGGAACGGCACCGCGCCCACCTTGAACAGCAGCCCGACCATCACCATCAGCATCCCGGCCAGCAGCAGCGCCTGGCCCTGGTGGTCGACCTTGATCGCAGCGTCGATCGCCGAGAAGGAGAAGCCGCCCGCGTAGCCGTACAGCAGCGCCGCGCCGAACAGGAAGATCGCGCTCGACAGCGAGCCGAGCAGGAAGTACTTCAGCGCCGCTTCCTGGCTCAGCAGCCGCCGGCTGCGGGCCAGGCCACAGAGCAGGTACAGCGGCAGCGAGAAGATCTCCAGCGCCACGAACAGCATCAGCAGGTCGTTGGCGGCCGGGAACAGCAGCATGCCAGTCACCGCGAAGAGCAGCAGCGGGAAGACCTCGGTGTGCTCGACCCGGGCCGAGACCGCGTCCCGCTCGGCCCCCGAGCCCGGCACCGCCGCCGCCATCGGGGTGAAGGCGGTCACCCCGCCGTACAGCTGCCGCTCAGCGAACAGCAGCACGCTCAGCAGCGCAAAGACCAGCACCAGGGCCCAGAAGAGCTGGGTCGGGCCGTCCACGGCCAGGGCACCCACCCCGGCCAGGGACTGCCAGTCCTCGCCCCAGCGCCACCACAGCAGGCCCAGCGCCCCCAGCAGACCAGCCACCGAGATGGTGACCTGGGCCTCGTCGCGCAGCCGGCGCGGTACGAAGGCCTCGAGCAGCACCCCCAGGCAGGCGGTCAGAAAGACGATCAGGACCGGGCTGAGCAGGGCAGCGCCGATGTCAACAGCCGGGATCATCGCTTGCCTCCTACGGCGGGAGCCGGGTCAGTCATGCCGACCGACGCGACGGCCTGTTTCGCGACCGGGGCCACCAGGTCGAGCACCGGCTTGGGGAAGAACCCGGTCAGCAGCAGCAGGGCGATCACCGGGACCATCGCCAGCCGCTCCAGCCTGGTCAGGTCATGCCTGACCGTGTCCCGGACCTGGTCGGTCACCGGGCCGGTACAGACGCGCTGGTACATGATCAGGATGTACAGCGCGGCCAGCACCATGCCGAGAGAGGCGACCGCCGCCACCCAGGGCCAGCGGCTCCAGGCCCCGGCCAGGACCAGGAACTCCCCGATGAAGCTGCCCATGCCTGGCAGCGACAGCGAGGCCAGGCCACCGACCAGCAGCACCCCGGCGGCGACCGGCGCCACCAGGATCACGCCGCCGAAGTCACCGATGTCGGCGCTGCCGCGACGCCTCGCAAGGTAGCCGACGGCGAGGAAGAGCACCGCGGTGGAGAAGCCGTGGTTGAGCATGTACACCGCGCTGCCCTGCACTGAGGCCGTCGTGAAGGCGAAGATCCCCAGCACCATGAAGCCGAAGTGGCTGACCGAGGTGAACGCCACCAGCCGGAACAGGTTGCGCTGCCCGATCGCGGCCAGCGCCCCGTACAGGACCGACAGCACCGCCAGGCCCACGATGTACGGGGCAGCCCTGGTCGACGCGGCCGGGAACAGCACCAGGCAGAACTTGATCATCCCGAAGGTGCCGATCTTGTCCAGGATCCCGACCAGCAGCGTCGAGGTGCCCGGCGTGGCCTGCTCGGCAGTCGACGGCAGCCAGGTGTGCACCGGCACCATCGGGGCCTTGATCGCGAAGGCGATGAAGAACGACCAGAACATCGCCGTCTGCAGCCAGCCGCCGACCCCGAGGTGGGCCAGGTCGGCCAGCAGGTAGCTCGCCGGTCCCTGCTGAGCCGAGGCGTAGCCGAGCCCGATCACGCCGAAGAGCATGACCAGACCACCGGCCAGGGAGTACAGCAGGAACTTCAGGGCCGCCTGGGCGCGCCGGGGCCCGCCCCAGCCGGCGACCAGGAAGTACATCGGGATCAAGGTGGCCTCGAAGACGATGTAGAAGAGCAGCACGTCGGCGGCCAGGAACACGTACAGGGCCAGCGACTCGAGGACCAGCACCAGGGCGGTGAAGGTGCTGCCGCTCCAGCGGCCCTCGTCGTCGCGGGGCCGCTCGGCGACCAGCACCACGGGCACCAGCAGCGCGGTCAGCAGCACCATCAGCAGCCCGAGGCCGTCCAGGTCGAGGGCATAGTACGCGCCGAGGGCCCGGATCCACACGACCTGCTCGGCGAGGCTCCTGCCGGACAGGTAGAGCAAGCCCACGAACGCGGCCAGCGCCAAGGTGGCCAGGCTGACCACCAGGCCGACGGCCCGCCCGGCCGAGCCCTTGACGACGCCGGCAGCGATCCCGCCGACCAGCGGGAGCAGTGCGAGCAGGGTGAGCCAGATCATCTCAGTTCCCTTCTCAGACCAACCGGCCGATGACGAGGAGCACACCCAGCAGCACGACGCCGAGCACCAGGGTCAGCGCGTACGAGCGGACGTAGCCGTTCTGCAGCCGGCGCAGCTCGGCGCCGATCCCGACCGTCACCTGGCCT
Organism: uncultured Propionibacteriaceae bacterium; assembly: GCA_937926975.1. Classification (GTDB taxonomy): domain Bacteria; phylum Actinomycetota; class Actinomycetes; order Propionibacteriales; family Propionibacteriaceae; genus Fen-668. The sequence continues at coordinate 25,596 of CALBCJ010000036.1, read as the reverse complement.
CCACCGACCACCGCCCCGTCCACGGCGTAGTCGTCGACGGCCACGACGCCTCGGGTCAGCAGCTGCCCGGGCCGCATGAAGACGGCCTCGTTGAGAGCGTCGCCGTACAGGTCGTGGCGCCCGATCTCGATCAGCGGGTTGCTGCTCGGCGGCGGCGTCACCGGAACCCGGCGCCGCCCGAAGAGCAGGTAGGCCACCAGCACACCGGCCGCGACCACACCGAGAGTGGCCAGCCCGACCGGGGTGATCGCCGGCGCCCAGCCGGCGGTGTGCGGGGCCTCGGAGCCGATCGCCGGCTGCAGCCAGTGCCCGATCCAGCCGTTCAGCACGACGCCACCGACCACCGACGGGATCGCCAGCAGCACCAGCGGCACCCACATCACCGTCGGCGACTCGTGCGGGTGGACTCCCGTGCGCCAGCGCTGCTGCCCGAAGAAGGTCATCAGCATCAGGCGGGTCATGTAGAAGGCGGTCACCCCGGCGCCGGCCAGCGCCAGCCCGCCCAGCACCGGCTGGGCGTGGAAGGCGGCCTCGACGATGTGGTCCTTGGAGTAGAAGCCGGAGAACATCGGGAAGCCGATGATCGCCAGGTAGCCCATCGCGAAGGTCCAGAACGTGTACGGCATCGCCGTGCGCAGGGCACCGTAGTGGCGCATGTTGACGTCGTCGTCCATGCCGTGCATCACCGACCCGGCCCCGAGGAACATATTCGCCTTAAAGAAGCCGTGGGTGAGCAGGTGGAAGATCGCGAACGCCGAGCCGGCCGGGCCAAGCCCCGCCGCCAGCATCATGTAGCCGATCTGCGACATGGTGGAGCCGGCCAGGACCTTCTTGATGTCGTCCTTGGAGCAGCCGATCCAGGCTCCGGCCAGCAGGGTCACCGTGCCGACGACCGCCACCGCGAGCTGGGCCTGCATGCTCTGCGCGTACAGGGCGTGCGAGCGGACCACCAGGTACACCCCCGCGGTCACCATGGTGGCCGCGTGGATCAGGGCCGACACCGGGGTCGGGCCCTCCATGGCGTCCAGCAGCCAGGCCTGCAGCGGCACCTGGGCCGACTTGCCGCAGGCCCCGAGCAGCAGCAGCAGCCCGATCAGAGTGGCCCAGCTCAGGCCGCCCGGCCAGGCCGGGGCCAGCACGGACAGGTTGGCGGCGCGGGCGTTGACGACGGTGAACGAGGTCGACCCGAACAGGGCCAGCATCGTGAAGATCGCCATCGTCATCCCCAGGTCCCCGACCCGGTTCATGATGAAGGCCTTCTTGCCGGCGGTAGCCGCCGAGGGCCGCTCCTGCCAGAACGAGATCAGCAGGTACGAGGCCAGGCCGACCCCCTCCCAGCCGACGAAGAGGACCGCGTAGCTGTCGGCCAGCACCAGGATCAGCATCGCCGCCACGAACAGGTTCAGAAAGGCGAAGAACCGGCGCCGGTTCGGGTCGCGCGCCATGTAGCCGATCGAGTAGATGTGGATCAGCGAGCCGACCCCCGTGATCAGCAGCGCGAACAGGATGCTCAGCGGATCGATCAGGAGCCCGGCGTCGATCTGCCAGCGCCCAGCCTGGATCCAGGTGAACAGGTGGTTGCTGACGGCTCGGCTGTCCTCGGGCCGGCCCAGCAGGCTGACGAAGAGCAGCACCGCGACCACGAAAGAGGCCAGCGCCGCGGCTGTTGCCAGCAGGTGCCCCCAGGTGTCGCTGGCCCGGTCGATCAGCAGGTACCCGGCCACGACCAGCGGGATCGCGATCATCAGCCAGGCGTTGCTGAACATCCCGGTGGCTGCCACCGGGGTCAGAGTCTCAAGCAGGGACACCGTCACCACCTCAGAAGGTTCGCGTGGTCGACCGAGGCCGACCGCCGGGCACGGAAGATGGTGACGATGATCGACAGCCCGACCACGACCTCAGCGGCGGCCACCACCATCACGAAGAACGAGGCGACCTGCCCGTCGAGCCCACCGTGGACGTGGGAGAAGGTCACCAGCAGCAGGTTGCAGGCGTTGAGCATCAGCTCCACGGACATGAACACCACCAGGGCGTTGCGCCGGATCAGAAAGCCGGTCACGCCGATCGAGAACAGGACCGCCGCCAGCACGACGTAGTAGTCAGGATTCACTCGGCGTCCTCCTCGTCACCCTGAACGGCTTCCAGCTCGGCGAAGGCGGCCTTGGTCGGGGCAGCCATCGCCGCCACGTCCTTGGTCCCGGTGCGCTCGGTCAGCACCTGCGACACCGAGGCCTCGGCCACCGAGCCGTCCGGCAGCAGGGCCGGTGTGTCGATCGAGTTGTGCCGGGCGAAGACCCCGGACCCGGGTCGTGGCCCCGGGTGCACGCCCCGGGTGGCGTACGCCTGGACCCGGGCCCGGGCCCGGGCCTGCTGGGTGGCTCGCGGCCGCAGCCGCTCGCCGTGGGCGAGGACCATCGCCCCGACCGCAGCCGTGATCAGCAGCGCCGCGGTGGCCTCGAAGGCGACCATGTAGCGGGTGAAGACCAGCGCCGCCAGGCCCTGGATGTTGCCGCCGTAGACCTCGTTGGCGCTGTCGAGCCCGGCCGCCGGGCCGGTCACCGCCCGCGACAGCCCGGCCACCAGCAGCACCGCCACTCCCAGCCCGGCCATCACCGAGGCCGCCTTGTGGCCGCGGATGGTCTCCACCATCGAGTCCTCGCGGTCAACACCGACCAGCATCACCACGAACAGGAAGAGCATCATGATGGCGCCGGTGTAGACGATGATCTGCACCACGAACAGGAACGGCGCCCCGAGCGTTGCGTACAGGACCGCCAGGTTCACCATCACCAGGGCCAGCGACAGCGCCGAGTAGACGGCCTTGCGGAAGGCCACCATCCCCAGCGCGCCCAGCACCATCAGCGGTGCGCAGACCCAAAAGCCCACCTCGGACAGCGTCACCAGGGGAATCAGGAGGGCGCTCATCGCGACGCCGCCTCCTTCTCGGCAGTCCAGGTCCGCAGGTCCGGCTCACCGGTCGCGGGCAGCCCGAGAAAGTAGTCGTCCTCGTCGTCACCGAGACGGCGCGGGTGGGGCGGCTGCTCCATCCCCGGCAGCAGCGGCGCCAGCAGCTCTTCCTTGGTGTAGATCAGCCGGGCCCGGGAGGTGTTGGCCAGCTTGAAGTCGTTGGTCATGGTCAGCGCCCGGGTCGGGCAGGCCTCAATGCACATGCCGCAGAAGATGCAGCGCAGGTAGTTGATCTGGTACACCCGCCCGTACCGCTCGCCCGGCGAGAAGCGCTGCTCGTCGGTGTTCTGCCCGCCCTCGACGTAGATCGCGTCGGCCGGGCAGGCCCAGGCGCACAGCTCGCAGCCGACGCACTTCTCCAGCCCGTCGGGCCACCGGTTGAGCTGGTGGCGGCCGTGGTAGCGAGGTGCGGTGACCTTCTCCTTCGGGTGCTTGCCGCCCCACCCCTGCGGGTAGCCCTGGGTGAACGGCTTGCGGCGCATGGTGTCGAAGGTCACCCCGAAGCCGGCCCAGCTGTCGAAGAACCCCATCAGTGCTCCTCCTCCGGGATCAATGACTCCTGCTCTGCGCGGCGGCGCTGCTCGGTGCTGCCCCGCACCACGCCGGCCAGCTCTGGGATCACCTGCCCGGGCAGCGGCGGCACCGGGTACCCACCGGCGAACGGGTCGAACTCGCCCGGCTCGATATCCAGCGGGCGGCTCTCCTGCCGGTCGTCGTCGGGGTCCGGGTCGACCTGCTCACGGTGCCGCTCGATCACGGACCAGACCAGCGCACCGAAGAACAGCAGCCCCAGCCCGGGCAGCAGCGCCACCAGGCCACCGGGCCGGTAGACCTGGAAGTACCGGATCACGCTGAGCATGACGATCCAGCCCAGCGAGATCGGGATCAGCCACTTCCAGCCCAGGTTCATCAGCTGGTCGTAGCGCAGCCGCGGCAGGGTACCGCGCAGCCAGACGAAGAGCGCGATGAACAGCAGCACCTTGACCACGAACCAGAACAGACCCATCCAGCCCCGGTCCAGCCAGGCCAGGTACTGCGGCTCCCAGGCGATCAGCGCCGGCACCGGCCACGGGGCCCGGTAGCCACCGAAGAAGAGGGTCGTCGCCACCGCCGACACCGTCGCCATGTTGATGTACTCGGCGAGGAAGTAGATCGCGTACCGGAAGCCGGAGTAGTCGGTCAGGTAGCCCGAGACCAGCTCCTGCTCGCACTCGACCAGGTCGAACGGGGCCCGGTTGCACTCGGCCACCATCGCCATCACGTAGACGACGCAGCTGGGGGCCAGCAGCAGCGCGTACCAGCCGGGGATGTGCAGCGGGCCGACCACCGGCAGGTGCGGCAGGATCGTCCCTGCCTGCCGCTGCACGATCTCCGAGGTGGACATCGACTGCGCGTACAGGAAGACGCCGACCAGCGACAGGCCCATCGAGATCTCGTACGAGATCATCTGGGCTGTCGAGCGGATCCCACCCAGCAGCGCGTACGTGGACGACGACGCCCAGCCGGCCAGCACGATGCCGTAGATCCCGATCGAGGCGATCGCCAGGTACAGCAGCACGCTGACCGGGAGGTCGGTGAGCTGAAGCCGGGTGTAGAAGGTCTCCCAGTAGCCGCCGCTCCAGTTGTAGTACGGGACCGGCACCTCGCCCGCCAGGGGGATGATCGCCCAGGTGACAAAGGCCGCCGTCCCGGTCAGCATCGGGGCCAGGTTGAAGACCCACTTGTCGGTCCCGGCGGGGCGGAAGTCCTCCTTGACGATCAGCTTGGCACCGTCGCCCACCGCCTGAGCGAGCCCGAACGGGCCGTTCATGATCGGGCCCAGCCGGTGCTGCATCTTGCCCACCAGCCGGCGCTCGAACCAGACGTTGAAGATCGTGATCACGAGCAGGAAGACGAAGACGAAAAGCACCTTGAGCAGGACGATCCAGCCGGTGTCGTGCTCGAAGCCAACAGGGTTCATGCCGGTCCTCCATCCGTGGCCGCGGTGACCGTGACCGGGTCACCAGGGGCGGCACCGAGCCGCGCGCTGGGGCGGACCGGGTGCGCCGGCACCCAGACCACCTGGTCGATCACCGAGTCGTCGAGCTCGAGGTCGTAGCTGGCCTGGGCGCCAGGAGCCCGTACGGTGACCCGGGCGGCACCTGCCACCTGGTAGCGCTGGGCAGTCGCGGTCGACATCCGCGCCACCACGGGGCAGGCGGTGGCCAGCAGCTCGTCGGCCCCGTCGCAGTGACGGGAGTCGTCGATCAGCTCCCGCCAGGTCGCCAGCCGGGGCTGGTCGCCGACCGGCTCGGGGGCCGGGCGACGGGTCGGGGCGGCGACCCTCGCGCCGTCCCAGGGACCCAGCTCGGCGAGCTCGGCCCGGACCTGGGCGGGGCTGCGGACTGTGAGGTCCTGGCCGAGCGCGTCGGCCAGCGCGGCCAGGGTCCGGATGTCGGTCATCGGGTCCCGGCTGGCCTTGTTGACCCGGCGCACCGGGCGAGGCCGGTGCTCCCAGCTCACGAAGGTTCCGCTCTGCTCCTCCAGCAGCGCCACCGGCAGCACCACGTCGGCGCAGCTGGCGGCGTCAGAGAGCCGCTGCTCCAGGCTGACCACGAAGTCGACCTTCTCGAGGGCCTCCCGGGCGGCCTGCGGGTCGGTCATGTCGGCCAGCTCCAGACCGCTCAGCAGCAGCGCCTTCAGCTCGCCGGTGGCGGCGGCCCTGAGCATCCCGGCCGTATCCAGGCCCGGCTCGGCCGGCACCGAGTCGACACCCCAGGCGGTGGCGACGTCGACCCGGGCGGCCGGGTCCTGGACCGGGCGGCCGCCCGGCAGCAGCGACGGCAGGCAGCCGGCGTCGACCGCGCCCACCTCGCCGGCCCGGCGCGGCACCCAGGCCAGCCGGGCCCCGGTCCGCTCGGCGACCTCGACCGCCGCCGACAGCGCCCCGGGCGAGTCAGCCAGCCGCTCGCCGAGCAGCAGCACGCAGCTCGGGTCGAGGTCGGTCAGGGCCCGCAGCGCGTGGGCCTCCTGGCCGGGCATGCCCAGGACCAGGGTGGCACTCAGCTTCTCGCTGCCGCGGGAGCGCAGCGGAGCGACCGTGGTCACCTGGAGCCCCCGCTCGCGGACCGCCTTGCGCAGCCGCAGGAAGATCATCGGGCTCTCGTCCTCAGGCTCCAGCCCGACCAGCACCACCCGACGGGCCCGCTCCAGGTCGGTGAAGGTGACCGACTGGGCCAGGCTCCGCCCGGCGACCTCACTGCCGAGGAAGGCCTCTTCCTCGGACGAGCCGGCGCGGACCCGGAAGTCGACATTGTTGGTGCCCAGCACCGCCCGCGCGAAGCGCTGGTAGGCGTAGCTGGCCTCCTGGGTCAGTCGGCCGCCGGTGATCACCCCGACGGCCGTCCCGGCAGCGGCCAGCCCGGCGACTGCGGCGTCGATCGCCTCCGGCCAGGAGGCTGGCCGCAGCTCGCCACCCTCGCGTACCAGCGGCCCCGTCAGCCGGTCAGGCAGCCGGCCCGAGACGAAGGCGAACCGGCCGACGTCACAGCTCCACTCCTCGTTCACCTCGGGAGCGTCCCCGGCCAGGCGCCGCTTCACCTGGAAGTGGCGGTGGTCCGTACGCAGCTCGCAGCCGCTGGCGCAGTGCTCGCAGGTGGTCGTGGTGGAGACCAGGTCGAAGGGCCGGGCCTGGAAGCGGTAGTCGACGCTGGTCAGAGCCCCGACCGGGCAGATCTGGATCACGTTGCCCGAGAAGTACGAGTGGTACGGGTCGGTCTCGTACACCCCGACCTGCTGCAGCGCTCCCCGCTCTACCAGGGCGATCATCGGGTCGCCGGAGACCTGCTCGGAGAACCGGGTGCAGCGGGCGCAGAGCACGCAGCGCTCCCGGTCCAGCAGGATCTGCTCCGACACCGCGACCGGCTTCGGGTAGGTGCGCTTTACCCCGCCGTACCGGGACTCACCGCGGCCGTTGCTCATCGACTGGTTCTGCAGCGGGCACTCGCCGCCCTTGTCGCAGATCGGGCAGTCCAGCGGGTGGTTGATCAGCAGGAGCTCCAGCATCCCCTCCTGCGCCCGCTCGGCGACCGGGCTGGTGACCTGGGTGCTGATCTTCATCCCCGGCGCGACCTCCAGGGTGCAGGAGGCCTGCGGCTTCGGCATCCCGCGGCCGTTGCCCATGTCGGGGACCTCGACCAGGCACTGCCGGCAGGCACCGACCGGGTCCAGCAGCGGGTGGTCGCAGAACCGCGGGATCGCGATCCCGAGCCGCTCGGCGGCCCGGATCACCAAGGTGCCCTTCGGCACCGAGACCTCGATCCCGTCGATGGTCAGGGTGACCAGCTCGACCGGCTCAGCGGCCGGGTCCTTGGCGGCGACCGTCATGCCTGGGCTCCCGTCGTGTCGAAGAGGGCGCTGCGGTGGTACGGGAAGAGCTCCCAGGCCGGGGTGTGGTACCCCTGCTCGAACTCCTCCCGGAAGTGCTTGACCGCGCTGGTGACGCAGGCCACCGCACCGTCGGCCAGGGCGCAGAAGGACCGCCCGCCGATGCTGGTGCAGACGTCGAGCATCGTGTCGACATCGCCCTCGGCTGCGGTCCCGTTCTCGAACTTGGTCAGCATCTGCACCAGCCACCAGCTGCCCTCGCGGCAAGGGGTGCACTTGCCGCAGGACTCGTGCTTGTAGAACTCCACCCAGCGCAGGGTGGTCCGCACCACCGAGACCGTCTCGTCGAAGATCTGCAGCGCCTTGGTGCCGAGCATGGTCCCGGCCCCGGCCATCCCCTCGTAGTCGAGCGGCAGGTCCAGGCTGTCGGCGGTCAGGATCGGGGTCGAGGAGCCGCCGGGGGTGAAGAACTTCAGCCGGTGGCCCTCCCGGATCCCCCCGGCCAGGTCAAGCAGGGTGCGCAGGGTGGTCCCCAGCGGCGCCTCGTACTGGCCGGGCCGGCGGACGTGGCCCGACAGCGAGTAGATCGTGAAGCCCTTCGACTTCTCGGTGCCCATCGACGAGAACCAGTCCGGGCCGTGGTCGATGATGCTCGGCACGGTGGCGATCGACTCGACGTTGTTGATCACCGTCGGTGACGCGTACAGGCCGGCCACGGCGGGGAACGGCGGCCGCAGCCGAGGCTGGCCGCGGCGGCCCTCCAGGGAGTCCAGCAGCGCGGTCTCCTCGCCGCAGATGTACGCCCCGGCCCCGGCGTGGACGATGATGTCCAGGTCGTAGCCGGAGCCCAGGATGCTGCTGCCCAGGTAGCCCTGCTGGTACGCCTCGGCGACGGCCTGCTGAACCCGGCGGATCGGGTGCAGCACCTCGCCGCGGATGTAGATGAAGGCCGTCCTCACCCCGATCGCGTAGCTGGCGATGATCACCCCTTCCACCAGGGTGTGCGGGGAGGCCATCAGCAGCGGGATGTCCTTGCAGGTGCCCGGCTCGGACTCGTCGCCGTTGACCACGAGGTACTTCGGGTTCGGGTTGTCCTGGGGGACGAAGGACCACTTCATCCCGGTCGGGAAGCCGGCCCCGCCCCGCCCCCGCAGTCCGGAGTCCTTGACCTGGCCCATCACCTCGGCCGGGGTCATCCGCAGCGCCTTCCGCAGCGCCCGGTACCCGCCCTGGCGCTGGTACGCGGCCAGGGTCCAGGACTGGGGGTCGGCCCAGTTCCGGCTCAGCACCGGGGTCAGCACGTCGGTCACTTCGCGCGCTCCTCTCCCGAGGCCGGGGCCTGCCAGCCCCGCTCCTGCGCCACCTGCAGACCGCGCAGCGACTCCGGCCCGGCGCTCGGACCCTCATCGGCCCGGCCGTCCGGGAAGCCGGCCAGGACCCGCTCAGCCTCGCGCCAGGAGGTGATCGTGGCGCCCCGGGTGGAGTGCACGTCCTCCCCTGCCGCCAGATCATCCAGCAGCCGTACGGCCTTGTCAGGAGTCATATTGTCCATGAACTCCCAGTTGACCATCATCACCGGGGCGAAGTCGCAGGCGGCATTGCACTCGATCCGCTCCAGGGAGAAGGTGCCGTCCTCGGTGGTCTGGTCGGGGCCGATCCCCAGGTGCTCGCAGCAGGTCTGCAGGACCTGGTCGCCGCCCATCACCGCGCACAGGGCGGTGGTGCAGACCCCGATGTGGTGCTTGCCGGCAGGACGGCGCTTGTACATGGTGTAGAAGGTCGCCACCCCGGTCACCTGGGCGGTGGTGATGCCCAGGATCTCGGCGCAGGCCTCGATCCCGCGCGGGGAGATCCGCCCGTCCACCGACTGCACCAGGTGCAGCATCGGCAGCAGCGCCGAGCGTGGCTGCGGGTAGCGCGAGGCGAGCTCGCGCAGCTCGGCCAGGGTGGTCTCGTCGATGCTGGTGGACTGGTCGTCCATCTCGATCGTCGGGTGGTCGAAGTGGCTGGGGAACTCGTGCCCCTGGGGCGCAGCCTCCGGCTGCCCCGCCGCGGTGGTGCCGCGATCGTCGCTCACCTGTCCACACCTCCCAGCACCGGGTCGAGGCTGCCCACGGCCACCACGACGTCGGAGATCATCGATCCTTCACACATAGCCGGAGCCGACTGCATGTGGTTGAAGCCTGGGTCGCGCAGGTGGACCCGGTACGGGCGGGTGCCGCCGTCGCTGACCAGGTGGCAGCCGAGCTCGCCCTTGGGCGACTCGATCGCCACGTACGCCTGCCCGGCGGGGACCCGGAAGCCCTCGGTGACGGTCTTGAAGTGGTGGATCAGCGCCTCCATCGACTCGCCCATGATGTGCTTGACGTGCTCGAAGGAGTTGCCCTGGCCGTCGGGGCCCACGGTCAGCTGGGCGGGCCAGGCGATCTTCGGGTCGTCGACCATCACCGGCGTCCCGCTGCTCTTCTCAAGCCGCTCGTAGCACTGCTCGACGATCTTCAGCGACTCCCACATCTCCTGCAGCCGGACCCGGAACCGCCCGTACGCGTCGTTGGTGTTCCAGACCGGGACCTCGAAGTCGTACGTCTCGTAGCCGCAGTACGGCTGCGACTTGCGCAGGTCCCAGGGGTAGCCGGTCGAGCGCAGCACCGGGCCGGAGGCCCCGTACACCATGCACTGGGTGAGGTCGAGGGTGGCCACGCCCCGCATCCGGTCCTGGAAGATCGGGTTCTCGTTGCAGAACTTGGCGTACTCGGGCAGGTGCCGGTGCAGCCACTCGATCAGGGTCTTCAGAGTCGCCAGGCCGTCCTCTGGCAGGTCGATCGAGACCCCACCAGGGCGGATGTACGCGTGGTTCATCCGGGTGCCGCAGACCGACTCGAAGAAGTCGAGGATCATCTCCCGGTCCCGGAAGCCAATCGTCATCATGGTCAGGGCGCCGATCTCCATGCCGCCGGTCCCCAGCGCCACCAGGTGGCTGGAGATCCGGTTCAGCTCCATGAAGAGCACCCGCAGCTCCTGGGCCCGCTGCGGCGCCTCGATGCCGAGGAGCTTCTCGACCGCCAGGCAGAAGACCGCCTCGTTGAACAGCGGCGCGACGTAGTCCATCCGGGTCACGTACGTGGAGCCCTGCGCGAAGGTCTTGAACTCCATGTTCTTCTCGATGCCCGTGTGCAGGAAGCCGACCGCCGGGCGCAGCGAGGTCACGGTCTCGCCGTCGAGCTCCAGGATCAGCCGCAGCACGCCGTGGGTCGAGGGGTGCTGGGGGCCCATGTTGATGACGATGGTCTCGTCGCCGCGCTCGGCCTGCGAGGCGGCGATCTCGTCCCAGTCGCCGCCCTGGGCCACGTACACCGTGCCGACGGTCTCGTCGATGCTCATGAGTAGCTCCTGCGCTGGTCGGGGGGCGGGACCTCGGCTCCCTTGAACTCGACCGGGATCCCGCCCAGCGGGTAGTCCTTGCGCTGGGGGTGGCCGACCCAGTCGTCGGGCATCAGGATCCGGGTCAGGGCCGGGTGGCCGTCGAAGACCACGCCGAACATGTCCCAGGTCTCCCGCTCGTGCCAGTCAGCCATCGGGTAGACCGGGGTCACTGACGGCAGGTGCGGGTCGTCCTCGCTGACGGTGACCTGGAGCCGGATCCGGCGGTTGTGGGTGATCGAGAGCAGGTGGTACACGACGTGCAGCTCCTGCCCGGGCAGGTCGGGGAAGTGGACCCCGGAGACCGAGACACAGACCTCGAACCGCAGCAGCCCGTCGTCGCGGGTGGCCCGAACCACGTCCAGCAGCCGCTCCCGGGGGACGAAGACCGTCAGCTCGTCGTGAGCGACCACCACGTGGCTCAGGTCGGCGTCGGGCAGCAGCCGCTGCAGCCGGTCGACGACCTCGTCGAAAAAGCTCCCGTACGGGCGGGAGGCCCGCGGGAAGCGGACCAGGCTGCGCTGGATCCGGCCGTAGCCGCTGGTGTCTCCCGAGCCGCGCGACCACATCCCGCTCCTGGTGACCCTGGCCTCCTCCGGCGCCGCCGGGGTCGTCAGCCCGGCGCCCGGGACCTCGGGCTCGCGAGGGGTGCTCATCGCATCAGCCCCTTCATCTCGATGGTGGCCGGCGCCTCCAGGGCGGCCTGCTCCCGGGCCTGGAGCTTGGCGGTGCGCAGGGCGCCGATCTGGCTGTGGGAGACCGACTCGTCCCAGCCGGGGTACTTCTTCTTCAGCTTGAACATGGCGTCGATCAGCATGTCGGGCCGCGGCGGGCAGCCGGGCAGGTACACGTCGACCGGGAGGAAGTGGTCGCAGCCCTGCACGATCGCGTAGTTGTTGAACATTCCACCTGAGGAGGCGCAGGCGCCCATCGCGATCACCCACTTGGGGTTCGGCATCTGGTCGTACACCTGGCGCACGACGGGCGCCATCTTCTGGCTGACCCGGCCGGAGACGATCAGCAGGTCGGCCTGCCGCGGTGAGGCCCGGAAGACCTCCTGCCCCCAGCGCCCGGCGTCGAAGCGGGGCGCGCCGAAGGCCATCATCTCGATCGCGCAGCAGGCCAGGCCCATGGTTGCCGGCCAGAACGAGGCCTGGCGCAACCAGCCGACCACCCCGTCCACGGTGGTCAGCAGCACCCCGCTCGGCAGTGCGTCCTCGATGCCCACGTCAGCTCACCTCATTCCCAGGTCAGGCCGCCGCGACGGACCACGTACAGGTACGCCACCAGGACTGTGGCGATGAACAGGACCATCTCGACCAGGGCGAACAGGCCCAGCTGGTCGAAGGCCACGGCCCACGGGTACAGGAAGACGATCTCGATGTCGAAGACGATGAACAGCATCGCGGTGATGTAGTACTTCACCGGGAACCGGCCGCCCCCCGCCGGCTGCGGAGTTGGCTGAATACCGCACTCATATGTATCATATTTCGCACGGTTGTAGCGGGCTGGGCCGATGAAGATGCTCGCGACGATGGAGACGGCCAGGAACCCGGCCGCCAGCGCGAGCAGTCCCAGGATCGGCAGATACGGGTTCATCAGCGCTCCTCTACTGAACCGCAGGTGGTGCCAGGACTATCTCATCACGAACCGCGCCGGGTTTCATGCCGGGGGCGCAAGCGCGGTCAGGGTGTTCACGATCCGGTCGTACCCGTCACGGCTGGGCCGGTCGGTCAAGTTGGCCAGCAGCCGGTGCACCAGCAGCATCAGCCGCCGCCGGGGCAGGCCGTAGCGAGTGCACAGGTGCATCACCCGCGGGTCCCCGATCAGCTTGACGAAGACCCCGCCGAGGCGGAAGTAGCCGCCCCAGGCGCTGCGCAGGGTCTGGTTGTACGCGAGCAGCGCCCGCTCGGCGGAGCGGCTGCCCACGCCACGGGCATGGGCGTCGGCGATGTGCGCGGCCGCGTACCGGCCGGACTCCATCGCGTACGAGATCCCCTCGCCGTTGAACGGGTTGACCATCCCGCCGGCGTCCCCGACGAGCAGCAGGCCGCGGTCGTACGCCGGGGTCCGGTTGAAGCCCATCGGCAGCGCCGCGCCGCGGACCTCGGTGGTCCGGAACTCCTCACGGAACTGCCACTCGTCAGGGGTGGCGTCCAGCCAGCGGCGCAGCAGCTCCTTGTAGTCGGTGCGCCCGAAGCTCTGGGCGGTGTTGAGCATCCCGAGCCCGACGTTGCAGGTGCCGTCGCCCATCGGGAAGACCCAGCCGTACCCGGGCAGCAGGCGTGACCGGCCCGGCTGGCCGTCCCAGAGCTCAAGCCAGGACTCCAGCCACTCGCTGTCATGGCGGGGCGAGGTGTAGTACGTGCGGACCGCGACCCCCAGCGGGCGGTCGTCGCGCTTGGGCCGGCCGAGCTGGACCGCCAGCCGGGAGGAGTTCCCGTCGGCGGCCACGACCACCGGCGCCCGGTAGGTTGCGGTCCTGGTGGTGACGCCGGTGACCCGGCCGGAGGCGTCAGCTACCGGCCCGGTGACGGTCTGCCCCTCGTACACGACGGCCCCGGCCTGGCGAGCGTGCCGGGCGAGCAGGTCGTCGAAGTCAGCGCGGGGCCGCACCAGCCCGTACGGGGGGAAGTCGGCCAGGTCTGGCCAGGGCATCTCGAACGGCTCGACCCGGCCGCCGTAGATCCGCAGACCCCGGTGACGCTTCCAGCCGGCCTCGGGCGAGGTGTCGATCCCGAGCTTCACCAGCTCGCGCACGGCGCGCGGGGTGAGACCGTCGCCACAGACCTTCTCACGCGGAAACCGGGACTTCTCCAGGACGATCACGTCGAGCCCGGCCTGAGCCAGGTGGGCGGCGGCGGCCGATCCGCCCGGCCCGGCACCTACGACGATCACGTCGGCCTCGGTACGCCCCGCGGAAGCCTCCTGCGGCTGCTGCTCCTCCACCGGCCACACTCCTGATCTCGTCGCCCCCGGGTCAGCCTACGGAGCCGGGCTGGGTCTCGCCAGCCGGGGCCCCGCTGCGCACCAGCGACCTCGTGAACCTGACGCTGACTACCCTTCTCAGGAAGAATAGACGTATTGCAATCTGTTTATGCGTATGTCAGCATCGTCCCCATGGACGAGAGCCCGGGGCTAGCCGCGGCGGCTCAGCTGTTCAAGGCCCTCGGCAACGAGTCACGCCTCGAGCTGCTGCAGCTGCTGGCCGACCGGCCCCACCCGGTGGGCGTGCTGGCGGAGGCGACGGGCATGTCGCAGCCGCTCGTGTCGCAGCACCTGCGGACGCTGCGGCAGACCGGGCTGGTCAGGGCGACGCGCTCCGGCAAGGAGGTCGTGTACCACCTGGCCGACCAGCACGTGGCCCATGTCGTAGCCGACGCCCTGGCTCATGTCCAGGAGCCCACGCACCCGGGGGCCTCACCACTCAACCGCGACCACTCAACCGAGGAGAGACCATGACCGATATCCACGCCGAGCACACCCCGGCCGAGCACACCCACGGCGAGGGCTGCGGCCACGAGGCCGTGCAGCACGGCGACCACGTCGACTACGTCCACGGCACCCACCGCCACGCCCTGCACGGTGACCACTACGACGAGCACGAGTCGGTCGCCGAGCACACCCCGGCCGAGCACACCCACGGCGAGGGCTGCGGCCACGAGGCCGTGCAGCACGGTGACCACGTCGACTACCTGCACGACGGGCACAAGCACGCTGCTCACGGTGACCACTACGACGAGCACTGAAGCCTGACCAGCCGCGAGCTCGGACCTGCCGAGCCCTCTCGCGGCCGCTGCGGGCCCGGTCAGTCGCTGAGCCGGCGCAGCCGGCTGAGCCGGCTCAGACCGACCGGGTCCGGGCCCGTGACCGGGGCCTCGACCAGCCGGTGCAGCCACAGCCCGGTCTGAGCCGGGTCAAGCTCTAGTCCGATCACCACCAGCTCACCGGGGTCAGGGGCCTCGGGCAGCGAGGCGATGTGCACCGTACGGCCGACCACGTTCACCAGGTAGCCCTGAGGGCCCGCGGTGCCCAGCACCGGGACCCGTCCCTTGACCCGGTACGCGCCGGGCGGTGGCTGCCGCAGAAGGTCCACCAGCGCCCCCGGGGCGACCGGGCCGGACAGCTCCTGCGTCACCGCCTGGGCGTGCCGGTGGGGCTCGTGGTCGTCGTGACGCGGACCGAGCGGGAGCCGGTCACCCGGCGGCTCGGTGCTGGCGACGTCGAAGACCAGGGCCGGGTCGACCCGGCCCCGGCTCGCCTCGACCACGAGGGCGCCTGGGTTGCGCTCGTGGACCCGCTGCCGGACCCGGGCCACGGTGGCTGACCGCTCGGGCTGCGGCAGGAGGTCGGCCTTGCCGACCACGACCAGGCTCGCCGCCAGGTAGCGCAGCGGCGGCTCCGGGTAGGTGTCCACGGTCTCGAAGTGCTCGACCGCGTCCACCACCTCCACCAGCCCACCGGGACGGACCCCGCCCACCCCGCTGAACCGGATCAGGGCCGACAGCGTCAGCGGGTCGGCAGCCCCGCTGGCCTCCAGGAGGATGGCGTCCAGCCGCAGCCGAGGCTGGGCCAGCCTGGCCAGAGCCTTGTCCAGCCCGCCACCTCCCGGCAGGCAGCACAGGCAGCCACCGGAGATCGACGCCGCCTGGTCGACCTGACCGGTCACCAGCGCCGCATCGACGCTGACCGACCCGAAGTCGTTCACCACCACCCCGAGCCGGGCTCCCGGAGACCGCAGCAGGTGGTTGAGCAGGCTGGTCTTCCCGGCCCCCAGGTGACCCGTGAGCGCCACCACCGGGATCCGTCCCCCACTCTGCGCCGACGGGTCGTGCGGGCTGGCCATGGTGGGCACCTCCGGGTCTGACGAAGTTGATGAGAACGATTCTCACATACTTTCGACGGCTCGCAGCAGCGCGGAGCGGGACTCGGCCAGTGCCGGGCCGTACCAGAACAGCCAGCGCCCCGCGACGCAGCAGCCCGGCACCCGTACGCCCGCCAGGTCGTCCGGGGTGAACCGGTACGGCTCGTCTGGCAGGAGCAGCAGGTCCGGGCCCAGGGCGGCCACCTGGTCCGGCTCGGCCCGCGGGTAGCGCTCCCCCAGGTCGGCAGCCACGTTCTGCCAGCCCAGCCGACCCAGCAGGTCGTCGGCGAAGGTCCCAGCACCGGCCCACAGCCAGGGGTCACGCCAGACCGGGACCGCTACCCGCCCACCCTCGGGCGCTGGCCGTGACCACTCGCGCCGGGCCTGCTCCAGCCAGGCCGGGCAGCCCAGCCCCAGTGCCTGCCCCAGCAGCCGCTCCAGGCTGGTGAAGGCCTGGTCCAGGGCGTCCACCCGGACCACCCAGACCGGCACCTGCGCCTGGCGCAGCCGCTCCACGTCGAGGCGCCGGTTCTCCTCCTGGCTGGCGATGACCAGGTCCGGGCCCAGGGCCCGCACGGCCGCCAGGTCGGGGTTCTTCGGGCCGCGGACCCGGGTCACCGTGAGGCCGTCCGGAACCGGGCACCAGTCGGTCGCGCCCACCAGCAGCCCGGGCGCGGTGGCCGTGA
This sequence comes from uncultured Propionibacteriaceae bacterium, assembly GCA_937926975.1. Taxonomy (GTDB): domain Bacteria; phylum Actinomycetota; class Actinomycetes; order Propionibacteriales; family Propionibacteriaceae; genus Fen-668. The sequence continues at coordinate 9,294 of CALBCJ010000036.1, read as the reverse complement.
CGGTCTCGGTCAGCGACGGCACCAGGCTGACCACCCGCCGCGGCGGGCGCGGCAGCGGCACCGGGTGGCCCAGGTCGTCGATCAGCTCAGCTCGCACCCGCTCACGGTAGAGGCTTGCGGGCACCGACCAGCAAGTCCTGACCGCCGCAGCACCACGGCCGCGGCCAGGCACTCCGCTACTGGAGAGGGGCGTCCTCCCAGAGCCCCGACCCCGGGTGCAGCCCCTCGGCCGCCTGGTCTGGCGCGGTCGGTCAGCGCCGGGGCGGCGGGATCCGGCGCTTGCCAGACGGGCCGGCCTGCGACTCGGCCAGCTGGCGGCGCTGCTCTTCCTGCAAGGCCCTCAGCTCCTCCTGGTCGAAGCCTCCGCGCAGCACCAGGAAGGCGGTCATGCCGATCCCCAGCGAGACCCACACGGGCAGCCCGAACAGCAGTGGCCCCACGATCAGGCCGATCATGTCGAGCCCCTTGACCAGGTTGCCCATCATGCCTGGCGGCATTGCGCCAAACCCCGTCTGGACCAGCGGCTGGTTGTAGTTGACCGGCTTCGCCGAGACCCACCGGACGGCGGCCACGAAGCCCGCCACCGCGGTGACCAGGGCGTGGGAGGCGGCTGTCATCAGGTCAGTGCGGGTCTGCGAGCCCAGCCCGAGGAAGGCCGGCACCACGCTCAGCCACCACCCGGCCGTCAGGACCCCCGGCACGATCATGGCGGCCGTACGCAGCTCGCTGGTCTTGAACGGGAAGGCCCGCGCCAGGCCGCCGGTCCGGGTCAGCACCCGCAGCGTCCCCAGCAGCGGCACCAGGGCCGCCAGCAGCACCAGCGAGGACACGAAGGGGTTGAGCACCCCTAGCCCGAGCGCCGCCACCGCGTACGGGACGACCACGCTCAGCAGCAGCCCGATGAGCTGCTGGGGGAAGCGGACCAGCCGCTGCGCGTCCCTCCAGACCAGTGCCGACACGCCTTGTCCGCGGCCGCTACGAGGCCGTACGTGTCCCCGCTCGACGGCCTGGCGCTCAACCAGGATGTCGCGCATCAGCCCGAAGTCCATGGCGAACATGGCGCCCTGCATCCCGGCCAGCAGGGAGCCGCCCGAGACCAGCCGGGTGCGCCGGATCCGCTCCAGCCGCGGCAGCCCCACCGCCAGCGCGACCACCAGCACCCCGGCCCCGACGCCCGTCACCAGCCCAGCCAGCTGGACCGCCAGGTCACTCGTGGCCAGGAAGCCGGGCAGCGCCAGCCAGCCGGCCGCGACCGAGACCACGCCGGCCAGGGCGACCAGCCCGGCGGCTCCGGTCAGCCACTGCAGCAGCTTCACCAGCCAGTTCTGGTCGGCGGTCTGCTGGGCTGCGGCCAGCGCCACCAGCGCCGCCGAGCCGGTCCCGGTCGCCAGCGCCCAGGCCCCGGTCGCGGTCCCGCTGGAGCCGGTCAGCGCGGCCACCAGAGCCCCGAAGCCGGCTGCCACGAGCCCGGACACCAGCACTACCGCGACCAGCCGGCCGACCAGCAGCCGGCCCCGGCGGATCGGTGCCTCCATCAGCCAGAAGCCCTCGGCGGCGGAGGCCACGACCGGCCCGAACAGCCGAGACACCAGCAGGGTCAGCGACAGGACGCCGAACAGCGCGGCCCAGGGCAGCAGGCTGCGCCCCGACAGGCAGCTGGCCGAGGTGCACTGGGAGATCACACCCTGGGCCCGAACCACGACACTGACCACCATGGCCGAGATGATCGCGATCGCCAGCACCGCGACGTACCCGTCCTGGAGCAGGTCCCACAGGTTGCGAGTGGCCCGGCCCTTGCGCCAGTCGGCCACCAGACGCTTCAGCTCCCGCTCCGAGACCGGGTCGGGGTCGAGGTCAAGCAGGCTGTGCTCCCAGACCGGGACGGCGTCACTCTCCTCGCTGTCAGCGGCGGGCGGCGCGTACGTCGTGGTCTCGGCCGCAGCCGGCCCGGCCGGCGCAGAGGCGTCGGCCGTCAGGTCGGGGCCGGTCGCGGCCGGCGCCGGGACCGGCTTGGCGGTCTGCTTCTGGGCAGCCCGCTTGCGGCGGCGCTTGCTCATGCCGGCTCCCCCACCCGTACGGTCTTGGTCGCTACCGCCTCGACCAGCCGCGGCTCGTGGCTGGCCATCACGATCGCCAGGCCCTCGTCGCGCTCCCGGCTCAGCCGCTGCGCCAGCCACTCGACCCCCTCGACGTCGAGGCGCTGCTCCGGCTCGTCCAGCACCAGCAGCCTGCGGGGCCGGACGAAGGCGGTGGCCAGGGCCAGCCGACGGCGCTGGCCCGACGACAAGGTGCCCGGCAGCTGGCCGGACTGCGGGACCAGCTGGACCTCGTGCAGGACCTCGTCGACCGCGTCGTCGGAGTCCGGCAGCCCGTGCGCCCGGGCCAGCAGGTCAAGGTGCTCGACCACCGACAGGTCGGGGAAGAAGTCAAGGTCGTCGATCACCGTCGCCAGGTCCCGACGGACCTGCGGGTTCGACTCCCGCAGCGGGTTGCCGCAGATCTCGATGGTGCCCTCGTCGGGGCGGTCGGCGCCCACCAGGCACCGCAGGATCGTGGACTTGCCGGCACCGTTGCGCCCGGTCAGGGCCACCGCCTCCCCCGACCACACCTCCAGCGAGAAGTCACGTACGATCGGGACCGGGCCGTACGACTTGGTCATCTTCGAGACCTTGAGCACCGAGGTGCGCTGCTTTGCCATGGTCCCCGATTCTCCCCCATCCGACCTGGGCCCAGACGCCGCGCCCACAAGGGCCCGGTAGGAGGGGAGGGTCGGCGCGTGGGAGGCTAGCGGGATGAAGCACCGCACCTCGGCCCGCGCCACTTTGGACAAGCGTCCCTTTGATGTAGCCACCATGTTCGACCGGCTGGCGCCGCGGTACGACCTGGTCAACGCCCTGGCCACGCTCGGTCTGGAGGCCGGCTGGCGACGGGCGGTGCTGGACGCGGTGGCCCCCCGCCCAGGCGAGCGGGTGCTCGACCTGGCAGCCGGGACCGGCACCAGCTCCGACCCGATCGCCGACGCCGGGGCGGTGGTGGTCTCGGTCGACATGAGCCTGGGGATGCTGGAGGAGGGTCGGCGCCGCTACCCGGGCCTCTGCTTCGTGGCCGGGGACGCGCTGGCTCTGCCGCTCGCCGACGCGTCCTTCGACGCGGTCACGACCTCGTTCGGGCTGCGCAACGTACAGGACACCGAGGCTGCCCTGGCCGAGCTGCTGCGGGTCACCCGGCCCGGCGGCCGGCTGGTGGTCTGCGAGTTCTCGGCCCCGGTCTGGGGGCCGTGGCGGCGGGTCTACCGGACGTACCTGCCGTCGGTGGTGCCGGCGGTTGCGAAGGTGGTCTCCTCCAACCCCGACGCGTACGACTACCTGGTCGAGTCGATCGTCGCCTGGCCCGACCAGCAGCAGCTGGCCGCGATGCTGGTCGACACCGGCTGGACCCAGGTCGCCCACCGCAACCTGGCCGGCGGGATCGTGGCCCTGCACCGAGCACAGAAGGCGGCCGGGTGAGCGGCTTCGTCCTCGACGCGTACGCGGCCCGCAGCTGCCCGGTCAAGACCCAGAACCTCTTCCTGCCCGGGCTGCAGCGCCCAGAGCCGGTCGACGAGTCCTTGGAGGAGCTGTTCAACGGCGGTCAGTCCTTCAAGCAGCAGATGCTGGGCCAGCTGGTCGAGCTGCACGGCGACCGGGCGGTCGACTGCCGACCCTGGCGGGACCGTCCCTGGCCGGAGCAGGTCGAGGTGGCCCGGCAGGCCCTGGCCGGCGGCGCGCCGGTAGTGGTGTCGGGGGCGCTGCCCTGGGACTGGAACGGGCACCGCAGCGGCCGGGCCGACCTGTGGCTACGCGGTCCCGACCACCCCGACGGGGCGCCCGGGTACTACCCGGCGATGGTCAAGCTCCACCGGGTCCTAGAGAAGATCACCCCTGGTCCGAGCCATGTCCCGGTCCCGGTCTCGACCCTGTCCCGGCCCTGGCTGGAGGAGGCCCAGCAGATCCCGGGGACGGCGCTGCGGACGGCCACCCGGGAGCCGGACCTGCTCCAGCTGGCGCACTACTGGCGCCTGCTGGAGGCGGCCGGGTGCGCGGCCGGCGGGGCCCCGTACGGAGCGATCATCGCCACTGACTCGGTGCCGCACCTGCCTGGTCGGCACCCGGTGGTCTGGGTCCGGCTGGACCAGAAGGTGATCCGGACCTTCTCCCGCACTGCTGCCGCTGGCTGGACCCGGCGCAGCGCGCTGGAGCGCTACGACCACGAGCACGGCTTCCGGGTCCGGGTGGCCACCATCGCCCAGCAGCAGCGCGGCGAGCCGGACGACCCGGCGCTGGCGGTGACCCCGATCCGGATCCGAGAGTGCGACCACTGCCTGTGGTGGCAGGTCTGCCGCCCCCAGCTCGGCGACGACGACCTCAGCCTGCGGATCCCGAAGTCCCCGCTCGACGTACGGGAGATCGCGGTGCTGCGGCGGCTGCACGTGGCCACCCTGGACGACCTGGCCACCGTGGACCTGGACGAGCTGCTACCGCAGTACCTGCCGGAGGTGGGTCACCGCCCGGGCGGCGAGGAGCGGATCCGGGTGGCAGCGCACCGAGCCCGGATGATGGTCGCCGGGGTGGAGCTGGAGCGGGTCAGCGAGGGCCCGATCGACCTCCCGGTGGCGGACCTCGAGGTCGACCTCGACATCGAGACCTCGGCCGAGGACCGGGTCTACCTGTGGGGCTTCCTGGTCACCGACTCCCGGACTGGCGGGCCGCCCCAGTACGTCTCGTTCTCCGACTTCTCTCCCCTGACAGAGAAGCGCGAGCGTGACCTGGCGCACCGGGCCCTGACCTGGCTCCAGGAGAAGGTAGCCAGCGCCATCGGCCAGGTGCGGGTGTACCACTACTCCTCGTACGAGGTGATGCGGATCCAGCGCCTGGCGCAGGTCTCGCCCCGACCAGCCTTCGTCTGGGCGGCCCAGCTCGCCACGACCTCCTTCGTCGACCTCTTCGAGGTGGTCCGCCAGCACTTCTTCGGGGTCCACGGGCTGGGGCTGAAGCAGGTCGCTCAGGCCGGCCCAGGGTTCACCTGGCGAGACGACGACCCGGGCGGGCTGAACTCGCAGACCTGGTTCGCCGAGGCGGTCCATGCCGACCGCCCTGAGGCCCGCGCAGAGTCCCGGCGACGGGTGCTCGAGTACAACGAGGACGACGTCCGCGCCACCCATGCCCTGCGCCAGTGGCTGCGGGCTTCCCAGAAGCCCTGAGCGTGCTGGGCTGCCCAGGCTCTGACCGGGCTCGGCTGCCTCAGGACCCTGCGCCAGCGGAGGTCATGCGCGGCTGGCGAGCAGCCCGCGCACGGTGCTGAAGATCCCGAGCGCGCCGAAGAGCAGGAAGACCCAGCCCTGACGGAAGGCTGCCCCCTGGAACTCGCTGTCCAGCAGGATCTGGATGGTGGTGCTCACAGCCTGCTCCGACCCCAGCGCTGACACCGCCCGGGCGTGGACCATCCAGGCCAGGGCTACCTCCCAGGAGAAGAGCACCCCCACCACGAGCAGGACCACCAGCGGCCAGGCGCCCTTGCGGGGCGGGCCACCAGCCCCGACCTGGTAGAGCCGGGCACCTCCCCAGGCCATGGCCAGGGCGACTAGGGAGAACACCCAGCCAGCCTGGAGCAGCAGTGCCGTCGCCACCGAGCCCGCGAGCACCGCCGCCAGGGCGCAGAGCAGGCCCAGGCCGACCCGCTCGGGCCGGCCGGCAGGCTCCCCGACCGGGGGCGGGTAGTCCACGTACGCCGGCGTGCCCGGCCCTGCCATGGTGGCCGCCGCCTGGGGCTGGCCGGGCGGGGCTGCCGCTGCCGGCTGGGCCTGGTTCGGCGGGACCGGCGCGCCTGGCTGGACCACAGGCTGCTGGGTGGGCGGTCCCCAGACGGCGGGCGGGGCCGGCTGGTGGCCGGGCTGCTGGTACGAGCTGGGCGCCGGACCGGGGTCCGGCTGCGGCCTGGCTGAGGGCTGGTAGGACGGCTGCCCGGCCGGGGGCAGGTAGGACGGCTGCCCGTTGGCGACGGGCGGCCCGAAGGACGGGCCTGACCCGGGAACCCCCAGGCCTTCCGACTGCTCTGACACGGTGCACCTTCCCGTCGCTGTCGCTGCTGGCAGGATACCGACGGCTCCCAGGACCTGTGCCTGGTCCGGCCACTCCTGGACTCAGCGCGTGGCCCAAGGTTTCCTTGCGAGAGTTGAACAGTTCGGGGGTGAGCCGGGACTCAGCCCGGGTGCCACAGGCACCGGTCACGCTGGCGGGTCACGCACGAGAAGGTGGGCTTCGACCGGGCCAGGTGGCTCGTTCTTGGGCGGCCGGGGCGCCGGTGCCCAGCCTCGGCGAAGGACTCTTCGGGCCGCCAGGTGCGGTTAGGAGCCCAGCACCCAGCCGGCGGACAGGCCGGCGGCCACCAGCAGCCCGGACAGCCCGGTGCTCTTCAGCACCGGGATCAGCGCCGGCCCGCGGGCACCGCCCAGCACCGTACGGGTCGGGCTGGCCAGCGCCGCCACCCCCAGCAGCCCCAGCAGGGCCCAGGAGGTGCCGAGACCCGCCAGAGCCACCGACACCGCCGCCACCAGCACCAGGGCGAGGTAGAACCAGCGGGTGCCGCGGTCACCCAGCCGTACCGCGAGGGTCATCTTCCCCGCTTCCCGGTCGCCCTCGAGGTCGCGCAGGTTGTTCGCGACCAGGACCGCGCAGCTCACCGCGCCGATCGCGACCGCCCCGGCCACCGCCGCCCAGGTCGCCCGGCCGGCCAGCACCCAGGTGGTGCCCAGCACGGCTACCAGCCCGAAGCAGACGAAGACCATGACCTCACCGAGGCCGGCGTAGCCGTACGGGTGCTTGCCGCCGGTGTAGTACCAGGCCGCCAGGATGCAGCCGAGCCCGACCAGCAGCATCCACCACTGCCCCGAGCTGACCACGATCCCCAGCCCGGCGGCCGCGGCCACCGCGAAGCAGCCGAAGGCCGCCAGCTTCACCTGCCGCGGCCGGGCCGCGCCCGAGCCGACCAGCCGCATCGGCCCGACCCGGTCAGCATCGGTGCCCCGGATCCCGTCGGAGTAGTCGTTGGCGTAGTTCACCCCGACCTGCAGCGCCAGCGACACCAGCAGGCAGCCGACGGCCACGAGCCAGCTGACCTGCCCCGAGGCGTACCAGGCCGCGCCGGCGCCCACCAGCACCGGCGACACCGCCGCCGGCAGGGTCCTCGGCCGGGCTCCCTCCACCCACTGCGCCACTGTCGCCATCGTCGCTCCCTCCCCGATGGGGAGATGGTAATCGAGGCTCTCCGTGGCCGGGCGCTGCTGGCGCGCGAGGCCTGGCCGGGCTCAGCGGTGGCGGCACTGCGCCCTCATGAGACGGCTCTCATGCCTGCGTGCGCTGGCGGGCTCGACCGCGTACAGTTAGTTGCATCATCTAACTAGTTGCCTTCCCGGTCGCTCTCCTCCCCGTTCCCGCCAACTCCAGAGATGCTGTGCCTGCCACGACCTTCGACCCGACCCTGACCCAGATCGCCCGCGAGATCCGGCTTTCCTCCCAGTCCCTGGCGCGCCACGTACGCGACCACACCCCGTCGCTGGCGCCGCACCGGTTCACCGTGCTGGCCTGGCTGGAGCAGGGACCGTCCACCGCGCGCGAGCTCGCCCAGCGGGAGCGGGTCAGCGCCCCGTCCATGTCGCGCACCATCAACGAGCTCGAGGAGCTGGGGCTGCTGGCTCGCCAGCTGGACCCGACCGACGCCCGGTCCAAGATCGTGACCCTGACCCCGGCCGGCAAGCGGGCCCTCAGCAAGGGGCGCCGGGAGCGCGACGAGTACGTGGCCGAGCTGCTCCAGGGCTGCACCCCCGAAGAGCTGGAGGTGCTGCGGGCCGGGGCCGAGCTGCTGCGTCTGGTGGTGGAGGCCGAGGCATGAGCCGTACTTTCTCCAGCCTCGCCTTCCCGAGCTACCGCCGCTACTTCACCGGGGTCACCGCCTCCAACATCGGGATGTGGATGACCCGGACCGCCCAGTCCTGGGTGGTGCTGGTCGAGCTCACCGCCGGTGACGCCCAGGCGCTGGGCTGGCTGACGGCGATCATGTTCGTGCCTACCCTGGCCCTGACCCCCGTGGCCGGGTCGGTGTCGGACCGGTTCCCGAAGCGTACGGTCATGCTGGTCGCGCAGCTCTTCCTGCTCGTGGACATCGTGACCTTGTCGGTGCTCAGCCTGTCGGGGGCGCTGCGGCTGTGGCACGTCTTTGCCCTGGCCACCATGGACGGGGTTGCGAGCGCCTTTGACGCCCCGTGCCGGCAGGCGATCGTCTCCGAGATGGTGCCGCCCGACAAGGTGTCCAACGCGATCGGGCTCAACTCGACCAGCTTCAACGCGGCCCGCCTGCTCGGTCCGGGCGCGGCTGGGATCCTGATCGCGGCCATCGGCTCCGGGTGGGTGTTCGTGGTGAACGCCGTCACCTACCTGGTGCACATCTGCTGCCTGCTGCGGCTGCAGCCGTCCCAGATGACCGCCACTCGGGCCCCGGACCGCAGGTCGGGCAGCCTGCTGGTGGCGGTCCGGTACGTGGCGAAGCGCCCCGACCTGGCGCTGCTGCTGACGATCGCCGCCGGGATGGGGGCCTTCGGCTTCAACTTCTCGATCACCAACCCGCTGATGTCGACCGAGGTCTTCGGCAAGGGCGCCGGTGAGTTCGGAGCCCTGGGCTCGGTGATGGGAATCGGATCGCTGACCGCAGCGCTGCTCGCGGCCCGGCGCCGCCGGCCCCGGCTGCGTCACGTCGCGGTCGCGCTCGGGCTGTTCGCGGGCCTGCTCGCGGTCTCGGCGATGTCGCCGTCGTTCTGGTTCTTCACGCTGCTGATGGTGCCGCTGGGGTGGACCTCGGTGCAGGTGATGGTGACGGCGAACGCTCTGATCCAGGTGGCTGTCGCGCCCGAGTTCCGGGGCCGGGTGATGGCCTTGTGGACGGCGATGATCCTGGGCCTGACGCCGGTGGTCTCCCCGGTCCTGGGCGTGGTCGGGGCGTACTGGGGGGCGCGGGCGACGGTCTGGGCCTGCGCCGGCGGGATGATCGCCCTGTTCGTCGGCGTCTCGCTGTACCTGGCCCACAGCCCCGGGGTGGAGGTTCACATGACCCGGCGCCGCCCCTGGGTCTCGGTGGAGCCTCGGTCGACCGGCCGCTGAGCCAGCGCCCAACCACCCGCAAGCCAGCACGCCCAACCCGGCCACAGCTCTGAAGCCCATCACCGGAACTCAGCCCCAGCCGGCCGCGGAGCACGCCGTCTGGACG
>CALBCJ010000035.1 GCA_937926975.1 uncultured Propionibacteriaceae bacterium | reverse complement strand
GGTCGTTCCTCGTCGTTCGATCGTCCAGACGGCGTGCTCCGCGGCCGGCTGGGGCTGTGCTTGATCGCCGCGGCCTCCGCCGCGGCCTCCGCTGCGGCTCAGGCGACCCAGACCTGGACCTCGTGGTGGCCGGTGGCCCCGTCGGGGGCGACCGGGCGCCGGTCGGCGGTCTGGGTGGTGCCGTCCTTTCCCACGGCCCGCACCCGGAGCCGGTGCTGGCCAGGGGTGGCGTCCCAGACGTACATCCACTGCGCCCAGTAGTCGTCGCCGGCCTGCGGGCCGAGGGTGGTCGGCTGCCACGGGCCCTCGTCGACCTGCAGCTCGACCGCAGAGACCCCCTGGCCGGCCCAGGCGACGCCGCCGACCACGGTCTGCCCGGGCGCTAGCTGCTTCTTCCCGGTCGGGGTGTCGATCCGGGAGGCGAGCTTCACCGGCCCGTACGCGGACCAGCCGCGGGTCGTCCAGTACGCCCGCTCCCGGTCGAACCGGGTCACCCGCAGCTCGCGCAGCCACTTGGTGGCGCCGACGAAGCCGTACAGGCCGGGGGTGACCAGCCGGGCCGGGAAGCCGTGGACGGGGGTCAGCGGCTCGCCGTTCACGGCCACCGCGACCAGGGCAGCCCGGCCGTCGAGCAGGACGCTCAGCGGGGTGCTCGCGGAGAAGCCGTCGGGCCCCTTGCTGAGCAGCATGTCCGCACCTGTGCGCGGCTGGGCGCGGCGCAGCAGCTCGGCCACCGGAACCCCGCGCCAGCGGGCCCCGCCGACCAGGTCCCCGCCGACCTCGTTGGAGACGCAGGCCAGGGTGATGTCGTGCTCGACCATCGGCATCGCGAGCAGCTCGTCGTAGCTGATCGTGTACGGGGCGTCGACCATCCCGGTGACCTGGAGGGTCCAGTCGTCGGCGCGGACCCGGGGGACGGTCAGGGCGATGTCGATCCGGAAGAGCTTCTCGGTGGGGGTCTGGAACGGCGTGATCCCCGGCAGACCCTCCGGCAGCGGCGGCAGCGGCTGGGCGGCGGCCGGGATGGTCCGGGTCACCGCGGGCGCCGGGTCGGGGGCCGCCGTCCCGGCCAGGGCCAGTGCCCCGGCCCCGCCGGCCACAGCACCGGCCTGGGCGAGGAACCGGCGCCGGCTGGGATCGGTCATGGACGTCGCTGGAGCAGCATCAGTGCTTGTCGTAGCGGAGTCAGTGCGTGGGCGACCAGTCCTCGCAGAACCGGCGGGCGCCAGGCGCAGGGCCTGTCGGCGCAGGTACGTCCACGCCGTAGCGCCCGCCAGCAGGGTGCCGGCACCGACGAGGTGGGCTCCGGCGCCGTACCGGGTCGCGGCCAGCGACCAGGGGACCGCCGCCAGGACCGCGCCGGCCGCAAGCCCCCCGGCCAGCTGCCGGCGCCCCAGCAGCCCGACCAGGGCTCCCAGCCCGAGCGTCACCGCGGTCACGATGACCAGCAGAACGGCCTTGTCCCAGGTTCCGAAGGTCGCGATCGCCCACTCCTTGAGCGACAGCGGCGCGGCGTCGATGACGACGGCGCCGACCACTGCGACCGGAGACAGCCGCCGGTCGGTGAGGCTGGCGAGCAGGTGCCCGGCCCCGAGCCCGGCCGCGACCGCGGCACTACCAGCCAGGGCGAGTGAGGTACGGGTCTGCACAACCCCATGATGGTACGAGGTTCAACCATCCCGGGCCGGGTGCCTGCACAGCAGCGGACCAGGCCCAGCGATGCGGCCCCCCACCCGGGCGGAACCCGCAGCTCAGCCCGCTGGTGTGCGGCGACCGGCCTACCAGGCAGCGGCCGGCCATACGAAGGGCCTTGCCAGCATTGGGTATGGCTGCGCTGGGCTCACCGAGGCACAAACACCCAGCCCAGCGCAACCCCCTCCCCGAGTTATCCACAGGCCCCCTAGCGGTCCGAGGGCCGCCGCCCTTAGCGTCCCAGCATGAACACCGATCACAGCACTCTCCTCACAGAGCTGGAGCACCTGACAGTCGAAGCACAAGCGCTACGTGAGCACATCACGGCAACCCTGCCCGACCTTCTCCCCGACGAGGACTCCCCGGTCTGCGCCTTCATCAGCGACTCGGGAGAGCTGAGAGTCCGGGTCAAGAACGGCTGGCAGGACAGCATCGCCCCCGAGGACCTCGGGTCGCAGATCACTGCCCACATCATCAGCGCCTACGCCAGGCGGGCCCTGAGCACCGACCCAGGCACTCCACCTCCCGCGCCGGCGCTCACGCCTCCAACCGACTTCACCGGGGTCTTTGAGCGTCTGAATGACCTCTTGGACCAGGCGGCAGAGCGCCTGCAGCAGTCCCTGCTGCCCGTGCCGAGCCGGAAGAAGAGTGCATCTCCTCGGAGAACCGACAGATCAGCTGCTACCTGGTCAATGGAGTCTTCACCCGCTGCGTGATCAGTCCACGGTGGGCGCGCTCCGCCTCAGGAAACGCCCTTTCGATGGCACTCGACGAGGTACTCGCCATCGTCAGCACTCAGCTCCGCCCCATCTCTTCTTCAATTCTCTCTACCGACATCTCAACCATCTTCAAGGAGGTTTCATCATGACTGCCCCCAGCGCAGATCGCATCACCTTCTGCCTGCAGGCGCTGAAGGAGGAGTCCGAGCACTGGGCGGCTGCCGCTGAGGCGTTCCGCAGGAACGGTCAGTTCGTCGCAGAGAAGATGACCCTCTCACGAACCAGGATGGGAATCTTCCTACCAGCCTACACAACCTACCGGGAGGCCTGCGAGGCCATCGCGCAGGCCTACGCTGGCGCCGACATCGAGATGCGCGCGATCAGCGACACTCTGGCGGCCATCCGGCGGACCTACGCCGAGGAAGAGGCCGCCAACATCCATGCGATCAAGGGAATGTGGTGACATGACCGGATTCAACCCAGAGACCTACCAGCAGACCTCACCTCTGGCCTGAACCAGATTCGCAGCGAGGGCATCCCTCACCTGATCCAGGCCACCAACGGGGTTCAGAGCTACACCATTGCTCTCAGCCCGGTGCTGGTGACCTACATCATCGAGGCCATGCAGAGCTTCCTGAGATTCATGCAGAAGCTCCTGGTGTGGATCGTCGAGCTCATCGAGGGGATCTTGGCGCCCCTGATCTTCTTCGGGTGGTACTACGACTGGAACTACCTCCTCCTGGAGGAGCTCAGCAAGGCCCACATCGAGCTCGAGAGCCTCCGCATCCCGAAGACCGACAACCTGTGGCAGGGACGAGGGGCACACGCCTACACCAGCGCCGTCCCCGACCAGAAGAAGGCCGTCGACCAGCTGGTGTCACTGAATAACGCCCTGGCTGACTTCACGCTCAACGTTGCCGTCACCGGGCTCGGGCTCTATATCAGCGTGGTATCAGTCATCATCATCCAGTTCGAGAGCATCGCCTCTCTCATCGTGGAGCTGGGGCTGGTGGCAACCGCTCCTGCCGCGCCACCCACGGCCGTGGTTCAGATCGCCAAGCTCGGAGCCGCCATCGGGGGGGCCACCACCGCACTCGGGCTCTACTCCACAGTGCTCAAGGATGGCTCCAAGCTGCACCAGCTGGCGGTCACCTCTGCGGCTTTCGCTGGCCCCCACCGCTGGCCGCAGGCGGTCAACCAGGACAGCCGCCCCATCATGTCCGACGGCTCTGTCAAGGATGGGGACGCGAAGTGGTCCGTGGTGCCATAGTGGACCTGGCGCAACGCTGCGTCCTGAGCTGTCGCGGGCGCTCGACAGCAGACCGAAGAAGGCTGCGGGAGCACCAAGCGAACCTCACGACAGGTGGTGAGAACTCATGAAGGAACGGCACTACGCCACGCTGACCGTGGTGCTCACGGTCTCTGGGCTCGTCTTCTCGGTCATGGACGGGATCGATGACTGGACCGACCTGTGCCGGCTCGTTCTCTGCCTCGGGTGGCTCGCGCTTCTCGTCTGGTGGTGGATCCGCACCGAGCGGTTCTCCTCCTGGGGGCTGGCGCTGGGCTGGGCGATGGTGATCGTCCCGTTCCTCCTGACCTGGCAGTCGGGCGACTTCGAGGACGGCCCCTGGGAGTACGCAGGGATCTCCTTGTCCCTCTCAGGGCTGGTGCCGGCGGTCTATGTTCTCCCTGAGCGGCAGAACCGCTGGGCGCGCCGGCGCATGGCAGCGCGAGAGGCCCGTCTGCGAGAAGAGCGAGAGTCCCGTCTGCGGGAAGAGTCCCAGACGCCTTGGCAGTGACGGCGGCGGGCCAGCCGTCGGGGGCACCTCACGACAGAGGCTGAGAGGCAGCGGCGAGCCGTCGCGGGAGCACGCCGGTCGGACCTGTCTACGCTGTCGGAGTGACCTGGGTGGACCGGCTGCGCGGCAACAGCTTCGTACGGCACGTGCTGCAGCTGATGACCGGGACCGCCCTGTCGCAGGTGATCGCGATCGTGGTCCAGCTGGGCGCCATGAAGCTCTACAGCGGAGCCGAGTTCGGGGTGTACGCGGTGGTCGCCGCGGTCGCGGCCGGGCTGCTCACGATCGCCTCGCTGCGCTACGACCTCACCATCGTGCTGCCCACCAGCGACGCCGACGCCCGGCACCTGGTCCGGCTCACCAGCCGGGTCAGCGCCGCGGTGACCGGGCTCGCGCTGGTTGTGCTGTGGCTGGTCCGCCACCCGGTGGCGGCGCTGCTGGTCCGCGGCACCAGCCCCGACGAGCTCGGCCGCCGGGCCGAGGTCGCCGCCTGGCTCCCGGCCGCAGCGCCGCTGGCCTGGGCGATGCAGCAGCTGCTGATCGCCGGGTACTGGCTGAACCGGCGGCAGCGCTACCGGCAGCTGGCCGGCAACAAGATCACCCAGTCGCTCGGAGTCGGCGCCGGGCAGCTCGGGCTCGGCGCGGCCGGAGCCGGCACCTGGGGGCTGCTCGGCGGGCAGCTCGCCGGGCTGCTGGCGGCGCTGGCGCTGCTGTGGCCCCGGATCCGGCCCTCCCTGCGCGAGGCCGGTGACCAGCACGCCCCCGGGCTGCTGCGCCGCTACCGGCGGATGCCGCTGCTCAACGGGCCCAGCGCCATCGCCGACACGATCCGGGTCAACGGCTTCACCCTCCTGCTCGGCGCCTCCTTCGGCCTGGCCGCGGTGGGCCAGTTCAACCGCGCCTGGACTCTCCTGCAGGCACCGATCGCCCTGATCAACGGGGCTTTGCAGCAGGTCTTCTACCAGCGCCTGGCGACCACCCCACGCGACCAGATGCTCCGCACCGTACGGACGGCGATCTGGCGCTCGGCCGGGCTCGGGATCGTCCCGTTCGCCCTGATCTACCTGCTGGCCCCGCCGCTGCTGCGCTGGTTCGACGTGGAGTGGACCCAGGCCGGGCTGCTGGCAGCGGCGCTGGTGCCCTGGCTGTACCTGAACTTCATCACCTCCCCGGTGTCGTCGGTCTTCCTGGTAGTCGAGGCCCAGGGGCTGCTGATGGGGTTCTCGGTGGTCTTCATGATCGTCCCGCTAGCGCTGCTGTGGTGGCACAGCGGTGACCTGCTGAGTACCGTCCAGGTCGTGTCCTGGGTGATGGCGGTCCTGCTGGTGGCCTTCTGCGGCCTGGCGCTGTACGTTGCCCGCCGCTACCAGACCGAGCCGACAACGGGGGACGAGAGATGACAGCTGACCACCCGACCGGTTCCCCGACAGGCCCCCAGGACCGCGAGCCCGTACGGGCGAGTCACGAGACGATTCTCCCGGACCCTGACCCGTCGGTGCTGCGCGAGCTCACCAAGCCGGTCCGCGGCGCCGAGCAGCGACCCACCCCGCGCTGGGTGGGCTGGTTCCTGATCCTGCTGCCGACCCTGGCCGGGCTCGGCCCGCTGCTCGGAGTCGGGCCGGTCTTCGCCTTCCGGCTCGCCGCCGTGGTGCTCTTCATCACCGCCGCCTGGGACTGGCACCGCTACCGCGACCGCTCCCGGACCTTCGTCGTGGTCCTCGGGCTGCTGGTCGCCTTCCAGCTCTCTGGCGTGGTCGCGCTGCTCGTCTCCCGCCCGCCGCTGCAGCCGGCGCTGATCGAGCTGCTCGCCGTCGGGCTGATGTTCGCCGTACCACTGGCCCTGGTCCAGCTGTACCGGACCGCCGAGACCGTCCTCACCGTCGCCCGCGGCTGGCTGTACCTGACCGGCATCGTGCTCGCGGTCAACCTCTGGGAGGTCCTCAGCGACGACCGGCTGCCGAACTTCTACCTCAAGCCGCAGATGCGCGCCGACCCCGCCTGGGGCCAGATCGCCGGGCCCTTCCACAACCCCAACCAGCTGGCATCGGTGCTGGTCATGTCGTCCCTGGTGATGGCGGTCGGGTTCTCGCTGGAGCACGACCGGCGGCTGCGCTGGGCGTACCTGGCGGTCTGCCTGCCGATCCCGCTGGTGGTGCTCAAGACCGGCTCCACCCTGGGGCTGGGGCTGGTCGGCGTCGTCACCCTGGTCTGGCTGGGCATGTACCGCTGGGGCCGGCTGGTCGGGCTGCCGCTGGCCGCGGTCGCCGTGGTCGTGCTGCCGCAGGGCCGGGCCTTCCTGGCCGCGCTGTGGGGCCAGTACCAGAACATCTGGAACCCCGCCCCCGAGCACATCTACTCCTCCGGGGACCGGCTCAACCTGATCCTCAACGGCGTCGTGATGCTGCGTCGCTCCTGGTGGCTGGGGGTTGGGCCGGCGGGCTACCCGTACGTGATGAGCACCCAGCCGATGCCGTACCCGACCCACGGGATCATCAACCCGCACAGCGGCCTGATCGAGATCGCCAGCCAGTACGGCATCGGCACGTTCGTGCTGCTAGTGCTGGTCGGCGCCGGCCTGGTGAAATGGTCGCTGGAGCGGCTGCGGCGGACCCGGGGAACGAGCCTGGCCTCGCCGCAGCGGGTCGTGGCGCTGTGGGCGCTGGTCGCGGTGGCCATCCTGCCGGTGCTGTCGATGATGCACTCCTCCTGGCTGAACCAGTCGATGTCGGCGATGTTCACCGGCACCCTGGTGATGTGGGCTCGCCACATCGAGCGCCCGCTCGGACGGCGGGTGACGACATCGGAGGCGGCGCTGCGGAACCTCCCGCCGGCGCCGCCAGGGAAGGAGCAGCGGTGACACGGGTACGGGCGCGGCGGCTGGTCACCCGGCAGCAGGTGTACGAGCCGGGGCTGCTGGTGGTCGAGCAGGAGCGCGTCGTCAGCGCCGGGCCGTGGGACGGCCAGCCGGTCGACGTCGAGACCGGCACCCTGGTGCCCGGGCTGGTGGACGTGCACGGGCACGGCGGGGGCGGCGCCTCGTACGCGCACGACCCGCAGACCGCGGTCGCGGCCCACCGGGGCGCCGGCTCGACGACCCTGGTCGCCTCGACCGTGACCGAGACCCTCGACGACCTAGAGCAGCAGATCGGCCTGCTGGCGCCGCTGGTCCGCTCCGGCGAGCTGGCCGGCATCCACCTGGAGGGCCCGTGGCTGGCCGAGGAGTTCCACGGCGCGCACCCCGTACCGCTGCTGCGGGACCCGCTGGCTGCGGACGTGGCCCGGATGCTCGACGCCGGCGCCGGCACGGTCCGCATGGTGACCCTGGCCCCGGAGCGCACCGGTGGGCTGGACGCGGTCCGCCAGCTGGCCGAGGCCGGGGTGGTCGCGGCCGTGGGGCACACCAGCGCCGACTACGGCACCACCCAGGCAGCGGTCGCGGCCGGGGCGACCGGGGCAACACACCTGTTCAACGCGATGAGGCCGATCCACCACCGCTCGCCCGGGCCGAGCCTGGCCCTGATGTCGGAGCCGTCGGTCTGGCTGGAGCTCGTGGTCGACGGGGTCCACCTGCACCCCGAGATCGTGCGGTACGTGGCCACCACCTACCCCGAGCGGGTGGTGCTGGTCACCGACGCGATGGCCGCTGCCGGCGCCGCCGACGGTGACTATCTCCTGGGCACGCTGGCGGTCACCGTACGCGACCAGGTCGCCCGGATCGCCGGCACCGACACCATCGCCGGCAGCACCTTGACCCTGGCCCGGGCACTGCGCAACGCGATCACGTACGGGGTCTCCTGGCTGACCGCGGTCGCCGCCGCCACCTGGCAGCCGGCCGCGTACCTGGGCCTGAGCGAGGTCGGTGACCTCGCCCCCGGGTTCTGGGCTGACGCGGTCGAGCTGAGCGAGGACTGGACGGTGAGCCGAGTTCTGTACCGAGGTTCGTGGCTCTAGCCCCCCAGACGATCCCCTCGCGTGCCAAGGTAAGGCTGGAGCTCTCTCCCACTCCCCGGCAGGGGTCAGCAGACGGAGGTCACGGATGTCACAGGGGTACCCCAACGCCTGGAAGCTGCCAGGTACGGAGGCCTACCCCACCGCTGTCCCGCTGACCGACGACGGGTACACCCGGCGCTACCAGTCCGCTCCACCGCCCGACCCGTACGCGGCGGTCGCGCCGGCAGCCCCGGTCCGCCAGCTCGACGCCGACCAGGGCGACGACGACCCGGCCGACGAGGTGTACACCGACCACGACCAGACCGGCTCGCTGCACGTCACCCTGGGACGGGGCGGCAGGCTGCTGTCGCTGAAGCTGGCGAGCAGCTGGCGCCAGTGGGTGCTGCCCGAGTACCTGCCGGCCTTCATCAACGCCACCCTGCTGGCAGCCCGGGTCAGCCAGGCCCAGACCCAGCCCGCCTCACCCCCGCCCGTGATCGATCCCCGCCTGAGCCCGAGGGTGGCCCAGGAGGAGATGTGGCAGTCGCTGCGCCGGCTGCAGCAGGCCGCCTCGCGCCCACCGCAGCGCCCGTACCGGATCTGGAACGAGCGGCGCACAGTCTCCATGCGGTACGCGCAGGGCGTCCTCAGCGACCTGCGGATCGAGTCGGCGGCGGTGCTGAGCGCCCCGGCCGACGTGCTCAACACGTCTGTGTACCAGATCATCCACGCTGCTGACGAAGAGGAAAGGGCTGCCAATGGCACTGACTGAGGAGCAGATCGCTAACGCCCGCATCATCAACGATGTGGGCCTGAAGATGGGGATCCCGGAGAAGGGGCGGATCATCGCCATCGCCACAGCGATGCAGGAGTCCAACCTGCGCAACATCAACTACGGCGACCGAGACTCGCTGGGCCTGTTCCAGCAGCGCCCGTCCTGCGGCTGGGGCTCGCCGGAGCAGGTCACGGACCCGCAGTACGCGGCGACGAAGTTCTACGAGGGCCTGCTCAAGGTTCCCGGCTGGGAGTCGATGGCGGTGACCGTCGCGGCCCAGAAGGTGCAGGCGTCAGCCTTCCCTGACGCGTACGCGAAGTGGGAGCCGATGGCGACCGAGGTGGTGCAGTCGCTGGGCGGCACCATCACCACGGACCTGCGCGACATCGACACCACCCCGGCCGCCGGCGGCGGTGGCGGTGGCGGGGGTGGTACCGGTGGTGGCGGCGGCACCGGTGGTGGTGGCGGTGGCGGCACCGGTGGTGGCGGCGGCGGGGGTGGTACCGGTGGTGGCGGCGGCACCGGCGGTGGCGGAGGCGGCGGTGGTGGCGGCACCAGCGTCGAGGTGAGGCTTGGCGACCTGACCCAGGGCGCTGCGCGCTATGACGAGTTCGCTACCACAGCAGGTGACATCGCCTCCCGGCTCGGCACCCTGGCCTCCCCGAGCGGCGACTGGGGCGTGTTTGAGGCGGCCAAGGCCGGCCTGTCGGCGGCGGCCACTGCGCTGCAGACCCTGTTCACCGAGCTGCAGAGCACCGACAGCCAGCTCGCCGGGCGCCTGCGGGGTGCTGCCGGCACGTACCAGCAGACCGAGTCCGACAACGTTGCCGCCGGCACCATCCAGACCTAGACGAAGGACGACATCACCATGGCAAGCTCCGACCAGGCAGCCATCGACCAGCTGAGCGGCATCATCAGCCCCATCGGCTCGAACCTGACCAACAGCCTCAACCTGCTCGACCAGGACATTCGGGTCAAGATGATGCAGACCCCGCCCCCCGAGGGCCTGGACGCGATCCGCAGCGGCGCGTCGAGCGCCATCAGCTCCGCCCAGGGCGCGATGACGGCCGTCACCGGCCTGCTGCCGAAGCTCCGCGGCGCCTGGGAGATCCAGCCCAGCGCCGACGACGCCGACAGCATCGCCAGTGCGGCCGAGGCGTACGCCGAGTCGGTCAACCCGCGCAACCTGGCGCTGAGCGGGTCCTGGGCCTCGGGCTCCGCTGACGCCTTCATGGCGGACGCGGAGGCGCACTACCAGGCCGCGACCAAGGCCGCCCAGCGGATCCGTACCCTGGCTGGCCTGCTGTCTGCCCTCGCCTCCACGGCGACCTCGTCCACCTCCCAGGTGATCACCGCCTTCAGTGAAGCGGTCACCGCGATCGTCAACGAGGTCAACGGGTTGAGCACGGTCGACTCGGCGCCCGGGGCGTCCGCGTCCCTCAGCAGCGCCGCGTCCACCCTCTCCAGCGCCAAGAGCTCAGGAGAGACCGACCTGGGCGCCCAGGCCAGCACCGGGTCAGCCGACCTCGCGAGCGCGTAGTCGCTGGGTGCCAGGTCGGGCAGCACGGCTCAGGACTCCCGACCTGGCGCCCTGCGGCTGCGAGCCTTCCCGTCGGGCTCGGCCGCACCGCCGGCGCGGTCTGGCCCACGAGGAGCGACGAGCGGCCGGGCGGCCGCGATCAGGCACTGACTTCTGCGTACGCGGCGCGTAGCAGGGCCTCGGGAGGGGCGACCTCGATCCGGGGACGGGCGATGTCGTCGAGCAGGACGAACCGGAGTGCAGAGCCGCGGGCCTTCTTGTCCCGGTTCATGGCCCGGCGCAGCGCCGGCCAGGCGTCCTGGCGGTACTGGACCGGCAGCCCGAGCCGCTCCAGCAGGCGGCGCTGCCGCTCGACGAGCTGCGGTGAGCAGTGGCCCAGCAGCCGGGCCAGGCTCGCCGCGTACACGATCCCGACGCTGACCGCCTCGCCGTGGCCCCAGCCGGAGTGCCGCTCCACCGCCTGGCCCAGGGTGTGCCCGTAGCTGAGCAGCTCCCGCCCGACCTGGGTGCCCTCGGAGCGGGCCTCGCGCAGGTCGGCGCTGACGATGGTGGTCTTGGTCCGGATCGAGCGGGCGATCCCCTCGGCCAGCTCGGGACTGTCCGGGTCGAGCATCTGCTCGGTGCAGGTCTCGAGCAGCTGCAGCGTACGAGGGTCGGCGACGAAGCCGTGCTTGGCCATCTCCGCCATCCCGCCGCGCAGCGCCTCCGGGCCGAGACCGCTCAGGTAGTCGACGTCGCAGAGCACGGCGGCCGGCTCCCAGAAGGCACCCACCACCGAGCCGCTGGAGCCGACCTGGATCCCGGTCTTGCCGCCGACCGCGGCGTCAACCATCGCCAGCAGGGTCGTCGGCACACTGACGTGGTCGATGCCGCGCATCCAGGTCGCGGCGACGAAGCCCGCCACCTCCAGGGCCGGGCCGTCCCCGAGGCCGACCACGGCGTCGTCTCGGGTGAAGCCGTGACGGGCCAGGGTCCGCCAGGCCCGGTCCAGGACCCGCACCTGCTTGGCCTGCGGGCCGGCCGGGACCTCAAGGAAGACCACGTCGGCGTCGAGGGTGCCCCGCAGCGCCACCGCCTGCCGGGCCAGCTCGCTCGGGTGCACCAGCGCGACCCGGTCCCGGTGCCCGAGCGCCGCTGCCAGCTCGTACGAGACGCCGCGCCCGACCCGCACCTCGTACGGCTTCTCCGCGGTGACCGGGATCACCTCGCCGGAGTAGCGGCCGGGGGTGAAGGCGCTGACGTGGGCGGCGACCGCGTCGACCACCGCGTCCACCGAGGCGTCGTCGGTGTCGACGGCGAGGCTCGCCAGCCGCGCGTACGTGGGGGCCCGCTCGGACAGCATCCGGCGTAGCCGGACGATGGTGTCGGAGCCGGCCAGGAGCGGGCGGCCGGCGTCGCGGCCGATCCGGCGGGCCGAGCTCTCCGGCTCCACCCGCAGCCAGACCACCGGGTGCCCCTCGAGGGCGTCGGCGACTGCCCGGGTCATCGGGGCCCCGCCGCCCAGGCTGAGCACGCCCGGCTGGGCGAGCAGCTCGATCGTCAGGTCCCGCTCCAGGGCCCGGAAGTGCGGCTCGCCGTCGGTGTCGAAGATCTCCCGGATGGTCCGGCCCTGGCGCTGCTCCAGCACCAGGTCGACGTCGTGGTGGGGCAGGCCGAGCCGCTGCGCCAGCAGCGGGCCGACCGTCGACTTGCCCGCCCCCGACAGCCCGATCAGGGCGATAGCGCTCATCGACACAGTATTGCGGACCGTTGCACCACCCTCTCGAGGCACGCTTTGGCGGCCTGGCAGCGCTGCGGCAGCGGCAGGTCCCGTACCGGGGCCTCCACCGCCAGCGGGGTGCCCGGCGGCAGGGCCCGGGTGAACTCGACCAGCGGCAGGTCCCCGTCGCCGGGGAACCGGCGCCCGGTCCGGGCCTCGGCCAGGGCCTCGTCCGGCGAGGCCGGGCCGGGCTCGGTGGTCGTGTCGCAGAGCTGGGCGTACGCGATCAGCGCCGGGTCGACCTGGGCCAGCTGCTCGGGTGTCCCGCCGGAGCGGGCGGCGTGCAGCGAGTCCGGCAGCACCACCGCTGGGCCCTCGATCTGGTTGACCAGGTCGACCGCGTCGGCCAGGGTCCGCACCTCGGTGAAGACCATGTACTCCACCGCTAGGGTTAGTCCCCGGCTCGCTGCCTCACCGGCCAGCAGGTTCAGCCGCTCCAGCCGGCGGTCCGGCTCGGGGTCGTTGACGTTGACCAGCACGTACCGCGCCCCTAGCCGGGCCCCGGCGTCGAGGATCCCCAGGTGCTCGCTGAGCTCCTTGTCGGGCCGTACTCGCAGGACCTCGACGTCCCACACGGCGATCCCGGTACCCGCGACCCGGCGCAGCGTCTCGCGGACCATCGGGGTGTCGCCGAGCAGCGGCCAGGCGGGCTCGTCGCCGGCTGGGAAGACCCGCAGCCCGACCGTGTCCAGGCCCGCCCGGGCCGCCTCGGTCACCACCTCTGGCGGCTCGGCGTCCAGCACCGACAGGGCGGAGATCCCGAGCATGCGCCGCATCTCAGGCCTGCTTCCCCGCCGCGTGCCGGCCGATCCGGTAGCCGAAGACCATCCCGGCGCCGACCTGGCAGCCGCCGCCCGGATACTGGATCCCGAACACCTGCTGGGCGTCGGAGCCCGCCGCGTACAGGCCGGGGACGACCTTCCCGGACTCGGTGAGCACCTGCCCGTCGGGGTTGATCAGGATCCCGCGCCCGGTCGACAGCGGCGTCGGGTACACCGCCATCGCGTAGTACGGCGGCTTCGCCACCGGGCCGAGGTTGACGTTCGGGCTGGCGTGCGGGTCGCCGTACTGCGGGCTGTACTCGCTCTCGCCCTTGCCGAACTGGGTGTCTCGGCCGCGGGCGCAGTCGGCGTTGTACGTGCGTACGGTCTCCTCCAGGCCCTGCGGGTCGACCTCGATCTTGAGCGCCAGCTCGCGCAGCGTCGGCGCCTTGACCAGGTAGCCGCTCTCGAACCAGTGCCTCGGGATCGGCAGCGCCGGGTAGACCATGCCCAGCCCGTACTTCGTCATGTGCGCCTGGTCGGCGACCAGCCAGGCCGGGACCGTCGGCACCCCGGCCTCGTCCGACTCGTACATGGCGCGCACGAAGTGGTTGTACGAGCGGGCCTCGTCGGTGAACCGCTTCCCGGCCGCGTTGACCGCGATCATGCCGGGCTTGGCCCGGTCCCAGATGTGCGGGAAGACCGCCTGCGAGCCGTCGGGGCGGTAGCCGACCGACGACGGGAACCACAGCGCCCCGTTGTCGTCGGCGGGCCCGATCGCCCCACCGACCGACTCGGCCAGGGCGAAGGTGTCGCCGGTGCTGCCGGGGGCGGCGGCGGTGTACTGGGCGGCCGGCTGGCGCAGGTACTGGTTGCGGCGCTCCGGTGAGGCCGGGAAGCCGCCGGCTGCCAGCACCACGCCCTTGCGGGCCCGAACCGTACGGGGCACGCCGCGGTACTCCACGACCGCCCCGGTGACCCGCCCGTCCTGCCTGGTCAGCTCCCGGGTGAGGGCGTTCAGCCAGATCGTGCCGCCGCGCCGGCGGAACTCGTAGTACAGCCTGGCGATCAGGGCGTTGCCCATCACCATCCGGGTGCCGCGGGGCCAGAGCCGGACCAGGTCCCAGACCCACCGGACGCCGAGCCCGAGCGCGGTCAGCACCGCCTGGGCCCGCTCGGCCAGGTTCTGCCCGTCGAACAGGTGCAGCAGCCGGGCGACCTCCTTGCGGCGGACCATCAGGGAGCCGCCGAAGAGGGCGAACTCGGGCACCGGGCCGCGCAGGTGGGAGAAGTCGCGCCGGCCGAGGAGCTTGCCGTCGAAGGGCTCGGGCTCCAGGGCCCGGTACCCGCGCCCGGAGCCTTCCAGCTCGGGGTAGTAGTCGACGAAGCCGGGGAACGGGATCCAGCGGATCCCCATCCGCTCCAGGTAGTCGATCATCTTGGGGCCGGTCTCGAGGTAGGTCATCCACATCTGCTTCGGCCCCCGGTCGCCGACCAGGGCGTCGAGGTACGTCTCGGCCCGCTTCAGGTCATCGGTGATCCCGGCCTCCTCGACGTACCGGCTGCCGGGGATCCAGCAGGTCCCGGCCGAGTGGCAGGTGGTGCCGCCGAAGCGGTCGGTCTTCTCCAGCAGCAGCACCTCCAGCCCCTCGTTCGCGGCCGTCAGCGCGGTGCTGAGCCCGGCTGCTCCGGTCCCGAGGACGATCAGGTCAACGTGTGTCTCATTGCTGTGTGCCATGTCCTTTCCTTTGGTTGGTGGTGTTGGTGGTGGCGACGGCGGCCTCAGCCTGGCCGCCGGCCTGCTCGGGTACGGGCGGGCTCCCGGCCGCCGGGGCCGGGCCGCCGCTGCTCACAGGACGTTGCCGTACCGGGCGCGCTCGGCGTTGTCGGCCTCGGCGTCCAGCTCGTCCAGGGACGTGAAGGCGGTCTCCTTGGCCAGCGCCGCGGTCACCAGCACCGCCGCCATCACGGCCACGGTGGCGAAGTAGACCGGCCTGAAGTCGGTCGGGTCGCCAGCGATCAGGGCGGCGGCGATCGCGGGGGCGAAGCCGGTGATCGCGAAGCCGACCTGGGTGCTGAGCGAGGTGCCGGAGAGGCGGACCTTGGTCGGGAACTGCTCGCCGTAGAAGGACGGCCAGACGCCGTTGACGGCCGAGTAGAAGATGCCCTGCATCAGGAAGCCGAGCAGGTACACCATCCAGACGTTGGCGTCGTGCAGTGCGGTCATGTAGAACCACAGCAGGGCGGCGACCATGGTGTACCCGCCGATGTAGACCTTCTTGCGGCCGATCTTGTCGGCCAGCCAGGTCCACAGCGGGATCGCGGCCAGCGCCGACAGCTGCACGATCACGGTCTGGGTGAGCATGTTGGCGGCCGAGATCCCCTGTGCCTCGCCGTAGTTGAGGGCCCAGACCGAGAAGATCGTGGTCTCGAAGTTGTGCAGCGCCAGGATGGTGACCATGATCAGCTGCTTCGGGTAGCGGCTGATCAGGATCCGGATCGGGTCGTTGCGGACCGTGGGCGTGCCCTGGGCCTCGGCCTCGGCGGCAGCGGCCTGGAACTGCGGCGGCTCCTCCAGGGTCCGCCGGATCAGCCAGCCGACCAGCACTACCAGCGCCGACAGCCAGAACGGGATCCGCCAGCCGATGCTGAGGAAGAAGTCGTCGCCCATCGCGGCCATCGGGATGAAGACGCCGGCCGCGAAGACCTGCCCGAGCTGGGTGCCGAACATGGTCCAGCCGGTGGTGAAGGAGCGCCGGTGCGACGGGGCGTGCTCCAGCGACATCGAGTTGGCGCTGGACTGCTCGCCGCCGGCGGAGAAGCCCTGCGCCAGCCGGCACAGCACCAGCAGCGTCGGGGCGAGCACGCCGACCTGCTCGTACGTGGGCAGGCAGCCGATCGCGAAGGTGGCGATCCCCATCAGGAACAGGGTGAAGACCATGACCACCCGGCGGCCCTTGAGGTCGCCCCAGCGGCCCAGCACGATCGCGCCGACCGGGCGGGCCACGTACGCGACGCCGAACGTTGCCAGCGACAGCAGGGTCGCCACGGCGGGGTTGCTCTTGTCGAAGAAGAGCCGGTTGAAGACCAGGGCCGAGGCGCTGGCGTAGATGAAGAAGTCGTAGTACTCCAGGGCGCTGCCGACCAGCGCTGCGATGGCGGACCGGACCGGCTGGCGGCGCGGCTCGGTCGTGGCCGGGTCGAGGGATGTGGACACGGGTCTGTCTACCTTTGCTCGGGGACGGGGACGGGCTTGCCGGTGGCGGCGGAGGTGAGGACCGCCTCCACTACGGCGACGTTGCGGACTCCGTCGCGCAGGGTGACCAGAGGCTCAGCCTGTCCTGTGGCGACGTCGATGAAGTGCTCCAGCTGGGCCGCGAGGGGGTCCTTGCGGTCCACGGGAACCCGGGTGGTCTCAGAGAAGGGCTTCCACCAGGAGCGGTCCTCGGGCCGCTGGTAGGTGAACAGCTGCATGGTCGGCACCGAGAGGGAGCCGAAGGTCCCGGCCAGGTGGTAGCAGTCCTGGTCGGGGTGGGCGTCGAAGGCCGGGTCCTCCCGTACGGTCTGCTCCCACGACCGGGGGGACGCGGCGGTGTCGCTGATGATGAAGGTGCCGAGCACCCCTGACTCGAAGGTGATGAGGATGGCGGCGGTGTCCTCTACCGCGAAGCCGCGGGTCCGGTTGCTGGTCACCGCCTGCACCGAGGTGATCTCCCCGCACAGCAGGCGCAGGTTGTGGACCTCGTGGATGATGTTGATCTGGACCGGCCCGCCGCCGGGCTGGGTCCGCCAGGGGGCGGCCGGAAAGTAGTCGTCCGGCTTGTAGAACAGGGCCGTCCCGTTCACCGCCACCAGGTCGCCGAGCCGGCCGGAGTCGACGACCTCCCGAGCGGCCCGCATCACCGCGCTGTGCGTACGGTGGTGCCCGACCAGGACCCGGGCCCCGAGCTCGTCGGCGCGCGCAGTCAGGCGCTCCCCGGCGGCGACGGTGTCGGTGGCCGGCTTCTCCAGCAGCACCGGCAGCCCGGCCTCGATCGCCGTCACCGTCATCTGCTCGTGCAGCTGGTTCGGGACGGCCAGGATGACGGCGTCGGGCCGGTCCTGGCGCAGCAGCTCGGCCAGGTCGCGGTAGAGCGGAACCTCGTACTGGCTGGCCAGCTCGGCCGCCGCCGGTGCCGGGTCGACGACCGCGGCGATCTCGGCGCGCTCCTGGGCGGCTAGGGCGCTCAGGTGCCGCCGGCCGATCAGGCCGGCCCCGGCGACCGCGACCCGGACAGGTGAAACAGGTTGAGCCATGCGTGCTCCCCAGGGTTGTCGACCCAGTGCCGCGTCGCGACCGGGCCGAGGAACTGCGTTGTCCTGCCGCCCACGCTAGGGCAGACCGGCGCCCGAGTAAAGAGCTTGTTCACCAGCTAGTACATTCAATTGTCCGCCCAAGCCTGTACACAGCACGGCAGGACGCCTATTCTGAGTGAACCGAGCGGTACACAGGGAGCGGGCCAGCGCCGGCTCGCCCGGGCGACCATCCAGAAAGGTGACCTCATGGCTGAGGAGAAGGTCCGCAAGGAGATGTCAGCAGAGCAGGTACGCGAGCTCGACGACCTGGTCGCGAGGGCCCGGGCCGCTCAGAAGGTCATCGAGACCTACGACCAGGCCCGCGTCGACCGGCTCTGCCAGGCGGTGGCCTGGGCGGTCGCCAACACCACCACCTTCCACCGGCTGGTCGAGATGGGCATCAAGGAGTCCGGCCTGGGCGACTACGCCTCCCGGATGAACAAGCGGATGAAGATCCGCGGCGTGCTGCGCGACGCGCTGCGCCAGCCGAGCGTCGGGGTCATCGAGGAGGACCCGGCCCGCGGGATCGTCAAGTACGGCAAGCCGGTCGGCCTGATCGGCTGCATCGTGCCCACCACGAACCCCGACCTGACCCCGGCCGGCAACGCGGTCTACGCGATCAAGGCCCGTGACGTGGTGATCTTCTCGCCGCACCCGCGCAGCAAGGAGACCACCTTCGAGACCGTACGGCTGATGCGTGAGGCCCTGGAGGCCGAGGGCGCCCCGGCCGACATCCTGCAGTGCATCACCCTGCCCAGCCTGCTCGTCAGCCAGGAGCTGATGAAGCGCTCCGACCTGATCATCGCCACCGGCGGCCAGGCCCTGGTCCGCCAGGCGTACAGCTCGGGCAAGCCGGCCTTCGGGGTCGGCGCCGGCAACGCCACCGAGT
Source organism: uncultured Propionibacteriaceae bacterium (assembly GCA_937926975.1). GTDB lineage: Bacteria > Actinomycetota > Actinomycetes > Propionibacteriales > Propionibacteriaceae > Fen-668. The sequence continues at coordinate 5,888 of CALBCJ010000035.1, read as the reverse complement.
TCCTCGACGAGACCGCTGACATCAAGGCCACGGCCATGAACTGCATGCTGTCGAAGACCTCTGACTTCGGCTCCGGGTGCTCCGCCGACGGCAACGTGCTGGTCCCCCGCGCCCGCTACCAGGAGATGCTCGACGCCCTGGTGGAGGTGGGCGGCTACCTCGCCACCACCGAGCAGCGCGACGCGCTGGAGAAGGTGATGTGGGACGACGAGGGCCACCGGCTCGCCGACACGGTCGCGGTCTCGCCGCAGCAGCTGGCCGAGGCGGCCGGCTTCGCCATCCCGGCTGAGGCGAAGTTCATCCTCGTCGAGGGCAACGGTATCGGCCCCGAGCTCAGCTTCTGCAAGGAGAAGCTCACCACGCTGATGGCGGTCCACGCGTACGACGGCAGCTTCGAGGACGGTGTCGACCTGGCGCTGCAGCTGTACGAGGTCGGCGGCAAGGGCCACAGCTGCGGCATCGCCTCCACCGACGACGCCCACATCGACTACTTCGGCCGGGTCATGCCGGTCTCGCGGATCATGGTGAACCAGCCGAACTCCCGGGCCAACGCCGGCGCCTTCAACAACGGGATGCCGATGACCTCGTCGATGGGCTGCGGCACCTGGGGCGGCAACATCACCAGCGAGAACGTCTCGCTCAAGCACTACCTGAACACCACCTGGGTGTCGCGCAAGATCCCGGTCGACCGGCCCAGCGACGCCGAGCTCTTCGGGGACTTCTACGACCCGGCCCTGGAGCCAGACGGGGAGGCGAGGCCCACCGACGCCGCGGTCACGGTGAGCTGAGCCATGACCGAGCGCACCCCCGACGAGCTGCTCGACGAGGCCCGCCGCTGGTGGACCACCTCGATCATCGACATCCACCCTGGTGAGATCGCTGTCCGCGGGTACCCGATCGAGCAGCTGATCGGGAGCATCAGCTTCCCGCAGATGATCTGGCTGATGCTGCAGGGCGAGCTGCCGACCCGCGAGCAGGCCGCGCTGCTGGAGGCGGCCCTGGTCGCCAGCGTCGACCACGGCCCGCAGGCCCCGTCGATCGCGATCGCCCGGATGGCCGCCACCTGCGGCCCAAGCCTCAACGGGTCGATGGCCTCGGCAGTCAACGTCCTCGACGACATCCACGGCGGCCCCGGGCAGCAGTGCATGGAGATCTACTACGAGATCGCCGAGGTCGCCGGGGACCAGGACCTGGCCGCCGCCACCGCCGAGGTGGTCGCCCGGCGCCGCGAGCAGGGGCTGAGGTACTTCCCCGGCTTCGGGCACCGCTTCCACCCGCTCGACCCGCGGGCGCCGAGGCTGCTCGGCCTGGTCCGTGAGGCCGCCGCCCAGGGCGCGGTCAGCGGCCGCTTCGCCGACATCGGCACCGCCCTGGAGGACGAGCTCGCCCGGGGCCGCCAGCGCCGGGTCCCGATGAACATCGACGGGGCGACGGCTGTCGTCTACTGCGAGCTGGGCCTGGCGCCCGAGCTGGGCCGCGGCGTCTTCATCCTGTCCCGCTCGGTCGGGATCCTCGCCCACGCCTGGGAGCAGATGCAGCAGGGCGGCCGGATCAAGGGGCCGCAGGCGAAGCTCCTGGGCTACACCTACAACGGGCCCGCCCGCCGGGACCTCACCACCGAACCGGCAAAGGAGCGTCCATGACTGAGCTCGCCGCCCACGAGATCGTCCGCTACCTGGAGGGGCGCGGCGTCACGACGGTCTTCGGCCTCTGCGGCCACACCGTGATCGCGATGCTTGACGCCTTGTCCCGCAGCGAGCAGATCGACTTCGTCAACGTACGGCACGAGCAGATCGCCGCCCACGCCGCCGACGGGTACGCCCGGGTGACTCACCGGGCGTCGGTGCTGCTGACCCACCTCGGGCCGGGCCTGACGAATGCCGCCACCGGGGTCGCCAACGCCGCCCTGGACTCGGTCCCGATGGTCGTGATCGCCGGCGACGTCCCCTCGTACTACTTCGGCAAGCACCCCCACCAGGAGGTCAACCACCACGCCGACGCCGACCAGTGGCAGATCTACCGGCCGTTCGTGAAGCGGGCCTTCCGGGTGGAGCGGGCCGAGATGCTGCCCGAGGTCCTCGACCGGGCCTTCGTGATCGCCGAGTCGGGCCGGCCCGGGCCGGTGCTGGTCGACGTCCCGATGGACCTGCTCAGCCTGCCGATCGACACCGCCCTGGTGGACCGGGCGCTGCTCAACCACCTCGACTACGCCAAGCCGAGCCTGCCGGTCGAGGTGGCCGAGACGATCGTCCGCACCCTGGCCGAGGCCAGCCGCCCGGTCCTGTACGCGGGCGGCGGGGTCCACCTCGCCCAGGCCTCGGCCGAGCTGACGGCCCTGGTCGACCACCTGGACCTGCCGGTCGCGCACAGCCTGATGGGCAAGGGGGCGGTCCCCGACGACAACCCGCACGTGCTGGGGATGTCGGGCTTCTGGGGGATGCCGTACACGAACGAGGTCTGCCGCCAGGCCGACTGGGTGCTGGGGCTCGGGACCCGGTTCGCGGAGGCCGACTGCTCGTCCTGGTACGAGGAGCACACCTTCTCGATGCCGACCAAGTTCATGCAGATCGACCTGGACCCGGAGCAGATCGGGCGCAACTACCCGGTCGAGACCGGCGCGGTCGCCGACCTCAAGGCCGCCCTGCAGGTGCTGCTGGAGACCGCCCGCCGGCTCTACCCCGACGGTGTCACCCGGGCCGGGCTGACCGAGCAGGTCCTGGCCGAGCGGGCCACCCGCAAGGAGTCCCTGGTCGCCGACCAGACCTCCGACGAGCTCCCCATGAACCCGGCCCGGATCCTCAAGGACCTGCGCGACACCGTCCCGCCGGAGACGATGATCGTCACCGACGTCGGCTGGAACAAGAACGGCCTGGCGCAGCAGTACGACATCACGGTCCCGGGCACCTTCATCACCCCCGGCGGCTTCGCCACCATGGGCTTCGGCTCCCCGGCGGCGCTCGGGGTCAAGCTCGGTGCCCCGGACCGGCCGGTGGTCGCGCTGATCGGCGACGGCGGCTTCGGGCAGAACCCGGCGGTGCTGGCGACCGCGCGCCGCGAGCAGATCCCGGTGGTCTGGGTGGTCATGAACAACAACGCCTTCGGCACCATCGCCGGGCTTGAGAAGGCCAACTACGGCACCACCTTCGGCACGGTCTTCGAGTCCGACGACGACGACCTGTGGATCGACTACGCGGCCGTCGCCCAGGCGTACGGGATCCGCTCCCGCAAGGTCACCTCGGCCGACGACTTCGCCGGGGCCCTGGCCGAGGCGCTGGCCAGCGGCGAGCCGTACCTGATCGACGTGCCGATGCGGAACATCCCGACCCCGACCGGCGGGCACTGGAACATCCTCGACATCTACAGCCCCGAGGGCGTCAAGGGCCACGTCAGCACCTAGCCAGAAAGGAAAGGGACATGACTCACCGGTACTCCCTCGCCTACCTGACGGTGGGCGCCCTGGAGCCGTCGGCCCAGGTGTACGTGGCGGCCGCCGCCGGCTACGAGTACGTCGGGCTGCGCCCGATCCCGATGGGCCTGGCGAGCGAGCCCCGCCTCGACCTGGCCCGCGACCCGGAGCTCCTCGCCGCCTGCCGGACCGCCCTGGACGAGACCGGGGTCAAGGTCTGGGACATCGAGCTGGCCCGGGTGGTGCCGGGCGCCGACTACGAGGCGTACCGGCCGGCCCTGGAGGTCGGGGCCGCGCTGGGCGCCACCACCGTGCTGGCCAGCGTCTGGACCGAGGACCCGGCCGAGCAGGTCGACGGGCTGGGCCGGGTCTCGGCGCTGGCCAGCGAGTACGGGCTGCGCGTGGTGTCGGAGTTCGTGGCGCTGTCGTCCGTACGGACCCCGGAGGAGATGAGCCGGCTGGTGGAGCAGGTCGGGGCACCGAACCTGGGGGTGCTGATCGACGTGTACCACTGGATGCGGTCGGGGGCGTCGCTGGACGCGGTCCGGGCGATGCCGCCGCAGTGGCTGCCGATGCTGCACCTGTGCGACTGCCCGGCGGCGACCCCGCCGGACCTGGAGGCGCTGCGGGTCGAGGTCCGCGAGCGCCGCCTGTACGTGGGCGAGGGCGACGCCCCGGTCCGGGACCTGGTCGCCGCCCTGCCCGACGACGCCGTGCTGGCCATCGAGCAGCCTCACCTGGCCCGGCTGCTGACTCTCGGCGACACCGAGTACGCCACCCGGTCGCTGGCCGCCGCCCGGTCCGTGATCGACACCTGAGGCACCCGTACCCGCTCTTCAAGGAAGAAGGCACATCATGTTCGACGGCATCAAGCCGGTCTCCCACATGCTGGGGCTCTTCGGAGACTCCATCACCACCTCACTCACCCCGCCGATCCACGAGATGATCGGCCGGGCGATGGGGATGAGCGTCGTGTACCGCCCGATCGACCTGGCGGTGCTCGATATCGGCCCCGACGACCTGGCCGACGCCCTGGCCTGGGCGCGGCGGCTCGGCTTTAGCGGCCTCAACATCACCGCCCCCTGCAAGCAGCAGGTGCTGGGGCTGCTGGACGAGCTGTCGGATCGGGCGAAGAGCCTGCAGGCGGTCAACACGGTCACCTTCCGCGACGGCCGGACGACCGGGTACAACACCGACTGGTGCGGCTTCGCGTTCTCGTTCAGGCGCAACCTGCCCGGGGCGAAAGCGGACCGGCTGGTGCTGATGGGCGCCGGCGGGGCCGGCTCGGCCGTCGCGTACGGGATGCTCGACGCCGGCGTCGGCCAGATCACGATCTTCGACGTGCTGAAGGACCGGGAGCAGGCCCTGGTGCAGCGGATGACCGAGCTGTACGGGCCGGGACGCGCCGTGGCGGGCACCGACCTTGAGGCGGCTATGGCAGACTCTGACGGCGTGATCAACGCCACCACCCGCGGGATGACTGGCCACGAGGCTGGCTCGTCGGTACCCGCGGAGCTGCTGCGGCCCGAGATGTGGGTGGCGGACTGTGTCTACCTGCCGGTGATGACCGAGCTGCTGCAGAGCGCGCAGGAGCTGGGCTGCCAGATCCTGCCCGGCACCGGGATGGCGGTGGAGCAGGCCGCGGAGGCGTTCCGGATCTTCACCGGCGTGGAGCCGGACGCGAAGGCTGCGTACGCGGCGCTCGACGAGCTCTTGGCAGCAACGACCTGATGGGTGCTGGCCACGGGCCCCGCGACCTTGAACGGACCCGGGCCAACATTCTGGAGGTCGCCACCCGGCACTTCGCCCGTACGGGTTTTCACGGTGCCCGGATCGACGAGATCGCCGACGAGACCGCGACCACGAAGCGGATGATCTACTACTGCTTCGACAGCAAGGCTGGCTTGTTCTTCGCCTGCCTGCACGAGCAGTACCGGCGGATCCGGGCCTATGAGCGGTCGCTGAACCTGGGCAGCCTGCCTCCTGAGGTCGCGGTCGACACGTACGTGCGGGCCACGGTCCGCTACCACGAGGAGAACCCGCAGCTGGCGCGGCTGGTCAGGACGGAGAACATCCTGGAGGCCCGCCACCTGGGGGTGGAGGACCGGGTCATGTCGCGGCCGATCATCGGCACCCTGGACGCGGTCCTGGACCGGGGCCGGGCCGAGGGGGTCTTTCGTGACGGGGTCACCGGTGTCGAGCTGTACGTCGCGGTGACCGCGTTCAGCAACTACCGGATCACGAACCAGCGCACGGTTCAGGCGCTGTTCGAGTACGACCTGCGCGACCCGGACCGCCTGGAGCACGACCTCGACCAGTACTCGGCGATGATCCTGGGCTGGCTTCGCCGTCCGGCAGCCGAGAACCCGGCAGAGCCCGCCCTGGGCTGAGGGTCGTCGGCCACGGGTGGGGCGACGTGAGCAGAGCAGCCCGCCCTGGGCTGAGGGTCGTCGGCCACGGGTGGGGCGACGTGAGCAGAGCA
>CALBCJ010000034.1 GCA_937926975.1 uncultured Propionibacteriaceae bacterium | reverse complement strand
GCCTGTCGTTTCTCGCTCTTCGTCGTCCAGACCGGGGACTACGCGGCCGGTCGTGATTGGGTTGAGCGTGCTGGCTTGCGGGCTGTGGTCGGGTTGGGCGCACGGGTTCGGGGGCCGGGCACAGCGAGTCGTTCGTCACCGCTCCTTCGTCCAGCCGGGGGCTGTGCTTGATCGCCCGAGCTCCGCCGCGGAGTGCTACACATGGCTCATGGTGAGCCTGGACAGGCAGGTGTCGGCGCGCGAGCTGCGGGCTCAGCTCAGTGAGGTGCTGGGGCGGGCCGGCTACGCCGGCGAGCGGATCGGTGTCACGCGGAACGGCAGGCTGGCGGCTGTGGTGATTGGCGTGGCGGATCTTGAAGCCCTCGAAGAGCTCGAGATGGCCCAGGACGTAGCCGCCTACCGGGAGGCGAAGGCGCACGACGACGGGGAGCGGGTCACCCTCGACGACCTGCGTGCTGACCTGGCACTGTGACCAGCCCGAGTGGGAGGCGGCGGCGATCCCACACAGTAGAGTCCGGGCATGAGCATCGCCGACCCCACGCAGACCGCCGCCTGGGCCGAGCTGGCCCGGCTTCACGACAACCTTGATGTCGACCTGCGAGCGCTGCTGGCCGACCCGGAGCGGGTCCGGTCGCTGAGCCTCACCGCGGGCGACCTGTACGTCGACCTGTCGAAGAACCTGGTCACCGACGAGGTGCTGGCGGCTCTGGTCCGCCTGGCCGAGCAGGTCGGGCTGGCCGAGCGGCGCGACGCGATGCTGCGCGGCGACAAGATCAACGTCACCGAGAACCGGTCGGTGCTGCACACCGCGCTGCGCCGGGCCCCCGGCGAGCAGCTGGTGGTCGACGGCACCGAGGTCGTCGCCGACGTGCGGCAAGTGCTCGACCAGGTGTACGCGTTCGCCGAGAAGGTCCGCTCGGGGCAGTGGGTCGGGGTCACCGGCAAGCCGATCCAGACCGTCGTCAACATCGGCATCGGCGGCTCCGACCTCGGGCCGGTGATGGTGTACGAGGCGCTCCGCCCGTACGTGCTGGACGGGCTGGCCTGCCGCTTCGTGTCGAACATCGACCCGACCGACCTGTACACGACCACGGCCGACCTGGACCCCGAGACGACCCTGTTCATCGTCGCCTCGAAGACCTTCACCACCCTGGAGACCCTGACCAACGCCCGGCTGGCGAGGCAGTGGCTGTGGGACGCGCTGCAGGCCGCCGGCGCCATCGACGGCTCCGAGCAGTCGCGTACGGACGTCGTGGCCAAGCACTTCGTCGCGGTCTCGACCGCGCTCGACAAGGTGGCCGCGTTCGGGATCGACCCGGCCAACGCCTTCGGCTTCTGGGACTGGGTCGGCGGACGCTACTCGGTCGACTCGGCCGTCGGCACCGCGGTCGCCGTCGCGATCGGGCCGGAGGCCTTTGAGGACTTCCTGGCCGGCTTCCGGGCCATCGACCAGCACTTCGCCAGCACCCCGCTGGCCCAGAACGTGCCGGTGCTGATGGGCCTGCTCAACGTCTGGTACGTGAACTTCTGCAAGGCGGCCTCGCACGCGGTGCTCCCGTACGCGCAGTACCTGCACCGCTTCGCCGCGTACCTGCAGCAGCTCACCATGGAGTCCAACGGCAAGGGGGTTCGCGCCGACGGGGCGCCGGTCACCACCGAGACCGGTGAGGTCTTCTGGGGCGAGCCCGGCACCAACGGGCAGCACGCCTTCTACCAGCTGATCCACCAGGGCACCCAGCTGGTGCCGGCCGACTTCATCGCCGTGGTCAACCCGTCCCACCCGCTGCGCGACGGCGACCAGGACGTCCACGAGCTGCTGCTGGCGAACTTCTTCGCCCAGACCAAGGCGCTGGCCTTCGGCAAGACCGCCGACGAGGTACGGGCCGAGGGCACCCCGGAGCCGATCGTGACCGCCCGGGTCTTCCCCGGCAACCGGCCCACGACCTCGGTCCTGGCCCCCGCCCTGACCCCGTCGGTCGTCGGCCAGCTGATCGCCCTGTACGAGCACATCACCTTCGTCCAGGGCGCCGTCTGGGGCATCGACTCGTACGACCAGTGGGGGGTCGAGCTCGGCAAGCAGCTCGCGCTGCAGATCGCCCCGGCGATCTCCTCCGACGACCAGGCCCTGGCCACCCAGGACGAGTCGACCAAGGCCCTGATCGGCTTCTACCGGTCGAAGCGGGCCTGACCGCGGGGCTCGCGCTGGCCTGGCAGGTGTGACCGCCTGCTAGGCCAGGGCCTCGTCGAGGGAGGTCTCGCGGGGGCCGAGGAGCGGCTGGCGACGGCTGGTCAGGTCCCAGACCATCTTCCAGTCGGCGAGCACCTCACGGACCTGGCCAGCGCGCCAGGTGTCGGTGCTGATGCCGCGGACCGAGTCGTCGCCGACACCGACCGCGTCCAGGCCGAGCTGGCGGCAGATGGTGAGCGCCCGGGGCAGGTGGTAGCTCTGGGTGACCACGGTCAGGCTGGTCGTCCCGAAGATCTTCTCCGCCCGGACGCAGGAGGCGTAGGTGTCGAACCCGGCGTAGTCAGCGACCACTTTCTTGGGCGGGACCCCCTTGCGGATCAGGTACTCCCGCATCACGTCGGGCTCGTTGTAGTGCTTCTCCCCGTTGTCGCCGGAGACCAGGATCGCGCGGACCTTCCCGGCCTGAAAGAGGTCGTAGCCCAGGTCGAGCCGGGCCCGCAGGTACTCGGTCGGGGTCCCGTTGGGCAGCACCCCGGCCCCCAGCACCAGCGCCACGTCACGGCGTGGGACGGTGCTGACCGAGTACGCGGTGCCGGCGGCGACCGCCTGGGTGAAGACCCACGGCCCGACCGCCACCGTCGTGCTGAGCAGGGTCAGGGTGAGCAGCCAGCCGACCGGGGTCAGCCGAGTGACAGCGCGCGGACCAGGGGTGACCTGGTCGCTGTGCCGCGCTGAGGTGGTCGCCAGCCGGAGACGGCGGGTCTGGTTCGCGTGCCGGGGACCGGGGCGGGGATCGGTCATGGAGCCAGGGTACGGCCCGGCTCCGACCGGCTAGGCCCTCAGCCGTCGTGTCCCACGTCTGGGCAGGTCCGTCTGGGCAGGCGCCCGCGGGCCGGAGCCGCCGCGTCGGTGCCCACGAGTCGTACCTCCAGAGTGCGGGCGCCGCCGCGGGCCCGGAGCCGCCGCGGGGGCGGCCCGCCAGCCGCAGCCCGGCCGGCCCCGCCAACGACCACGTGACGGTCAGCGCGGGCCGTACGGGTGACCACCTGCGCAGGCGTGGGAGGATGTGCCGCATGGCGTCGGTTTTTTCCCTGCTCACCCAGCGTTTTGAGGTGGCTGTCGGCAGCGACCCGCAGCTGCGGCCGGCGAGCCGGCCCGAGTTCGGGCACTTTCAGTGCAACAGCGCGATGCGCCTTGCTACGCAGGAGAAGGTGGCGCCGCGGCAGGTGGCGCAGCGGATCGTCGACAGCGTCGACGTGGCCGACCTGTGCGAGCCGCTGGAGATCGCCGGGCCGGGCTTCATCAACATCCGGCTCAAGACCGAGGTGCTGGCCGCTGCGGTGAACGAGCAGCTGGCCGACCCGGGCAGCGGGATCGTCCGCGCCGAGCAGCCGCAGACCGTGGTGGTCGACTACTCGGCGCCGAACGTGGCCAAGCCGATGCACGTCGGGAACCTGCGCTCCACGATCATCGGCGACTGCATCGTCCGGGTGCTGCGGGCCGTCGGGCACACCGTGATCCCGCAGAACCACATCGGTGACTGGGGGACCCAGTTCGGGATGCTGGTGGAGCAGATCCTCCACGAGGGCGTCGACGCCGCCAGCCTCGACCTCAACGGCTCGGTGGCGCTGTACCGGCGGGCCCAGGCCCACTTCCGCGAGGACCCGGGCTTCGCCGACGCCGCCCGCCGCCGGGTGGTGGCGCTGCAGGCCGGCGACGAGCAGACCCGGCAGGTCTGGCGGGCGCTGATCGAGGTCTCGAAGGCCGGGTTCAACGCCGCGTACGGGCGGCTCGGGGTGCTGCTCACCGACGACGACCTGGCCGGCGAGTCGATGTACAACGAGATGCTGGCCCCGGTCGCCCAGGACCTGGAGCAGGCCCAGGTAGCGAAGGTCGACGACGGGGCGCTGGTGGTCTTCGTGCCCGGCGATGAGACCCCGCTGATCGTCCGCAAGGGCGACGGAGGCTTCGGGTACGCGGCGACCGACCTGGCCGCGCTGCGGTACCGGTTCGGCCAGCTCGGCGCCGACCGGATCATCTACGTGGTCGGGATCCCGCAGTCACACCACTTCCAGCAGGTCTTCGCGGTGGCCCGGATGGCCGGCTGGGTCCCGGAGAACGGGTCCACCGAGTTTGTCGGCTTCGGCTCGGTGCTCGGCCCGGACGGCAAGATGTTCAAGACCCGCGACGGGGGCACCGTCACCCTCAACTACCTGCTCGACGCCGCCGAGGAGGCCGCCGCGCCGGACGTGGCGATGGCGGCGGTCAAGTACGCCGACCTGTCGAGCTCGCTCCACAAGGACTACATCTTCGACGTCGACCGGATGACCCAGACCACCGGGAACACCGGGCCGTACCTGCAGTACGCGCACGCCCGTACGTCGAAGATCCTGCGGGAGGCCGAGGCCCGGGGCCTGGCGCCCGACCAGGCGCAGGTGACGGTCCTGGCCGAGCCGGACGAGCAGCTGCTGGCGCTGCACCTGACGAAGTACGCCGACGTGGTGGCGGCCCTGGCCGAGGAGCTGCAGCCGCACAAGCTGTGCACGTACCTGTTCGACCTGGCCTCGCTGTACAGCACGTTCTACGAGCAGTGCCCGGTGCTGAGGTCCGACGGTGAGGTCCGCAGCTCGCGGCTGGCGCTGTGCCGGGCGACCCGGCAGGTGCTCGCGTCAGGGCTGGGGCTGCTGGGGATCGTGGCGCCAGACGCGATGTGACCCGTACGGCAGCAGAGGGGGGACCAGGGTGCTGATGGTGAACACCACCGGCGACGAGGAGGTTGGCCGGTTCCGGCGGGTGCCGGTGGTGCTCGGCCGCTCCTGGCCGCTGCTGCTGATCGCGCTGATGATCGTCTTCCTGGCCGGGGAGGAGCTGACTCCGCGGGTCATCAGGAAGGCCACGCTGGAGACCCTGCTCTGGGGCGGCTGCCTGCTGGTCTCGGTCGGCGTCCACGAGGTGGGGCACCTGCTCGCCGCCCAGCTGCTGGGAGTTCCGATGCGCCGGATCCACGTCGACGTCTGGGGCGGGCACCTGACCCACGTCCCGGTGCCCCGCAGTCCCGGGGTGAGCATGGTGATCGCGGTGGCCGGGCCGCTGCTGAACCTGGTCGTCGCGTACGTGGCGTGGCTGAACCGCGACGTGGCGTACTGGTCGCTGGTGATCGGCCCGCTGATGGTGATCAACGCGCTGCTCTTCGTGTACAACATGCTGCCGGGCCTGCCGCAGGACGGTGGGCACCTCGTGGGCGGGGTGGTCTGGTGGCTGACCGGGAACCGGACCTCCGGGCTGGAGGTCGGCGCCTGGTCGGGCCGGTTTGTCGTGGTCACGGTGGTCCTGGCCTGGATCGGGCTGCCGCTGAAGGTCAGCAGGTCGCTGCCGCGGCTGGTGGACCTGCTGTGGCTGGTGCCGGTCTGCGCCGGGATGTGGATCTGGACCACCATCATCGTGAGGGTGGCCCGGCGCCGCAAGACCACCGACCGGATCCGGCTGCGGGACATCGCCAAGCCCACCATGACGGTCCCGATGCGGACCCGGCTCGACATCGTCGACGCCTCGTTCCCGGCCGGCAGCGGGGTCATCGTGCTGGACGACCAGCAGCGGCCGGTGGGCCTGCTCGCGGTCGGTGCCGACTCGGTCCCAGGCGGCAAGCGCGACGTCCGTACCGCTGGAGACGTGATGGCCCCGATGGACCCGGTCTGGGAGTCGAAGGGGGACCTGGAGGCCGCGGCCAGCGAGCAGGCCGACCTGCTGCACCACCACCGGCTGCCGGTGGTCGCCGTACAGCTCAGGGAGGGCCGCTGGGGCCTGGTGTGGCGGGCCGACGTGGAGAACGCCGTGAACCACCGGGCCTCTCTGCTCGGTCCGCGCCGGGCCGCCGCCCACGAGCCCTAGGAAGACAGCGGCCTCCCGGGACGCTATGCTGGGGCCTGCTCGGTGACCGAGTCACCGTGCGGGCGTAGTTCAATGGCAGAACATCAGTTTCCCAAGCTGACAGTGCGGGTTCGATTCCCGTCGCCCGCTCTTCTTCTGTGTCTTCCCTGTTCTCATGACGGTACGGTCGGCCGCTTGCCCAGTTGCCAGCTGCCCGGTTGCCAGCGCGGTGGTGGTTCCTGGTGCTCAGGGAGCTCGTGAGCCGTACTCAGGTGAGCTGGTGAGGCGTACTCAATCTGGCCGGCGAGGCGCTGGTACGGCGGGGGGATGAGCTGTCTGGACCGTAAATTCCCGGCCCATGACTCCCAGCGATGAGATGATCAGCCTGCCCACCATGAGCCCCGACGAGCTGCGCCGCAGGACCGAGGACCTGCGCGAGCAGGTGGACGACCTGATGCGTGGCCTGGAGAGCAGCACCGCTCAGCTGCAGGACCAGCTGGAGCGCTCGGCGGCTATCGTCGGCACCGGCGAGGCCGCCGACGGCGCGGTCCAGGCCGACGTTGACGTGCAGGGGAATGTCCTCGACCTGCGGATCGGTGACCGGGCGGTCCGGAACCTGGGCGCCGAGCAGCTGCGGCTGGCCCTGATGGAGGCACTGAAGGAGGCCCGGGCCGACGCGACCCAGCAGGCGAGCGGGCGCTGGGCAACGCTGCCGGCAGGTTCGCGAGCACTGTGACCACGGGCGGGTCAATCAGCGACGGACTGGAGCCGTCCCGACACGGCAGGAGGTTGAGGACTGGCTCAACCAGGACCGGTCCAGCTAGGCAGCACGACGCGGCCGGTACGTGGGGCAGCCCCGCGTACCGGCCGCACTGGTTCGCTAGCGCAGCGGCAGGCAGACCTCGGTCACCAGGTCCTGCGGTGCGCACTCCTCAGGTGTCGTGAGGTAGAGGTTGAAGGCCTTGTCAGCGCGGGTACGGCCGCTGCGGGGGCGGAGCGAGTCGGCGGTCAGCCGGGCAGCGATCAGGTCGTGCGCCTGGGTGATCTGGTCGTACGGGCCGAGCACCCGGGCGACGAGGCAGTCCCGGGCCTCAAGGTCGCTGACCACCAGCGGCTCGGCCGCGGTGGTCCCGGCGGCGACAGGGACGAAGACCTCCTCGTCGACGTCGTGCTCGGTGAACTCGTCGTCGTGCTCGATCACGCCGCACGGGCCGGTGGGGGTGATCTGCTGCTCGGCGAGGGCCGGCATCAGCCTCTGCCACAGCTGGCCCTCGTCCGCGTACGTGGGGATGGTCCCGCGCAGCGAGACGATGGTCATGGCCGGGACAGTCCGGCGCTCGATGGTGATGGACATGCTGGTGCCTCCTTCGAGGAGTCGGTTGATGAGGGCCAGCCGGGCCTGGGCCGCGTGCAGCTCGTCGGTGAGGACGCCTCGCTGAAGCTCCAGCGAGGCCGTCCAGGCCGGGGTGCCGCGGGCGGCGAGCAGGGCTGAGATGGCGGAGACGCCGAAGCCGACGTCACGCAGCCGCCGGATGTCGGCCGCGTCGCGCAGCTGGTCCGGCGCGTAGCGGCGGTACCCGGTCTGAGGGTCGGTGTCGGCAGGCACCAGGACCCCGTGGCTGTCGTAGTGGCGCAGCATCCGTACCGACAGCCGGGTCAGCGCACTGAACTGCCCGATCGTCATCAGTGTGGTCTCGGCCATAGGCTCATGCTGGTGCCTGACACGGTGGCAGGGTCAAGCGTGGGTGCGTACGCCGCCGACACGAGGAGAGACATGAACCTGAACAACCTGCTGGCAGCGCTGAACGCCGGGCAGACGATCAAGGCCGACTCACCGCTGTTCGAGCTGCTGCACACTGCGGCACAGGAGGCGATCCAGATCACGACCGAGCTGGGCTCGCGGTACCACGAGCCGGAGCAGGTGGTGGAGCTGATGTCGCGGCTCACCGGGCGCGAGGTGGACCCGTCGTTTCGGCTGTTCCCGCCGTTTCGGACCGACTTCGGCAAGAACATCCACCTGGGCCGGCGGGTGTTCATCAACAGTGGCTGCGCCTTCCAGGACCAGGGCGGCATCTGGATCGGCGACGACGTGCTGGTCGGTCACAACGCCGTGCTGGCGACGCTGAACCACGACGAGGACCCGGCTCACCGCGGCGACCTGCGCCCGGCGCCGATCCGGGTCGGGGACCGGGCCTGGATCGGGGCCAGTGTCACGATCCTGCCCGGGGTGACGATCGGCGCCGGGGCGGTGGTCGGGGCTGGTTCCCTGGTCACCCGGGACATCCCGGCCGAGATGGTCGCGGTCGGCTCGCCAGCCCGGATCGTCCGGCCCGTACGGCGCCACGAGCAGCCCTGAGCCGGGGCTGCCCATCCCGTGTGCGCTGGTGACGGGCAGGTCCCAGGCGGCGCCGCGGTACTGGGTGGAGGTGGTCCCGTAGGGTGACAGCCGGCGTGCACCGTACGGGAGGAGGGTCATGCACCTGAGCCGTGGTCTCGGCGTGATCGAGGTCTTGCTTCTGGTGGCCGGTATCGGCCAGCTGCTGGGGCCCTCGGCGGGGATCACGGCCGTCTGCGTGCTTGCCTGGATCGTGCTGGCGACCGCGTACGTGGTCGGCTCGCTCCTCATCGCCCGCCGTCACGGCGCCCGCCCCCACCTGCAGCCCTCACCCCGGACAGTGCGGCGGCTTCCGTCGTGGGTTCACAGCCTGTCTGACCTGACCCCGATGCTCGCGGCAGCCACCGGCCTGGCTGCGGCCCTCAAGTTTCTGGGAGCAGCCGCAGCCGACGCCAGCGGGGACTCGCTGCTGAGCGGCCTGATCTACCTGCTGGCCGTTCTTGACGAGAGCCAGGCGCTGACGGTGGTCATCGGGGTGCTGGGCTGGCTGGTGCTGCACATCGGCTACGCCCAGCTCTACCAGCGGCTGGACGCCCTCAGCCGGGGCCGGGCGTTCTTCTTCCCGGCCACGAAGCAGGCCACCAGCGTGGAGTACCTGTACCTGGGGTTCACTATCGGGGCCACCTTCGCCACGTCCGACGTGGAGGTCTGCCTGCGCCCGGCCCGGTGGGCCGTGATGAGCCACACCGTCGTGGCCTTCGGGTACAACGCGGTCGCGATCGGTGTGATCGTACGGCTCCTGACCGGCTCCTGAGCCACCGCGGGGAGAGGCGGCCGATAGCATCCGGGCATGACCTCTCGTCAGGTGCAGTACGGGCAGCTGGTGGGTGCGGCGCTGACGGTGGTCGGTGCGTTCAGCGCCCCTGCGACTGTCGCGGCGGGCGTGGTGGCCGGGGCGGTAGCGGTCGAGGAGCTCCGGAAGAAGCCTGATCTGGACCGAGTACTCAAGAAGGCGTTCCAGTCCGTGGCCCAGGACCTGGACCATCCTCGGCAGCAGGCTGGGGACGAGGCAGAGGCTGTCGAGGCCCAGGTCCTGGAGATGTGCCGACAGAGTCGCCAGGGGCTGCTGCTGGCGGCGCTGGGGGAGCCTGCGGAGTTTCGGGCGGCTCTACCTGGTCTGGACACGGTGCTGAAGGACTTCAGCGGACCTGCTCAGCACTATGCCGGGCTGGTTGTGGAGCGCCTGGGCCACCTCATCCGCCAGCTTGCTTTGTCTCCTGAGGTGTACCCGGCGCTGGGTCAGGAGCAGCTGCGTGACCTGGGTACGGCTCTTCGTGGTCTGTCTGGGCGGGTGGCACGGCTAGAGGCTGGTCCGGTCGAGGGGCTGACCGGTCTGGGTGGTGAGGTGGCTGGTCTTCAGCGCGGTCATGCCTCGCTGGAGGCTCGGTTGGGTGAGCTCGACGCGGCTTTGGCCGCGCTGCAGCAGGAGCTGGACCGTCGTCCACCGCGGATTGTTGAGGTCGGGTCCATGCCTGAGAGGGCGGCTCACTTTGTTGAGCGGGCGGACCTGGACCGGGTTCGGCAGGTCATGGCCACGTCTGGCACTCGAGTCCTGTGTGCGGTGTCGGGGATGCGTGGGGTGGGGAAGTCTCAGCTGGCCGCCGCCTTCGCGAACGAGTGCATTGATGACGGCTGGGGTTTTGTGGCCTGGGTCCAGGCCACTAGCCGGGCACGGATCATCACTCAGATGGCACAGATTGCCCGGGATCGCGGCTTCATCAAGGGGGAAGACGCCAAGGATGATGATAAGGCCGCTCGGCGTCTCTGCGCGCAGCTGTCCGGCTTATCCGATTCTGAATCGCGCTTGCTGGTCTTCGACAATGTGGAGTCGGCCCATGACCTGGCTGGGCTGATCCCGCGCGGGCCGGGGATGCGGGTCCTGGTCACGACCACTCGTACCGACGTCCCTGGTGAGCCTCTCGACATCGGTGTGTACACCCTCGAGGAGGCCATCGGTTACCTCGTGGAGGCGACCGGCAACCCGGACCGGGACGGGGCTAAGGCTGTGGCTGAGGCGCTGGGCTGCCTTCCGGTCGCTCTCACTCAAGCCGCTGTCACGATCCAGACCTGGTGCAATGGCTACACCGACTACCTGGCTGATCTGGACGCCGAGCCGCTGGACGAGGTCCTCGACCAGGCTGGCGACCCCTACCCGGCGAAAGCAGGAGCCGCGATCCGGATGGCCTTTCGCGTTGTCGCCAGCCGTCTGGCCACAGAGTCTCCCAGGCTCGGGGCCTCTGCCACCGCCATTCTCGACGCCCTGTCTGTTCTTGCTGAAGGAGGAGCTCCTCGCCAGTGGTTTTACGGGAGCACTGGTGACGTGCGAGTAGATCGTCAAGCGGTCGGACTTCTTGTTCGCTACAACATTCTTACCAAGTCTCGCAGCGGTAGTGTCGTGTCACTGCACCGGCTTCAGGCGCGTGTTCGTCGCGAGGACCTCACCGAGGCCGCCCGTCTGCCCGAGGCGGCTGATACCGCCGCCCAGGTCCTCTCTCAGATCCGGATCCCCGACGGTGCTGGGTGGGAGGAGAAGCAGGCTACTGCTCAGGCGCTCGCCACCCAGCTCGTGGACCTTCTGGGACAGACCTACTCCGAGCCCATCACCCGCGACTCCCGGGTCCTCGGCATCTCGGTCTCCGCCATGAAGTGGTGCGTCGAGGCTGGGCTGGCGGGTCTCGCCGTTCAGCTGGCCCCCTACACCGACCTGCATGAGCGGGTCCTGGGCCGGGACCACCCCGGCACTCTGACCAGCCGGGGCAATCTTGCGGGCGCTTACCGGGCTGCTGGTCGGCTGGGTGAGGCGGTTCCGCTGCTGGAGGGGACTCTGGCCGATCATGTGCGGGTCCTAGGGCCGGACCACCCTGACACTCTGACCAGCCGGGGCAATCTTGCGGGCGCTTACCGGGCTGCTGGTCGGCTGGGTGAGGCGGTTCCGCTGCTGGAGGGGACTCTGGCCGATCATGTGCGGGTCCTAGGGCCGGACCACCCTGACACTCTGACCAGCCGGGGCAATCTTGCGGGCGCTTACCGGGCTGCTGGTCGGTTGGGTGAGGCGGTTCCGCTGTTCGAGGGGACTCTGGCCGACCGTGTGCGGCTTCTGGGCCGGGACCACCCTGACACTCTGACCAGCCGGGGCAATCTTGCGGGCGCTTACCGGGCTGCTGGTCGGTTGGGTGAGGCGGTTCCGCTGTTCGAGGGGACTCTGGCCGACCGTGTGCGGGTGCTGGGCCGGGACCACCCTGGCACTCTGACCATCCGGAACAATCTCGCTCTCGCTTACCGGGCTGCTGGTCGGCTGGGTGAGGCGGTTCCGCTGCTGGAGGGGACTCTGGCCGACCGTGTGCGGGTGCTGGGCCGGGACCACCCTGGCACTCTGACCATCCGGAACAATCTCGCTCTCGCTTACCGGGCTGCTGGTCGGCTGGGTGAGGCGGTTCCGCTGCTGGAGGGGACTCTGGCCGACCGTGTGCGGGTGCTGGGCCGGGACCACCCTGGCACTCTGACCATCCGGAACAATCTCGCTGCCGCTTACCAGGATGCTGGTCGGCTGGGTGAGGCGGTTCCACTGTTCGAGGAGGTTCTGGCCGACCGTGTGCGGGTCCTAGGGCCGGACCACCCTGACACTCTGACCACCCGGGGCAATCTCGCGGGCGCTTACTGGGATGCTGGGCGGTTGGGTGAGGCTGTCCCTCTGTATGAGCAGGCTCTTGAGGGCTTGGAGCGGGTTCTCGGTCCCGAGCACCCGGACACGGTGGCCATTCGGAGGGCTTGGGAGAAGCACTGACTTCGGCTCGGATGCTGGCTTGGGGCTGGGTTCGTGTAGCCCCGCGGTTAGGCGGACTATCCGAGGAGGGCGAGGGGGAGGACGATAACTGAGTCGGGGCGGCGGTAGGCGTGGTGGCCGGGGGTGATGACGACCATGTCGGTGAGGCGGTCTCCGAGCTGGTTCTTGAGCCAGAGCAGGTGGCGTACGTCCTTGTCGGTGACGGTTGGGGCGAGCTTGGCCTCGATGGCGACGACCTGGCCGCTGGGGCCCTCGACGATCAGGTCGATCTCGTGGCCGCCGTCGCGGGTGCGCAGGTGGTAGACGCGGGCGTCGGCGGTGAGTGCCTCGGCGCGGACGCTCTGGGTGACGAGGGCCTCGAAGAGCTGCCCGAGGAGCTCGCTGGCGCCTGGGGCGCCGCTGAGGAGCGTACGGGGAGTGGCGCCGAGCAGGCGAGCGCTCAGGGCTGGGTCCATCAGCTGGTGCTTGTCGCTGACCTTCAGTCGTGGCAGCGGGGTGAGGGCTGGCAGCCATGCGGGGACCGGGTCGAGGATCCAGATCCGGGTCAGGGCTTCCCGGTAGCCGGCGGTGGTCTTCCGCTCCGGCTTGTCGACCTCGCCGGCCGTTGCCGCATCAAGGATCGAGGTGTAGCTGGCCGTCGTCGAGGTGGCTGCCGCGTACGCGGTGAGCCAGGCCCGCAGGGCCTGGGGGCGCCGGACCCGCACGCCGAGCTCCGGCAGCTCCCGGTCCACGATCCCGCGCAGGTACGAGTCCAGAAAGTGGCCCTGGAGGCGGCTTCCGCTGCCGAGGAGGTCGGGGAAGCCGGAGGCGCAGATGGCGTCGACGTAGGAGCCGAGCGTGAGGTCGGTCGTGCCGCTGACCGTGGGCTCGCCGTCGAGCAGAGAGGTCAGGCTGATGCCGCCTGGGGCGAGCTGGCGCTCGCGCAGCGACATCGAGCGCAGCAGCAGCCGGTAGATCCGGCCGGCCCCGGTGTGCGTGGTGGCGCCGGGACGCGGAGCCGCGCTGCCGGTGAGCAGGTACGTGGTCTGGCTGTGGTCATCGACTCGGCGGCGGGTCCAGTCCCAGACCTCGGGGAGCTCCTGCCACTCGTCCAGCAGCACGGTGCCGGGGGTGTCGAGGTGCTCCGCCGGTCCTGCTGCCACCGCGGCCGCCACCGCCCGGTCGTCGAGGCGCAGCACCTTGTCGGCCCGGCGTCCCGCGGTCTCGGTCTTGCCGACCGCGCGAGCGCCGTCGATGGCCAGAGCCCGGACCTGGGGGAGGAGGTCATCAAGAACCAGGTCGAGGTTTCGGGGCAGGTACGACATGCACCCATGATAGGCCTCCGACCAGCACTAACGGACAAAACGCGAGGCTCCTAACGGACAAAACGCGAGGTCTGTAGCGGATAGAACGCGAGGTCCGGGGTTGGTGCTGGGACTCGGCTGGCGCTGGTCGTCGTCGTGCCCAGGGACTGGGGCGCCCGGCCTCGGCGGGAGCCTGTCGTGCTGGCCGTCTGCTCTTCGGCTGGGGGAGCGGCCGATAGCATCCGGGTGTGACCTCTCGTCAGGTGCTGGCCCGGTACGGACCGCTGGTGAGCGCGGCGCTGACGGTGGTGGGTGCGTTCAGTGTCCCTGCTGCTGTGGCGGCGGGCACGGCGGCCGGGATGACAGCGGTCGAGGAGCTCCGGAAGAAGCCTGATCTGGACCGAGCACTCAAGAAGGCGTCCCAGTCCGTGACCCAGGACCTGGACCATCCTCGGCAGCAGGTGGGCGCCGAGGCGGAGGCTGTCGAGGCCCAGGTCCTGGAGATGTGCCGACAGAGTCGCCAGGGGCTGTTGCTGGCGGCGCTGGGTGAGCCTGCGGAGTTTCGGGCGGCTCTGCCTGGGCTGGACACAGTTCTGATGAGTTTCAGCGGACCTGCTCAGCACTACGCCGAGCTGGTCGTGGAGCGCCTGGGTCGGCTGGTTCACGAGTTTGCCCTGTCTCCTGAGGTGTATCCGGAGCTGGGTCAGGAGCAGCTGAAGGAGGTCCGGGCTGTCCTTGAGGGACGTCTGGATGGTGCCGACCAGGAGCGCGCTGACCTGCAGAGCCAGCTGGACGAGCTCCGTGAGGCTTTGGTGGCGCTGCAGCAGGAGCTGGACCGTCGTCCACCGCGGATTGTTGAGGTTGGGTCCATGCCTGAGAGGGCTGCTCACTTTGTTGAGCGGTCAGACCTGGGCCGGGCGCAGGCGGCCTTGATGGGCTCGGGGACTGCGACCTTGTGTGCGGTGTCGGGGATGCGTGGGGTGGGGAAGTCTCAGCTGGCTGCGGCTTATGCGCGTGGGTGTATCAATGAGGGCTGGGGTTTTGTCGTCTGGGTCAGTGCTACGAGTCGGGCTGCGGCCGTCACGCAGATGTCTCAGATTGCCCGTAACCATGGTCTGACCAAGGAGCCGGACGATGAGAGGGCTGCGCAGTGGCTGGTTTCCTGGCTGTCGGGCGCTGGCCCTGACCCGCGGCTGCTGGTCTTCGATAATGTCGAGGCTGCTGACGATCTGACTGGAGGGAGAATCGCTGCAGGCACTCTGATTCCGAAGAGCCCGGGGATGCGAGTCCTAGTCACGACAACGACTCGCACCGATGCTCTCGGCGAACGTCTCAACATCGACGTCTACAGTCCCGCTGAAGCCGTCGGTTACCTCGTGAATGCCACCGGTAACCCGGACCGTGATGAGGCCCGGGCCGTGGCTGAAGCACTCGGCTATCTCCCGGTTGCCCTGTCGCAAGCTGCCAACACTATTCGGCGTCTCGACCACAGTTACCTCTCCTACCTGAAAACTTTGAACAGTCGGGCCGTGGACCAGAGCCTGCATCGTCTGGATGGAGATCCTTATCCGCTCACGGTCGGGGCGGCTCTGCGGCTGGCCTTCGAGACCACGATCGACCACATCCAGGAAGGCAACCCAGATGCGGCCACGTCTGCGGTCCTAGTCTTAGACGCACTGGCGCTGCTGGCTGAGTCTGGTGCTCCGCGCTCCTGGCTCCATCAGGCGAGTGACTTGGAGTATGCTGACCGGGAGGCTGTCGGTGCCTTGATCGACGCCGGAATTATCGCCCTATCCGAGGACCATAAAACCGTCTCTCTGCACCGCCTTCAAGGGCGTGTGTGGCGCGAGGGAATCGCCAGAACCAGAGGTCGGATGATCGAAGCTATTGACACCGCCGCTCACGTTCTTTCTCAGGTCCCTCTCCCCGATGATGCCGATTGGCGGGAGAAGCAGGCCGCCACCCAGAGCATTGCTAACCAACTCATAGATTTGCTCGGTCAGAAGTACTCCGAGTCCGTTACCCGCGATCCCCGGGTTCTCAGAATCTCGGTCTCTGTGGTGAAATGGTGCATCGAGACCGGTTTGGCAGGCCTGGCTGTTCAGTTGACTTCTTATTCTGAATTACATCAGCAAGTTCTTGGGCCTAGCCATCTAGATACGCTGGTTAGTTGCGGAAATCTCGCCTTCGCTTACCGATCCGCTGGGCGGATGGCTGAGGCTGTTCTCCTGCATGAAAAGGTTCTCAGCGATTGTGATCGGGTTCTCGGACCCACGCATGCCACCAGCCTGACTGCCCGAAACAACCTCGCTGCATCTTATCGATCTAATGGGCGGCTCGATAGGGCCATTCCACTGTTCGAGCAGACTCTCGCTGAACGCGAGGGGAGTCTCGGATCCGTGGACCCAGCTACTCTGATCAGTCGTAGCAATCTCGCTGGCGCCTATGCAAAGGCTGGAAGGCTTGGCGAGGCAATTCTTTTGTATGAGCAGGCCTGCGCCGAGTTCGAGCAGGTCCTGGGGGGCACGCATCCCGACACCCTCACGAGCCGCAACAACCTTGCTTACGCTTACCGGTGTGCCGGCCGGCTAGCCGAGGCTATTCCGCTGTTCGAACAGACCCTCGTTGAACGTGAACAGACTCTCGACCCCAGGCATCCCGCTACTCTAACAACCCGCAATAACCTGGCTGGTGCCTATCGGGCTGCTGGGCGGCTGGAGGAGGCTATTTGCCTGTACGAGCGGACCGTGGCAGACCGTGAGCAGGTCCTCGGGTCTGCTCATCCCGGCACGCTGGCCAGTCGTAACAATCTTGCTGTCGCCTATCGGGCTGCTGGGCGGCTTGATGAGGCAATTCTTGTGTACCGAGAGGCCCTCGGCGATTATGAGCGGGTGCTCGGGGTCTCTCACCCCGATACTATTCAATGCCGCGGCAACCTTGCCCTCGCGTGCAAGGCGGCGGGGTGGCTGGCCGAGGCCGCTTCGCTGTATGAGCAGGCACTTGCCGATTCTGAGAGGGTCGTCGGTCCCGACCACCCGAGTACGGTGACTCTGCGGAGGGCTTGGGAGAAGCACTGACCCGGCCGTGGTGGCCACCGTCGTACCCGTACGGTCCGTACCCGGCATCGGGCGGGCGAGACGGGTGCAGTACGCTCCTGGCTGCCTAGCACGAGGAATCCGGTGAAAGCCCGGGCGGTCGCGCCACTGTCACAGTCAGACCCTCCGCTTGGCACAGTCCAGATCACGAGGCGCACGACCTCTGGCAGGGCGGACCCCCCCTCACGCCGATGCTGTCGTGCAACGGAGGGAGAACCCATGACGACCCATCATTCCCGCCTCTGGCGACGCCGCAGCCTGGCTGCCCTGGTGCCCGTCGTGGCGGCCGCTGTGGCGCTGGCCGGGTGCGGCTCGGCACCCACCGGCAGCGGGTCGGCGCCAGACAGCAGCCCGTACACCATCGGCCAGACGAGCATCGCCACCAGCCTCGACCCGTACAAGTCGAGCTGGGCCCTGGCCGCCGACGGTGTCGCCGAGACCGTCTTCATGCAGGATGCACAAGGCAACGAAGTCTCCCGCTTCGTCGAGGACCCCACCCAGACTGGCGACCTGGACTGGACGATGAAGGTCAAGAACGCCGTGAAGTTCTCCGACGGCTCGGTGGTCGACGCGGCCGCCCTGGCCACCTCGCTCAACGACATCCAGGCCCAGAACACCCTGTCCAACGCCTCGGCCGGCAAGATCACCTTCACCGCCGACGGCACGACCCTGAAGGCCCGCACCGAGCGGCCGACCACGGTGCTGGCGTCGGTCCTGGGCGAGTGGACCAACGTGGTCTTCAAGAAGTCTGGCGACGCGTACGTGTACACCGGCCCGTACACGGTGAAGTCGTTCGTCGCCAAGGAGTCGCTGTCGCTGACCCCCAACCCGCACTACCCCGACGCGTCCCGGCGCCGCGACGTCACCGTCAAGGTCTTCTCCGACGTGGACGCGATGAAGCTGGCGGTGCAGTCCAAGAGCATCGACATGGCCTTCACCATCACCCCGACCGTGGCCGAGCAGCTGCGCAGCAGCAGCGGGGTCAAGGTCAAGACCATCGACGCCGGCTACCAGTACTTCGGGCGCCCGAACCTGACCACCGGCCCCCTGACCGACCCGGCCGTACGGCAGGCGATCGATGCCGGCGTCGACCGAGGCGCCTACCTCCAGGCCCTCGGCGGCGGGCAGGTCGCGACCGGCCTGTTCGCGCACATCTACCCCTTCGCCGGCAAGGAGAGCCTCACCGTCGACAAGGCCAGGGCAGCCCAGCTGCTGGACCAGGCCGGCTACGTCGCCGGCGCCGACGGGATGCGGGCCAAGAACGGCCAGCCCCTGACGGTCCGGCTGGTCACGTACGTGTCGCGGCCCGACCTGTCGACCATCATGCAGATCATGGTGTCGCAGCTGAAGGAGCTCGGCATCGCGGCGACCACCTCCACCGTGCAGTCGGTGAGCGGGATCAAGCCCGACGCGTACGACCTGGTGCTGTGGGCCCAGCACACCGCCCCGACCGGGGAGCCGGGCTACTTCCTGAACCAGTTCTTCCGTACCGGCGCCTCGAACAACATCACCGGGTACAGCTCGGCTCAGACCGACGCCCTGCTCGACCAGCTGGGGGCCCTGGCGCCCGGCGCCGACCGCAACGCTAAGGCTGTTGAGATCCAGCGCCAGCTGCGCGCCGACCAGGCGGTGCTCATGCTGGTGGACCCGCAGTGGCACATCGCGGTCACCGACCGTCTCGCCGGCTACCAGCCGTACTGCGGTGACTACTACGTGGTGAACCCGAAGCTCGGGCTGGACTGAGACCGTGCCCAGGCGCGCCGCCGGGCTGAGCCGGGGACTGGCTCGGCTCGCCCGGCAGGCAGGGCTCGTGGCTGCCAGCAGCGTCGTCGTCTTCGCTGTCACCCGGGCCCTGCCGACCACCCCGATGGAGGCCTACCTGGAGCGGCTCGGGCTGCCCGCCACCCCTGAGAACGTCGACGCGCTGGCCCGGCAGTGGGGGCTCACCGGGTCGCTGCCGCAGCAGTACCTCAGCTGGATCGGGAGGTTCTGCCTGGGCGACTGGGGAGCCTCGATCGGCTCCGGGAGCCCGATCCGGCACGAGCTGCTGAGCCGGCTGCCGCTGTCGGCGGCGATCGGGCTGGGCGGAGTCGCCATCGCCTGCCTGCTGGCGTACGGGCTGGGCCTGAAGGCCGCCGCAGGCGGGCGCGGCTGGGACCTGGCCGCCCGGGCCGCGGTCCTGGCCGGGGAGGCGGTGCCCAGCTTTCTGGTCTGCACCCTGGTGATCCACCTGCTCGGGGTTCGCTGGGGACTCGTCCCGTTCTACCGGCTGCCCCCAGCCCAGGCCGTGATCGCCCCGATGCTGGTGGTCGCGCTGTACTCGGTGGGCCAGCTGTCGCGGGTCGTGACCAGTCACGCCGAGCGCCTCAAGCAGGAGCCCTTCGTGACCGCGCTGCTGCAGCGCGGCTTCTCTCTGCCCCGGGTGCTGTGGCACGACTGCCGCCGTCCCGTCCTGTACGGGCTGGTCAGCGCCGTGATCGCCAAAATGGCCTGGGTGATCGGCGGGACCGCGGTCGTCGAGTACGTCTTCGCGGTGCCTGGGATCAGCTACTACATCATCTCCAGCATCCACGCCCGTGACTACACCGTGGTCCAGTCGTACCTGATGCTGCTGGTGCTGTGGATGTTCCTGGTCCGGCTGGTCCTGGGCGCCGTGCTGGCCGGCCTGGACCCGAGGTCACGGTGAGGCGCCGGGCGCTGCTGGCCGGGCTGCTGCTCGCCGGCCTGGTGGTGGTGTTCGCCCTGCCCCACCCCGACCCGACCACCGTCGACCTGACCAGCACCCTGGCCGGGGCGTCACCCCAGCACCCGCTGGGCACCGACCACCTGGGCCGGGACCTGTGGGGCCTGCTGGCCACCGGGTTCTGGCGTACGGCGACCGTGGTCGCGGTCACCTGCACCACGGCCGTGGCGGTGGGGGTGCCGCTGGGGCTGGCCGCCGGTTACCTGGGTCGAGGAGTCGATGCTGTGGTGATGACCGTGACCGACCTGACCCTCATCGTCCCGAGCTTTGTGGCGGCGCTGATCATCACCTCTGCTGTCGGGCTGACCCCGACCAGTGCCGGGCTGGTGCTGGGAGTCTTCGGCTCCGGCACGTACGTCACCCAGACCCGGGCCCTGACCAGGGCGGTCCGTCACGCCGACTACGTCCGCGCGGAGACCCTCTTCGGCACCTCGACCCCGGCGGTCCTGGGGCGCTTCGTCCTGCCGGCCGTGGCCGACCCGCTGCTGAGGTACTTCGGGGCGACGGCCAGCGGCGCCGTCTTGTCGTACGCCGGGCTCTCGTTCATCGGGCTGGGGATTGACTCCACCATCCCGGACTGGGGCACGATGCTCTACCAGTACCGCTCCCACCTGGACCACCCGCGGCTGGTGCTGTGGCCGTCGCTGGGGATCCTGGTCCTCGCGGTGGCCTTCCAGCTGCTGTGCGACTCGTCAGTGAGTAGGTCACACGATGACTGAGCCGGTGCTGTCCGTACGGGGACTTGGCGTGCATGCAGGGTCCGGGGCCGCCCTGCTGGCTGGGGTGGACCTGGACCTGGCCGCTGGAGACCGGCTCGCGGTGGTGGGCCCGTCCGGGGCCGGCAAGAGCATGCTGCTGCGTGCTGTCACTGGGTTTCTGCCGGCCGGGCTGCGGGCCACCGGCACCGCCGTCGTCACGGGTGCCGACGGGCCCGTCGAGCTGCTCGCCCTGCCGGTCGAGCAGCGCCAGCGGACCGCCGCCGCCCAGTTCGCGGTCCTCGGGCAGAACTCCCTGGGATCACTGAACCCGTACCGCACGGTCGGGGCCCAGCTCGGCGAGACCCTGCGCCACCACCAGCCGGGGCTGTCGCGTGACACCGTACGAGAAGCCAGCCTGGGGTGGCTGGCGCGGGTCGGCCTGACCGACCCGGCCCTGCTGCGCTGCTACCCCCACCAGCTCTCCGGCGGCATGCGGCAGCGGGTCGCGATCAGCCTCAGCCTGTGCGGGCCCCAGCAGATCGTGGTCGCCGACGAGCCGACCACCGCGCTCGACATGGTCCGCCAGGAAGAGTGCGTCCAGCTGCTTGACGAGCTGGGGGGCCAGATGGGCCGGGCCCTGGTCCACGTCTGCCACGACCTGGCCCTGAGCGCTCGGCTGTGCACCACGGTCGTCGTCATCGCTGACGGCCAGGTCGTCGAGCAGGGTCTGCTTGAGCAGGTCTTCACTGACCCGCAGCACCGGGTGACCCAGCGGCTGCTGCTGCACACCAGGCAGGTGCGAGCGTCATGAGCGCAGTTCTCACCATGACCGAGGTCACCAAGGTCTTTCATGACGGGGGCCGCCGAGTCGTCGCTGTCGACCAGGTCAGCCTCAGCCTGAGCCAGGGCCGGACCGTAGCGCTGGTAGGGGAGTCGGGCTGCGGCAAGAGCACCCTCGGGGCGCTCGCGGTCGGCCTGCTGCAGCCTGACCAGGGTCGTGTCTGCTTCGAGGGGGTCGACCTGTCCGACGGGGAGCGGCGGCTGCGCCGCCTGGTACGGCCCCGGCTGCAGCTGGTCTTTCAGAGCTCGGCCGACGCCTTCGCTCCCCACCTGAGTCTGGGGCGGGCGCTGCGGGCGGTCGCCTCGCGGGTGCCGGGTGAGGGCACGGCGGCCGAGCGGGTCGACGAGGTCCTGCAGCAGGTGGGCCTGGACCCGCAGGTCGGGCAGCGTCGCCCGGACCGGCTCTCGGGAGGCCAGCTGCAGCGGGTGGCGCTGGCTCGGGCGCTCCTGGCGCAGCCGCGGGTGGTGGTGGCCGACGAGGTGGTCTCGGCGCTGGATGTGGCCACCCAGGACGAGGTGGCCCAGCTGCTGCGGGATCTTCAGAAGCGCTGGGGCTTCGCGCTGCTGTTCATCACCCACGACCTGGGCGTGGCCCGGCAGGTGGCCGACGAGGTGATGGTGATGGCAGGCGGGGCGGTCGTCGAGCAGGGCCCGCCCGACCAGGTGCTGCGTGAGCCAGTGTCCTTGGCCGCGCAGCGGCTCGTGGCAGCACTGCCCCGGTTTCCCTGGCACTGAGACCGGTCGAGTGCTGGGCTCGGGCTGCTGTTGCGCTGGCCCGTCTGCTTCTTCTGCTGGGGCAGGGATGGCCGATAGCATCCAGGCATGGCCTCTCGTCAGGTGCTGGAACGGTACGGACCGCTGGTGGGTGCGGCGCTGGCGGTGGTCGGTCAGGCCGTCCCTGGGGCTGGTGCTGCCGGGGCTCTGGTGAGTGGTATGTCGGCGGTTGCGGGAGCCAAGAGCACCAGTCTTGAGAAGGAGTGGAAGAAGGCGTGCCGGTCTCTGGCGGATGATCTGGATGCTCCTCGGCAGAAGGCCGGGGGCGAGGCGGAGGCTGTCGAGGCTCGGGTTCTGGGGTTGGTCACCCCGTTTGTGGAAGGCCATCGTTCGGTGCTGCTGCGGGCGGCGCTGGAGGGGCCGGATGAGTTTCGGGCGGCTCTGCCCGCTATCGACCTGGCGGGCTTCGCTCCTGCTGCCTGTCACTATGCCGACCGGATTGTGGGGCGTCTGGGGTACCTGGCTCGCCAGCTTGCTCTGTCGCCCGAGGTGTACCCGGAGCTGGGTCAGAAGCAGCTGAGGGAAGTCCTTGCGGTCGTCGGCGGGGTGGAGGCCCGGCTGGATGGTGCTGACCAGGAGCGCGCTGACTTGCAGAGCCAGCTGGACGAGCTCCGCGGTGCTTTGGCCGCGTTGAAGCAGGAGCTGGACCGTCGTCCGCCTCAGATCGTGGAGATCGGGTCGATGCCTCGTCGGGCGGCTCACTTCGTTGAACGTTCTGATCTGGGTCAGATCCGTGAGGCCCTGGCGGGCTCGGGTGTGGCGACCTTGTGTGCGGTGTCGGGGATGCGTGGGGTGGGGAAGTCTCAGCTGGCTGCTGCGTTCACGGCCGAGTGCATCAATGAGGGCTGGGGTTTTGTGGCCTGGGTCAGTGCCACCAGCCGGGCGGCGGCCGTCGCCCAGATGGCTCAGATCGCGAGGGGTCACCAGCTCATCCAGGGGGATGAGGCGAAGGATGATGAGAGGGCTGCGCAGTGGCTGGTTTCCTGGCTGTCGGGTACTGGCCCCGATCCGCGGTTGCTGGTCTTCGACAATGTGGAGTCTGCTGATGACCTGGCTGGGCTGGTTCCTGCGGGTTCTGGGATGCGGGTCCTGGTCACGACGACGGCCCGTACGGATGCTCTGGGGGAGCGTCTGGACGTCGGTGTGTACACCCTCGAGGAGGCGGTCGGCTACCTCGTGGACGCGACCGGCAACCCGGATCGCGACGCTGAGGCGGTGGCTAAGGCGCTCGGGCGTCTGCCGGTTGCCTTGACGCAGGCTGCCGCCACGGTCCGGCGCCGTGGCTACACCTATCAGAAGTACCTGGAGGAGGTTTTGGGGAGGCGGTCTCTGGATGAGGCTGTGCGCCGGCCTGTTGGAGATCCTTACCCGGTCACTGTGGGGGTTGCTCTCCGGTTGGCCTTCGAGTCCGCCATCGAGCAGATCCGGGACGAGGACCCGGCTGCGGCAACGTCCGCGGTGCTAGTCCTGGACGCTCTGGCGCTGCTGGCCGAGTCA
This sequence comes from uncultured Propionibacteriaceae bacterium, assembly GCA_937926975.1. GTDB lineage: Bacteria > Actinomycetota > Actinomycetes > Propionibacteriales > Propionibacteriaceae > Fen-668. The sequence goes on along the minus strand of CALBCJ010000034.1, from coordinate 51,395 downwards.
GGTGTTCCCCGTGCCTGGCTGTACCAGGTCAGTGACTCTGAGGATGCCGATCGGGAAGCCGTCGGGGCTCTTGTCGAAGCCGGGATTATCGCCCTTTCCGAAGATCGTGAAACCGTCGCCCTGCACCGGCTTCAAGGGCGGGTGTGGCGCGAGGCCTTCCAGAACCCAACCGACAACGGATTTCTCCCGGTGGAGCCAGCGGTGCGAGTTCTCAGTGGGGTCACCATCTCTGATGCTGTCGGGTGGGAGGAGAGGCGGGCCACGGCCCAGGCCTTCGCCACCCAGCTCGTGGACCTTCTGGGGCAGACCTATTCCCGACCTACCACAGTTCATCCCGGCGTTCTCCGGGCGTCGTCGCGCGCGGTGGTCTGGTGTCTTCAGGTCGGCTTGGCTGGTCTGGCCATTCAGTTGGCCCCATATGTCGACCTGATTGAGAAGCATCTTGGGACTGGCCACTATGGAACGTTGGCCAGTTGCGATAACCTTGCGAATGCATACCGAATGGCGGGGCAATACAATCGTTCTATCCGCTTGCATAGGCAAACCCTAGAAAGGCGCGAGGGAGTGCTTGGGTGTGATCATCCGGACACCTTGACGAGCCGCAATAACCTTGCTCTCGCGTATCACGAGTCTGGGTGTTACGGCAAGGCTATTCTTCTATTCGAGCAAACCCTTGAAAAGCGCGAGCAGACGCTTGGGTGCGACCACCCCGGCACTCTTAACAGTCGGAACAACTTAGCCTCTGCTTATCAAACCGCCGGACGACTTGAAGAGGCCGCCTCGATGTATGAAGTGCTGTGCGCCGATGCGAAACGGACGCTCGGCCCCAGGCATCACGATACCCTCACTATTCTCGGTAACCTCGCTGGCTTATACAACGCCGCCCAACGCTATGAGGAGGCCGTTAACCTATCGCGCCAAGTACTGACCGCACGCGAAGAGTTCCTCGGTCCAACTCATCCCGACACTGTCCTCAGCCGCAGCAACCTGACCAGCATCTATCTAGGACAGGGGCGCTGGCAGGAGGCTATCCCGCTGCTGGAGCAGGTCATCCGTGATGGGGGCACTATCGCTGGGCCGGATGGCGATCTGGACCTGCATGAACTGCTTGAGGACGTCAAGCGGCGGGCTGCGGAGGCCGGCTCAGAGGAAGACAGGGGGACCGAAGGGACTGGACCAGATCAGGACGGGTAGTCGGGCACTGCCCGACCCGTACAGGTGGCAGCCGGCGATGGGCGGACGGCCAGGACCGGTAGGGTCGCAGTCGCCAGCCCAGAACCCGACCAGGACCGCCGATGCCTTCACTGCCGACCCGCCCGGGGTACGGCCTGACCTGGGCCAAGACGATCCTGGTCGGGGAGCACTCGGTCGTGTACGGGCACCCGGCGGTGGCGCTGCCGCTGCACGACCTGCGGATGGAGGCGACCGCCCGTCCGGTCGACGGGCCGCCGAGGCTGCGGAGCCTCGGCTACGACGGGCCGATGGACGCGGCCGGGGCCCGGTTCGCCTGCGTGGTCCGCGCGTACCAGGCCGCCCGCGACGCTGCCGGAACCAGCCAGGACTTCGAGATCACCACCAGCAGCGGCTTCCCGTACGAGCGGGGCCTCGGCTCCTCGGCCGCCGCGGCCGGCGCGGTCATCAGGGCCGTGCTCGACGCCTGCGGGCGAGAGGCGAGCGCCGCCGAGCTCTTCGAGCTCACCCAGACCGCGGAGCGGGTCGCCCACGAGCACCCCTCCGGCCTCGACGCCCGGGCCACCTGCGCGCCCGGCCCGATCCGGTTCCAGCAAGGGCAGATGCGGCCACTGCGGCAGCGGGTCGAGGCCGTGCTGGTGATCGCTGACTCCGGGGTCCAGGGCTCCACCCGCGAGGCGGTGGGCGGGCTGCGACGCCGCTACGACGCCACGCCTGCGACCATCGCCCCGCTGGTCGACCGGCTCGGCAGCCTCACCGAGACCGCCATCGCCGCGCTCGGCGCCGGTGACCCAGCCAGGCTCGGGGCCGCCATGGACCAGGCCCACCAGACCCTCGCCGAGCTGGGGCTCAGCCTGCCGGTCCTCGACCGGCTCGTCGACACCGCCCGCCAGGCCGGGGCGCTCGGCGCGAAGCTCACCGGCGGTGGGCTCGGAGGCTGCCTGATCGCGCTCACCAGCGACGACCACACCGACCAGGTCCGCCAGGGGCTCGACCAGGCCGGCGCCGCCCAGACCTGGACCTACCAGATCCGGACCAGCGAGGACACATGACCACCGCCACCGCCCGGGCCAACAGCAACATCGCCCTCATCAAGTACTGGGGCAAGGCCGACCCGGACCTCACCATCCCCACCACCTCCAGCCTGTCGCTGACCCTCGCCGACACCTGGACCACCACCACCGTCACCTTCGACGGCGGCGCCGAGGGCTGCGACCAGGTCACCATCAACGGCACCGTCCCCGGCGACGCCGCCCGGCAGCGGGTGGTCCGGTTCCTCGACCTGGTACGCGACCTCTCCGGCCGCCGCACCCCCGCCACCGTCGCCTCCACCTCGACCGTGCCGCTCGCCGCCGGACTGGCCAGCTCCGCCGCCGGCTTCGCCGCCCTCGCCGCCGCCGCCTCCCGCGCCGCCGGCCTCAACCTCGACCCGCGGGCCCTGTCACGCCTAGCCAGACGGGGTTCCGGGTCGGCCAGCCGGTCTGTCTTCGGCGGCCTCGTGGTCTGGCACGCCGGCAGCGACGACGCCTCCTCGTACGCCGAGCCCGTCAGCTGCCCGCTCGACCTGGCGATGGTGGTGATGGTCGTCGAGGCCGGCCCGAAACCGGTCAGCAGCACCGTCGCGATGCGGCACACGATGCAGACCTCGCCGCTCTACCCGGCCTGGGTCGCCGCCAGCGCCGACGACCTGCGCCAGGGGATGGCCGCGGTCGAGGCGGGAGACCTGGCCCGGCTCGGGGAGGTCGCCGAGGCCAACGCGCTCGGCATGCACGCCACCATGCTTGCGGCCCGGCCGGCGGTCCGGTACTGGCTGCCGAGCACCGTCGCCGTCCTCCACACGCTGGCCGCGCTGCGCGACGCCGGCTGGCCGGTGTGGGCCACCATCGACGCCGGGCCCAACGTCAAGGTCCTCACCGACGGCTCCCGCGCCGAGCAGGTCGCCGCCGAGCTGCAGGACCGGTTCCCCAGCGCCCGGCTCACCGTCTGCCGCCCCGGCGGCGGCGTCGAGGTGGAGACCGCATGACGGTCCGCCGGGCCCCGGGCAAGCTCTACGTCGCCGGCGAGTACGCCGTTGTCGAGCCCGGCCACCGGGCCCTGCTGGTGGCGGTCGACCGCTTCCTCACCGTACGGGTCGGGCCGGGCAGCGGGCAGGTCCGCTCCGCCGCGTACCCGGGCGGGTCCCGGCGCTGGCGCCGCGGCCTCGACGGGACCGCCGAGCCCGTCCACGGCCGCCTCGACTACGTCATCTCCGCGGTCCGTACGGTCGAGGCGCTGGTCACCGAGGCCGGCGGCGAGCTCGGCCCGTACGACCTGGAGCTGGTCAGCGACCTCGACGACCCGGACGGGCGCAAGCTCGGTCTCGGCTCCTCCGCGGCGGCCACCGTGGCGACCGTCCGGGCCGTGGCCGCCTGGTACCGGCTGAGCCTCGACGACCACGCCGTCTACCGGCTGGCGCTGCTGGCCTCGGACGCGGTCCAGCCGGTCGGCTCCGGCGGTGACCTGGCCGCCAGCGCCCTGGCCGGCTGGGTCTCGTACGCCTCACCCGACCGGGACTGGCTGCGCCAGGCCCGCCGCCGCAGCAGCTGCACCGAGCTGCTCGCCGCCACCTGGCCCGGGCTGCGGCTGCGGCGGCTGACCCCGCCGGCAGGGCTGCGGCTGCTCGTCGGCTGGACCGGCGCGCCCGCCTCCAGCGCCGACCTGGTGGCAGGCGTGCAGGCCTGGGGACAGGCCCGTGACCAGGGGCGCTACCGGGCCTTCCAGGACAGCAGCGAGGCCTGCCTGCAGGGGCTGGAGGAGGCGCTGACCAGCGCCGACCTGGACGCCGTGGCCCGCCTGGTCGCCGAGAACCGGCGGCTGCTGGCCGAGCTCGGCCGCCTCAGCCAGACCACCATCGAGACGCCCGCCCTGACCCGGCTGATCGAGATCGCCGCCGCCCACGGCGCCGCCGCGAAGACCTCCGGCGCCGGCGGCGGAGACTGCGGGATCGCGCTCTGCCCGCCCGGGACCGACCTTGACGCGGTCCGCGCCGACTGGCGGGCGGCCGGGATCACCCCGCTGGACCTGACCGTGCACACCGAGGAGGAGTCGTGACCGACGAGCACGCGGCCCGCAAGGACGAGCACCTGCGCCTGGCCGCCGACCAGCACCGCAGCGAGGGGCGCAACGGCTTCGACGACCTCGCGTTCGTGCACCACGCCTTGCCAGGCACCTGTACGGGGAGTGTCGACCCGGGCACCGTGGTCTGCGGCTCCCGCTGGGAGCTGCCCTTCTACATCAACGCCATGACCGGCGGCACCGGCACCACCGCCGCCGTCAACGCCCGCCTCGCCCGGGCCGCCGCCGCGGCCGGGGTGACGATCGCCTGCGGCTCGCAGCACATCGCGCTGCGCGACCCGGCCCGCGCCGACGGCTTCGCCGTGATCCGGCGCGAGGCGCCGGACGCCTTCGTGCTGGCCAACGTCGGCCCCACCGTCAGCCCCGGCCTGGCCCGGCAGGCCGTCGAGATGGTCGGCGCCAACGCGCTCCAGGTGCACCTCAACGTCGCCCAGGAGCTCGTGATGCCCGAGGGTGACCGGGACTTCCGGGCCTGGGCCGACCGGGTCGCGGCGGTCGTCGCGGCCGTACCGGTGCCGGTGGTCGTCAAGGAGGTCGGCTTTGGGCTGTCGCGCCGTACGGTCAGCCAGCTCGCCCAGGCTCAGGTGGCGGCGGTCGACGTGGCCGGTGCCGGCGGGACCGACTTCATCGCGATCGAGAACAGCCGCCGCCCGCGGCAGGACTACGGCTATCTGGCCGGCTGGGGCCAGTCGGCCCCGCTGTGCCTGCTGGAGTGCTTGTCAGGGCCCGACCCGGTACGGGTGCCGGTGCTCGCCTCGGGCGGGGTCCGGACCCCGCTGGACGTGCTCCGGGCGCTGGCGCTGGGGGCCGAGGCGGTCGGGGTCTCGGGGCACTTCCTGCGGGTCCTGGTCGACGGCGGTGAGCAGGCCCTCCACGACGAGCTGGCCGCCTGGACCGAGCAGCTGCGCAGCCTGATGACCCTGGTCGGCGCCCCGGACCTGGCGGCACTGCGGCGGACCGACCTGCTGGTCACCGGCGAGACCGCCGAGCGGGCCCGGCTGCTCGGGGTGGACCTGACAGCCCTGGCCCGGCGCTCGTACCGGTAGCGGCAGCGACCGAGCGAGGCTCGCTGACAGACGGGCCGCGGGGGAGCGGACCAGCCGAAGGGCCCGCCGCTCTGCGGGCGGCGAGGAGACCTCAGCCGTACGCCGGCCGAGAGCCGCTCAGGCCAGGCTGGCCAGGGCCTTCATGATGCCGGGCGCTGCGTACAGGGTCATGAACTGCACCCCGTACGAGACGCCCAGCCGGTTCAGCGTCCCGCAGACCAGACCCACCAGCAGCACCCCGACGATGTTCGGGACCCCGGCGTCGATGTACGCGAGCAGCCCGATGAACGCCACGAACAGCGCCAGCACTGCCTCGTGCGGGATGCGGCGCATCACGAAGTACGTGACCTGCGACGACCAGCGCACCGCGATCACGTACGTGATCACGACCGCGACCAGCGCGCTCACCGTCACCGCCACCACAAACTGGCCGCTGCTCAGCAGGTGGTGCAGGTTGTGGTCCAGGTCGTACACCGGGGGCGCCTTGAACAGCGGCCCGGCCGGTCCGGCGGAGACCCCCGAGATCGGGATTCCCAGCGCGACCAGGGGAATGATCACCCCGGCCAGGTAGGTGGAGTGGGTCAGGGCGCTCATCACGGTCACCGCCCGCTGGGCCCGGTGCACCGGGTTGTGGGTCACCTTGGCCGCGGCCGCCTCGCCGAGCAGAAAGGTCATCCCGACCGGGCTGAGCACGAACAGCGGTGTCGACACCGCCGCCATCGCCGCGCTCCACCAGCCCTCGGCGCGGGTGATCAGGTTCGACGGGACGATCGCGCGGGAGTGGAAGCCGGAGCGGGCCAGCCGGGTCCGGGTGAGGTCGCCGTGCGGCAGCCGGGCCCGCCGCTGTGCGTTCAGCAGCTCCAGCAGGGTCAGCAGCATCGGGCCGACCGTGATCCCGAGGAAGAACGAGATGTTGACGCTGGCCTTCTCGGCGATGATCCCGGTCCCCCGGTAGAGCGCCGGCAGGGCCTGGAACACCAGCGCCATCGGCAGGATCGCGATCAGCGCCAGGACCCGGTTCTGGCCGAGCAGCGCCAGCAGCACCGCCCCGGCCGCCAGGATGACCGGCGCCTGGGCCTTGACCGGCTCGGCGACCGGGATGAGCAGCCCGGCCAGGGCGAAGCTGAGCGGAATCGACACCACGGTCCCGATCGCGGAGCCGACCGCCATCTTGCGGATCGTGCTGGTCGCCAGGCCCTTCGACCGCAGCAGCAGCGCGTGGTCCATCAGCGGCGCCGACATCACCCCGCCGGGCAGGCCGACCAGTGCGGTCGGGATCCCGTTCATCAGGTTGAGGGTCACCACCGCCGACACGAAGAAGGCCAGCACCACCTGCGGCGGCGCGCCCGAGAGCACCAGGGCCAGGGTCACCGGGGCCAGCACCGAGGTCTCGTCGGTGCCGGGGATGAAACCGATGAACGTGTACAGGACGACCGCGGCCAGCACCGCGACGAGCATCAGCCCGATCAGCGAGAGGGTCACCGGTCAGTCTCCTGGTCGCTGGCTTCTCCCGTACGGTCGGCAGGTGGCTCGGGCTGCTCGCTCTGGTCAGAGGGCTGGGCCGAGGCCGTACGGTCGGCAGGCTCGTCCCCGGCCTCCTCGTCGTCGACGACCCGCACCTCACGCTTCGGGGCGATCAGGCGGCAGTTGACGAGGAAGCAGAGCACCGAGGCCCCGAGCCCCCAGAACAGCAGCTGTCCGCCCAGGTACCGGGCTGCGACCACGGCCGCGACCACTCCGGCTGCGGCCACCGCGAGGCAGGTCACGAGGTCTCGAAGCGACACCAGGTCGTTCCACACCTCGATGTGGGGGAGAGCCTGCTCCTGGGCCGACGGAGTGCGCACGAAGGGTGATGCTAGGCGACGTCCGGACCGGGGACAGTCCCATCTCGGCTTCTGCCCCGCCCGGCCGGCCGTCAGGCTGGCTGGTCGCCCACCAGAGCCCCGGCCGGCTCTGACGTGGCCGGGCAGCCTAGCCGGCCCCGGGTCGCCCCGACCAGGACCACCGACAGCACCGTCAGGGCCGCGACCGCTGGCCAGAGGCTGGTCACCTGGCGGCCGGTCACCTGCCCGTACACCTCCAGCACCCAGTTCAGGCTGTTGTGCCCCAGTACGGCCAGGAGCGTCGACCCGCGGTTGGCTACCCATGACAGCGGTACGGAGGCGGTCACCGTGAACAGGACGAAGGCGACCACGTCGAGCCAGGACTCCTTCGGGGTGCTCCACTGCGGCACCAGGAACTGCGGCAGGTGCCACATCCCCCAGACCACCCCGAGCACCACCGTGGCCCCGAGCGGGTGCCAGCGCTGCTGAAGCCGGGGCAGCAGGTAGCCGCGCCAGCCGGGCTCCTCCTGCAGCGGCCCGCCGACCACGAAGCCGACCGCCATCACCAGCGGCGCGATCACGGCCGCTGGCCCGCTCAGCCGCGGCTCGCCAGCCGGGCTGCTGGGCAGCAGCACCAGGCCCGCGAGCAGCGTGGCGGGCACGACCACCAGCGCCATCAGGTAGACCGACCAGGGCGCCCGCCAGCCGAGCAGCCGCGCCTTCCAGCCGGCCAGAGAGCCCTCGGTGAGCCGGGACATCACCAGCGAGGCCAGGAAGGGCCCGGCGAACAGGGCCACCTGGTTGAGCAGGATCTCGACCGCCAGGGGCAGAGACTTGCCGGTGACCAGGGGGATCACGACCGGTGGGGTCCAGGCGAGCCAGGATCCGGCGAAGGCCAGCACGAGGAACCCGCCGACCGGGTGCTGCCGCAGCCAGCCACTCATGCCGCCGACTCCGCCACCGAGCGCCAGAACTCCAGCGAGCCGCGGGTCTGGGCCCGGCCCCAGGCCAGCACCCGTAGGTGCTGCGGGCTGGTGCCGCCCAGGCCCGGCTGCTCCAGAAAGTCGAGCTGGGCCTCCAGCTCGCCGACCTTGCGGCGGGCCAGCGGGCCGATCAGCTCCGGGTCGGCGTCGGCGAAGAAGAGCCGCAGCACGGCCGGGTCGCGTACCTGGGCCGGCTCCGGCGGCCACGCCAGCCAGGCCCGCAGCGCCGCCCGGCCGTCCTCGGTGACCGCGTACACCCGGCGCCGGCGCCCACCGGCCTCCTCAGTGACCGTGACCAGGCCGAGCCGCTCCAGCCGCCGCGGCTCGGCGTAGATCTGCGAGTGCGGGAACGGCCAGAAGAACCCGACTGAGATCCGGGCACTGTGCTCCAGCTCGTACCCGGTCATCGGCCCTCCAGTCGCGAGCAGCCCCAGCACGATGTACGAGATCGGACGCAGCCGATCATCCGATTCGGAGGGTGTCATGGGCCCGACTCTAGACCTGCCCCTCGGCAGTCGATCCGGGGGCCTGGCGAGGGCACCGAGAGCCGGGTGGCTACAGGACCAGGACTGGGCAGCGGGCTACCCCTGCCTTGCTGATCCTTCGGTCCGCAGTGACAAGCGTTGATGCGCCCAGCTCCGCTGCTGCGACGTACCCAGCCTCACGAGTGGTGAGCGACGACCGCAGCTCCCACATGCGGGGCAGCAGGAGCGTGGTCGGGACTGTCTCGGTGACCATCTGCGCGACAGCGGTGACAGCCGCGCTCGCTTGGGCGTTGGTGAGGTGCTTGCCTAGCCACAGCCCGCGAGCTGCGCTCACGAGCTCCACTCTCCAGTACTCCGGCACGAGCCAGGTCGGGTCGCAGGCCAGTACCTGGCGGGCTCGCTCGGCGCGGGGCTCAGACTCGGAGTCGAGAAGCAGGAGGACGACGGCAGAGGCGTCAGGCACGATCATGCCTGGTCCCGCTCGGCGCGGGTGTGATCGAGGACCTCGAGCGCCTGCTCGGCTGTGACGTCTACCCCCAGCATCTGCTCTCTCAGGCGTTCGACTATCTCGATGTTCCTTGTGAAAGCAGCATCTCTGGTGACGAGGCTCAGCAGGTAGCCCTGCAGGGACTGGCCGGTCATCTGGGCCCGCCTCGAGAGGGCGTCACGAACCTCGACAGGGACACCGCGGATCTGAAGAGCAACCATGCATGCATTTTACATGCAGAGGCTGGCGGATGGGCGCCCTAATGGCCCGGTGCCTGGGCCACCGCCATGAAGAAGACCAGGGCAGCCCGAGGCCGAGGTCCCGTACGTCGTCAAGGAGCTCCGGGACCAGTCCTCGTCCTCCGGGCCAGGGCAGGCACGGTGACTCGACGCTGCTGACACCGTGGAGGTGAGGCAGCTGGGTCAGGTCTGGCCAGGCGGTCTTATCAGGGGAAGATGCTGTCGCTGAACTCGGGGTAGATGGGGCCCCGCTCAGCGCGGACTTGGCCGAGGGCGGTGGTATCGCCCCCGGTCACCTCCTGTTGCGACGACTCCGGCTGGTGGGCGTGGTGAGTCACCAGGTGCAGCAGGTAGTCCTGCAGGGACTGGCCGGCTGACTGGGCTCGTGCCTCGAGCTCATCTCGGACCTCGGTGGGGACGTCGTAGATCTCCAGCACAACCATGCAGTCATTCTCGGCCCTTCTGAGGCCACGCGGGAGGCAAAGCAGAAACTCGCCGCCGTTTGTCACCAGGCGATGAAACGGCCGAACGTGGCGTCCAGCGCCCCGATGGGGCAGCTGTAGCCTCTCCGGTTCGCCTCACACCACCATGAAAGCGCGAGGCTAGCTAGTGTGAGGTTCCCCCCGGTCTGTGGAGGCATCGGCTGTAAGGAGTAGCGATGCCAGAGATCAGGAAGAAGTACGACCGGGAGCTCTGGGAGGGAGCGGTCCGGGTTGTTGAGGAGACCGGGAAGCCGATCGCGCAGATCGCTCGTGACCTGCGGGGTGAGCCCGGGCACGCTGGGGAGCTGGGTCGCGAGGGCGAGGGAGGCCCGGTCGGAGAGCCTGGCTGAGGCCGACTACGACGAGCTGAGACGGCTCCGGGCCGAGTTCCGGATGGAGCGTGATGTCCTCAAGCGGTCCGTGGTCGGGTGGGTGAAAGAGGCGACAAGGTGAGCGTGGCACGCTTCATCGCTGACCAGAGGACCAGGTACCGGGTGCCACACACGCTGACCTGCGCCCTGCTCGGCCTGTCGCTGTCGTGGTTCTACACGTGGCTGACCCGAGCGGGTGGCCCTTCCGCAGCCGACGGGCTGCACACTCGACGAGACCGGCGCCGCGATACCGTCGACCGGGCCGTTCCAGCCGCGTTCGCCCGGGCCCGCGGACTCCACGGCTCGCCCAGGCTCCACGCCGACCTGCGCGCCGCCGGGTGGACCGTCACGAAGCGGACCGTGGCCGAGGCCGGTGCGTCGTCAGGGCCTGGTCGCCCGCCGGACCAAGCGCCGCAGCGGGCTGACCAGGCGAGAGCAAGACCGCTCCGGTGCTCCCGGGCCTGCTCCGGCGGGACTTCACCGCCGCCCGGCCGAGCAGCCGCTGGGTGGGTGACATGACCGAGATCCCTACCGCGGCGGGGAAGCTGTACCTGGCGACCGTGATCGACCTGTACTCCCGCCGACTCCTCGGCGCCGCGACCGGGCTGCACCCCGACGCTGCTCTGGCCTGCGCCGCGATCCGGACGACCGTCGCCTGCCGCGGCGGCAAGCAGGCCGTCTGGGCCGACGACGAGGCCGAACGCGTCATCTTCCACACCGACCACGGCTCGACTTGTACCGCCAGAGTCTTCACCCGCCTCTGCACCGACCTCGGGATCCGCCAGTCCATGGGCCGCGTCGGCTCGTGCTTCGACAACGCCGCCGCCGAGGCCTTCTTCTCCAGCCTGGAGTGGGAAGTCCTGTCCCGACACGACTTCGACAGCCCGACCACCCAGCCCACCGTGCTGGACTGGCGCTACACCTTCTACAACCACCAGCGTCGACACACCGCAGCAGACATGATGAGCCCCATCACCTACGAGAACACCACCACCCCCGACCAGGAAGCCGCATAAACAAACCCCCCACGATCCGGGGGGAAACACAGCCCGCTGCGCCGGCCGACGCCCGTACTGACCCGACCAGCCGCTCCAGCTCCTTCCGGTCCCCATCACGCAGCGACAGGGCCGGGGCCGTCTTGTTCGCCATACCCCCATTCTCACACCAAAACGTAAACACACTTAAACTACACGCCACTAGTAGGAGGGCAAGAAGATCGATGTCATAGCGACTGCTGCGAAGATGACGACGTCGGAACCGAAGTGACAACACACAGACGCAGCGAGGCCCCAGTGCCGTCGAACTGAGACCACCACCGCCGAGTAGAGCATGGCGAGCCCCACTCCCACGGTCCCTCCTGGGATTCCGTGCCGGTGGGCGATCCCGAATGAGACGGTCTGGCCCACGAAGACCAGGCCTACGGGCGCGTGGCCGAAGTAGAGAGCCCACCGCCACAGTCCCTCTTCTGCCACGGCGTTTACGAAGGCGGCCGTCAGAACAGCAGCAGTCAGCCCGAGAGCAGAGGGACGGTAGGTGGGCCAAGCGAGTGGTGCGCCGTCCAGTTGGGGCAAGACCGCCAGGAGCGCCACCCCACCACTCACGATCCCCAGGCCCAGAGCGGGAATCGCTCCCATCCCGGACAGTTCGCTCTTCAGCAGCGAGCGTCGGAGCAGCATCCATATGGTTAGTGATGCTAGCGCTGGTGTTGGCCATGGAGCACCGACAATGAGACCGAGAAACAGGATAGCCACCAGCGCCCGATGAGCCCATGTCGTGGCCGCCACCAGGGCCGCGAGGCCCGTTGCTGCCGCCAGTGGCCAGTCGCCTCGTAGAGCCACACCGGCTCCTACCAGTACGCACAGCGTGAGCCCGCGGGCCGTCTCCTGCCGGACGACGCTTATCACCAGGCGATGAAACGGCCGAACGTGGCGTCCAGCGCCCCGATGGGACAACTGTAGCCTCTCCGGCTCGCCCATACACCCACTCCCGACGGCGAAGGCTCCAGGACTCCCAGGTAGCGGTTGTCAATGGTGAGCTCAGGCCACGGCCGGCCCAGCTCGCCGATGACATCGTCCTGGATCACCGACAGCACCCCGGCAGCGAGGCTGGCTTCAGTGCCCTCAGAGAAGTGCCGGAACCAGTGTGTTCCGAACTGAACGAGGAACTCGTTGGCCTGCGGCTCCTCGAGAGCCGAGTCACCCAAGGCGGGCAGCGAGGCCCCCACCTCGTGCGAGGTCATCCGGTGCAGGATCGTCAGAGATGGAACCTCGATGCTGAGCCGATGAAGGTCTCGTTCGATCCTTTCGAAGGCAGACTCGAGCATCACCTGGCGTGATTCGCGTGATTTCGGAGGCATCGTAGACACTTACGCTACGTAGCACTGCAGTGTGAAGGCGAGGGTATTCTGGTCGCTGTCCCAGGCGGTACCCGAGATCCGGAAGATCTGGCGAGCCCTCCCGCGAACATCGGCAGCCGACACCGAACCATGTGGGGGATAGTTCTGATCCTTGCGGTCGACCCTATGAGATCCGACATAGACGTCGACTACAAAGCGCGTCGCGGCCATGTTCGGATAGATCCCCCACTGGATCGGTGCACCTGGACCACGCTGCTGGGCACTAAACCTGCCGTACTTCGACGTCGGCGTGTAACTCGGGGAACAGTTGCCAATAGACGGCTGGACCTCGGCAGAGCAGGCTGTCAGTCCCCCGACAGCGAGCATGAGCGCCAAGGCCAGGACGACCCATCGACCAGGGTCAACGGACAGAACTCTCATAGTTCAACCTACTTCCTTCACACAATCTCAGTCAAGGATGCGCCAACTCTGATCTCGCATCAGACTGGGCAGAGTCATGCCCTGTAGGCAACGGTGCTTGTGGCGTGGCTGGTGGGCTGTGGGTGGAGTACGGCGGCTGCTGACGGTGGAGGACCGGGCAGAGATCGCGACAGGGCTGAAGGCGGGCTGGTCGCTGCGGATCTGGGACGGGGGTGTCGGTGGTATCGCGGGAGGTCCGGGGGCTCGACATTGGGCCACCGGGTGGCGGGCTGAGCGACTAGTTCAGCGGCGCCGGTCCCGGCCACAGTCGCGGACAGTCGCGGCGGACCCGGGTGTCCTCAGGGTTACCACTCTGTAGTGGAGGTCGTCGGCTGTCGGACTGGGGCTGGCAAGAGATGTCGTCACGGCGAAGCGTCGTATGCCTACCGTCGCTCGTGAGGTGGTGCTGGTGAGCAACTGCTGGACAGGGGAGAACGCCGAGTTGCGGACAGACCTCGAGCCCAGCGAGGCACTCGGCGGTGGTGTGCTGCGGGGGAAGGCCGCGATGGGACTGCGGGTGGGAGCGGTTGCAGGAGTTCGGTCTTCCGGGCGGGTCCAGAAGAACGACATCGTGCTGGGCGCTGCCCCGGGGCAGGCGCCGGTCCAGTCGGACTGAGAGCCGCAGGTTGTGCGGCTCTTCTGGCCGCGGCTGTGACGAGGTCGGTGTGAAGAGTCTCGGCGAAGGCGTAGCCAGTCGACCCGTCGGGAGCAGCCCCGGACCGCTGCCAGGTAGAACCAGCCCTGGCCGGCCGGCAGTGGTCCACGCCTGGCCCAGTGTCCCTCTAGGGCGGCTCCTCGAGGGCCCGGTGGCCAGGACCGCCGACTGGCCGCGGCCAGTGGTGACCGGCCGGGCAAGGCCGGGCAGAGAAGCCCTGACGACGCACCGGTGTCTGAACCCGCCGTGCGGGACACCTAGTGCCCGTCCAGCCGCAGCCAGGCCAGGGTCAACTTCACGTGAAGGTAGTTTCAACGACACACCGTCAGGTTGGCTGTCGCTGGTGGGTTCCCGGCGCCGTGGAGGCGAGACGGTCAGGTCTCGCCGCCAGGGTGCGGTCTTACCAGGGGAAGATGCTGGCGCTGAGCTCGGGGTAGATGTGGTCCGGCGACCTGTCCCGCTCGGCGCGGGCCCGGGCGAGGGCCGCGAGTGCCTTCTCTGTGGTGGTATCGCCCCTGGTCATCTCCTGTTGCGACGGTTCCGGCTGGTGGGCGTGGTGAGTCACCAGGTGCAGCAGGTAGTCCTGCAGGGACTGGCCGGCTGACTGGGCTCGTGCCTCGAGCTCGTCTCGGACCTCGGTGGGGACGTCGTGGATCTCCATCACAACCATGCAGTCATTTTCGGCCCTTCAGGGGCCACGCGGAGGCACAGCAGAGCTTCACCGCCGAGACTGCTGCTCTACCTGGCTGCGGTGAGGGAGGTGACCACGTGGGACGAGCCGGGCAGCGTCCTGGCCGGCAGAGCCACGATGGCCGAGGCCGGCTCACCCCTGGCAATACAGCACCTCGGGCGGCAGGTGGCAGGTGCTCTGGCGACGGGGCCTTCCGCTGCCCGGTCCCGGCGACTACGTTTCGGGGCATGACACACCAGCCGATGATCAGACTGTCCAACGGCGTGGAGATCCCGCAGGTCGGGTTCGGTACCTTCCAGGTCGACGGGGACGAGACCCAGAAGGTGGTCGAGCACGCCCTAGAGGCCGGCTACCGCCACATCGACACCGCCGCCGCGTACCAGAACGAGGCCGGGGTCGGTGCCGCGCTCAAGGCCAGCGGCCTGCGCCGCGACGAGGTCTTTATCACCACCAAGCTCCGCAACGGCGACCAGGGGTACCAGAACGCCCTACGCGCCTTCGAGGACAGCCGGGCCGCCCTCGGGGTCGACCAGGTCGACCTGTACCTGATCCACTGGCCGGTGCCGAGCACCTGGCTGGCGCCGGAGACCTGGCGGGCCTTCGAGAAGCTGTACGCCGACGGCCTGGTCCGCGCGATCGGCGTGTCCAACTTCCTGCCCGAGCACCTGACCCGGCTGCTCGGCGGGGTCGAGGTGGTCCCGATGGTGAACCAGTTCGAGGTCCACCCCACCCACCAGCAGGTCGAGGCGCAGCAGGCGTCGCGCCAGCACGGGCTGGCGGTCGAGGCGTACGGGCCGATCGGCAAGGGCGAGGACCTGACCGACCCGGTCGTGGTGCGGATCGCCGAGGCCCACGAGGTCTCGCCGGCCCAGGTGGTGCTGCGCTGGCACGTGCAGCAGGGCCGGATCATGATCCCGAAGTCGGCGACCCCGGCCCGGATCGCGAGCAACATCGACCTCTTCGGCTTCGAGCTGAGCGAGGCCGAGATGGCCGAGGTCACCGGCCTGGAGCGCGGCAACCGGCTCTACCCCGACCCGCGGACCGCGGCCTTCAGCCAGAAGTAGCGGCTCACAGCCGAGGGCTGCCGGTGGCCAGGCACGGGCAGCCCCCGAGGTGACTTCTCAGGCTCCGGAGAGGCAGTGGTGCCGCCCAATCGGCATCACCAGGGGGGCTCCGGAGACCGGGTCTGGGACCACGTGTGACTCGATCCCAAAGACCTCGCGGACGTTGTCCCTGGTCACGACCTGCTCCGGGGTGCCGCTGGCAGTGATCTGGCCGTCGCGGAGCGCGACGAGCTGGTGAGAGTAGCGGGCTGCCATCCCCAGGTCGTGGAGCACCATGACCACAGTGGTCCCGCGGCGCTGGTTGAGGTCAGTCACCAGGTCCAGGATCTCGAGCTGGTTGGCGACATCAAGGTAGGTGGTGGGCTCGTCGAGCAGCAGGATGTCCGTCTCCTGGGCCAGGGCCATGGCGATCCACACCCGCTGCCGCTGACCTCCGGACAGCTCGTCGACCGGGCGCTCTGCCAGCTCCGACGTACGGGTGGCGGCGAGGGACTCGGCCACGACCTCGTAGTCCCGCTGGCTCCAGCGACCCAGCACCCCCTGGTGCGGGTGGCGCCCGCGGCCGACCAGGTCGGCGACCACGATCCCCTCGGGCGCGCTCGGAGCCTGCGGCAGCAGCCCCAGCACCCTGGCGATCTCCTTGGTAGGCCGCTCCTGGAGGGACTTGCCGTCAAGGACCACCTGGCCGGCCTGCGGCACCAGCAGCCGGGCCAGGGCCCGCAGCAGGGTCGACTTGCCGCAGCCGTTGGCTCCCACGATCGAGGTGATCCGGCCTGATGCCAGGTCAAGGTCCAGGTCTTGGACCACGGTTCGCTCCCCGTAGCCCAGCTGGAGGCTGATCGCCTGCAGGCGGTGTTGGTCGGTCATGGTGGGATCCTTCAGCCGCGGTTGGTACGGATCAGCAGGTAGACCAGGAACGGGGCCCCCAGAGCACCGGTGATCACCCCGACGGGGTAGCGGGTGCCGAGCAGGTACTGCCCGGCCAGGTCAGAGGCCAGGACCAGCACCGCGCCGACCAGCGACGAGGGAAGAACCAGCGACGGTGCGGTCCGGATCAGCCGAGCCGCGACCGGGCCCGACATGAAGGAGACGAAGGCGACCGGTCCGCAGGAGGCGGTTGCCACGGCGACGAGCGTGACCGCGGCGATGATCGTCCACAGCCGCACCGAGCGGACCCTCACTCCTAGCCCGACAGCGGTCTCGTCGCCGAACCGGAGCGCTCCCAGCTGCGCTGAGCAGAACCACATCACCGGCAGGATCAGCCCGCACACCACGGCGAGCGGCGCTACCCGCTGCCAGGTGGCACTGTTCAGCGACCCGGACAGCCACCGAGTGGCGGTGCCGAGGTCCCACTGGTTGGCCTTCGACAGCACGTAGCTCACCACCGAGCCCAGCATCGACGACACCCCGATCCCGATCAGGATCAGCCGAGTTCCAGCGAAGCCGCCCCGGTAGCTCAGGAGGTAGATCACGATCGCTGTCAGCAGCGCAGACGCTAGGGCAAAGCCAGAGACGACGGTCTCCGAGAGCCCCAGCAGCACGATCCCGATCACCCCGGCCGCGCTGGCCCCGGAGGAGATCCCGATGATGTCGGGCGAGGCCAGCTGGTTGCGCAGCAGGGTCTGAAAGGTGACTCCGGCGGCCCCGTACGCCAGCCCGGCCAGCAGCCCCAGCGTGGCCCGGGGAAGCCGCAGCTCCCCGACAGTGAAGCTGGCCCCGGGGACGGTCTCGCCCCACACCACCCGCCACACGTCGCCCAGGCCGTACATGGTCTCACCGACCATCAGCGAGGTCACCCAGAGGACAGCCACCAGGACGACGAGGCCCACCGTGGTCAGCCGGTGACCGCGGACCCGGCGGCGCCGGGCCAGCCGGAGCTGGGTGACTGGTACGGCGCTCACAGCTCACGCACCTTCTGCCGGCGCACGATCCAGATGAAGAACGGTGCCCCCACGAAGGGGGTGATGATCCCGACCTCGACCTCGGCCGGACGGGCGATCACCCGGCCGAGGGTGTCGGTGGCGACGAGCAGCCCGGCCCCGACCAGGGACGAGAAGGGCAGCAGCCAGCGGTGGTCGGTCCCGACGAGCAGCCGGACCACGTGCGGCACCACCAGCCCGATGAACCCGATCGGGCCACAGGCAGCAGTTGCGGTCCCGCAGAGGACCACGGCTCCGAGAGAGGCGATCAGCCGGGTCCGCAGCACGTTCTCACCCAGACCGGTGGCGACGTCGTCCCCCAGCGCCAGGGAGTTGAGCCCGCGAGCCATGGCCAGGCAGATCAGCAGGCCAGCCAGGAGGGGAGCAGTGACCAGGCTGATCTGCCCCCAGCTGCCGCCGCCGATGCCGCCGATCTGCCAGAACCGGAACTCGTCCATCTGCCGCAGGTGAGGCAGCATAATCGCACTGACCAGGGATGATGCGGCTGCGGAGGTGGCTGCTCCGGCCAGTGCGAGCCTGAGCGGGGTGGCGCCGCCACGGCCCAGCGAACCGACCGCGTAGACGAAGACCGCCGCGGTGGCCGAACCGGTCACCGCCACGCCCAGGGTTGCGTACGGGTGGGACAGGTCGAACCAGACCATGCCGATCGCCACCGCCAGCGACGCCCCGGACAGCACCCCGAAGATGCCGGGGTCAGCGAGCGGGTTGCGCGTGACCGCCTGCATGGTTGCCCCGGCGACGGCCAGGGCAGCCCCGCACAGCAGCCCCAGGACCGTGCGCGGGATCCGGTTTGCTGCGGCGGCCTGGTCGGTGGTGCTCGACAGCCCGCGCAGCGCGCCGAGCGCATCGGCGAGCGAGGTGTCACGCACACCGAACCGGACCGACAGCACCATCACCACCCCGAGCGCGACAGCAGTGACGAGCAGCCACCCGAGCCGTCGCCCGGTCGCCCGACGGACCCTGGCCAGCTCTGGTGGGGCCGGGCGGCCTGGTGGGGTGACGGGCCGGTGGTCGGAAGACAGCCGCGGGTGCATCAGCGGTGACGCCAAGGGCTGGCCAGGATCACGCGACTCCCTGGGCGATCTTGGCGCAGTACTGCTCCATGGTGGCCGGGATCGACAGCGGCGACGGGTTGGCGCCAGCGGCCAGGGGGCCGTTGCCCAGGAAGACCAGCCGGTCCTGCGCGACAGCCTTGATCCGCCCGACCAGCGGGTGCGCCTTCATGGCGGCGACCAGCGGTGCGTTGTCCTCGCTGCCGTACAGGAGGAAGGCGTCGACGTCGTCGAAGAGCTCTGGCTGCTCGGACGAGACCTGGGCAAAGAAGGCCTGGGTGGCCTTGGTCTGCTCCTCAACGACCAGCGGGTTCTTCAGGCCGGCCTCGACCAGGAACGAGGCCCGCGGGTCGTGGGCGGTGTAGATGGTGACCTTGGACAGGTCATCGGCCTTGAAGGCGGTCCAGGCGATCTTCTTGTCCTTGAGACTCGGGTGCTGGGCGAAGGCGGCGGCGACCTGCTGGCCGAGCCGGGTGATCAGGGCCTCACCCTCAGCCTGCTTCCCGATCGCCTGGGCGTTGATCTGGATCATCTGCTTCATCGTGGTGCCCCACGCGGTCGTGGGGTACGCCACGACCGGAGCGATCTTGCTGAGCTTCTCGTAGTCCTCCTTGGAAAGGCCGGAGTACGACGCCAGGATCACGTCGGGCTTCGTGCCGGCGACCGACTCGAAGGGGACCGCGTCGGTCTCGTCGAAAAGAACCGGCGGGGTACCGCCCAGCTCGTCGAGCTTCGCCCTGACCCAGGGCAGCATGCCGTCCTGGTCGTCATCGCCCCAGGTGGCCTTGGAGAAGCCGACAGGAACCACGCCCAGCGCGAGAGGGACCTCATGGTTCGCCCAGGCCAGGGTGGCGACGCGAGCCGGCTGCTTCGTGATCGTGGTCTCGCCGTAGACGTGCTTGATGGTGACCGGGAAACCGTCGGTGGAGCTCGGGGAGCCGCTGGGGGATGCCTGCGAGCCGCTGCTGCTGGTGCAGGCGCTCAGACCTGCCGTGACGGCTGCTCCCAGCGCAGCGGCGAAGGATCTTCTCGATAGCACGCGGATCTCCGTTCGTCGACAACCTCGGCCGCATAGTAAGGCAAGCCTTAGTAGCTGCTGTGCCCGGTGGGTCGGCTCGTGAGACCGCGCTCGGGGCCCTGGCCCGTACGGGCTCTCGTGCTCCCGGGTGCGGCGCCAGGCTCCGGAGGCCCTGCAGTCAGAGCCGGGCCGGTCTTGGCCGCCAGTCATTGACATATGTCAGTGAACCCGAGGCCTTGCTCGCCGAAGTTGCCTGGTGGCGGCGTTATCCCTAGTCTTAGCCGCTAGTATCCAGGCGGACTGGGTCCGGTCCCATGGTGCCGGGCCGCGCTGGGCCGGTCCTCGGCAGCAGCGCTCGGTGCGGAAGGACTTGACGTGGTGAGAGCCGGGACTGTTGACCGACAGCGGCGGAGCCTGCTGCTGGGGCTGCTGCTCAGCCTGGCGCTCGTGGCGTCGCCGCTGATGGCGCCGCGGGCCGAGGCGGCGCCGATCCCGGTCACCAACCTCACCGTGACGGTCGACAAGCACCAGGTCACCACCGGTTGGGACGAGCCGATCGTCACCTCGATCAGCTTCTGCACGCCCGACTCGGCCAGCGCCGGCGACACCATCACCGTGGCCCTGCCGACCATGCTGGGCAAGTGAACCCCCGAGTTCCAGGTCCGCAACCCCGACGGGGTCGTCATGTACAACGTGCGGATCTCCGGCAGCCCGGCGGTGGCGGTGTTCACCTTCACCGCCGCTGGCGGCGCCGTCCAGAACCGCTGCTCCACAGCGCAGTTCACCGCCACCTCCGGGCGGACTGCGGCCGGCAGCTACCCCCTGACGTACACGGTCAACGGGACCCAGCAGGTCAGCGCCGGCACCCTGCGAGTTCAGGACCCGGCCATCCAGATGCCGGTCCGCGAGTTCAAGACCGGCTGGTTCACCCGGTCCGGCGACCAGTGCCGTACCGACCCCGAGATCTGCCTCACCTGGCAGATGGTCACCCGGGTTCAGCCCGGCGACCGGGTCGTGCTGGACGAGCCCGCGGGCGCGAACTGGGTCTGGTCCTGCGCCCGGATGGAGGTCGCCGGCTTCGACCTGCGGCTGACCACGTACGCGAACGGGCGACGGACCACCGTCAGCAGCCGTGACGACCCGGCCGTACGGGCCCTGATCACCGGCTTCACCTGCACCCCCGACCGGCTGCGCGTCGAGGTGAGCTCGTCCACCCTGGCCGCCAACCAGTCTCTGGAGTTCACCGCCTTTGCGACCGCCACCACCCCCGGTGGTGACGGCGGCGTCGTGTACACCAACACCGCCACCCTGGACGTCCCCGCCGCCGGCGGGCCGCAGCAGGTCTCCGGCCGGCTGGAGTCGAACTGGGTCGGTGGCCTGAGCGTCGGTGACAGCATCAGCATCAGCAAGAGCGACGCCGCCGGCCACGCCGCCGACACCCAGGACCAGGCGGTCCAGCTCACCGGGGCCAGCACCGGGCTGCGGATCGTGGTCCGCAACACCGGGCAGAACCCCCTGACCGGCATCACGGTCACCGACTCGCTGGTCTCCGGGACGGGGACCGTCTCCGGGCTGAGCTGCGACTTCACCGCGTACGGCGGCGGGCGCGGCACCACCTGGGCCGGGCCACTGCCCTCCGGCAAGGTCTTCGAGTGCACCGCGACCCTGTCGGGCGTGACCGGGTCGCACCAGGACCGGGCCCAGGTCACCGCCCGCGGCGCGGCGGCGGTCACCGCGACCAACGACTTCTGGGCGACCGGGCAGCCGGCCCCGCAGATGAACCTGAGGCTGGACAAGCAGCTCGTCGGCCCGGCGGTTGCCGTCCCTGGCCAGACGGTGGAGTTCACGCTGGTGCCGCGCAATGACGGCCCCGCCCCCGCCCAGGCGGGCTGGTCGGTGAGTGAGGTGCTGCCGGCTGGGCTGACTCTGGTGTCGATGACTGGTGCGGGCTATACGTGTGCTGGTGTGACGTGTACGGCTGGTGCGGCCCTGGCGGGTGGTGCTGATGGTGAGCCGGTCACGGTGAGGGCGACCGTGGACGCGGGTGCCACCGGGGAGCTGCGGAATGTCGCGTACGTGTCGCCGGCTGCTGGTGACGTGGCTGAGAGCGTGCCGCTGGGCCCGGTCCCGGCTCCGGGGACGGATACCGACACCACCGCGACCGACAACGACTCCAGCGCCCAGCTGACCGTGACCCCGGCTGCCCCGCCCGTGCCGCCGGCGCCCGTCCCGCCAGCGCCGTCGGCGCCTCCGGCTCCGGTGCCGACGACCACCCAGGGCCCCAGCCAGCCCCAGCCGCCCGCCCCGGCTCCGGACCTGGCTGACACTGGCTCGCCGGTCGCTGGGTGGCAGGCCGCGCTGGCGCTGCTGGCCCTGATGGCCGGTGCCGGCATGGTGGTGGCCGCCCGTCGGGTGAACCGTCCCTGACCAGGACGCCTGGGCCGGCTGAGCGGGACCGTCCCCAGCCGGCCCAGGCACAGGAACGGGCAACGACGGTCGCCGGGCCCACTCCTCGGGCAGGCCTCGAGAGGCTGCCTGTCGGGATGAGCAGGCCCTGGCTTGCAGAGGATCCCGGTCACACCAGGTCAGAGGCTGGTGCCGTCGCAGATGGTGAGGGTCTGGCCGGTGATCATGGCGCCCGCGGGGCTGAGCAGGTACACCACCAGGGAGGCGACCTCGTCGGCGCGGACCCGCCGCCCGAGCGGCGGCGTCACCGGGGCGACCGCGGCCCGGGCCGGGTCGGACAGCATCGCGGTCTCGGTCGGGCCGGGCGCCACCACGTTCACCGTGACCTGACGCGGGGCCAGCTCAGCCGCCCAGGAGCGGGCCAGGGCCACGAGAGCGGCCTTAGTCGCCGCGTACTGGCTCTTGCCGGCCACCCCGACTGCGGTCCGGCTACCGACGAGGACGATCCGGCCGCCGTCGCTGAGGTCACCCACCAGGGCGTCGGCCAGCTGCTGGGCGGCGGCCACGTGCACCTGCCACATCGCGGCGCCGGCGGCGTGGTCGAGCGAGCCGAGCCGACCCACCCGCTGGAAGCCAGCCGCGTGCACCAGCGCCCCCCAGGGCCGGCCCCGGAGCCGGCCGGTCGCCACGGACAGCGCAGCGGGGTCCGCCAGGTCACACTCCAGCCAGGCGAGCCCGTCTGCGGCCAGGGGGCCTGGGCGCCGGCTCAGCCCAGTCACCCGCCAGCCGGCGCCGAGCAGGGCCTGCGCGACCGCCTGCCCGATCCCCGAGCTCGTCCCGGTGACGACGGCGCTCAGCTCCACAGCTTGCAGTCCCCGTCGATGACCTGCGCGGTGCCGTAGACCCAGTCCTCGGTGAAGACGACGTGCTTGATGCACTCCCGCGAGAAGTACGAGTAGGCACAGTGCAGGGTGCCGTCCCGGCCGACCAGCAGCGCCGGGTACTCGTACCGGTGGTTGCTGCGCAGGTTCGACTCTCCGGTGCAGCCGTCGCCGAACTCCACCACCCGCCGCCACGGCCAGGTGTGCCCGCCGTCGTCGGAGACCGCGACCGTGACCGAGCTGCGCTCGAACGGCCACCACACCGGCCCGCCGACCTCGTTGAACGACTGCTCGTTGTACGCCACCGCCAGGCGGCCCGACGGCAGCCGGACCGCGCTGATCGAGGAGTTGTTGTTCGGCAGCACCGTCGGCTCCGGGGCAGTCCAGGAGCCGCCGTCGTCGTGGGACTCGGAGCGGTAGACCCGGTCCGCGTGGCGGCTGCGGTAGAGCGCCACCAGGTGCCCCGGGCCTAGCTCGACCACGTTGGCGTGCACCGCGCCCTGGCTGTCGGGCACCTCGACCGGGCGCCAGCTGGCCCCCTGGTCGTCGGAGACCTGGATCACGGTGATGTCCGAGCCGTTCTTCGTGTCGTCGTCGAAGCAGATCCAGTTCGGGTACAGCCAGCGCCCGCTGGCCAGCACCTGCACCGGCTGCCGGGCGAACGAGCCGGGCCGGGAGAAGACCACCTCGTGCTCGCTCCAGGTCCGGCCGCCGTCGGTGGAGACCTTGCGGCGGATCTCGGCGCTGTGCTGCAGGTTGAAGGTCTCCACCCGCCCGGGCCTGCGGGCCAGCTGGGCGGGGTACAGCAGCCACAGCTCTCCCGACGGCAGCAGGTACAGGGCCGGGTTCTGCTCGGCCCGGTCGTCGTCGTCGGTGACCTGCTGGGCCGGGCCCCACCGCCCGGAGGCGGAGTCGAAGCGCGACTGCCAGATGCAGATGTCGGGGTTGCCCTCGTCGCTTCCGGCGAACCAGGCCGCCAGCAGGTCGCCATCGCCCAGCTCCACCAGGCTCACGGCGTGGTTTGAGGGCATCTCGGTCGGGATCAGCCCCTCGGCGCAGCCGCGCCGGGGGTCCACGTACAGGTGCCCGTCCTTCGGGACCGGGACCGACGTACGGGTCACCAGGGTGCTCATGACTCTCCTTGTCAGGCTAGGCCGCGGGCGTGGTCGGCAGCCACCACCTGGGCGATCTCCTCTAGCCCGGCCGGTGGCAGCTGGTGGAACGGGGCCCGGCAGGGCCCGACCGGCGAGCCGGCCAGGTTGGTGGCGGCCTTGACAACGGTGTTCGGGTTGCCGTGCTTGAACATGGTCCGAATCGTACGGATCGAGTCCTGCGCCGTCCGGGCCCCGGCCAGGTCCCCGGCCGCCCAGCGCTCGTAGATCGCCACCAGGGTCCGCGGGTAGATGTTGGCGATCCCTGAGATCCCGCCGCTGCCGCCGGCCAGCAGCGCCCACAGGATCAGCGAGTCGTTGCCGGAGAGCACCGTGAACCGCTCCCGGTCGGTCTGCTCCAGGTACTGCAGCAGGGTGTCGAAGTTCCCGGAGGAGTCCTTGACCCCGTGGATCCGGTCGTGCTGGGAGAGCCGGGCCACGGTCGCCGGGGCGATCGCGTTGCCCGTACGGGCAGGGATGTTGTACAGCAGGACCGGCACCTCGACCGCGTCTGCAACCGCCGTGAAGTGGGCCACCAGGTCGTCCTGGCTGGCCTGGGCGAAGTACGGGGTGATCACCGACAGCACGTCGGCACCCTCACCGGCGAGCCGCTTGGCCAGCTCCACGGTGTCGCGGGTGCTGATCGCGCCGGCCCCGGCGTAGACCGGCACCCGGTGGTCGACCGTACGGACGACCCGCTGCAGCACCCGGACCTTCTCCTCGGGGCTGAGGACGAAGAACTCGCCGTTGGTGCCCAGGGAGAAGACCCCGTGGACCCCGGCCTCGAGCAGCCTCTCGACGTGGGCCGCGGTGGCGTCCTCGTCCAGGGCCTCGTCGCTGGTGAAGGCGGTGACGGCAGCGGGGATGATTCCGCGGATCTCGGAGACGGTCAGCATGGTGGTTCCTTTCTGCTCAGCCGCCGAGGGCCTTGACGAACTCGCCGGGCAGCTCCACCAGGATCTGGGCGCCGACCACGAGGGCGACGACTCCCAGGATCCCCAGGAGGATGGTCTGCCACAGCCGGTTGACGGCGTAGGCGTACATGTAGCGCTTGAAGCTGGTGAGGACGAACAGGGCCACGACGATGATCGGCAGCGACAGGACGGTCGACAGCGCGGTCCCGAGCACGCTCAGCACGACCAGGTCGGGGGCGCCGGGCACGCAGGAGATGATCGGGACCAGGGTGAACAGGCCGATCTGGACCCAGCGGAACTTGGGGTCCTCCTCGTCGCGGCCGAGCCACTGCCGCCCGGACGGGGCGGACAGGTGGAAGCCGTTCAGCGCCAGCTGGGCAAAGCCGCGGGCCTGGGGCGGGAAGCTGGTCATCGCGGCGCCGAAGATCGCCAGCCACAGCAGGAACGATCCGGCCGGCCCGAGCAGTGTGCTCATCATCCGGGACAGGTCGTCGGCGGTGTTGAGCTCGATGCTGCCGCCCCGCGCGTACTCGGCGGCGACGATCCAGAACAGCATGTTGATGATCAGCAGCGGCAGCATCCCGGAGACCAGGTCGAGCTGCTGCAGCCGGCGGTACTTCGGGCCGACCCAGCCCTTGTCGCGCATGAAGCCGGAGTAGAGCAGGTTCGGCATGTTGCCGGCGATCGTGCCGACCGTGGTGCCGAGCAGCAGCAGCGGGGCGAAGGCGCCGGTCTGCTCGGCCGGGGTCTGGAAGGTGAACAGGCCCTTGAGCAGGCCGACCAGGTCGATGTGCCCGATCTTCACCAGCGCCACCAGGTACGCCAGGATCATCGCCACGGCGGCGAAGCGGGCCACGTACTCGAGGATCGTGAAGGCCTTCTTGCGGGAGAGGATGTACAGAGCGGCGCCGACGGTGACCAGGCCGCAGACCAGGATCCCCCAGCCGCCGCCCCAGCTCCCGCCGGTCATCTGGTACAGGCCCTGCGCGGAGGCCTTGACGAAGGTGGCCTGGGTCACGAAGCCGGCGATCAGCACCACCACCGCCATCACCCCGGGCAGCCACTTCGCGAGCCGGCCGAAGCCCTCGAGGATCTGGGTGTCGCCGAAGCGGTTCATCAGCGTGTACTTGGCGATCGAGCTGATGATGAAGACCCGCGCCACCAGGGCCAGCACGAAGGCCCAGAGCAGGGTGTAGCCGTAGTTGGTGCCCTGGGTGGACGACGAGATCAGGTCGCCGGTCCCGAGGAAGGTCATGGCCAGGACCAGGCCTGGGCCGATCGAGGTGATGAGCTTCGGGCCGCGGGGGATGGGAAGCTGGTCAGGGTAGACGGTCTCGTCCACGGTTGTCGACATGTGCATCGTCCTTGATGTCGTGCGCTCTCGGCGCTGACCAAGAGCTGCGCATTGGGTGCAGCCAACGTAGCACTGAATGCGCGCAACGCGCAATAGATTCCCGGAATTTATGCGTGCTCTGCGCATGTACGGGGAGCGAATGCCGGCCTGGCTGCGTACGATGCGCAGGGTTGCTCATGCGGCGGCCGGCGCAGGGCCCGGCGCCCGTACGGCCGGGGCCGATGGGTAGCCAGGTCCGGACCAGCCGCTAGCGCGATGCCCGAGCCCGTACGGCCGGGGTCAGCGGCTGTGACCGGCGAGCGAGGCGGCCTGGCCCTGCTCGTCGACCTGGACCACCTCGATCCCTCGGGCGGTGAACGGTGCGGTCTGCTCCGGGGTCGCTGCGGTGTCGGTGACCAGGGTCCAGCGCGGCGGCATCGGGACCCAGGCGCTGAAGGCGTGCAGGCCGAGCTTGGGGGCGTGGGCCAGCACGTACGTGCGCGCCGAGGCCCGCCACATCAGCTCCTTGAGCCGGGTCTGGGCGATGGTGGCCTCGCAGATCCCGCGCTCGGCGGTCACTCCGTCGCAGCCGAGGAAGACCGCGTCGAAGGTCAGCCGCTCCAGCGCCGCCTCGGTCAGCGGCCCCTCAAAGCCCTGGCTGATGTGGCGCAGGTGCCCGCCAAGACAGATCACGTCCACCCCCGGGGCGCCCGAGATCGCCGCCAGCGGGGTGAGGCCGATGGTGGCGACCCGCAGCCCGCTGTGCTCGCGCAGGGCGATCGCCAGCTCGGTGGTGGTGCTGCCGGCGTCCAGCAGGACGGCGCTGTCGGGGCTGACCTGGGTGGCGGCCCACAGACCGATCCCGCGCTTGGCGGCACGGCCCTCGCTGCTGCGCTCGGTGAGGGACGACTCGCGGTGGCTGGGGATCGCCCCGCCGAGCACCCGCGCCAGCTGGCCCGACTCCTGCAGCCGGGCCAGGTCACGCCGGATCGTCGAGGGGGTCACGGCGAACCGGGTCGCCAGCTCGTCGACGCTGGCCAGACCGTTCGAGGTGGCGGTACGGACGATCTCCTCACGGCGCCGCGACGGCTTCACAGGCCCTCCTCGTCGTCCCTAGACGGCGGCGAGGTTCACCGCCTGGTGCATGGCCTCGATCATGCTATCGACCTTGACGACGCCCTTTCCGGCGATGTCGAAGGCGGTGCCGTGGTCAACCGAGGTCCGGATCACCGGCAGCCCGACGGTGATGTTTACCCCGGCCTCGATCCCCAGCACCTTGACCGGGCCGTGGCCCTGGTCGTGGTACATGGCCACGACCAGGTCGTAGTCGCCGCGCCCGGCCAGGTAGAAGGCCGTGTCGGCCGGCAGCGGCCCGTCGGCGCGGATCCGGTCGGCGCGGACCGCCTCCAGGGCCGGGACGATCTTCTCCTCCTCCTCGCCGTACCCGAACAGCCCGTTCTCGCCGGCGTGCGGGTTGATCGCGCAGACCCCGATCCGGGGGTCGTCGGTCCCGGCCCGGCGCAGCGCCTCCCAGCCGCGGCGGATCACCCGCTCCACCAGTCCGGGCTCGATCCGGGCCACCGCGTCGATCAGGCCGATGTGGGTGGTGACGTGGATCACCCGCAGCTGCGGCGAGCTCAGCATCATCGAGACCTCGGGGGTCCCGGTCAGGTGGGCCAGCATCTCGGTGTGGCCCGGGAACGGGTGCCCGCCGAGGTGCAGCGCCTCCTTGTTGAGCGGGGCCGTGCAGATCGCCTGCACCCGCCCGGCGACCGCCAGCTCGGCGGCCACCTTGACGTACTGGAAGGCGGCGTCCCCGGCGACCGCGGAGACCTTGCCCCAGGGCAGGTCGGCTGGCAGCAGGCCCAGGTCGATCACGTTGACCTGGCCTGGCCGGGCCTGCTCCACGCTCTCGACCGCCACGACCTCGGCTGGCAGGCCGAGGATCTCGGCAGCCTGCCGCAGCCGGCCGGCGTCGCCGATCGCGACCGGCAGGCAGCGGGCGGTGACGGTCTCGTCGAGCAGGCCGGCGACGGTCACCTCGGGGCCGACGCCGGCGCCGTCGCCCATGGTGACAGCGACGATCGGCAGCTGCGCGGTGGTGGTCATGATGCTCCTTCGGTCGGGCGGAGGTACTGGTGGATGGTTAGCAGGGAGTCGGGGCCGCCAAAGCTGCCGGGACGGGTGACGGCCCGGCCCCGCGAGCAGCGGCTGGCGACTGCCCCGGGGTGGATCTCGGCCTCGACCACGAGCCGGCGGGTCCCGAGCCGAGACAGCACCTCGTACGCGGTCGTGCCGCCCAGCAGCACCAGGTCCACCGGTGGGCGGTCGGCGAGGGCGGTCTCGACGATCCCGGCCAGGCGCGGGGCGAGCCGGGCCGAGGCGGAGACGAACGGCTCCAGCTGGACGACGGCGTCCCCGTGCTCCAGGGCCGCCGCCAGCCGGGCAGCGGTCTCGGCGTCGCGCCCGGGCTCGCTGGGAACCAGGACCCGGGCCGCCCCGGTCGCGGCCACCAGGCGGGACACCTGCTCGCGGGCGACCAGCTCGGCCGTCCCGGACACCACCAGGCAGCGCTGACCAGGGGCGACGGTGGCGGTAGGGGAGCGGGGCGGGGGCGAGGCGAGGCCCGTCACTGCCTGGCAGAGGGCCGCCGAGCCGACGAGCAGCGCGCCGTGGCGCAGTCCGACGGCCGCGATCCGGGCCAGGTCGGCCTCGGTCTCGGCGTCGCAGACCACGACTGGCGCCGAGGCCAGAGCGGCATCCAGGTCGCCGCGGACCTCGGCCAGCGTCACCAGCCGGGCGTCGGCGACCCCCACCGCCTCGGCGACCGAGCGGGGCGGGGGCTTCGGCTCCACCCGCCAGGCCCCGGTCTGGTGCAGCGGCACCCCGTCCAGGTGGACGACGCCGTCGCGTACGGTGCGGGCCAGGGCCGGCAGGGCCGGGGCGACGACGACCGGCCGGTCGCTGCGCAGCGCAGCCAGCTCGGCCGCGACCTCTCCGCGCAGCTGGGAGTCGATCTTCTTCACCGTGACCGGTCGGGTGGTGAGCCGAAGCGCGTCCCGGGTCCGGCGGGCAGCCTCGTCGGGGCCGGCACCGCGGGTCTCCAGGTCGAGCACCACCGGCCCGTCCGGGACGGTGGTCGCCGGGTCCGGCTCGATCAGCACGGTGGTGCCGGGGCCGAAGGCGGCGGCAGCTTCGGCCGCACCCGAGAGGTCGTCGGCGATGACGAGGGGCGCCGCGTTCACGAGGGTCTCCTCTCCCAGGGCGGTGGCTGGCGCTCATCATGACATGAATGCGCATCGTACGCAATGAGTTGCGCGTTATGCGCAAGTGTGCCAGGCTGGCTCAGAGCAGACTCAAGGAGCAGGTCAATGGCAGATCAGATCCCCACCACTACTCTCCCTGGCGTCGACGTCCCCCTCAGCACCGTGGTGCTCGGCACCATGTCGATGGGTGACACCGCCGACGCGGCCGCCTCGGCCGAGATCTTCGAGGCCGCCCTGGAGCTCGGCATCACCGGCGTCGACTGCGCCAACGGCTACGCCCGCGGGACGACCGAGGAGCTGATCGCCCCGCTCGTGGCCCGGCACCGGGACCGGATCGTGCTGGCCACCAAGGCCGGGATGCCGCACCCCGATGCCGGCGGGCACCCGCCGCTGTCCCGGGAAGGGCTGCGGGCCAGCGTCGACGGCTCGCTGCGGCGGCTCGGGGTCGACCACATCGACCTCTTCTACCTGCACCAGCCAGACCGGGCCACCCCGGTCGCCGAGACCATGGCCACCGTCTCCGAGCTCCGCACGGCCGGCAAGATCCGGGCCCTCGGGGTCTCCAACTACTCGGCCTGGCAGACCCTGGAGATCCTGCAGCTGGCCGAGCGGCTGGGCACAGTGCGCCCGGTCGTCGGGCAGAACGTGTACAACCTGCTCGCCCGGCGGATCGAGGACGAGTGGGTCGAGTTCGCCGCCCGGTACGAGCTGCTGACGATGTGCTACAACCCGCTGGCCGGGGGGCTGCTGGTCCGGGTCCCGGACGAGGCCAGTGAGCCGGCCCGGTTCACCGCCGGCTCCAGCCTGGCCGAGATGTACAAGAAGCGGTACTGGACCCCCGAGCTGCTGGCCGCGGTTGCCCGGCTCGGCACCCTGGCCGCAGAGGCCGGGCTGACCCTGCCGCAGCTCGGGCTGCGGTGGCTGGTCAGCCAGCCGGGCACCGGGGCGGTGCTGGTGGGCGGCGACCAGGTCGCCCACATCCGCGCCAACCTCGCCGCGATCGCCCAGGGCCCGCTGCCGGCCGACCTGCTCGCGGCCTGCGACGAGGTCACCAGTCCGCTGAAGGGGAGCATGCCGGCGTACAACCGGTAGCGTGAGGGGCCTGCCCGCCCGCTCCACTTGCCCTGGTAGGTCTAGAGCCCCGCCCCTGCTCAGACGTCAGAGCCTACGTACCCCCGCAGCCAGGGACACCGGAGTCACGCGGGCCGGGTGATGCCGTAGCGGCTCACCAGCTCCTCGACCGCCGCCTCGTACTCCGCGCCCCTGCGGCGCGCGACATCGGTGTCGGGCTGGCCCTTGCTCTCCAGCGCCCGGCGGTGCTGGATCCGCTCCAGCACCTCGGTCTCCGTGCCCGTCGGCCGTGCCCCGAGCTCCCAGCACCGCTCCACCCACGGTAGGGCGTCGTGCAGCTCGTGCCAGCGGCAGCGCCAGATGGCATGGGTGATCAGGCTGAACTTCTGGTCTAAGTCGGTCGACAGCAGGGTGGGGTCGGCGCCCCCGGCCAGCAGCGCGTCGGTCGCCTGCTCACGGTGATAGGCCACCGCCGTGTGCAGCGGGGTCTCGCTCTTGTGGCAGGTGGCGTTGACAGCGGCACCCAGCTCCAGCAGCAGCGGGATCTGATCAGGCTGCCAGACCCTGGTGTGCAGCGGGCGGCGTCCGAAGGCGTCCTCCGCGTTGATGTCCTCGCCCCGCTCCACCAGCCAGCGCACCAGCTCGTCCGGGCAGGGAGTGATGTGCAGGGCCGAGGTCCGGTGGTAGTCCCGGCTCCGGGAGCCTGGCAGCGCTCCAGGATCGCGATCGCGGGGCCGACCTGACCGTCCATGATCAGGTCTTCCAGCTTGCGGGACAGAGTCGTACGCAACCGGGGCACGAGGACCTCCTTGGGTCGGTGGGGTCCACCTTGCCACACTGCGGCCGGGCCGCGAGGAAACCGGCTCAAGGCAGGCCCGCGCCTCAGTCGAGGCAGAACTCGTTGCCCTCCGGGTCGCGCATCACGATCCAGCCGGCAAAGCCGTTGTCAGGGGCTGGCTCGTAGCGCTCGACCCGGCTCGCTCCGAGCCCGGTCAGACGGGTGCACTCGGCCTCTAGCGCCGCCATCCGCTCGTCACCGCGCAGCCCGGGCGCGGCCCTCACGTCGAGGTGCAGCCGGTTCTTGCCGGCCTTGGGCTCGCTGACCTGCTGCAGGAAGATCCGCGGCCGTACTCCTGCGGGGTCGACGATCGCGTTGCGGGAGCTCCACAGGGCCTCCGGGACACCCCAGGCGACCAGCTGCTCCTCCCAGGTCGGGTAGTCCGGCGGTGCCTCACGCTGGTAGCCCAGCACCGCGCACCAGAACTCGCCGAGCCGCAGCGGGTCGGCGGCGTCGAGCGTGATCTGAAACTCAGCCATGCCCTCAGGCTACGTGTGCCGTCTGACAGCCGCGGCGACCTTGTCGAAGCGCTCCTTGTCGAGCTTCTCGGCCCGGCCCCGGACGTCGTCGGGGTGGACCCGGACCACCCGGTCCACCCGCACCTGCCAGCGGCGCCGCCGGGAGTCCCAGGCGCCGGTGCCGATAGCGACCCAGTGCCGCCCCTCGGCCCGCTCCTGCTCGGCGTCCAGGTCGTGGCTGACGCTCGACAGCGGGCAGCCCAGCAGCCAGTCCCCGTCCCGCCCGATCAGCAGCACTGGGCACTCCTTGCCCTGGCGGTGGTTCTTCTCGTACGGGACCCAGGCCCAGACCACCTCGCCCGGGTCGGGCAGCTTGCCGGTGTGCGGCGAGTACCGGATCGACGGGCGGCCACGGAAGTCACCCGGGTAGCGGCTCGACAGCTTCGGAGCGTGCCGGTCGTCCGACGGCTGGCGGCGCCCGCCAGAGGCCCGGCGGACCGCGGACGTGGCCTGGCGGGTCGCAGTCCGGACCACATCGTCAGCGACTCGGCCCAGCGACTTCCACAGCTGGTCAGCGACAGACGGCATAGCCCTACCGTACTGGCCGGTGCCAGCGGCCGGGGGGAACCAGGCTCAGCGGTAGCGGGGCAGTGGCCCGTACACGACGTTGGTGGCCCACTGGGGCACCGGAGCCGGCCCGTCCTGGCGCAGGGTCGACCAGGCCGTGACATAGGCGCTCACCGGAGGCAGCCACAGCAGAACCGCCCCGGCCACGACCGGCGCCAGGGCCAGCAGCGCAGTCGTGTTGAGCAGAACCGACAGCAGCGACAGCCCGACCGCCGCCAGCCCCAGCCAGCGGGTACGGCGGTCACCGTTCCAGGCGTTGTACGCGGCGGCCGCCGGGGCACCCACCGTGAGCACCCCGACCAGCCCGATGGTCAGCACCAGCACCGTTGTCAGCTTTGAGACCGGGTCCGGCCTGGTCCAGGTGAGCAGCCGCGCCGCCTCGTGGTAGTGGACCACCGTGGCCGCGTCCCAGAGCACCAGGAGCAGCCCGGCCGCGGACACCACCGAGCCGAGCAGCAGCAGCGCCACCGCCGCTACCAGCAGCCCGGGCCGCCGCGGCTCGCCGGTCCGCATCGACACCGGGTACCCGCCAGCCACGACCGGCTTGATCGGAGGCAGGGTCGCGATCCCGCCGTCCGCAGGCCCCACCAGCGGTCCGGCGGTGTCAGCCACGACCCCCTCGGACTGGGTCTCGGCCCGGGTCTTCGCCACGGCCTCAGGACGGGTCTGGGCCGACTCGGTCAGCGCCGCGTCGCCCGGCACCGCCCTGGCGCCAGCGCCCGGCTGGTCACCGGAGGCGGCAGGTGCCGGACCGGTCGGGGTGGGACGAGCAGCCGTACGGTCATCACCAGGCGCACTCATCCCACTCCTCTCGGTCCGGCACCCTAGGCTACCGGCCCGGACGAGTCAGGGCTTCATCGTGCCCGACTCCAGGAACCGGATGTGGAAGGCGTGGGCCTCGTTCAGCAGGTGCGGGGTGTGCAGCCCGTTGCCGGACTTCTCCGCCCGCTCCAGGTAGTCCAGCAGCAGCGGACGGTAGTCCGGGTGGGCGCACTTCTCGATCACCAGCCGGGCCCGCTTGCGCGGAGCCACGCCGCGCAGGTCGGCCAGGCCCTGCTCGGTGATGATCACGGCCACGTCGTGCTCGGTGTGGTCGACGTGAGAGACCATCGGCACGATCGCCGAGATCGCCCCGCCCTTGGCCACTGACGGGGTGACGAACGCCGAGATGTACGCGTTGCGCGCGAAGTCGCCCGAGCCGCCGATGCCGTTCTGCATCTTCGAGCCCATGATGTGGGTCGAGTTCACGTTGCCGTAGATGTCGGCCTCGATCATGCCGTTGCAGGCCAGCACGCCGAGCCGGCGAATCAGCTCGGGGTGGTTCGAGACCTCCTGCTGACGCAGCACGATGCTCTTGCGGTACGAGGCGGCGTTGTCGTTCATCTTGGCCGCGTACTCCGGCGACAGCGAGAACGCGGTCGCCGAGGCCACCGACATCTTGCCGGCGTCGATCAGGTCGACCATCCCGTCCTGAATCACCTCAGTGAACGAGACCAGATCGTTGAACGGGCCGTCCTTCAGCCCTGCCAGCACCGCGTTGGCGACGTTGCCGACACCGGACTGCAGCGGCAGCAGGCTCGCCGGCAGGGTGCCACGCTTCACCTCGGCCGACAGGAAGTCGATGTAGTACCCGGCGATCGCCTCGGAGATCGCGTCGGGGGCCTTGAACGGGGTATTGCGGTCGGGGCGCTCGCACTCCACCACGGCCACGACCTTGGCCGGGTCGATGTGGTACGTCGGCTCGCCGATCCGGTCGCCCGCGCCGGTCAGCGGCAGCGGTAGCCGGTGCGGGGGCAGCTGCACGTTGCGGTACACGTCGTGCATGCCCTCAAGGTCGAGCGACTGCCACGAGTTGACCTCCAGGATGACCTTCTCGGCCCGCTCCAGGTAGACGGCGTTGTTGCCGACCGACGACGACGGCACCGCGGAGCCGTCCTCCTTGATCGCCGCGACCTCGACCACCGCGTAGTCGAGACTGCCCAGGAAGCCCTGCCGCAGCTGCAGCGCCGAGTGGGACAGGTGGATGTCGGTGTAGTCGATGTCGCCGGAGTTGATCCGGCGCCGGGTCTCCGGGTCCGACTGGTACGGCATCCGGTAGCCGACCGCCCCGGCCTCGGCCAGGGCACCGTCCAGCTCGGGCGCCGTCGACGCACCGGTGTAGACGTTGACCCGGAACTCCTCGCCAGCCTGGTGCAGCTGCTTGGCCCGCTCCGCCAGCGCCAGGGGGAAGTCCTTCGGGTAGCCCGCCCCGGTGAACCCAGAGAAACCGATCGTGTCACCGTTCTTGATCAGTGCCGCCGCCTCCTGCGCCGACATGACCTTCTGGCGGTACGACTCGTTCAAGATCCGCGTCATGAATCGCCCTTCAGCTCGAGTGCCTCGTGTGGGCAAGGCTATCGATCAGCGGCGCTCGGCGCTCGCCCGGGGAGGGACTCGATGGGAGTGGCCCGGAAGCGGCCACCGTGAGCCTGCGGTGACCGGCCGGTGCAGCTGGCGGCCTGCCGAGCCGCGCCGGGCACCAGGAGCCTGCGGGACCTGCGAGGTCATGCAGAGATGTGTGCGGGCAGCGTTAGCATGCGGGCGTGGCACAGGCCCCTGCTGGCCGGCGGCGCCGGCACCGCTCGAACGCAGCCTGGGTCCCGAGGCAGCACGGGGCCTGGGCGATGCTGATCGTGCCCAGCACTGTCGGCGCGGTGCTTGGGGTCCGGGCCGGAACCACGGGGGTGGCCGCGTCGGTCAGCCTCGGGCTGGCCGCGGTCGCCGCGTACCTGTGCTTCAACGCCGCCGGCCTGTGGGTGAAAGCACCCCCGGCCCGGCGGGCCCCGTTCCAGACCGCGGCCCTGGTGTACCTGGCAGTGACGGTGGTGCTCGGGCTGGCGTCGGTGGCGGCCGCCGGGCTGGCCCTGCTCGCCTGGGTCCCGGCGTTCGCGGTACTGGCGGCCGGAGGGCTGCTCCTGGTCCGGCGGCACCGCGAGCGCAGCGTGCTCAGCGGCGCGACCACGGTCGGCGCCGGCTGCCTGCTGCTGGCGCTGCTGGCGGCGCCGAACCCGGCCCACCTGCTGGAGGTGCCGGCCGCCCCGCTCGCCACCGCCGCCTGCTTCGGCTACTTCTTCGGCACCGTGCTCTACGTCAAGACGATCATCCGCGAGCGCGGCCGCCGCGGCTGGTGGTGGGCCTCGGTGGGCTACCACGCGGCCCTGGCGGTGGCCTTCGCGGCCGGCTCCAGGCTCGACCTGCCGCTGCGGCTGCCGCTCCTGGCCGGCTTCTTCGCCCTGGCCCTGGCCCGGGCCGCGGTGGTGCCGCAGGTCGCGCTGCGTCGCCCCGTACGGCCGCCGGCTGTCGGCAGCCTCGAGATCGTGATGTCACTGCTGCTGCTAGCGGGCCTGCTGGTGCCCTGACACTGCCCGACCCGGCCACCGCGCTGCGCGGGGTGATGGGCACCGCGAGACCGCCGCAGCCTCTCAGACCGGGTCAGAGAACCTCGCGGACCAGCCGGGCCACGGTATGGGCAGGCTGGGCGGCGGGCAGGACCGGGGTCGGGCTCGGCTCGGCCCCCCAGGGGTGCAGGCGGTAGCGGCGCCACAGGTCCTGCAGCCAGCCCGGCGGCCGCGGGTACCAGACGTAGGCCGGCAGGCCGCGGGCAGCGGCCTCCAGCAGACCGGTGGAGCAGGCCGACACGACCGGCCGGGCGACCTGCTCCAGCAGCGCCCCCGTCCGGTCGACGTCAATCCCGAGCCCGTCGAAAGTGGCCTGCTCCAGACCGGAGAGGTGGTCGGTCGCCTCCGGGTGGGGCCGGTACGTGCCGTGAGTCTTGTGGCAGAAGGTGACCGCGGCCCGGAGCAGCCCGGCCCGAGACAGCCCCGAGGCCGGGGTCTGCCCAAGGAACACCGGCCGGTGCCCCTCCGGCAGGTACCCCACCCGCTGCCGCTGCGCCAGCCACAGCAGCTGCGAGCCGACCACGGTGGTCTGGACGTCGGTCCGGCCGCTGGCCCAGAACTCGGCGTCGGCGTCGCTCCAGGCGAGCAGCCGGCCCCCTTCCGGCAGCGGCGGCGCGTACGGGTTGAGGACCCGGGCCTGGACCACCCAGTAGTGGACGCCGCGGGCCAGCGCCTGCTGGTACACGGCCTGGGCCAGGTCGGTGGCGTGGCTGGTGGCCATGACCACCCGGCCGGCCAGGAAGTCGCGGCCCAGGTGAATGTCGGCCTGCTGGGTCACCTGCCAGGTCGGCGGGACGGTACCGGTCAGGTCGAACGGGGCCACCACCAGCACTCCGGCGTCGGGCAGCTGGTGCAGAGGGTCGACCAGCGCGGCGCGGACCGGGCCGGTCCGCTGCTCCAGCAGCACCGCCACCCGCGGGTCGGGCCGGCTGCGGGCAACCCAGACCTGGGGCGGTCCCGAGCGGGAGAGCCGCCGCACCACCGACCGGGCCAGCTGCCGCCGGCGCTCCCACGACCGCCAGGCCGCGAGGTCTCGCGGGATCCTCAGGCCCATCCGTCCTCCCCTAGTGAAGCGTGCGCCGGTGCCGGCGCCTGCGCACAACGTACGGCGCGCAGCGCCCCGGTGCACCTCGCCGCACCCAAAGGCGAGTCAATCCGGCCGGTCTGGCCGGGTCGCCAGGCTCACGAGGCAGCGGCCCGTGCGGCGGCCGGCAGCGCCTCGGCGATCACCTCCATCGCCTGGTCGTCGTGGGCGGCGGAGAGGAACCAGGCCTCGAAGGCCGACGGCGGCAGCGCCACCTGCCGCTCCAGCATGGCGTGGAAGAACCGCCGGAAGGCCCCGGTGTCCTGGGCCTGGGCGTCGGCGTAGCAGGTGACCGGGTCCTCGCGGAAGAAGACCGAGAACAGGTTCCCGGCGGTCTGCACCACGTGCGGCACCCCGGCCTGGGAGAGGGCCTGGGTGACCATGGCCTGCAGCTCGGCGCTGCGGCGGTCGACCGCCTCGTACACGGCTGCGTCGGCCAGGTCCAAGGTGGCGGTCCCGGCGGCGGTCGCCAACGGGTTCCCCGACAGGGTCCCGGCCTGGTACACCGGCCCGAGCGGGGCCAGCAGGTCCATCACCTCACGCCGCCCGGCCACCGCCGCCAGCGGCATCCCGCCGCCGACCACCTTGCCGAAGGTGAGCAGGTCCGGGGCCCAGGCCGGCTCGTCCACCCCGGCCTCCAGCCCCCACCAGCCGGCCGGGGAGACCCGGAAGCCGGTCAGCACCTCGTCCAGGACCAGCAGCGCCCCGGACGCGCTGGTGAGCCGGCGCAGCTCGGCGTTGAAGCCGGGCTCCGGGGCGACCACCCCCATGTTCGCCGCGGCGGCCTCGGTGATCACCGCCGCCACCTGGTCACCCAGCCGGGCGAAGGTCTCCCGCAGCGCGGCGACATCGTTGTACGGCAGGACGACCGTGTCGGCGGCGGCGGCCCGGGTGACCCCGGCACTGCCTGGCAGGCCCTGGGTGGCGACCCCCGACCCGGCCGCGGCCAGCAGCGCGTCGCAGTGCCCGTGGTAGTGGCCGGCGAACTTGACCACCAGCTCCCGCCCGGTGGCGCCGCGGGCCAGCCGGACCGCGGTCATCGTGGCCTCAGTGCCGGTGGAGACCAGCCGTACGCGCTCGGCGACCGGGACCCGGGCCCGGATCCGCTCCGCCAGCTCCACCTCGGCCCCGGTCGGGGCGCCGAAGCTCAGCCCACGGGCCGCGGCCGCCTGGACCCGGGCCACCACCTCCGGGTGGGCGTGCCCGAGCAGCGCCGGGCCCCAGGAGCAGACCAGGTCAACGTAGCGGCGGCCCTCGACGTCGGTCACCCAGCAGCCAGAGGCCTCCGTGATGAAGCGGGGCGTGCCGCCGACCGACCCGTACGCCCGGACCGGGGAGCTGACCCCGCCCGGGATCAGTGCGCAGGCCCGGGCCATCCAGTCCTGGTTCAGCTCAGCCATCCCGCCACCTCCAGCGCCCAGTACGTCAGCACGATGCCGGCCCCAGCCCGGACGATGCTGGTCACCGACTCCTCGACCGCGGCCCGCCGGTCGATCCAGCCGTTGGCCGCGGCCGCCTCGATCATCGCGTACTCACCCGACACCTGGTAGGCGGCGACCGGCACCGGCGAGACCCGGGCCACGTCGGCCAGCACGTCGAGGTAGTGGCTAGCGGGCTTCACCATCACCATGTCGGCGCCCTCGGCCAGGTCGAGCCGGGCCTCCCGCAGCCCCTCCCGCCGGTTCGCCGGGTCCTGCTGGTACGTACGCCGGTCACCCTGCAGCGACGAGCCGACCGCCTCCCGGAACGGGCCGAAGAAGGCGGAGGCGTACTTCGCCGCGTACGCGAGGACCGCCACGTCGGTGAAGCCGGCCTGGTCGAGGCTCTCGCGGATCCGGGCGACCTGGCCGTCCATCATCCCCGAGGGGGCCACGACGTGCGCCCCAGCCCGGGCCTGGGCGACCGCCTGCTGGGCGTACAGCTCGCAGGTCTCGTCATTGAGGACCCGCCCGTCAGCGTCAAGGACCCCGCAGTGCCCGTGGCTGGTGAACTCGTCCAGGCAGACATCGGCCATGATCACCAGGTCATCCCCGACAGCTTCGCGGCAAGCGGCGATGCCCCGCTGGGTGATGCCGTCCGGGTCCCACGCGGCGCTGCCTCGGGCATCCTTCTCCGAGTCCTCGGGGACCCCGAAGAGCATCAACCCGCCGATTCCGGCGTCGCGGGCCGTACG
This sequence comes from uncultured Propionibacteriaceae bacterium, assembly GCA_937926975.1. Taxonomy (GTDB): domain Bacteria; phylum Actinomycetota; class Actinomycetes; order Propionibacteriales; family Propionibacteriaceae; genus Fen-668. The sequence continues at coordinate 12,300 of CALBCJ010000034.1, read as the reverse complement.
GGCGAGGTCGGCGATCTGGGGCAGGGTGTGGCGTCGGACGCCTGGCATGGAGGTGATGTCGGCGCCCGTGGTGCTGACGAAGGCGGGCAGGACGAGCTGGGAGGGGCGGGGGACGGTCTCGCGGACGAGGCGTCGGATGGCGGTGGTGGTGCGTAGTCGTCGGGGTCGCTCGGTCATGGGTGTCTTCTTGGTGAGGCGGGCTGGTGGGTTGTGTGGGGTGGTGCTCAGGAGGCGCCAGTCGCTGGCGCGGGTCGCTCGATCATGCCTGTCCTTCGTGAGTACGGAGCCGCTGGACCATTCTCGACCCAGGGCTAGCGCCGTCCGCGGTCGCGGTGCCGGCCGTACGGCGAGACCCACCGGGCGGACCGGTCCTGGTCATGCGTTGCCCTCGCGGACCAGGTCGGCCGCGGCCTGGGCCACCGTCGGGGCGTCCGGGGCCGCGGCGACGCTGGAGGCCACACCGAGCTCGCTGAGGACGGCGGCGGTCGGCTGCCCGATCGCCAGCACCCGGGTGCCGACCGACCAGCCGAGCAGCCGGTCCACGACCCGGGCCACCGAGCCGGAGGTCACCACCACCACGCCGAACGCCCCCGACTGCCAGGACTCGACCAGGCCCTGCGGCAGCGCGTCGACCGGCTCCATGGTGTACACGGGCAGCACCTCGACCTCGTACCCGAGCCCGCGCAGCCCGTCAGGCAGGTCCGGCTTCGACAGCGCCGACCCGGGGACCAGCACCCGGCCCCGACCGGGCGGGAAGTCCCGGACGATCCCGGCCCCGCTGGCCTGCGCCGGGACGAAGTCGACCTGGTAGCCGGCCCGGCGCAGCGCGGCCGCCGTAGCGCTTCCGACCGCGGCGACCCGGCCGGGCAGCCGCAGCCCCAGCTCGGTCAGGGTCTCGACCGTACGGGCGGAGGTCACCACCGACCAGTCGGCCTCGCCCAGCGCCGCCACTGGCATCACCACCCGCGTCTGCACCGGCACGCAGGTGACCTCCAGACCCTGCTGTGACAAGGCCTTGGACAGGGCTCCCGGCTCGCGGGGGAGGAAGACCGCAGCCCGTGCCGCCGCCGGCCACAAGGCGCTGGCGTCATGCAGCTCGGCCAGCCGGGAGGGCCGTGAGGCCCCGAGGTCGGTCACGTCACAGGCGCCGCGAGCCAGCAGCTCGGCCGCTGCCCGCTGCCCAGCGCCGGGCTCGAGCGGCACCTCGGTACGGACCTGGCGGCCGCCGTCGGTGGCATGGACCGCCGCCACCAGCCGACCGTCCCCGCCCAGGGCACTGATCGGGGCGGCGCAGCCACCGCCCAGCCCGGCCAGCACTACCCGCTCCTCGCTCACCTGCAGCCGGGTGCCCGGGTCGTCCAGCGCGGCCAGGGCCGCCAGCGTCGTCTCGTCGTCGGCGCGGCACTCCACCGCCAGTGCTCCCTGCCCTGGTGCCGGCAGGATCTCCAGCTCCTCGGTGATCCGGGCCGCCAGCCCGAGCCGGTGCAGCCCGGCCGCCGCCAGCACCACCGCGTCCAGGTCGGTGCCGACCCGAGACAGCCGGGTGTCGATGTTGCCGCGCAGGTCCACGTACCTCAGGTCGGGGCGTACGGCTCGCAGCTGAGCCACCCGACGCGGAGACCCGGTCCCGACCCGGGCCCCGGCCGGCAGCCCGGCCAGGTCCAGCCCGTCGCGGGCACAGAGCGCGTCGCGGGGTGACTCCCGGGCCGGGACCGCGGCCACCACCAGCCCGGGCACCGGCTGCGTCGGCAGGTCCTTGAAAGAGTGCACCGCCAGGTCCACCTCGCCGCGCAGCAAGGCCGTACGCAGCTCCGCAGCGAAGACCCCGAGCCCCGGCAGCGCCGTCAGCGAGCCCCGCTCCCGGTCACCCCGGGTGCGGACCGGCACAACCTCGACCTCGTGGCCCAGGGCCCGCAGCCGCTCGGCCACCCCGGTCGACTGGGTCATCGCCAGGGTCGAGCCGCGACTGCCAAGCCTCACGAGGCAGCCGCTAGCCCGGAGCCCACCGCGGCCTCGACCCCGTTGCCGAAGGCCCAGGCGCCAGCCACGTGCAGCCCCGGCGGCAGCGCCGCCAGCAGCTCGGACTGGGCCTGCGGCGCCAGGGCGACCGGGCTCTTCGGCCAGAGCGTCACCACCGCGTCCAGCGCCTCCTCCAGCTCGCAGCCCAGCATCACGCCGGCGTCCGCCAGCGCCAGGTCCGGGGTCGGCTCGGTGCCGGGCGGGTAGCTCACCCGCAGCACCGCGACCGGGTCGTCACCGGCCGGCCACTTCGCCGTGTACCAGGTCAGCGCCCGGGCCCTCAGCCCCGGGACGGGGCGTCCCATCAGGACTCCCGAGCAGAGCGGGACCTGGCCCAGAGCCGTCGCCTCGACCGCCAGCAGCACGCTCACCGACCCGGGCCGAGACGTGGGGGACACCTCCACCCCCACCTGGCCCAGCAGCTCGGAGGCCGGGCTGCCAGGGCAGGCCAGCACCACTCGGTCGGCCACGACCGGCTCGCCAGCCTCGACCTGCCAGCCCTCGCCCGCGCGCTGCAGCCCGGTCACCGCCTGGTTCAGCCGGATGCTGCCGCCGTGCTCGCTGACCCGGTCAGCCAGCGCCTCCACCAGCCGGAACAGCCCGCCGGCCGGCCGCGCGACGCTGGAGCGCCCACCCCGGGCAGCCGCCACCTTGGCGTACAGCGACCCCGGCCCGACCAGGGCCGGCGCCATCTCGTGGAGCAGCACCTGGTCCGGCTCCCGCCCGAGCGCGCAGCGGGTGACCGGCGCCACCAGCCGCTGCGTGACACCTCGCCCGAGCCGGGTGTCGACCAGCTCGGCCAGGGTCGTCGCATCCGCTCCCAGGGCCGGCGGCAGGTACGGCTCAACCCGGGCCACGACCAGGTCGTGGTCGGGCAGCGCCTCCCACAGCGACCGGTCGTCCGGGCTGCCCGGGACCCCCAGGACACCGTCCGCAGCCGTCCAGGAGCGGTCCAGCGACCAGCGGATCCGAGGACGGTGAGCCGGGGCCTCGACCTCGAGCCCCAGCTCGGCGCAGAGCTCGTCGACCACCTGGCGGCGCCGGGCGAAGGCCTCCGCCCCGGCATCGACCCGGCGCCCGGCCAGCTCGACCGGCCGCACCATCCCACCGACCCGGTCCGAGGCCTCCAGCACGGTCACCTGCTCGCCGGCGCAGGCCAGCCGGTACGCGGCAGCCAGCCCGGCGACGCCGGCGCCGACAACGACGGCGCTCACAGCTCGTGGAGCAGGGCGACCAGGTCGGTCAGCACCTGCGGGTCGGTGGTGGGGGGAACGCCGTGGCCCAGGTTGACCACGTGCGCTGGTGCGGCCCGGCCGCGGTCGACCACGTCTCGGGCGTGAGCCTCCAGCGGCTCCCACCCGGCCGCCAGCCGGGCCGGGTCGAGGTTGCCCTGCAGGACGGCTCCCGGCAGCCGCCGGGCCGCCTCGTCCAGCGGCACCCGGTAGTCGACGCCGACCGCCTCACAGCCCGCAGCCAGCTCCTCCAGCAGGTGCCCGGTGCCGACCCCGAAGTGAATCCGGGGGACCCCGGTCGAGGCCAGCACCCGGCGCGAGTACGGCGCGACGTACGCGCGGTAGTCGGCCAGGGTCAGCGACCCGGCCCAGGAGTCGAAGAGCTGGACGGCGCGGGCGCCACCGTCAACCTGCAGCTGCCAGAACTGTGCCGACAGCTCAGCGCACCAGCTCAGCAGCCGGTCCCAGGACTGCGGGTCGGCCAGCATCAGGGCCCGGGCGGCCAGGTGGTCACGCGAGCCGCGGCCCTCGACCAGGTACGCGGCCAGGGTGAACGGGGCCCCGGCAAAACCGATCAGCGGGACGCTCTCGCCGAGCTCGGCCACGGCCAGCCGGACCCCCTCGACGACCGCCGACCCGTCGCTGATCCGGTGAGCCGTCAGCCGCTCCACGTCAGCGGCCGTCCGTACCGGCTCGGCGATCACCGGGCCGACACCCGCCTCGACCGTCACCGCCACCCCGGCCAGTGCCAGCGGCACCATGATGTCGGAGAAGAAGATGGCGGCGTCGACCCCGTGCCGGCGCACCGGCTGGCAGGTGATCTCGGCCGCCAGCTGCGGGGTCAGGCAGGCGTCGAGCATCGCCACGCCCTTCCGGGCCTCGCGGTACTCGGGCAGCGAGCGGCCCGCCTGGCGCATAAACCAGACCGGGAGCCGGTCTGGTCGGCTGCCAGACAGGGCCTCCAGCAGGAGTGGGTGGCTCTGCATCATGGGCGTCATCCTGTCTCATCGGGGGAGATCTGGTTCACTTGGCCCATCGTGAGTCTTGTGATCCTCTCCGTCGAGCATGATCGTCAGGGACTGCCTGAGGTGCAACGGATATCACAGCATGCGGACACTTTGTCCGCATGCCTTGAGGTTGTCCCCGGAGTCGAGGGGGTGATCAGCCTCGTCACCTGCAACCGGGTGGAGCTGCTGGTCGACGCCCCCGAGGTCCCCGAGTCGCACCTGCGGCTGCGGCTGGCCCGGCGGCTGGCCGCCCAGCCGCAGTGGACCGTGCACCAGGACGGGGCGGCGCTGGAGCACCTGTTCCGGGTCGCCTCGGGGCTGTCGTCGATGGTGGTCGGCGAGCGTGAGGTGGCCGGGCAGCTGCGCCGGGCGCTGCAGGCGGCCACCGACGCTGGACGGGCCAGCGGGCTGCTGATCCAGGTCGTCAGCGCCGCGCTGCGGACCGCCCGCCGGATCGGCGCCCAGACTTCGCTGCAGGACTCCGGCCGCTCCGTGGCCACGGTCGGGCTGGACCAGACCGGCATCACCGACTGGCCCGGCCAGCGGGTGCTGCTGGTGGGGACCGGCTCCTTCGCCGGCGCCGTCGTGGCCGCCCTGCGGTCCCGCGGCGTCACTCAGATCCAGGTCCACTCCGTCTCCGGCAAGGGCGAGGACTTCGCCGAGCGGCACCGGATGCCGCTGGCCACAGACCTCGTCGAGGGACTGCGCCAGAGCACCCTGGTGGTCGCCTGCCGCGGCTCCCAGCAGCCGGTGATCCACCCCGAGCACCTCGCCCAGACCCCGGTCCGGGTGCTGCTGGACCTCGCCCTGCGCCCCGACATCGACCCGGCAGTGGCCGACCTGCCCGGGGTCACCCTGCTGGACCTGGCAGCGGTCCGGGCGGCGGTCTCGCCGCTGTGGGCGCATGACACCGCCGACGCCGAGCGGCTGGTCCGCGAAGGCATCGCGGAGGCCTCCGCCCGGCTCGCCTCCCGGACCGTGGACCCGGCGGTGGCTGCGCTGCGGCAAGCGGTGATGGGCCTGGTCGAGGAGGAGGTTGCCCGGCTGCCGCAGGGCCGCCCGCTGACCGGCGACGACTGTGCCCGGGCGCTGCGGCGCCTGGCGAACCGGTTCCTCCACACCCCGTCGGTACGGGCCCGCGACGCGGTGGTGGCCGGGCGGGCCGAGGACTACCTGGCCGCGCTGCAGGAGCTGTACGGGGTGGCCAGCCCCGGCCAGGACCGGCACGAGCGGCGCTGCCCAGTCACCGGGCTCAGCCTGGACGACCTGAGCCCGCAGGCCGTGGAGCGCTGATGGTTGACCTGCTCGCCCCGTACCAGGCGGTCGTGATCTGCTCCTACGGCGGGCCGCGGGCCCCCGAGGACGTCCTGCCGTTCATGCGCAACGCCACCGCCGGCCGGCAGGTCCCCGACGAGCGGCTGGTCGAGGTCTCCCAGCACTACCGGCTCTTCGGCGGGAGGTCGCCGATCAACGAGCAGAACGAGGCCCTGCGCGAGGCCCTGGCCGCCGAGCTGGCTGCCCGCGGCTGCCCCCGCCCGGTCGTGGTCGGAAACCGGAACTGGACCCCGTACCTGGCCGAGACCCTCGTCGCGCTGCGCGACCAGGGGCACGAGACGGTGCTGGCCGTCGCCACCTCCGCGTACCCCAGCTACTCCGGCTGCCGGCAGTACCAGGAGGACCTTGACCGGGCCCAGCAGCAGGTGCCCGGGTCCCGGGTGGACAAGGTCGGCCCGTACGCGGACCGCGACGGCTTCCGGGTCGCCAGCACCGACGCCCTGGTGGAGGCCGTCACCAGCCTGCGCCAGCAGGTCGGCGACCAGCCCGTACGGGTGCTCTTCGTCACCCACTCGATCCCGGTCGCGATGGACGAGCTGTCCGGTGACGGGGCACCCGAGAACCGCTACCAGGCCCAGCACCTCGAGGTGGCGGCCGAGGTCGCCCGGCGGGCCGGTGAGCGGCTGGGGGAGCCGCTGGACTGGGAGCTGTGCTACTGCTCGCGCTCCGGCCCGCCCAGGGTGCCGTGGCTGGAGCCCGACATCAACGACCGGATCACCACCCTGACCGGGGTGGCCGGGGTGGTGGCCGCCCCGATCGGCTTCATTAGTGACCACATGGAGGTCGCGTACGACCTCGACACCCAGGCCCGGCAGAGCGCCGAGGCGGCCGGCCTGGCCTACGTCCGGGCCGCCACCGCCGGGACCCACCCGGCCTTCGTGGCGGCCCTGGCCGACCTGCTGGTCGAGCAGGCAGCCGTGACCCGCGGCGAGATCTCGCGGCCCCAGCACCCCTGCCTGGCCTCGACGGCCGGCTGCTGCCAGATCCCAACCCGGAAGGAGTCCCATGTCCCACCCGCACCCGGTGCCCACTGACCCGCGCGACCGGCTGGTCCCGGCCGAGGAGGTCAACGCCGTCCCGCGCTACCTCATGTACTCGGTCTTCCAGACCGTGGCGCCGGTCAGCACCGACGACGTCGCTGCCGCCGAGGAGGCAGTCCTGGCCTGCGGGGTGACCACCCGGGGCTGGTACGACATCGGCGGCTTCCGCGCCGACGCCGACCTGATGGTGTGGAACCTGGCCGACGAGCCGGAGCCGCTGCAGGCCGCGTACCACGCGCTGCGGGCCAGCGCCCTGGGTGCCTCGCTGGACCCGGTCTGGTCCTGCGTCGGGGTCCACCGCCCGGCCGAGTTCAACCAGGCCCACACCCCGGCCTGCTTCTCTGGCGTCGCCCCGCGGCCCTGGGTCTGCGTCTACCCGTTCGTACGCAGCTACGACTGGTACACGATGGACCCGGAGCGCCGCCGCCAGCTGCTGGCCGACCACGGCAGGAGCGGGCGCGAGTACCCCGACGTCCCCGGCTCCACGACCTCCGCCTTCGCCCTCAACGACTACGAGTGGCTGCTGGCCTTCGAGGCCGACGAGCTGCACCGGCTGACCGACGCGATGCGCCACCAGCGCAGCGCCGAGGCCCGCCACCACGTCCGCGAGGAGGTCCCCTTCTTCACCGGCCCGCGGGTCGAGCTGGCCGAGTGGGCCGCCCGCCAGCCCAGCGCCTGACCAGGCCTGATGTCGTGATACAGGCCACCGGGCCGGCGGGAGAGGTCCACGCCGGCCCGGTGACATCGGCCTCAGGCCGCGCTTGGGATCTCGTTGACGTCGTCGACGTCGCGCACGATCGGCGGCTCCTTGATCCACAGCATCGCTGCGGCCGCCAGCGCCAGGAAGACCCCGGCAAAGCGGATCGCGTGGTTCGGGTTGTCACCGAGCAGGTACTTGTAGACCGCCCCGAAGGTCAGGGTCTGGAGCAGCATCGGGATCACGATCATCATGTTGATGATCCCCATGTACACGCCGCACCGGGTGGACGGGATCATGCGCACCGCCATGATGTACGGGACACCCGTGATCGAGGCCCAGGCAATGCCCAGCCCGATGATCGGCACAAACAGCAGCCACGGGTTGGTGATGCTGGCAAAGGCCACCAGGCCCACCGCCGCAACCAGCAGGCAGGCGACGTGGACCACCTTCGCGCCCCACTTCTTTGCCAGCGAGACCAGCCCGAAGGCGACACAGAACGTGACCACGTTGTACGCGCCGTTGATCAGGCCGGTGTGAGCCACCGCGTCCTGGTAGAGCGAGCTGTTGGTGTCCTCGGTCCCGAAGGCCGACGTCGCCACCGAGAGTGAGACGTACTGCCAGTAGACGTTCATCGCGTACCACTGGAACAGGTAGACCAGAGCCAGCTTGCGCAGCTCGGTCGGCATCTCGACGATGGCCTCCCAGATCTCCTTCAGCGCCGCGCCGGGCCCGCCGGTCTTCTCGCGCATCTTCGCGAGCTCCTCGGGCGTGGGCGGGATCTCCGGGGTGGTCAGCACCGAGATCAGCACGGTCACGATCGAGCACACCGAGCCCAGCATGAAGGCCGCGAAGACCCAGGTCGGAATGGCCGCTGAGGACTCCGGCCAGATCAGCTTGAACAGGTACAGGCTGATGTTGGCCAGGGTGATGCCGAAGCCGGTGAAGAAGGACTGCGCGAGGAAGCCCTTGGCCAGCTGCGAGGGCGGCAGCTTGTCGGCGATGAAGGCCCGGTACGGCTCCATGGCGGTGTTGTTGCTGGCGTCCAGCATCCACAGCAGCAGGACCGCCATCCAGACCGCCGACACCCAGGGGAACAGGAACAGGCAGACCGAGCAGCCGACCGCGCCGATGATGAAGTACGGGCGCCGCCGGCCACCGAGCCGCGGGCTCCAGGTCCGGTCCGACATTGCCCCGATGATCGGCTGCAGCACCAGCCCGGTAATCGGACCGGCCAGGTTGAGCACCGGCAGCTCGTCGTGGGACGCGCCGAGAAAGGTGTAGATCGGGTTGATCCCGGTCTGCTGCATGCCGAACGAGTACTGGATCCCGAAGAACCCGAGGTTCATCAGCAGAATCTGCCGCATCGTCATCAGCGGCTTCTGCCGGATGACCGTGGTGTGGCTCATCGCGACTCCTCCCGGTCCAGGAACTCGGCCAGCCGGGTCAGCTCCTTCTCCCAGGCCTCGCCGTGCCAGCCGGCCACACCCGGCTCGTACGGGCCCTGGATGATCCGGACCAGGGTCCCTTTCCCGTCGCGGCCGTACTTGGTGAACTCGACCCGCAGCTCGAGCGGGGTGTCGGGGTCGATCCCGGGGTCGCCGGTGATCTTCTCCCGGGACACGAAGACGTCGGGCTCGAAGTACTCGGTGTACACACCGTCGGTCCCGACCCGGGTACTGGGGTCGTTGTCACGGACCTTGACGTGGTGGTGCCGGCCCCCCAGGCGCAGCTCACCGGTCACGCTCTCGAGCTCGACGTGCCAGCCGGGCGAGCCTCGCCACTGGGCCAGCTGAGCCGGGTCGGTCCAGGCCTGGAAGACCTGGGGACGGGGATGGTCGAACTGGCGCTCGACCGTGACTATCACGTTGGCCACCATGGCCGCCTCCTCTCGGCGGGACCGCTGGCGGCGGGACACGCCAGCGCTCCCGGCAGCAACCTAAGGGGCACGGGGGCTGAGGGGCCAGCGCATCTCGAATGTTGTTCGCACGAACTTATTCGCGGGCCTGGTCGGTCGGGCCTGGCCAGGTCCGAGAGCGCGTGCCGCAGCAGCCGTACCGGGGCACTAGGCTGGCACCGGTCACGTGTGGCGCCGGCGCAGCTCCTCCGGCGTCCTCGGCCCCAGCCGCTCGTACGCGGGTGCCGCTGGGTCCGGCCCAGGCAGGGGAGCTGACGACGAGGAGGAAGATGACCGAGACCAAGTGGGTCTACGACCTGTCCGAGGGCGACATGTCCATGAAGCCGCTGCTGGGTGGCAAGGGGGCCGGGCTCGCTGACATGGCCAAGATCGGGGTGCCAGTCCCCGATGCCTTCACCGTGACCACCGCGGCCTGCGTGGCGGCCATGAACAACGACGGCGCCTGGCCTGAGGGTCTCGCCGAGCAGGTGGCGGCCGGGCTGGCCCGGCTGGAGGAGCGGACCGGGCGCACGCTGGGCGACGCCGAGCGTCCGCTGCTGGTGTCGGTCCGGTCCGGCGCCGTGATGTCGATGCCCGGCATGATGGACACGATCTTGAACCTGGGGATCTCCGACGAGTCGGTCGCCGGGGTGATCGCCGAGTCCGGCAACGAGCGCTTCGCGTACGACTGCTACCGCCGCTTTATCCAGATGTACGGCGAGGTCGTCGAGGGCATCGAGCCGCACGTCTTCGAGGACGCCCTCACCGCGATGAAGGAGGCCAAGGGCGTCGCCAACGACACCGACCTCACCGCCGACGACCTCAAGCAGCTCACCGCGACCTTCAAGACCCTGGCCAACGAGGCCCTGGGCGGCGAGTGGACCTCCGACCCCCGCGAGCAGCTGAAGCGGGCCGTGAACGCGGTCTTCAAGTCGTGGCTGAACCCGCGCGCCGAGGTGTACCGCAAGTCGCAGGGGATCTCGCGCGACCTGGGCACCGCGGTCAACGTGCAGCAGATGGTCTTCGGCAACCGCGGCGAGACCTCCGCCACCGGGGTCTGCTTCTCCCGCAACCCCTCCACCGGCGCCAAGGAGCTGTACGGCGAGTTCCTGACCAACGCCCAGGGCGAGGACGTGGTGGCCGGGATCCGGACCCCGCGCCCGCTGAGCGAGATGGAGGAGGTCCTGCCCGAGGCCTTCCACGAGCTGCTCGACACCATGCAGAAGCTGGAGCAGCACAACAAGGACATGCAGGACATGGAGTTCACGATCGAGGATCGCAAACTCTACATGCTGCAGACCCGCAACGGCAAGCGGACCGCCGCCGCTGCGGTGAAGACCGCCGTCGACATGGTCGCCGAGGGCCTGATCACCCAGAAGGAGGCGCTGCTGCGGATCGACCCGGGAGCCCTGGACGCCCTGCTCCACCCGGCGATCGACCCGAACAGCACCGCCAGGCCGATCGTCAAGGGGCTGCCCGCCTCCCCGGGCGCCGCGGTGGGCCAGCTGTCGTTCTCCGCCAACGACGCCGCCGAGCGCGGCGGCAAGGGCGAGTCGGTGATCCTGGTCCGCTACGAGACCACCCCCGACGACATCCACGGCGTGATGGTGAGCCAGGGCGTGCTGACCGCCCACGGCGGCATGACCTCCCACGCGGCGGTCGTCGCCCGCGGCATGGGCATCACCTGCGTCGCCGGCGCCACCGAGATCAAGATCGACGCCTTGGCCGAGACGGTCACCATCGGCGGCAAGCAGTACGGCAAGGGCGACACGGTCACCCTGAACGGCTCCACCGGTGAGGTCTTCTCCGGGGCCCTGGAGCTGGTGCCGCCGTCGCTGAACGAGGACTTCGAGCAGATCGTCTCCTGGGCCGACCAGATCCGGACCCTCGGGGTCCGGGCCAACGCCGAGAACTTCGAGGACGCCTCGAAGGCCCGCGAGCTGGGTGCTGAGGGCATCGGCCTGGCCCGTACCGAGCACATGTTCATGGTGGCCGACCGGCTCCCCGCGGTCCGGGAGATGATCCTGGCCGAGAACGAGGAGCAGCGGGCGGCGGCCCTGGCGAGGATCCTGCCGATGCAGCAGGCCGACTTCGAGCAGATCTTCAGCGCCATGAAGGGCCTGCCGGTCACCGTACGGCTGCTCGACCCGCCGCTGCACGAGTTCCTGCCGAACCTGATCAAGCAGTCGCTGCTGGTCCAGAAGCTGGAGCTGACCGAGGCCCCGGCCGAGAAGCTCGCGATCGAGCGGGAGACCCTGGCCCAGGTGCGGCGGCTGCACGAGCAGAACCCGATGCTCGGCACCCGCGGCTGCCGGCTGGCGATGCTGTACCCGTCGATTCCCGAGATGCAGACCCGGGCCATCATCCGGGCCGCGCTGGCGGTGCTGGAGCGGGAGGGCGAGACGGTCGAGGTCGAGATCATGATCCCGCTGGTCGCGTACGAGTCGGAGCTCAAGACCCAGCGCGAGATCGTGGTGAAGGCGGCCGAGGACGAGTTCGCGGCAGCCGGCAAGCGGCTGGACTACACGGTCGGCACCATGATCGAGATCCCGCGCGCGGCCCTGACCGCGAACGAGATCGCCGAGCAGGCGGACTTCTTCAGCTTCGGCACCAACGACCTGACCCAGACCGGGATCGGGATCAGCCGTGACGACGCCGAGCTCGGCTTCCTGAGCTCGTACGTCGACGGTGAGGTGATCACCCGCAACCCGTTCGAGTCCCTCGACCAGGACGGCGTCGGCCAGCTGGTCGCGATGGGCGTCGAGAAGGGCCGCAGCACGAAGCCAGACCTCAAGACCGGGGTCTGCGGCGAGCACGGCGGCGACCCGGAGTCGATCGACTTCTTCCAGCGGGCTGGTCTGTCGTACGTGTCCTGCTCCCCGTTCCGGGTGCCGATCGCCCGCCTGGCGGCGGCCCAGGCGGCGCTGCGGCACGGCTGACCCGCCCGTACGGCCAGGACGGCCCGGCCCCTGCCCAGGGGCCGGGCCGTGCTGTGTTTGACCGCCCGAGCTCCGCTCGGGCTCGGCCGCTTCGCTATAACCCCGGTCTTCCGTGCTTGATCGCCGCCGCCTGC